>DATJEL010000060.1:0-48054 GCA_035496675.1 Terriglobales bacterium
TTGTTGCTCCGGATCACTGGACGCAGGACTTGTCCCACCTGTGGGCGGATCTACAACGTCCATTCCCAGCCGCCGCTTGTTGACGAAATCTGTGATGTTGACGGCTCCAAGCTGGTCACCCGCGATGATGACCGCGAGGAGGTCATACGGGAACGCCTCGACGCCTATGAGCGTCAGACAAAGCCGGTAGCTGAGCACTATGGCCAGATGGATCGGGTGGTTGAGGTTAACGGAGACCTCCCGGTCGATCAAGTGACCGGGGCGCTGATAGAAGCGATCGACCGGAACGCGCAGGGAGCAGCAGGGAGCAGTTAGACGAGAATGGCCATTGTCTGCAAGTCGCAGTCGGAAATCGACAAAATGCGGCGCAGCGGCCACATCGTGCGTCAAGTGCTCGATGAACTTCGCGAAATGGTTGCGCCGGGCGTCAGCACGATGGACCTCGAAAAGCTTGCGGAGCGCCGGATCAAGGAATCCGGAGCAAAGCCGGCCTTCAAGGGATATTACGGTTACCCCTGTGTTCTGTGCACGTCGATTAACGACGAGATTGTGCACGGGATTCCTTCGGCGAAGCGGGTTTTGAAATCAGGGGACATTGTCTCGATCGACTGTGGTGTGGTACTCGACGGTTATTACGGGGACGCAGCGATCACGGCAGCAGTCGGCGATTCGGTTTCTCCCGAGCGCAAGCGCCTGATGGACGTGACCGAGCAATCGCTCTACAAGGCGATTGAGCAAGTAAAGATCGGGAATACGGTCAGCGACATAGGCGGCGCTGTTCAAGAGTTTGTTGAAGCCAATGGCTTCAGCGTGGTGCGGGAATTTGTGGGCCACGGCATAGGAACCAAGCTGCATGAAGAGCCTCAGGTTCCGAATTTCCGGTCGCGTGGCGCCGATATGAGGCTGCGTGAAGGCATGGTGCTGGCAATCGAGCCCATGGTGAATTCCGGGGGTCCGGAAGCGCGGGTCTTGGAAGATAAATGGACGGCCGTCACATTGGACGGCAGTTGCAGCGCGCATTTTGAACACTGCGTGGCAGTGACAAGAAATGGCCCGCTGATATTGACGCAATAAGCTCCGAGCGAGCTCTGGGTAGTGAGCGATCCGATGAGACAGGTTGCTCGCAGCTCGTTGCCGAACGCTCCAAGCTTGACTTAAGGAGTCGATGAGCAAAGAGGACGCGATCGAAGTGATGGCAACGGTTGTTGAGCCGCTGCCCAATGCCATGTTCAAGGTGGAACTGGAAAATAAGCACCAGGTCTTGGCGCACGTTTCTGGCAAAATGCGCAAGAATTTTATCCGCATCCTGCCGGGAGACAAGGTGGCTGTCGAGCTCTCACCGTACGATTTGAATCGCGGACGGATTGTTTATCGGTATAAATAGGCTCCTAGCCACTCGCCAGGACTAGCGAGGGGCCAGGAACGATTGGGATAAGGTTTATGAAGGTACGGGCTTCTGTTAAGAAAATTTGCGATAAGTGCAAGATTATCCACCGCAAGGGCGTGGTGCGAGTGATCTGCGAGAACTCAAAACACAAACAGCGGCAGGGATAGTAGCTCCCAAACAACCACGGGGAAGGCACGACTTTGATCGCGCCCAAACCAGAATGAAACACTGCGGCTTGAGCCGCTGAGGTCAGGATTTTATGGCACGAATTGCAGGCGTCGATCTTCCGCGGCACAAGCGGTCGTTTATCGCGCTCACCTACATCTACGGAATCGGTGTTTCGCGCTCGACCCGCATCCTCGAAGAAGCCAACGTGGATCCGATGAAGAAGATCCAGGATTTGGGCGAGGACGAGGTCAACCGCATCCGCCAGGTCATCGAGAACGAAGGACTGGTCGAAGGCGATCTGCGTAAGGAAGTTTCGATGAGTATCAAGCGGCTTATCGAAATCGGCTCCTATCGCGGGAACCGCCACCGGCGGAATCTGCCGGTCCGGGGACAGCGTACGCACACGAATGCGCGTACCCGCAAGGGTCCACGCAAAGGCACAGTCGCGAACAAAAAGAAGGCTTCAGCAAAAACCTAGTTGCTAGTTGTTCGTGGTCCATCGCCAGCAGGCATGGCCGCCGGCAGGAGCATACTGAGAACTGGCCACAGGCCACTGGAAAACTGAATATATGGCAAAACCAGCAGCAGCAGGCAGCGCAGCCGCCCCGGAGAAGAAGGGCAAGAAAAAAACCTTCAAAAAGAAGGAACGCAAGCACGTTTCTTTTGGCGTGGTGCACATTCAGGCATCCTTTAACAACACGATCGTGACCATTTCCGATCAGGCGGGCAACGTGCTCTCCTGGAAGAGTTCGGGATCGCTCGGATTCCGCGGGTCGCGTAAAGGCACGCCGTTTGCTGCGCAGCAGGCCGCGATGAACGCCGCCAACATGGCCCGTGATCACGGTGTCCGCAGCGTAGAGGTACGTGTCAGCGGCCCGGGTTCAGGCCGTGAATCGGCCATTCGAGCGCTCCAGGCCGCGGGTATTGAAGTTCGGGCGATCAAGGACGTCACGCCGATTCCGCACAACGGATGCCGTCCGCCAAAAAGGCGCAGGGTGTAATGGTTGTTTGGTGGCTGGTGGGTAGTCGGACCACAGTCACAGAGGGTTTGTCCAGGACGAAGGGTTGAGCCAGACCCGTAAACTGGACGTGAAAAGCAATTAGGAGAAGAAAACTTGGCACGTTACAAAGATGCAGTGTGTCGTTTATGCCGCCGCGAGGGCATGAAGTTATTCCTCAAAGGCCCCAAATGTTTTACCGATAAGTGTCCGGTCGAAAAGCGCAATTTCGCTCCCGGCCAGCACGGCAAAGATCGCAAGGCAAAGGTTGTGGGCTATGGCCTGCAGCTCCGCGAGAAGCAGAAAGCCAAGCGCATCTACTTCACCCAGGAAAATCAGTTCCGTAATTACTTCGAGAAGGCAGCGCGCTCAAAAGGCGTCACCGGCGAAATGCTCTTGCAGCAACTGGAGCGCCGTCTCGACACAGTAATCTACCGCCTTGGATTCGGAGTGTCGCGTCGTCAGGCCCGGCAGCTCGTTCGTCACGGACACGTGGCCGTCAACGGACGCAAAGTGAACATTCCTTCGTTCCAGGTGAACGTGGGCGACGAGATCACGATCCGCGAGGCTAGCCGTAAGCTGCCAGTTCTTGAGCTGGCAAAGGAATTTGCCGCGCACGGTACTGCGCCCACTTGGCTTGAGATCGACCGCGACAACTATCGCGGCAAAGTCCTGGCATTACCCAAGCGCGAAGACATTCAGTTGCCGGTCAACGAGCAGTTGATCGTCGAGCTTTATAGCAAGTAGCTGCAGGTTCTGGGCGGGATCGATTTGCCCAGGAACAGTATCGGTTTTTCCGGTCCACTTTTCGTGCCAGAGCAGCCTTGGCTGACATTGACCTCAGTCGGACCACTGAGAGAGTCAGCCTTGAGCCAATTGGCCGAGAGGAGAAACAAAATGCTGTGGAAGGGTTTTCAAAAACCAAAACGTCTCGCCGTCGATACTTCAACCCTCACTGACAAGTACGGAATCTTTTGGGCGCAGCCGTTTGAGCGTGGCTTTGGTACCACCATCGGCAACGCTCTTCGCCGCGTGCTGTTGAGCTCCATCGAAGGCGCAGCCGTCACTGCGGTGAAGATCGAAGGCGTGCTGCACGAATTCCAGTCCATTCCCGGCGTGGTCGAGGATGCGACCGATATCATCCTGAACTTGAAGCAGATTCCGTTCAAGCTGAGTGGGGATGCGCCGAAAGCTATCTACCTGCGGGCGGACCAGCCTGGCGTCGTGACTTCGGGCATGATCGAAGCCGATGCCGATGTTGAAGTGCTCGACAAAGATGTCTACATTGCCACCGTCAGCGAAGGCGGGCGGCTCGACATGGAAATGCGCTTAAAACGCGGCCGCGGCTACGTTTCGGCGGACAAGAATTTCGACGAGGACCTCGGTATCGGGTTCATTCCGATCGACTCGGTCCACTCGCCGGTTCGCAAGTGCAATTACACGGTCGAAGCGGCGCGTCTCGGGCAGATCACCGACTACGACAAGCTCACGCTGGAAGTCTGGACCAACGGATCGATCATTCCCGCCGATGCTGTCGGTCTCGCAGCGAAGTTGCTGAAGGATCACATGAACATCTTCATCCACTTCGAAGAGGATATTGATACCGGCACCGCCACCGAAGATCGCAAACCCGAGATCAAGAATGAGAACTTGAACCGCTCGGTCGAGGAACTGGAGCTTTCGGTTCGCAGCTACAACTGCCTCAAGAATGCGAATATTCAGACAATTGGCGAGCTGGTGCAGAAGACCGAAGCCGAGATGCTGAAGACAAAGAATTTCGGCCGCAAGTCGCTGAACGAAATTAAGGAAATTCTGGGAACGATGGGGCTGAGCCTGGGCATGAAGATCGACGAACACGGGAACGCTGTCCCCGGTCCGACTTCGAACCAGGTGCTCCCAGCGTCCGCCTACGGTCCCGACGATAACTACTAGCTGGGCGAGCGCGGACGACCTCCGCGCCACGCTTTTCCCAGTTGTGGTTGGCAGTTGCCGGGGAGGATCGGCTGCTGCATTCGGACAGGGAACCAGGATGGGACAACTGAAAATTTGAGGTTTCTCCATGCGTCACAAAGTTGCTGGATTCAAACTCGGACGTACCACATCGCACCGGCGTTCGCTGCTGCGCAACATGGTCACTTCGCTGATTCTCGAAGAGCGCATCGAGACCACGGTGCCCAAGGCCAAGGCGTTGCGTCCTTCGGTTGAGAAGATGATCACTCTCGCCAAGAAAGGTGACCTCGCAGCCCGCCGTAAGGCTGCTGCTTATGTCATGACCGACGAGGCGCTCGCGAAGTTGTTCGATACCATCGGACCTCGCTTTGGCGACCGCAATGGCGGCTACACGCGCATTGTGCGCACGGTATGGCAGAAGGGCGACGGCGCTGACAAGGCGTTTATCGAACTACTCGGCAGCGAGAAGGTGCTCGATGAAAAGCGCCAGAAGCGTGCCGAAGCCCGCGCTAAGAAGGCCGAGGAGACTCGCAAGGCGATGGAAGCTGCCGAGGCTGAGCAGCAAGCCCAGGCCGCTCCCGGGGACGAAACCCCCGAGAAGGAGAAGGAGAAAGAATAGCTTTGCCATGCGGCCTTGTGGCGCCGGGGCCCCGGGTGCGCTCTTATTTTTGTGTGGGTCGGATCTTCCAGTCCGACCCTTTTGTTTTTACCGCCGACCCACACGCGGCTTTGCCTCATCCCGAGTTCTTCTATAGAATCATTAGTTTGCTGCCACGCACGCAATAGCCGCAAGCAGATTTCCACCCTAGTCAAAGAGCGGGCTGGGGTGGGCTACCCACCCAATCAGAAGCCCTGTGGGGAATTCGACAGCTAGATGAAAATTCACGAGTATCAGGCAAAAGCAGTTCTGAAGAAGTATGGTGTCGCGGTTCCGCGCGGCGAGATGGTCGAGAACCGCGAGCAAGCCGAGGCTGCGGCCAAGTTGCTGTTCGACTCTGGCGCAAGCGGCGCCGTCGTGAAAGCCCAGATCCATGCCGGCGGACGGGGCAAGGGCGGCGGGGTCAAAATTTCCAAGTCAGTGGAAGAAGCGGGCGAACTCGCCTCGAAGATGCTTGGCATGACGCTGATCACGCATCAGACAGGTCCGGAAGGACGCATCGTGCGTCGTTTGCTGATCGAGGAGACGCTACCCATCGAGCGGGAACTTTATCTAGGCATCGTGCTCGACCGCGCCGAGGCGAAACCTGTGTTCATGGCCTCCCAGGCCGGCGGCATGGAGATCGAGCAAGTCGCAGCGGAAAACCCGAATGCAATTCTGAAAGAGTACGTTGACCCGGGAATGGGGCTCGAACCGTTCCAGGCGCGCAAGCTTGCCTTTCAACTGGGACTCAAACCTGAGCAGATTGGCCAGGCGGTAAAATTTATGACCGGCCTGTACCGGGCATTCCAAGAGACTGACTCGTCCCTGATGGAGATCAATCCCTTCATCACCACGAGCGACGGCCGCCTGTTCGCGCTCGACGCAAAGATCAACGTCGATGACAACGCGCTCTTCCGGCATCCTGAACTGAAAGACCTGCGCGACGTTACCGAAGAGGACCCGCTCGAAGTCGAAGCCTCGAAGTATAGCCTGAACTACATCAAGCTCGACGGAAACGTTGGTTGCATGGTGAACGGTGCAGGTCTCGCGATGGCGACCATGGACATCATCAAGCACGCGGGCGGCATGCCGGCGAACTTTCTCGATGTGGGCGGGGGCGCCAACGCCGAGCAGGTGACGCACGCATTTGAAATCCTGCTGAGCGACAAGAACGTGAAAGCCGTGCTGATCAATATTTTTGGCGGTATTCTGCGCGTGGACACGCTGGCAAAAGGAGTCGTGGAGGCTGCCAACAAAACACGTATTCAGCTTCCGGTTGTGCTGCGGTTGGAGGGCACGAACGTGGAGCAGGGAAGAGAAATTCTGCAGCAGTCCGGACTGAACTTCATCGTGGCTGACACCATGAAAGACGCTGCCGAGAAGGTAGTCGCCGCGGCGGGCAAAGCGTAGGGCTGGCCGAAAGGCAGAAACAATTTAGGGGCTTTTGCCCGGTGGTCTGAAGAAAGCTAATGAGCATTCTGGTCGATAAATCAACGAAAGTCATTGTTCAGGGCCTGACGGGTCGCGAAGGAACTTTCCACGCGAAGGCGTGCGCTGAATACGGGACCAAAATCGTCGGTGGCGTCACCCCCGGCAAAGGCGGCACCACGCATGAAGGCTGGCCGGTGTTTAACACCGTGCAGGAAGCCGTGGACAAGACGGGCGCCGACGCTTCGGTCATTTTTGTTCCTCCGCCGTTTGCGGCCGACGCCATCATGGAGGCTGCCGATGCGGAGATCGAGCTGGTCATCTGCATTACGGAAGGTATTCCCGTCCTCGACATGGGCAAGGCATGGGAGTTCCTGCAGACGCGCCGGGCACGTCTGATCGGGCCCAATTGCCCGGGGATCATTTCCCCGGGAAAATGCAAGATCGGAATCATGCCAGGACGTATTCACAAAGAAGGAAATGTCGGCATTGTCTCGCGTTCCGGTACGCTAACCTATGAAGCGGTACATCAGTTGACAACCCGTGGCATCGGACAATCCACTGCGATCGGGATTGGCGGTGACCCAATTATTGGAACCAATTTTGTGGATGCTCTCGACCTGTTCAATCGCGATCCTCAAACCGAAGCCGTCGTGATGATCGGCGAAATCGGCGGCAATGCCGAAGAGACAGCCGCGGAATTCGTCAAAGCTCGCATGAAGAAACCAGTCGTCGGGTTCATCGCCGGGCAGACAGCTCCTCCCGGACGCCGCATGGGCCATGCTGGCGCCATCATTTCAGGTGGTCAGGGGACGGCGTCTGAGAAAATCAAGGCTATGCAGGCTGCGGGAATCCGCGTGTGCCCAACCCCAGCGGAAATTGGTGAAACGGTAGCAGCCGCCCTGCGGGGGAAGTAATCGCAGGATGGCGTTTCGCGGCCGATGCGGCGAATGCATGCACCGCGAAGAGCGCAAAGGTATTCTGAGACATTCTTGCTTTTAAACGAACGAATTATGAAAACTCTGCAACGCACACTTACCATCGTGAAACCCGACGCGGTCAAGCGCAATGCGATCGGCGACATCATTGAACAATTCGAGAAGAACGGCTTCCGTATCATTGCCATGAAGATGCTTGAAATTTCCAAGCACCAAGCCGAACAGTTCTATGCCGTGCACGCGCATAAATCATTCTTCAACTCGTTGACCGACTTCATGTCCAGCGGACCGATTGTTGTGCTCGCCTTGGAGAAAGAGAACGCCATCGCCGATCTACGCAAGCTGATGGGTGCAACCAATCCGGCGCAGGCTGAAGAAGGAACGATTCGCAAGAAGTGGGCAACCAGCATTGAATACAACGCGATTCATGGCTCCGATGCTGAAGATACTGCACGCTTCGAACTCAGTTTTTTCTTTGCCGGGTATGAATTGGCGCAGTGAACCCTCGTGCCTGAGCTTCCCGAGGTCGAAACCATCGCTCGCGGACTCGCCAAGCGAATCGCCGGCGATGTAATCGAGTCGGTGTGGTTAGGATCGAAGCCGGAGCCTCTGAAGTCCTCAGCCGCCGATATTGAGCAGGCTCTCCACGCAAAGAAAATTCTCGATGTCCGCCGCTCCGGCAAGCACATCGTTTTCGATCTGGGAAAACCTGAAACATCCGTGGGCGGCGCGGGTACGCAGTGGATTGTTCATCTGGGCATGACCGGACAGCTGCTGGTGTGCCCGGCAGAAAGCGAACTTGCCAAACATACCCATGCCGTCCTGCGACTTGTTTCCGGAAGGGAATTGCGGTTTATCGATCCACGCCGCTTTGGAAGGCTTGCCGTAAGGGAGAACTTTACTCCCCCAGGGTCGGAACCTCTCACCATCTCGGACGCGGATTTCACGGCTTTGTTTCGAGGTCGCAAGACCCCGATCAAAAGTGCGTTGCTCAATCAAAAGCTGCTTAGCGGTGTTGGCAATATCTATGCGGATGAGGCCTTGTACCGTGCCGGGGTGCGCCCTCGCCGCCGGGCCATATCCCTTACCGCGGAAGAACTCCGCCGCTTACATAAAGCGCTGCGGCAGGTGTTGAGGGAGGCTATCCGTCTGGGAGGTTCGAGCATTTCTGATTATGTGGATTCAGACGGCGAGGAAGGATTCTTCCAACTGAAACACCGGGTCTATGGTCGTGAAGCTAAGCCGTGCCGGAAATGCGCAACTGCCATTAAGCGCGTTGTGATCGCGGGGCGTAGCAGCCATTACTGCCCGAAATGCCAGAAGTAACCTACTGGTGTGCTCTTGATCACGAAGTTTTCCCCGTCCCCTGATCGACCACGTAGACGCGCCCCGGTCCCGCGGTCTGCACTTGGTTCTGCTCGAAGCATTGCTTGATCCGGCGCCGCAGCTCACGGCCTACAGCCCACTGTCTATTCGGCCTAGTTTTAATGAGCATGAGGTACTCCGCTTCGCCATTGCCCACGCGGTCAATTCCCGGGATCTGAATGTCGCTTACGATGTCGTCCGAAAAATCCGGATCGTGCCGCACTTCTTCGCTTACCTCGGTAAGGAGTCTTACGATCTTTTCGCTCGATTCTCCATAGGAAACAACCACCCGCAGCGCCTGCTGAGACCAGTCGCGGGTGGTATTCGACACAATCTGAATGGAGCTATTGGGAACAATATGGACCGTGCCATCCTCGTCGCGCAACACGGTGTTGCGCAGGCTCATGCGTTCCACCGTGCCCTTCACGCCCGCGATCCGGATGACATCGCCAAGGTCGTATTGGTTCTCAAGAAGAATAAAAAAACCGTTGATGAAGTCATGCACCAACGTCTGGGCACCAAAGCCGATGGCTAGTCCGGCTATGCCCGCGCTGGCGAGCATGGGGCCCAGATTGAAGTTGAAGACCGAAAGCACCATCAAAACCGCAACGAAAACGATGGCTAAGACCCCAACACTGGTTAAAACACTGGTAACGGTTCGAACCTGCTGTACGCGAATTCCCGGAGGCAGTTTCCGGATGTGCAGGTCTGCACTTTTCTGTGCGAACCGCCGTACCAGCTTGATGAGGACATAAGCGCCAAGGATGATTACGAGTACCTTTGGGGCATCGTGGCGAAAGAAGTTCAGTGTGTCTTCGCGCCAATCGTGCAATAGAGCCGGCAAACTCGCTTCCGTCGGCAGCTTCATCTGGAAGTTCAACAGCATAGAGTCCCTGAATTATAGCAACCGTCATTTCGAACGCCCGTTTGGCAAGGCGAATATAATTCTGAGTACAACGAGGTTCACTGTGCACCGAGTCCTATGCATTGCGCTCTTTCTCGCGTTGTGTGCTTGTCCGCTCTGTGACGTCACAGCACAAATCGATCCCCAACACAGCATCCCGGGGGTAGGGCAACCCGGTTCGCAAAACGAAGGGCCAAACATTCCCCCAGAAATGCGCCGCGATATGGAAAAGAAGGCCAACCAGCAGCGCCAGGCGGAGCTGAAGCGGGATACTGAGAGGCTGCTAAAACTCTCTACCGAGTTGAAAAACTACGTGGACAAGACTAACGAAAACGTCCTTTCGCTAGACGTACTCAAGAAAGCCGATGAAATTGAGAAGCTGGCGCACAGCGTGAAGATGAAGATGCGCGGCGACCAGTACGGCGGCACCAACCTCCCCTGACTGAGGCAGATCCTCGGCTTCACCATTGGCGGGCCGGGGTTCCTTTGCGCTACTCTATTGCAACCGAGTTTCATATAAGGGACACACCATGCCTTTACCAGAAACCGAAGCGCCAGGAAGACTGCAATCGGTTCTTGCCTCCCGCGGGGTTCGCTTAACGCATCAACGGCGGACCATTCTCAGCGTCGTCGAAACCGCCAAACAGCACCTGGATGCAGCCCAAATCCTGCGTCATGCACAGAAATTGGACCCGGGAATTGACCGGGTGACTGTCTACCGCACACTCAATTTGCTCAAGCGTCACGGGCTGATCGACGAACTTGATCTGATGCACATGCAGGGCGAGAAGCACTTTTACGAACGGCGCCCACAGCGCGATCACATCCACATGGCCTGCCTGCGCTGCGGCAAGATTATGGAGTTTGAAAGTGACTTGTTCGACCGCCTCAAAGGCCAGATTCAGCGTGACTGCCGCTTTCATATTGTCGTTTCTCGCCTGGAAGTCGGCGGATACTGCGCCCAGTGCCGCGCCACCTCGCCGGAATAGCCCGTTGCAGGTCGTTGCAATCGTCCTGACACAGAAAATACGTGCCAACCCTTGACCCGCCTGCGGGCTCATCCTAAGATGAACCTTGTGTATATATATATGCAACTCAGTTGCAACTAGACATGAAAAAAACAGTTTTTTTTCTAGCCATGATCCTAGCCAGTGCGACCCCGATTTGTTCCGCGCAGGAGAGCCCCTTCTTTGTCACCTACACCCATCACATGGAAGAGCCGGGAAACCTTGAGGTCGAAACCTCCACCACAACGGGCATACCGCGCAGCGGCCAAAGGTTCTACATGGCTCCCTACCTGGAACTCGAGTACGGAGTTACGGCTCAATGGACCTCAGAGCTCTATCTCGAAAGCAGTTCGGTTTGGGGCGACAGCACGGTCTTCACCGGATGGCGCTTTGAAAATCGCTATAAGCCTTTACGGAGAGAACATTGGATCAATCCAGTGCTGTATTTGGAATACGAGAATGTCAACGAAGCCAGTCGCATTCAGAAGGAAATCGAAGGTGGCGGTCCGGACCTGACCTCAAGCAACCGCGAGCTTCGCGGCGAGCATGCCCATGAACTGGAAAGCAAGCTAATCCTTTCGAGCGACTTCCGTGACTGGAATATCTCGGAGAACTTCATTGTGACAAAGAACCTGTCGGAGGCCGAGGGTGTGGAATTCGGCTACGCGTTCGGCATCACCCGGCCTTTGGCAAGGCTTGCATCGAGCGGAGATTGCCGGCTCTGCCGGGAGAACTTCATTGCCGGAGTGGAGATGTACGGGGGCCTCGGCAGCACCCTCGGCTTTACCCCTCATGGCAGCGCTCACTACATTGCCCCGGTCGTCTCCTGGGCAATGACCGATAACTCCAGCCTACGTTTTTCAACTGGGTTCGGGCTCACCGACCAAAGCAATCCTGTCCTGATCCGATTCGGATATAGCTACGAGCTTGCCGGCTTTGGCAGCAGAGTTTCGAGATTGTTTGGAGGCAAGCGATGAAGTTCTCTCCATGCCTTCTGACCTTCGTCGCCGGAGCATCGCTATGCGGCTTCGGGCAGAACCCTTCCTATCAGTTGGATCCGCAATGGCGCGCACCTGCTGCCGCCACCGTCCGTCCGAACCCTCTGGCCGATAAACCAGAGGCTGCTGCCGGCGGCAAGAAGCTGTTCCTGCGGCACTGTGCTGAATGCCACGGGAACGAAGGGTCGGGTTTGACGAAAAAGCACTCCGCGGATTTGCGTCTCGCGATTGTCCAGGAGCAAAGCGACGGAACGTTTTTCTGGAAGATCACTAACGGAAATACAGGGAAGGGAATGCCTTCCTTCAGCAAATTGCCGGAACTTCAGCGCTGGCAATTGGTATTGTTTATTCGCACGCTAAAGGAAGCAGGGTCGGCCTCCGCCGACCCCGCAAGATAGGCAGATCCTCGGTTAGTCTCCCGGCTAGTCTCCTGCCGCGGCACCATGTCCTTTCATTTCCGCGCCAATCCGCATTCCATAGAATGAGCGGTACACGAACGCGAACGACACGACAAAGAAGACCAGAGCCAGAATGCGGGTGAGTCCCTGGTTTTTCGAGGCGAGTTCGACGGCCAGTTCGACGGCGAGCAGTCCGAACAAGGTCGTGAACTTGATGACCGGATTCATCGCCACCGAGGAAGTGTCCTTGAAAGGATCGCCGACTGTGTCGCCCACGACCGTTGCATCGTGCAATGGCGTGCCCTTTTGCTTGAGTTCGACTTCAACGATCTTCTTGGCATTGTCCCACGCGCCGCCCGCATTGGCCATGAAGATGGCTTGATAGAGCCCAAATGTGGCAATCGAAATCAGGTAGCCGATGAAGTAGAAGGGCTCGATGAAGGCGAACGCCAAGGTCGCAAAGAATACGCCCAGGAAGATGTTTAGCATGCCCTTTTGCGCATATTGGGTGCAGATCTGCACTACCTTTTTGCTGTCGGACACCGATGCTTTTTCAACACCCTCCAACTTGATATGTCGTTTGATGAATTCAACAGCCCGATACGCCCCGGTGGTCACCGCCTGCGTGGATGCCCCGGTGAACCAGTAGATGATGGCTCCTCCGCTAATCAGGCCGAGAACAAACGGCGCGTGCAGCAACGAGAGGTTCTCTTTATTTTCGGTGAGGCCATTTGTGAGAGCCATGATGATCGAAAAGATCATCGTGGTTGCGCCTACCACGGCGGTCCCAATCAGCACAGGTTTTGCCGTTGCCTTAAAGGTGTTGCCGGCGCCGTCATTCGCCTCAAGCAAGTGCTTGGCACGCTCGAAATTCACGTCGATGTTGAAGTCTTTCTTGAGTTCAGACTCGACGTTCGGAACCTGCTCGATGAGTGACAGTTCGTACACCGATTGCGCGTTGTCGGTGACCGGGCCGTAAGAGTCGACGGCGATGGTGACCGGTCCCATCCCGAGGAAGCCGAAGGCGACAAGTCCAAAGGCGAAAACAGCCGGAGCAACCATGCTGGCGGCAGCGCCGAGCTGCCCCACGTCACTGACATAGTATCCAGCCGCCATCAGCGCGACCATCGATAACCCGAGGTAGTAACCGGAGAAATTCCCCGCCACAAAGCCCGAAAGAATCCCGAGCGACGCGCCGCCCTCCTGAGCCGAAATCACGACCTCTTTTGTGTGGCGCGACTCAACCGAGGTAAACACCTTTACCAGTTCTGGGATAATGGCGCCCGCTAGGGTTCCGCAAGAGATGATCGTGGCCAGCTTCCACCACTGCGTGGTGTCGCCGCCAAGATCCGGGATCATCAGTTTCGAGATGAGGTAAGTCAGAGCAATCGAAACCAACGACGTGATCCACACCAGGGAAGTCAGCGGAGCCTCAAAGTTCATCTCATCCGCGTTGCCGTACCTTGCTTTTGCGATGGCCCCATTCAGGAAGTAGGAGACCACACTCGCGACCAGCATCATGATGCGCATCACGAAGATCCAAACCAGCAGCTGCACCTGAATCTCCGCTTTACTCACGGCCAGCAGGATGAACGTGATCAGCGCCACACCTGTCACACCGTAGGTCTCGAAGCCGTCGGCAGACGGCCCGACCGAGTCGCCCGCATTGTCGCCCGTGCAGTCCGCGATCACGCCAGGATTGCGAGCGTCATCTTCCTTGATCTTGAAGACGATCTTCATCAGGTCGGAACCGATATCGGCTATTTTGGTGAAGATTCCGCCCGCGATACGCAACGCTGCTGCCCCGAGCGACTCGCCAATGGCAAACCCGATGAAGCATGCACCCGCGTAATCCGATGGGACAAACAGCAAAATGAACAACATGATCAGCAACTCGACACTGATCAACATCATGCCGATGCTCATGCCGGCGGAAAGGGGAATGGCATAAATGGAGTAGGGCTTGCCCCGCAAGCTGGCGAAGGCAGTCCGGGAGTTAGCGAAAGTGTTTACACGAATCCCGAACCATGCCACCCCATAGCTGCCCGCAATGCCCACAAGGCTGAATCCCAGAATGATGGGCAGCGTAAGAGCGACTGGCTTCCCAGGTACCGGCGCCAGTATGCCGAAATATAAAAATATGATGACCGCTATGAATACCCACAACAGCAGCAGGAATTTTCCCTGGGTGATGAGATAGGTCTTACAGGTTTCATAAATCAGCTCGGAAATCTCTCGCATCGAGCGATGAACGGGCAGGTTTTTCAGCCGGGAGTAAATCACGAGGCCGAAGCCCAAGCCGAACACGCAAAACAGGAGGCCGATCATCAACAGTCTGTGGCCATCCATCCCCAGAAACGACATGGACGAGAGATCTGGCAGTTTCAAGTTTGCTTCTCCGCTCACGTGTTCAGGCTGAGCGATGGCGGGAACGGCAAACAAAGATAGCAATAAGAGCGGCAGGCCAATGAACGCCTGCGATCGAAAAGACGCAAAACGGGCGGGCCAGATGCGCATGGGAATTCCTCCAATCGATTTCATGATCACGAGTTAGTAGGCTTGACTTTCTCCGCAGAAGCGCCTTTACCACGACAGCGCAACCGCATCCGAGCACGCCCCGAGGGCCAGACACCAAAAGAAGTGCCGAGTTGGCGGTGTCAGACCTTGATGCCGCCTGCCATCGAATGGGAGCTGGGGATTTCTGCCCGTCAGACCTGCAACAAAACTAGCTTTTATAACATTTTAGGCAGGGGTGGTCAATGACGGCACGCGCTTCCCGGGACCTCCCGCATTCCGCCGCTTCGATTGCCCGAAATCAAAGATTCCATTGGCCCTTACCGGCGAGCGCAGGTTATCATTCCTAGTACACCTCGACTGCCTCAGGTCCCGATTTCCCTAATTGCCAGTTGCGCGGCAATGAGCGTGTGCAAAAACGAGCCCCTTTTGTGTCGGTTTTCCGCAGCGTCGGAGCGGGCTCGACAATCCTGAACAGGAGTTTGTGAATTGCAGAGAGGCAAGACTGCCGTCGTAGTGGGCGCCCAGTGGGGCGACGAGGGTAAGGGCAAAATCGTTGATGTTCTGTCGGAGAGGTTTTCGGTCGTGGCGCGCTATGCCGGGGGCCACAATGCCGGTCATACCGTAATCATCAACGGCAAGCGGTTTGTGCTGCAGCTTGTACCCTGCGGCGTTCTGCGCGAGGGCTGCCGCGCCGTGATCAGTAACGGCGTGGTTCTCGATCCAATGGCCTTTCTGAAGGAAGTTGCGGCTTTGCGCGAGGCGGGCGTGCAGGTAGACGGCAACCTTTTTGTCAGTAACCGCGCGCATGTGATCCTGCCCTACCACCGCGTGATGGAACTGGCATCGGAGAATGCCCCGGGTCGGGTCAAGATCGGGACTACATCTAGAGGGATTGGACCAACCTATGAAGACAAGGCAGGACGGCGCGGTTTGCGGGTCGTGGACTTGTGTGACCTGGATCTGCTGAAGAAGCACATTGAAAACGCCTGTCGCGAGAAGAACATGATCGCGCATGCCCTGTTCAACAGCGAGCCGCTCGATCCAGACAAGATGTACGCCGAGTATGCCGAAGTCGCAAGGAAGGTTGCACCGTTCGTCTGTGATACGGCAGTACTGCTGAACCGGGCCATCGATGAGGGCCATTCAGTGATGTTCGAAGGTGCCCAGGGAACGATGCTTGACATCGACCATGGAACCTACCCGTTCGTGACCTCCTCTAGCGCTACCTCTGGCGGAGCTGTCATCGGAACCGGTGTCGCCCCGACAGCCATCAACAACGTGATCGGGGTGACGAAGGCCTATTGCACGAGGGTGGGCGAAGGACCATTTCCGACTGAGCTGTTCGACGCGGTTGGCGACGGCCTACGCAAACGCGGCAATGAATTCGGGGCTGTGACCGGCCGTCCACGGCGCTGCGGTTGGGTGGACCTGCCTCTCTTGCGTTATTCCGGCATGATCAACGGAACCTCCTGGCTGGTGATCACCAAGCTCGACGTCCTTGACGAGCTGAAGGAAATTCCCGTGTGCGTCGGATACAAAATCGACGGGCGAGCCATCGACGAAATTCCTGCCGAAGCGAGCGATTGGGATAGGATCGAATGCGTCTATCGCACCCTGCCTGGTTGGAACACCACCACAAAAGGAACGACTGAGTACAGCAACCTGCCCAAAGCCGCGCGCGACTATCTGGAATTCATCGCCCGAGAAACCCGAGCGCGCATCGCCATGGTGTCCACCGGGCCCGGCCGGGAAGAAACCATTTTTGTTGACGAGTTCCTCGCCGAACTGCAATCTATGGAGGACGGCAAATCGCGGGCCCAAGCCCGGCGATAGGAGCGCATCAAGAATGGTCGTGCTGGCAGTCACCTGGATGGCAAAGGCTGGGCGCGAGGCGGAAGTCGCGGACCTGTTTTCGAAGCTCACCGGCGAATCACGCAAAGAGCCCGGTTGCGCCATGTATCTGGTCCACCGCCATCGCACCGAGCCGCGGCGGTTCTTTATCTATGAGCAATACCAAGATGACGCGGCCCTGGAAGCCCATCGGGCTGCTCCCCATTTTCTGCAATACGCCAAAAAGGAATTGCCCAAGCTCGCAGATAGGGTAGAAGGCCATCTTTTCGAGCCGCTGGGATAAGGCTCGGAGGGCCCGGTCTGCCACGCGCGGTTTTGGCCCTGGAGCTTTGTGTGCTTCCCTCTCTTTTATTTTCCACCCAACTGCCAAAACAGGAACGAATAAATGTCCACGAGCTCATCAATCTGTTTGGCGATAGGCTTCCCCGCACCGTGGCCGGCTTTCGTGTCCACCCGCAGTAAAATCGGGCGCTCACGATCTCTACCATTCGCAGCCTCGGCCTGCATGAGGGCAGCCATTTTCTTAGCATGCATCGGATCAACCCGAGTGTCGGTATCCGCTGTCATGAACAGAATGGCCGGATATTCTGTGTGCTCCTTGACATGGTGGTATGGAGAATACGCATAGAGCCACTCGAACTGTTTGGGATCGTCGGACGACCCATATTCCGGAATCCAGAGCTTGGCGATTTGAAAATTCTGATATCGCAACATGTCGAGAAGCGGTACCTGGCACACCACGGCTCGAAACAGGTCTGGCCTTTGGGTGAGCACGGCTCCCATCAACAATCCCCCGTTGGACCCGCCACGTATCGCAAGATGGTCTTTGTCCGTATACTTCTGCGCGATCAGATACTCGGCGGCGGCGATGAAGTCGTCAAAAACATTCTGTTTCTTGTCGAGCATTCCGGCGCGATGCCACTCCTCTCCGAACTCTGCTCCCCCCCGCAAATTGGCCACGGCAAACACGCCGCCACGTTCGAGCCATGCAAAGCGGTCGCCGCGAAACTCAGGCGTATTGCTGACATTGAACCCCCCGTAGCCGGTGAGCTGCGTCGGATTCTTGCCATTGAGCTCCAGACCTTTCTTGTAGAAAACGAACATCGGAACCCGCGTTCCATCCTTTGAGTTGAACCAGACCTGCTTTACTTCGTAGCGAGCGGGATCGATTCCGGGAGCTTTGACTTTCCCCCACAGGGTCGTTCCGCGGCTCCCGAGATCAATCTGGTAAACCGAATCCGGCAAGGTAAAGGAACTGAACTTGAAGAACACTTCCTTGCGGTTCCACTTGCCTCCAATCCCGGAGATCGTGCCGATTTGTGGCAGTTGAACATCGCCCAGTAGCTGTCCGTTGGGGTGGAACATTTTCAACTGGGAACTAGCATTTTTTTCGTACTCGGCCAACAGCTCGCCGTTGACAATCGCTGCCCCTTGAAAAATTGCGTCGCTTTCGGGAATGGTCTCTTTCCAATTTGCCCTTGCAGGCGAAGCCGCATCGACCACGAACAGCCGATACTTTGGGGCATCTTCATTGGTTGTGATGAAGATCTTTCCGTTGTAGATTTGCCCGCTATAGAGAAAGTTTTTGTCCTCTGTGACTCGAACCGGCTGCTTCCCGCTAGCGAGATCCTGCACGTACAGTTCGGACTTGGTCCAGCCATGCTCTACCGTGATCAGCAGCCAGCGCCCGTCGTTGGAAAGATCAATGCCCGGCCAATCTTCGGCGCCGAGATCCTTGCCGAAGATGAGCGGATCGTTCGCGGGATTGCTCCCTAATGCGTGATAGAAAACGCGCCGGTGATAAAGCTCCTCCCCTGCCGGCACCTCACCCTGGTTGGGATAGCGAGTGTAGAAAAACCCTGAGTTATCAAGCTTCCAAGCGATGCTCGCGGCCCGAGTACGTTCAATGCTGTCCGGCAGCAACTTTCCTGTAGCCGTTTCAATGATATGTAACGTGCTGATCTCAGACCCGCTCGGGGAGGTCCCGTAGGTTACGTACTTGCCGTCATCCGACGGTAGCCACCAATCAAGAGCCAGTGTTCCGTCGGCGGCAAGTTGGTTGACATCCACCAGCACGCGATCGATTCCGTGCACTCCCTCCCGCACCAGCAGCACCGGCTGGTTTTGGGTGCCCTCGCGTTTTGTGTAGAAGTAATAGGGGCCACCCAGCTGAGGAGCGGAGAGGCTGCCGATCGACATCAACTCGCTGAGCCTGGCATGCAATTGTTCGCGGCCTGGCAGAGGATCAAGCAAGGTGCGCGTGTAGGCCGCTTCCTGCTCAACCCATTTCTGCGTCTCCGGACTCTTAGCATCTTCAAGCCAGCGGTAGGGATCCACGATGCGGTGATTTTGGACGACGTCTTCTACTGGTTTTTGCGGGGCGACCGGAGGAGTAGATGGCCCGTTCGCCGGGGAAGAATCATCCATCCATGCGGCTGTGACCATCACCAATGAAATCAGAAGCAGCAACGACACGCTCGTTCCTTTCGACATGTTCGACCTCTTAGCAGAGCTTCGGGAACAACATAGAGTAGCAAATCCGCTCCGCGGGCCGCTCGCTTGAGGCAGGGAAATGGCGACCGCTCGAGGAATGCCTCGCAGCGCTCGCCAGAGCTTTCGCTAGGCTAGTTGTAGATTCAACTTCACCACGCTTGCTGCAGGGAAGTTAAATATTGCAGTGCCGTCCTGGATTTGTACGGTTGCCGATCGGGGAGCAATCGCCTGAGGTTGCTCGAATGTGTTACGGGCGTGGATGTCAGGAGCGGCGAGGATGGAGGCTGCTCCGGAATTCACGCGCGCCCCGCGGACCGCAATCTGTGCCTCAAGTGGATCCTTCACGCTCGGATTTACGGCAGTCAAAACGATTTCGCGCCCACGCAACGATGCTGAGCCGTTCAAACCCCAGAACCGCGCCTGCTTACCGTCGCGATCATAGTGAATCGTAGGAGCTGAAAACTCAGTTCGCAAACTCTGTCCGCCCTGATGGTCAGCATAGAGAGCGAAAGTATGTCCAACTGGCGTCACGCAGAACTTATCTTCGTGCGCAAGGTAGAGGCTGTTGAGGCAATTGATCAATTGCGCGCAGCAACCAATCCCGACTTTTTCCGGATGGCGATTGAAGGTGTCCAGGGTTAAACCGCTGAATACTGCGTCGCGCAACGTTGGCAGCTGTTCAAGCTGGTTGGTTGGCGTCAATCCGCTGCCGTCTTTGTACCACGGTCCCCATTCGTCCACCACTAGCTTGATGTGATGCTCGCGATCAAACTCACCCATGACCTGCCAATGGCCCTTGATCAGCGATTCCATGACGTCGCCTTGCTGCAAGAGTTCATACCAATCCGTGGCGTCGAAGTTGACCGCGTCCCCCTTGCCTTGAAACCAATCGTTCGTCTTACCGCGGCTAAGATTCCAGGCGTAGTAGTGCAGGGCAAGTCCGTAGATTCCCATCACCTCTCGCGGACCTTTTTTTACGATCTCTTCTAGAAAACCACGGGTCCAGTCCCAGCGGTCATCGTTTGGCCCGGACGCAACAAACGACAGGGGATCGGTGCCGGGATAGGAAGGTACCCATGCGGTGAAGCGACGGTATTCAACCGCGTACTCCTGGGCTGTGAAATTGCCGCCGCATCCCCATGATTCGTTCCCAACTCCCCAGTAGCGCACCTTGAAAGGATCTTTAAACCCGGCCGCGGCGCGCTCGTCCGCTAACGAGGTGCTGCCAGCAGGAGAGTTGCAGTACTCCACCCAGCGGTACAGCTGCTCTGCGGGAAGACTCCGCAGATTTGCTGCGAGATATGGTTGTGCAGAGATCAACCGGCAAAATTCAACAAATTCGTTTGTGCCGAAGCGATTTGGATCGTATCGGTGTGCATCCGGCGCTGCCGGTTTTTCGCCGCCATGCCAAAAGTTCGTGCGGCGGGGGCGTTTGTCCGCCGGACCGACTCCGTCACGCCAGTCATAGCTGTCGGCGAAGCAGCCGCCGGGAAATCGCACGATGGGTGGTTTGATCTTGCGCATTTCATCAATGAGGTCCTTCCGGATGCCATTGATATTCGGTACCTTCGATTTTTCGCCCACCCAAATTCCGTCGTAAACGACTCCACTCAGATTCTCGACAAAGTGGCCATAGGTATTCGGAGAAATTTCCCCCAGAGTTTCGTCCAGCAAAATCTCAATATGAGCGTCCGCCCCCTGGGCAAAGCTAAGAGGCGAAGACCGAAAGACCAGCACTCCGGCGGCAACGGCGGAATTGCGGAGAAATTCTCTGCGTTTCATGAAAAATGAAGCCCTCCTAGGACCAAACCAGCTGCTCATGGTAAACGTTTACATGTAAACGCGCTACAATCTTTTGCCGTCGTCCTCTGCCCGGCAGTGGCTTTGCGGGAAGGGGGAACGTGCGACAGTTTTACCGCTATGCGGCCGGCGGCTTGGTGGAAATCTCGACGCCAACGATTTCTAGCATTCGGCGAGTTGGCGATTTCCTCAAAGCTGCTCTCAGCCATCTCAGGAACCTATGCGAACCGAACGACGGTTGTCTCTGATTGCAGTTCTTCTAGTTCTCCTCTGCACGATGTTGTGCCAGCAGCAGGCCTTTGGCGCCTCCAGGAACCTAGTGAATCCGCTCTTGCCGAGCGGCCCTGATCCCTGGGTTGAGTACAAAGATGGCTTTTACTACTTCATGAGGACCACGGCTACCAACCTCACGCTTTGGAAGACACGAAGCATGGCAGAGCTTAAGTCGGCACCGAGCAAGATCATCTGGACGCCACCTGCGAGCGGTCCATACTCCAACGACATATGGGCGCCGGAAATACATTTTCTACGCGGGCGCTGGTACGTTTACTTCGCTGCGGACGCAGGCACCAATCTGACCCATCGAATCTACGTTCTCGAGAATGCCAACGCCGATCCCTTCGAGGGGGAATGGCAATTCAAAGGCAAAATCTCAGATGCTTTGGATAAATGGGCGATTGACGCCTCCGTATTCGAAGATCAAGGCGCGTTGTACATGATCTGGTCCGGCTGGGAAGGTGATGAGAACGGTACGCAAAGCATTTACATCGCGCGCCTGAGCAATCCTTGGACGGTTGAAAGTAAGCGCGCGCGGATTTCGACGCCTGAGTATCCCTGGGAAAAAGTAGGCGACTTGCCTCCCAAGATGCCGGGCGGAAATCCTCCTCACATTGACGTGAATGAAGGACCGGAGGTGCTAATTCATGGCGGAAAGGTCTTTCTCACATATTCCGCGAGCGCATGTTGGAGCGATTACTATGCGCTTGGAATGCTGACCGCTGTGTCCGGTTCCGACTTATTGGACGCGCGCTCCTGGAGCAAGTCCTCAAAACCGGTGTTTCAACAATCGCCCAGCACGAATGTGTATGCACCGGGCCATAACTCGTTTTTCAAGTCTCCTGACGGCCGGGACTGGCTGCTATATCATGCGAACTCAGCTCCGGGACAGGGCTGTGGGTGGCACCGCTCGGCCAGGGCTCAGCCTTTTACCTGGAGATCGGATGGTTCTCCGGATTTCGGCACACCGGTTCGTTCCGGCGTAAGCATTCCCCTGGAGCAGACGCGAAAGTAGGGGCAACGTTCCACTTGGTTGCCCCAGCCGCTCCCCCCCCGACGTCCGCAATCTGTTTGGCAGCACTACCGGACCGGAATTCGGTAAACCGTGACCGAATACGGGTTCAGCTGAACAGATACTGTTGACGAGTCCAATGGAAGCGTCGAGGACTTCGGAGCAACGTTCTTCGGGTGATCCAGGCTGTTCTCCGCGTTGAGGTCTGTGCTCTCTAGGGTCACAACCTTCGCGGTGCCGGAGGGATTCAGGCCGCTTAGGCGAATCTGTGCGGGCCGCGCATTCGGGCTTACGTTGACCGCTTTCACAATTAGCTCATGCGATCCTTGATCGAGCGAGGCACTGGTATAGAGCCCCTCTTGCGCTTGTGGGGTCACAGGAATGAGGCGACTGCCTACGTTGTTGGAGAAAATGCTCTGGACGTAATAATCGGTACTGCCATAGGAGCGAAGGTTATCGAACCAGATTGCGTCAGGCGTCCATTGCCACGCCTCGACGTGCGCGAACAACGGTGCGTACGATGCCATTTGTACTACATCGCCATTGCGCTCAAGACCAGTCATGAACGCAGCCTCTGAAATCGCAGTCTTCCAGTTGTTGCGATTGTCCGGGCGCGCCACCCCTGCGGTTTGGGCGGCGTACTCGCCGGCAAACACCTTCGGTCCCGAACGATCGTAGTTATCGTAGCGTGCAGTGTTCTTCAAGAACCAATCTGGAGCCATGTAGTAGTGTTCGTCGACGATATCGGCCTTCATCTGCCGCCAGTTGGACCAAAGAGTGTTGAAAGGCTCGCCCGCGGGGAATGGACCAGCGCTGACAACCAACTGAACATCCGGGTGTTTGGCTTTCAGAGCTGCCGCGAAGATCTTATAGCGGTCGATGTAACGCGGCCCCCACTGCTCGTTTCCCACTCCAATCATGGATAAATGGAATGGAGCCGGATGTCCCATTTGCGCGCGCAGCTTGCCCCAGGTTGAGGTGACCGGGCCGTTGGCGAATTCAATCAGATCGAGCGCGTCCTGAACATACTTATGGATCTCGTTCATGGCGGCCGTCTCACTGGTATTGAACTGACAGGCCATGCCACAATTCAGAATCGGAAGCGGACGCGCGCCAATGTCTTCCGCCAGCTGGAAATACTCGTAAAAGCCCAAACCGAAAGACTGGAAGTAATCTGGCGCTGGCTTGTGATCGAACTCGTCATTCCAGCGATTGATGATGGTCTTGCGTTCGGTTATATCGCCGATTGTGGTTTTCCAGCGATAGCGCGTTGCGAGACGGCGTCCCTCCACAATGCAGCCGCCCGGAAAACGAAGGAACCCGGGGTGCATGTCAGCAAGCAGTTGGACCAGATCCCTCCTAAGTCCGTTGGGTCGATTTCCCCAGGTATCGAGCGGAAATAGGGAGACCATGTCGAGATCGACCGAGCCCTTCTCGTCAAAAAATAGATTGATCTGCGCATGCGGCTCGGTGGCATTGGTTCGGATCACGGTCTCATACTTCTTCCAGGCATTTCCGAAGCCCTCGAGGGTTCCGCTTCCGAGTTCACGCCCGCTCGCATCGGTGATGGTGGCACGGATGGATTTTGGCCCGGCGGTGCGAACAAATGCAGAGAACCGATATTCAGCCCCGCTCTCAACGCCGATCCCGCGGAATCCAGTGTTGTACACCCCGTATCCGGGTTCGTGGACAGTGACCCGGAGATAATGGGGATTGGTGGGATGGAGCGGGTTATCGGTCATGACCCCCATCTCACCCTTGTCGCTGTTGTTTCCGCCCGACATCATGGTCAGAATCTGGTGCCATCCCATGAGCGGCTTATCAAATTCGAAGGAGCGGTTCTTGATCCGTTCGGGATAGAGGCCACCGTCAGCACCGAAATTGATGTCCTCGAAAAAAACCCCGAACATCTGCGGGGAGATCGCCGCCCCGGGATGAGCTACATCCACGGCGATAATGGCGGGGTCCTGCTGACCCTGGCCAATCAGAAAAACGGGCACGATTACAAAAAGGAGAATGGCGAGAGAAGTTTTGCGCATATTGGTCGCGCACCATTCTAACCTCTCGCGGTTTTCTCGTTAAAAGGACATCAATTTCTTCCTGGAGAGGGCGATAAACGAGGGCTCCGCGTTTACGGAGACAATCTAAACTCGCAAGACGATGAACCTCGCTTCGGGCTGAACTTGCTTGCAGGGTGATCTTTCTTGCGTAAAATGCTAGCTGAGAGAGGAGACTGGCATGCCGGATTGGGGATGGATTGCGGTTTTGGTTGTGGCCTACGTGCTCCTGACAAGGTGGTTACTTCCCAAACTCGGGATTTCCACTTGAGCAGCCAACAATTGCGCCGAGTCTCGGCGTGAAACGGCTGAGGTCCTTAGCAAAAACACTTCCGACCACACTGGAAATCAGTAAAGAAGCTTGCGGATTCTCGGTGATGGCCAGCATCGTGCCAGGGCGATAAGGTCTCTTCAGAAGCTGGCCTTAGATCCCAACCGGGATGGGTTCACTCTGGGAAAATCCGTTGAAGGGCTATGTTTTAGGAGGCCGACGTCGCCGGAATCGATCGATTGGAACCGCCGAGTCGAGTCAGGCTCGCCAATCTTGCCTTTTCATATCCTTCTGTGCAATAGCAGATGGCGCGATCAAAAAACTGGTCGAGTAGGCGCAGCAGTTCCATCTCTCCGAAGATTTCGAGGGGGCCCAGCAGGAAACCTTCCCTTTGAAGGAAGTTCCAGATGTGTTCCTTGGTCAGGACGATTCCCCAGCATACATCGGCGAGAGAAATGTTTTGAGAAGCGCGTAGAGCGCCGATTTCGAGATATCGGCGTTCGACATCGTGGTCGGATTTCGAAAGCAGCCAATCGCTCAGATTGTGCAGAATTTCGTCGCTTCGATTCCGGAGTTCCTGGACCGGAACTCTTCGCAACTCGCTGGTTCGTGGGGAAGTCTGGAATTTCTGCAACAGTTCGTCCGTCAATTCATCCGAATGCTTCTCGATGAGGCGCACCAACCGGACCGCAATCATTGCCCCTCCTGTCCGCGAATGCCGTATTGATTATTGAGGACCAGCCAGCCGCATCCCCTGGCATTAAGTATATCGTATCACGATATAATGATGCAACCCCGTTGAGAAAAGCGGTGGACTCGGGCAAGCTGTGGCCTTCCTCGCTGGCGTCAAAATCACAAACTCGATTTGGTTTGCCTTGCGCCACCCATGCGCGGTTTCGAGCACCCTTCGGGCTAAAAAAGGCGATTCCGTGGATTTTTCTGGGACTGTCAGTTCTGACAGTTCCCAGAACTTCGGCCGGCAACTTAGCATTCCGCACAACTTCACGGGTACATATGCTCGCCGACTCAGGGGCGGCGGGCTTTCCTTTCTTTCTGAGGGTTATGGGACCGGACAGGCTCGCTCTCGTGGCCGGCCGTTGCTCGAGGAACCCTCCCCCAATTTCTGCAATTCAGTTTGAGGAATCGAAAACTCAGCCGAACCGCAATTCAGACATATGCGGACCTCTGGGAAAAGCCAGACGGACGGTTTTGCCAAACCTTCGTAGCCCGGGAAGTGAATATTGATCTCAGCGTCAAATGTTCGAGACAGGGAAGACTCACAACCTACGCAGCTCGCCGAGCGCCTCCAAAAAGAAGCATTCCCTGAGCTTTTATGGGAAATCATAAAGCTGCCTTGCAGGTTGCAAACATCAATTTTTGTCAAATATTTGGAGTCGACTTACTCATGAACCGATGGCGAAAAATTACCTTCCCAACATCTGTAATCATTGACAGTTGATGGAAGTGGACTCGGTGTTTAGCGTCAAACGTTCCTGAGTGAAAAGAAAACAAATGCGCGGGCTGCCCGGATCCAGCCGTCGACCGAATCGGGCAGCCTTTTTCGTTGCATGCTCCCCCGGTTTGCTAGGGCTGAGCCACGACTTCCGTATTTGGATAGTAGTGAGCGAGAATTTCGCGGAAGTTAGCGCCGTGTTCCGCCATTGCTCTGGCTCCCGACTGGCAAAGGCCGATCCCGTGGCCTTGACCTACGCCATCGAGCAGCGCCTGCGCACCCTCTTGCCTCATGGTGAAATCGTTGCTGGGAATCGAGTCCCATCCCAGGGTCCGAGTGGCTTTCAAGCGAGAAGGTTCGTCGGAGGGCCGCAGTTTTGCGGCATCTGGCGAAGAGATGCGAGTGTGCCATCGGTTCGGGTGCCGGCGACAATACAGGCATTCGACAGGGTAATAAGGATAATTCCCGGGCGCGAGGCCGACGTCGGCGGGCGTGCGAGTACGGCCGCTGCAACTCCGGGTGTACATAGCGGCAAAGGCCTGAGACCGGAACTTAAGCACGAGCCCGCGAGTTGCGGCCGTGGCCTCAAAGGCGGGGGCTTTCGGTGCTGGCGGCGAACGCAGGAATTGGCAGTGAGTTGTATCGCAGAAATCAAAATCCCTATGTCTGCCTTTACCGGCAAGGAAGTAGGAGCGCGTGGCGACGGCCTGGGCCTGCAAAGCCGCTGGGGGCTCCTTCCCAATCGTTTCCGCCGCCACCACGGAAGCGACCGCAGTTTCCAGGTCCATAGTGACAACCGGAACCAGTTCACTGGACACATTGCTAACGCACAGCCGTCCCCGATAGCGCCGCGCTATCTTCCCCGGCACCGAAAGCACAAACTCGACGGGGCCCCCGGTTCTGCTGGTAAATGTGACCTCGTGCGTGAGTAGCAACTGTGATCCTGAGCGGATCTCGATGACGCTATTTTCCGCTCGGATCATGATGCGGTGGCTGAGAGAGCCGGAATCGAGGATCAGACTTTGCTGATCCGCGCGGGCGACAACTGCATTTCCCGAACCCGGCCCCACTGTCAGTTCTGAAGGGTGGAATAGGCTGAACACACCAATTCGGATGTCCTGCGCAAGGGCGCTCGAACCGACCAATACGACCAGCAAGGCACAGGCACATCTCATGAGTTCCTCACTGAATCTGTCGTAGCAACTCCCCGGCCACCCTAGCCGCGCGTGATCCGGGCATTCCGTGCATTCGGACCATCAATAGAATCTCAGGGTGATCCGCTGGGACCATAACGATGGCAAAACCGTCGCCCGGCGCCCGTTTTGGATGCGTGCATGGAGCGGTGCCAGTTTTCACGAGCGCGGTGGTCTTGGTAAGGGCGCGTCCAACAGCCGCTCCAGTCCCCACGCGCGAGGATTGTTCCATGCCTGCAAGGATCTGGCCGACACCGGGTTGCTGGAAGCGGTGGCTAAGTTCCACATATGCGCGTGCCATTGCCAAAGGCGAAATAGGCCAGTGTGCCCCCATGCCTGCAAGGCTGGCGTCAGATGAGTGTGCATCCGGCTGCTCCAGGCCGAACATCAACGCGACGGGCCGCACGTCGCTCGCACGCATATTCCGCGTCAGAGCGCTGAAGTACGCGTTGCAGGAATTGGCGATGGCGGTATCAAGGCGCATCTCGCCGTGTCCACGTGGCAGCCAACAAGCACTGGCGGTCCCCCGGCAGACATGGACCGGATACTTGAATTCATGTTTCTCACCATATGCAAGAGCAGTGAAAGGTTTCACCAGGGAGCCCATGGGAATTGGCGTTTCAGAACCTGGCCAGTCGCTGGGGAGGACGGTTCCGCTTTGAGCGTCTATCAGGAGGTAGGAGAGGTTCTGCCGTTGAGAACACAGGAAGTCCGCGACCGCACGGGATGTGCCGCACTGTTCTAGGACATGAGTTAAGCTTCGAGCGGCGGATTGCAAAAATAGAGAGGCACTAGGGGCAGTCGAGGCTTGGGCGCCCAGTTGCTCCTGACAGGCTATCAGCAAGATCCATCCAACCGCACAGAGCCGACCAAACGTCCTCATTCCCTCCAATCATAAGTGACGATCTGGCGAACGGTGTTACCCTCCTGGCGCTCAAAAAACTGTTCGCGAGATACGTTCGAAAACGCCTGGCTCAAGCTAACCATGTTTTCAGAGAAAAATTGGGGCTCGCGCGAGGGAGGAAATCCTTCGCTGGCTGAGTTGCGATCGACAGCGTTCGAGAAGCGCCTGAAGTTACTGCTTTCACTCGCATGGCTGAAGCCGGCAATCATGACAGCAGAGCTCGCCTCCGCTTTTCGTTCAAAACCCGCAAGCATCTTCTCAAGCAGTTGAGCGTCGTCGGATACAAACAGGTATTTGCCCCGAACCGAAAGAGACAGCGGCCACAGGCCGTCCAGTTGCACGTAGCCTGGTTTCTGTTGCCAGGAAACCCCGAGTTCGCTCGTAGTGAGGTCGGGGCTTACAAAGCCAACCAAAGCCGATCGAACATCCGCATCATTCCATTCTGTCTCAGCCGCGAGAGTAACCCCTGAGTGAATTCTTACGAAAACTCCGGCGGGGTCGCGCTCGGTGGACTGCACTTGCAGGGACGCAAGCACCTTCGCCTTCGATAGGAGCTGTTGCAGCGCGGATATGCCCCGGTTCACTCCGCTGGCGATCGGAGACTGATCGATTCGAGTTTCAAGATCGGAGCTTTGCCCGGTCTCTCCGCTAGTCAATTGCGCTTGAGGCGCCAGCTGGGAGGCGGGTGCCGCACCGAGATGCGGTGCCAGGATTTTCGTCTCCAGCAAACGGAAGCACTCCTCACCGGTGGGAAGGACCTTGGCTTGGTAAAGACCGGAGTTCGCCGGCGCGAAGCGAACAAGATCGGCAACGGCGCTTGCGGCAGATTCCGAAGCGGCCGAAGCTAGGTTCTTCCGAATCAATACGCGCTCTTCGCGATACTGCCTGGAAGAACGAAACAAGTCCGATACCGCGGCCGAGTACTGCTTCATTTCGGTGATGTTTTGCTGCACCCAATAGGTGCGGAAATAGGGGCTGAGCACGAGTTTTTCGAGATTCAATGCCATTCTCAGATCGCCGCTTGCGTGGGCTGCGGAAACGCCTTGCGCATACCAAGCGTCGCTCTCGATGGTCCGGTCTTGGCTTCCGGAAATAAGCTGCAAGGAGCCCGCCAGTAGGTCAGCTCGGGTGGCAAGAAGCAGATAGTCTCCAGCAACCGCGAAGGCCACTTCTTTCTGTGACTCTGGATCCCGACGCACAAAAAACGTAGCCCCGCCTGCAGATCGAGGTTCAAACTGAGTGCGAGTCTGCCAGAGTCGCGTCTGCAAGGACTTCGCAGAGGGCAGATACGTGATGTAGAGAAACTGCAAGTTGCCGATGTCGTAAAGCGCCAGAGCGCTGCGCGTGCCCGCAATCTGCGCGGCAAAATCCATATCCGGAGGAAGGCCGGCGGCCGCGGCAAATTGGTCGCCTGCGCCTTTCAACCTTAAGAACAGGCGAGACCGGGAAAACACCTCATAGTTGCTGCTGTTGACCCAGACTTTTTTCCCAGGTGAGGCATTCCAGTCACTCAGCAGGGAAGAGAAGTCTTTTGTCTCCAGGTACAACACCGGGCCGGCCGGGATGAACTTCGAGAAAGAAGCATCGGGAGCGGCGTCTGCGCGGCGCGCGATGACGACCGCTGCGACAAGAACGACCGTGATGAGGAACACTAGGGATGCGCGCTTCATGGCTCGACGCCTCCTTTGTCTGAGAAAGAATCGGCCCGCCGATTGCGTGCCAGTAACTTTGGTCGCACGATGCGGTCCTGTTCGAGTGCATCATGCAGGACGGGCTCTCGGCCTTCGTTCTGTCGTTGAATTTGTTGCAGCGCCTTCAAGTTAGCAATCTTTTTGTTCAGTATCCGGCGATTCGCTTGTCCTGTTTCTAACCGGCGTGCAGTTTGAAAGTACGGCAAAGCTTCTGAGGGGCGCTTGAGCCGCAGCATGACTTCGCCGAGCGCCTGCGAGACCTCGACTTGCTGCTGGTCCGTGAGTTTCGTTGTCACTGTGAAGTAGGTTCCTTCGCTGTCGTCATCGGCTGAACCATCCTCGAACCTGGCAATCTGTTTCATTTCCCTGGGAACGTAGCCCTGGGCGAATTGGCGGAAAACGGGTTCAACGATCCCCAAGGCGAAGGCATCTTGGCGTGCTTCGACCGCCGCCCGGAACAACGGGAGACGCGCTTCATCGCGCCTAGGAAAGTCGATGGTGCAGTGGGTCATCAAGCGCATCTTGAGTTGCGGATCCTGGACGCTTTGCGCAGCCTTGATGCGAGCTTCATAGAAGTAGAACTTGTCGGCCGAGTCAACCAGGCCGGTCGAACCACCAGCCAGGAAGTTCAATTCTTCGCTCCCGAACCCCGGATGAGGCGTTCCCGTGAGCGCCAGTGCGGCCTGGGAGCGAACCCCGTAAGAGTTGTTCGGCGCGGATGCTATCGCCGAGAGGGAGCCCTGTGCTAACGCCGCGTCCCGCCCCGCAGCTAACTTTGCCTTTGCAAGACGTAACTGATAAGTCGGGTCCCATGGCGATGACTTCGCTAACGGTTCGAGGAACTCGATTGCCTCAGCAGGGTGACCCGTCCTTTCCAGTAAGGAGGATGCGGGATCAAGGTTCTCGAACGGATTGCCGACGACCGCGACGAGACGACGTAGAAGGTCCAGAGCTCCTGGCGTGTCGTTCGAAGCAATCCGTATTTCGGCAAGTCCAAGAAAGTTCGTTGCCGACAATTGATGTTCATTGATCTCCCGCGCGAAAACGAATTCCAGAATTTTGCGGGCCGATTGTTTATCCCCGGCCTCAAACATCTGCTTTGCAGCTGCCCGGAGCAAGTCAGACGCGGGAATATCCTCGGGAACTGAGCGATAGTGTTCGATTTGTGCATCGAGGGTGTCCAGTTGTGAGGCGATACGAAGTTCAAGCGGGATCAAAGTTGCCGCTTGCGCAGTGCGCGTTTCCGGAGCCAGCGTTGCCAAAACATCCGCCGCCTGAGAGTACTGCTTGATCCTTACCAGATAGCTGATCCAACGTACTTGCCAATCGGCCGCGTCCACCATTGCCGAGTCTCGTTCTGTACCGGAGAGTCCCGCGAGCGCCGCTGTTTTCAGGTCGAGAATGCGTTGATAGATCTGTGCATGCTGTGCCGCAGGGATCCAGCCCGCCTCAGCAAGGTCTGCGAGGATCTGCGCGGGATCGGTGGCAGAAGACGACAGGCTTACCAGCCAGGGTGTCGCAAACACTGGATCGCCGACAGCCAAGTACGCTGGCTTGAGCACGGCGTTCGATCTCCAGTTGCCATTGTGACGAAGATAAGTGCGGATGGCGCTCTCGACGTCCGGCTTCAGCTCGGCAAACAGGTGTCGAGTACGAAGTTCATCGCAGGTACTGCCGAAGTCGTGCCAGAACGTGTCGGGCACGTGAGAGCTATTGATCTGCTTCAGCAGCTCGGCCAAAGCCAGTTTCCATTGTTCGAGTGCCGCCACACGATCCCCTTGCTGGTAATAGGCGATCGCAAGATCGTCATGCACGTCGGCACGGCTGGGGGCAAGATCGAGTGTGTGGTTGTACTCTTCGATCGCGCGTTTGGGTTCGCCGTTTGCCATGTAGTAATCGGCGAGATTGAGGTAGTTGGCCGCGGTTGCCGGGCTTTCTTCGAGCCCCGCGAGTATAAAATCTTCGGCATCCCCCTGTTGTGCACCCCCGAGGTACTCGCCGTAACGGGAGCCGTAATAGAACCATAGCGTGCCGGCGAGCTGCTCGGAGCGGTCCACTCTCGACGAGAGGAGTTCGCCAATGGTGGAATCGCCGCCCAGTGCGCCAACAAATGCGCCTTTCACCTCAGGCGCGCGCTCGTTGAAATACAAGCCGACAAGCGCGTTGTAGGACTTGCCCCACACTGCCGGATGAGTGCGCCCTCGTGCTTGAACCACGGCGTGCGCAAGAGAGGAGCTGCCGTTAGCGAGAACGAAGCGCGTTGCCTGATCGCCGACCGGAGTCCATCTCCCCGCAATCCTAGCGAGTTCGTCAGGGTTGCGCTGCAACAATAAGCGGAAGAAGCGCTCTTGGTGGGTTTGGTCCATTGCCCAGCTGACTGCAAATCCATCCGACAACAACCGGAACTCGTTGGGAGTATCCCCCGCGAAATAGTACGCATCGGCTGCCGCGAGCATCGGCGCTTGAGGCATGCCGTTGGGGTATCGCGGCAGCGCTGACGCTAGCTGCTCCATCTGTGCGGCAAGCTCCAGAAACCTGCTGCGACGGGTCTGAAGGTTGATGAGTGCCTGCATTTGCGCATAGTAGCGGCCGTTTGGACGAGCCTGCGACATCATGACCTCGAATCTCCAGCGCGCCTCCTGATCTGCCAGAGCGGACGCTTCGGCAAGCGGAATCGCGAACTCCTCTACGTCGCCGAGGTCCATGTCCCTGCGCTTGGCCTCCGCAAAGCTCGCAAACGCAAGCCGCTCCTCCGGGGTGGAGTACCGGTTGATGGTGTTGCCCATCTCTTGCATCACGGCTACCATCCCATTCCGCGCGGTCTGGACGCGGGAAACCCGCGTTCTTGTCCGCCATTGCTGGTCGGTGATACCCAGAACCCCCTGCTTTGCGACCTGTTGTTCGACCAGGTTCAGTTCTGAGGACGCATCCGACAATGCGGTGCTCATTCGTTCGTAGGCAGTTCCGTGTTGGCGCAGGCGCGTCATGATGCGCACATAAGTCTTGGCGCCGCTCAGGTTGTCGCCATCCGCCAGAAGATCTGCGCCGGCAGCCTTCGCTCCCTGTTCCGCGAAAGTACGAGCTTCCGAAAGTATTGCCCAGGACTCCAGCCGTCGCGCGACTTCGAAATAATTCCTCGCGTTCTCCGGGCGGCCATCGAGAAGCGCCATCTTCAGGGCAGCTACCGTCTCGGTTGTCTTGCCTTGACGGGCGCGAGTTTCGGCGACCTTTTCCATCCACTCGGGCGCTTTGTAATTCAGCTGATACAGGTGCTCATAATCCGCGGAGGCATCATCGAAACGCATGAGCCGATTCTCGAGTTCCGCGCGCGCGATGTAGAGGTCGGAACGGTCGGGGCGCACCCCAATCGCCTTTGCATAGGTTGCGATTGCAGCCGGATAATCCTCGAAATTAGTTTCGACGCGGGCGAGTACCATCGGCCAGCGAAAATCGCGCGGCGAGGCGGCCACTGTTTTTGCATAGAAATTCAGAAGTTGAGGCTGGCGCTGGTACCGTTGCGCATACAACGCAGCTTCGGTGGTCAGCGCTTGGTCCTCTGGAAAGTTGTTAATGAGCTCAATGTATTGGTCGAGTGCCCCGGCATAGTCCTTCATACGCGTGAGAGCCGGAATCAAGCCCCGGCGCAAGCTGGCAATTTGCGTCTTCCGCGTTTCGGCCAGCAGAGGCGCATTCTTAAACAGCGCAATTTCCTCCGTATAGAACTGCTGCAAACCACGGTCATCGCCCTCACGCGCGTAAGCATCGGACATGCCAGCCAGGTACTCGCTGTTGTAGGGGTCTGCCTCGAGTAATTGGGACAGCAGATCGCGAGCCTGCTGATATCGTTTTGCTTCGGTGGACTTGCGAGCCGCCTCATAGTCAAACTGCTTCGCCAGTTCAGGAGAGCTGTCGTTGGCAGCCTGCAAAAGGACGGCAATGGCTTTGGGGTAGTTCTTTACGCGCCAATAAAAATCGACCGTGGAGCGGACCACCCCGAGAATCCTCGGGTTTTCGCGATAGAGCGCCTCGACGTTCCGTTCGGCGCCAACAGAGTCTTTGTGCGCCTCATAAAGGCCTATGAGGGAATAACGAAGCCGTAAGCGCGTCACGGGGTCTTTGGTCAGGGTGATTTGTCGTTCAAGCGCGTGCTGGCGGACGCCTTCGAGCGATTTCTGTTGCGCAAGGTTCTCGATGTCTTCCGCTTGTTCGATCGTGGTCGTACTGCCGATGGCTGAATCGAGGAATGACTCCAGTTCCGATTTGCGATTCTGCACCTCTAATACGTTAACGCGCAGATTCACGGCGGCCATCGATGGGTTTGCTGAGGCGATATTTGCCGTGGCCTGATCGACGAACTCCCTGAGCTTGGGCCTGAGGGCGAGTTGCAGCAGCCGTGAATTGGCCGAGGAATTCGAACTCTCGAGCGCGCCCCTTGCGTACTCATCAATCGCATGACGGTAGTCGCGCTTGTTCTCATAGATCGCGCCTGCTTCATAGGCATAGAGATCGGGATTGTGCAAGCGCTCGCGCCCTTCCTGAAGCAGCCGCAAGGCGTTGTCGAAATCGAAATAATCCCAATAGATGGTGGCTGCTTCGAGGTAGCCACTCTGGCCGCCAGGAGAAATCCGCGGGATGCGCTCCCAGTAAAGCGCTGCCTTCGGGAACTGCTCGCGATCCGAGTAGATATCGCCAATGCGCGCCAGAATCTCGGTGTTGCCCGGGTTCGCCTGAAGCAGGTTGTCCTGGATTCTTGCCGCGACAGCCGTCGCATCGGGATCGAAGTACGCTAGCGAACGATAGATTGCGGACGCAGTATCGGCGATCTCGCGTTCCGCTGGATACTGCTCAGCCAGCGATCTCAGCGGCCGCGCGCTTTCTTCGAAGTGCGATTGCCACAGGTACCCGCTGGCAAGGAAGTCGGCCGCGGCGGGGTTCCCCTGCCATGCCTTCTCGTCCGGTGCGCTTTGCCGCAACTCGCTTAACTCGTCTTCCAGACGCCCGTGGCTGGAAAGAAACTCGAAAAAGACATTCCGGAGGTCGGCTTTTTCAAACCAGTGGAGGCGAAGCAAGCCCTCCCATGCCGCCTCATCGTAGGTATCGCGCGTCCGATAAGCCTGCAGCAGATTGTGGACAAAGACCGGATTGTGAGGAAAACGCTGGTTTGCGTACAGATTCAGCCTCAAAAAAAGTGCCGAGGAACCATACACGCCCGAGAAGTAGCGTTCGAGGTCGGTGCCGCTGAAACTCTTGATTGCATCGCGGGTGAGTTGCTCAAATTCAGAGTTTCTCTTGTAGAGGAGGTAGAATCGCGCAAGCTTGTCGTACCAGGATCGGTCCGGGAAGCGGGCCATCGCCCGGCGGTAAACTTGCTCTTGTTCTTCACCGAGGTGGTTCTGGTCGAGAAAGACCGCGAGCCGCTCGTAGAGGCCAGGATCGTCGGGATTGCGATCGATTTCACCGGCGAGAACTGAAAGCGCTCGCGGGATTTGCTTCATCTCGACCAGCCGCGCGAGATAACGCTCGAGCACACGCGAGTATTCGAGGGAACGCGGTCCCGCCGGCAGTGGCGACGGGTTGGTCGCGCCAATCTCGAATGCGTGACTCGACGAGCGGGAGCCTAAATTCTCCTGCGGCGGCTCTGGCTGATCATCGCCCTCTTCCTCGCGCTGCGCGTCAAGGGTCCCATACTGCCGGCCTTCAGCGTTCGCAGATTGCCCCAGAGGAACGTTCTCGGCGCCCGCGGCAATTTCCTTGAGCACCGAGTCGTAGATCGCGAACTCGCTGTTGACGTCGTTCTTGCGCTCAAAAGCGTCCGCCATCTCGAGAGCAACGGAGGTCCGTTGCTGAGCGTTTGGAAAGGACGACAGAAACTCTCGCCCTCCTTGAATCACGGCGTCGCTCTCACCCGCGCCGGCATAGTATTGCAAGAGCTTCGCGTGCAGCTCAGGCCGGTGTGAGGAATTAGGAAACCGAGCGTCGAATCGTGAGATCAATTCCGCCGCTCGAGATCGGTGAAAATAAGGAACCGCGCGAAGTTCCTCTTCTGAATAATGCGAAGCAGGTTCTGTCGAATTCAGAATCAGCGAGAGAATGCCGTTCCAATAACCGGGGCCTTGGTCCAGGCTCGCGATGTCGCGATACATCGACAGTTCTCCCGAACCAAACCGGATGGAGGTCTCTGGCGCGGTGAGCAGGATGTTGCCGAGGCCGTAGATCGCCCGCTCCTGCGCTTCGTCTGAGCCTTTGCTGTTGTAAAGGGCGAAATAGTAGCGGGCCGACTCGGGATAGAAATGGATGTCTTCGAGCAAACGAGCGCAAACGTATAGCTCTTGGGATGTCCAGGTTGCTTCGCTCGATTCTTTGTGCGACCGAAAATCCGAAATGGCTTGTTGTGCAGCGTCGAGTTTCCCCTGTTGCTGGTAGTAGTAAAAAACGCGTGCCATTGCGTTCAGATCTTCGGGGTGTGCGCTTAACGACGACCGCGCCTGGTCCAGAAACTTGCGCAAATTCTGGGTTTCGCGCAGCAAATCGAAATAGCTTTTAACGAGCTCAGGGTCCCAAAGAGGCTGGAAGGTCTGTTCGTAAACCGCGAGTCCCTCGCGCACCGAGCCCTGGCGGTATTCAACCATTGCCTTGGCCTTTACCGGGAAAATCTGGTCATCGGGGAATTGCTGGTGGTAGCTTGAAATCAGCTGCACAGCGTCGGAGTACTTTTTCTCCGCTACAAGAAACTGAAGAAAGCGCGCGTAGAGAGAAGGTTCCTGTGGATACCGCGCGATCCATGCCCGGTATTGTGTGATGGAGACATCCTGGGGCAGCCCCTGCTCTTGAATGATCCTAAAGATCCGTTCAAACGCCTGCCAAGACTGTTGTTGCGGGGAAGGAGTCAGCTTCTCGGCGGCGATCGCCGGCGCCGAGCCCACGAGCAAGAGCGTCCGGATCTCGTCACTCGGGCGCAGGCGGCGGTGATAGAAATCCGCGAGAGCAAGTTCGCCGCGAATCTTATCGGACGCGTTCTCTCGATAGGCCTTCCAGTCTGATTCGGCAGCGGCAAAATCGAGCTGCTGCTCGTCTTCAAGAGCGCGCAACGAATACAGATCGGCGTTGCGAGGCTGGCTCCGGATAAGATCCGTCAAGGCCGGCCGGGTCTCGCTGGGAGGACGCCGGAAAGCAACGGCCCCCTTCGGCAAAGACATCATGCGGAAGAATGCCGCCTCACGGGCGCTGGCTGATTCGATGTTTCGAATCCAGGAAGGAAGCTCGCCCATTGCCGTCAGCGAGCCGGCGATGGCGAGCATGAATGCTCCAATCATCCAGCGGCGCATGCGCCGGCCGGGTGAGGTCTTGGCAGCTGAATTACGGAAGAACTTCAAGCTGCACCTCCTGCGTGCCAATGTTGTGGGCGATGTCTTCACCCGTCACCGTCAATTTGTAGCTTCCCGGAATCGCCTGCTCTGGAACTAGCAGGGTTCCTGTGCTGGCTCGGGCGCTGGGGTTCCAGCGGAGTTCAACGGGTGCTGCGCCCTCTAGCCTGGCTACCAGCGTGCGGGTGTTCTGCGAGGCTCGGACCTCGAGGTCTATCGCTTCACCGCGCTCGAAACGCGCGCGGGGGAGGCGAATTTGCACCACCGGCGGCTTGCTCGCGATCACGAACGTCTTTGATTCGCGATACGTGTGTCCTGAACGGTCGCGCAAGATCAGACGCACAGTGTATGTACCGTCCTGCATATCCGTGGGTGCGAGAAAGCGAGTTTGCCAGACGTCTTCCGCCGACAGGTGCCGCAACGGCTGGGTCAGGCCAAAGGGAAACAGCGCAACTACCGAGGTAATCGATTCGTCGGTCTTTACGCGCAAGATTGGGTCCCCGGGCCGAATCACACGCGGGCGAAGCAGCGCGCGGGGCACCGCCAGGAACGATGTGTAGGGAGTAACGAATTTGAATTTCCTCGACAGGCGGATAATTTCGTCAATACTTGCCTGGTCCTCGCCTTCGCGCTCGATCTTCTGAAGCAGCGCGTCGACACGGGCGCGGGCCCAGAGTCTTGGCAGTTGCGGATGCTCGAGCGATTCGCGAGGGAAACTGGCCTTACCGTGGAGTTCGAGTAGGGTGCCGTCGCGGAGGCCCTGAACTCGGAAGGTAGCACTTGGCACAGGCGCCCGGTAACGGCCGACCCATGAAGCTAGCGATCCAGAGAATGCCGCATCTTGCAGCGGGTACACGCTATCGGCGGAATCGGCCGGATCGAGCGTAAGTTGAAGCTGGCCGATGGGGCTGCGGCCAATCTTGGATAAGAAAGAGTTCAACTTGAACTCCATCGGTTCTGTCGAGAGCACCTGCTCGAGCACCCCGTCCTGATGGGCGAGCATGCGAAGCAGCGGGAGGTTGGCGTCGTCGCCGACCGCCAGAATATAGGTGCGGGGACGCTGCGTAAGCGGAATTGCTTTCCACGCCGACGCGTACCACGATGCCAACTGGCTGTTCAGGATGGGCCCATGGGTAGCGCCGCCGTCGCTGAGAAGCACCAGGTAGGAATTGCTCGCACCTTCTAGCGTCGATTGCCGCAAGCCGGCCTGTAGCGCGCGCTGCATGTTGGTGCCTCCGCGAAGCCGGCTGGCGAGAATCGAGTCGATCGCCTGCTGGACGTTTGCGGGTGTCGCCGCGGCAAGAGGCAGGGTTTGTGTTTCAGAATTGAAAACCACCAGACTGAAGCGATCGTTTGGCGTGAGATTTCGCAGCAGGGTCTCTAAAGCCTGATAGCTGCGCTCGAGCTTTTCCCACTGCATTGAGAGCGAGGTGTCGAAAAGAACGATGACCGTCCTTGAGGGAGTGCTCCCGGTCGCAGCTGCCGGGCCCTGGCTGGCTCCAGGGCCGACTAGCGCCTCAGCTTCGAAGAAGCCTGGTTCGTTCGTGCTGCGCTCGGGAGCTGTGTCGGTGGGAGAAGGCTGCTCGCTCACCGGGTTGCGGTAGGTCAGGATCTGCAGTTTGTCGGAATCGGTCGGATCGAGATCGTAGGTAACAACAAAGTCCTCTCCGAGTTGTACATTCTTACCCTCAAATTCTGCCTCGATAACATGCGCGGAATTCTGCCCGAAGCGAAGAGGGAAAGTTTTTGCCGGAGCCAGAAAATTGCGGATTGCGTGCGCCGAGTGCAGCTCAAAATGAATCCGTAAATGGCGGGCGGCTTGCGCCCGGTAAGCGTCGGGATGAAGCGGAATCGCAAAATACGACTTCAGGCTCTCGACCGGGATCGACTCGTGATATTCGATCTCGAGCCGCTTCGTCCCATAGCGGGGAATGGGCACGATCCGCGCGCTGAACACCGACGTGCGCCGCGCCTCTTCTGAGCCGCGCTCTCCCATCTGCAGCAGGCCAGGATCAACGGCTTGCCGTTTGAGTTGGGTATAGATATCTTCGGCGCGCTTGCGTTCCAGAATTACGGCTGGGAGCCGTGTCGGGCCATCCCAAGTGGCGAAATCGGAAATTGTGGCATGACTGGGAAGCGCAAAAACATAGTTGCCTTCTTCGATATTTGATGTGTGGTTAGCAAAAATCTGCTTGACGAAGACGCGCGCGTCGCCGCCGTCGATGCGGACATTGATCTCCATTTCTTCGAGAGAGAGAACGCTTGCATCGGGTTGCTGCTTGTCGCGGGGGAGCAGAATTCCGGCATCGGCGCTCAATAGAGGCCGGATTGCCACAGTAAAAACGAAGATCAGTAGGGCGCTTCTCATAGGTGGAGCATTCGCTCTGGTATGCGGACCAGGCCGTTATCAGTTCCGACGTAGATGTAGCCGTTGGCCGAAGCAAGGGCTGTCACATTCAAGGACGGAAGACCCTGCTCGACCACCGACCAGTGGCCAGATTGGCGGTTGTACACATACAGGCCCTCGCCTTGGCTGCCAGCCAGAACAAAGTCAGGCCGGACCAGCATTGCGTTGGTGTTTACTTCGAAATCGCCCGAGCCGCGGTCGAACGTACGAAACCGGCCAGAAGGATCCAGGCCAAGGACGCCCGCGCCGTAGGTTCCCACCATCCACTCCGGGCCCACGGGAACGACAGCAGTAATCCAGTTGTGCTTCAGGTTGGAATTTCCCGTCGTGTAGTTAGCGGCGACGTTTCCTTTGTCGAGGACCGAGATCCCTCCAAGTGTGCCCGCCATCAATCGATTGCCTGAGGCGGCAAGCGCATACACGTGGTTATTGACCAGTCCCTGGAATGCGTACATGCTTCGCGCTCCGCCGGAATCGAGGAAGGTGAGCCCGGCCGGAGTGGCCAGCGCGAGACCATCGCCGTAGGCGACCACATCGGAAACGTTCTCTGCTATCAGGCCGTCGGCGCGAGTCAGGATCTGCTGCTGTTTGCCGAATTGGTCGAAACGAACCAATCCATTGGCGGTGGCCACCTCAATGTCTCCGGTCCTCACATTCTGAAAAACTCGATTGATGCAGAACAGGTGTTCGTCTTCCATGTGCGTGGCGCGGCTGGCGTCCGCCTCCATCACGTCAAGCCCGCGGTCGAAGTAGCCGATCCAAAGCCGGCCCTTGCCGTCCGCCGCTAACGCCGAGATGTGGCGGTCCCTCAGAACGGCGGCATCTGGCTGAAGCACTTGCTCCCATCCGAAGGCATGAGGCTTCAGGCGATAGAGCCCTCTGCGGGTCATTGCGAAAACTGAGTCCCCCGAAGTCAACAACTGACGGACTTCTGCCATTTCCGAACCTGACGTCACGCCTGTACTCACAGGACGTTTGTCCAAAGGAATCGAAATTACTCCTTGGTCTTCCGAGCCCACATAGAGTTGACTTTCCATGCCAAGCAAGGCAGTCGCGAAAACCCCCGGCGCCAGTACTCTCGAGAATTGCCCATTGTTGAAAACCGCCACGCCTAGGGGGGTGCCGACATAAGTAGTTGTTTTCAAACTGGCAAGAGACGTGACTTGCCTATCGGGCAGGCCTTGGTCTTCGTTGAAAGACTCAGTCTTACCGCCGGTGAAATGCAGGACGCCCCGACTCAGAGTCCCAACCCAAAGGTCGGATTCATTTCCCGAGAGAGCGGTCACGTAGCAATCGGTGAGGGTGCGATGAAGTTCGCTAAGTCGCCTTCCATCGAAGACCAAGACCCCTCGCTTCTTCGTTCCAATTAAGAGGTGACCAGAGCTCGTGGCAAGTACGGCCGTTGCCGTCCGTACGTCTCGATCCTCGGGGTAGATTTGCCGGAAGGCGCGGCCATCGAAGGCCAGCAAGCCATCGGTTGAAGTTGCGATGACAAGCTCGGGTGTCTTGGAGTCTGCCAAGACGGCAGTGGTCATAGCGATCAGAGGAGATCCCGGAAGTTCCCGACCAGCCGAATAGGAACGGATGAGCTTGCCGGCGGGATCGTAAACCTGTAAGCCGGCCGGACCGGCTACATACAGGCCATTGTCAAACGAAACTACTTGGGTGAATACCGCCGGGGAGCTTACAGGCTCGAATCCGCGATTCGCCGTCAAGGGGAGCGCACGACTGACGAACTTAATCTCCCTTTCAGACTGGATTCCGTTCCGGGTTGACTTCAGCACCGTTGTTGCGCGCCAGATTACGAGTCCTGTAACCGCGGCCGCTGCGAGCAGCACCGCTCCACCCATCTTGACTGCGAACGCAACTGGCTTCCGCATCACTTTAATTTTTCCGGGAAAGTGAAATATAAACCACGAACTTGCCGCCGCAAACAGAGAGCAAGGTAGATGCCAGGCCAATAAATCCTTTTGCGGGACTGATTTGTAGAAACAAGCGCGCGAAATGAACGTGTTCGCCTGGCAACATTGTGGGAAGTTTGCCACGTTCGGAGGGGCTCGGTCAGTCGGGCTACGTCGCGCGGGTGATCGTTCGCCGATTTGCTTGCGTCACCGCAGGCAAGCCACATTGACATCTCTTATTTCAATCGTGTATCTATGGGGCTCGTTTCAGGGTAATTCTTCAACGATTAAGAAGCATGGGAATAGGCCAACGTTCGGTGCGGTGCAGGGATTTGCTGGGACATAGCCGCACGAAGGGGTTCGGCCAGAGGGCGCATCGCATCGGCGCCACGCTCGCTGTCCTTCTGTATACTGCTGCCGTGTTGCTGGCTGCATCCGCCCATTGTCAAGCCTCTCACCCGGCTGAATCCCAGGCTCCTCACCCCTTGGGGCAAAATCCAAATGGTGTGCACATCTACATCTGGGCGGGACTCAAATCCCACTCTGCCGGCCAACACGACTATCCTCAATTCCTGGCGGATTGGAGCAAGGTCCTAACTGAACATGGCGCCATTGTCGATGGCGCGCTGCACCCACCGTCGATGACCGACCTTGAGCATACGGACGTCGTCGTCATCTACAAGGGGGATGCTGGGTATCTCAGCAATGAAGAGAAATTGGCGCTGGAAGGCTATATCAAACGGGGCGGAGGACTGGTCAGCTTGCACGATTCGCTATGCGGCCCTGATCCAGCTTATTTCGCGACACTCGTCGGCGGTGCCAAGAAGCACGGCGAAGTCAACTACACGCTCGGAGCGCCGATCAGCTACACCGTTGTCGATTCTGCTGACCCAATCATGAAAAGCATGTCGAACCTCACGATCTTTGACGAAGCCTTTTACCTCATGACCTGGGCACGCAATCCGGAGATCCACGTACTCGCCACAACCGTGATTCCCGGTACTCCGAGTGCTGGCACACACAAAGGCGAAGTTGTCCCGCAGATATGGACCTATGAACATACCCTGGCTGGCGGACAGCCCGCACGTGCCTTTGTTTGGATGCAGGGACATGAGTACGCCAATTTCGCCAACTATCAGATTCAGCAGATGCTGTTGCGCGGGGTTGCCTGGGCAGCTCACAAACCCGTGGACACTCTGGTCGACTACGTGCCGCCCTCATCCCAACCCCCGTCAATCTCGGCACCTCGATAAACCGGAGTTCCGGGTTGCAGGTGTGGGGCCCCGACTCCATTCATTCCACCACTTACCGGGTCGTCCACCCACCGTCGATCAGGATGTCGGTTCCGGTAATGAAGCCCGCAGCCTCGGAGCAGAGATAGCAGGCAAGAGCGCCAATTTCCTCCACTTTGCCCCATCTTCCTACCGGCAGGTTTGCTAAGAATTGAGTGTTGAGTTCCGGGTTGTTCATGATCGGGCGATTCATGTCGGTTCCAATGGGCCCTGGGCTGATCCCGTTCACCGTAATTCCATCCGTGGCCAGTTCCAGGGCCAAAGCCCTGGTTAGCCCGAGCAGGGCAGCCTTTGCAGAGCTATAGGCAGTGCGACCGGCAAGCGAAACGTGGCTCATGATCGAGCTCATGTTCAGAATGCGTCCGTATCCTGTTCCTCTCATTCCCGGCACAAATGCACGGCACATCAGAAAACTCGAAATTAGGCTCGCGTCGAGCACGCTGCGAAACTCCTGCAGGGTGAAATCCACCAGGTTCTTCCTGAGATTAGTGCCGGCGCTATTGATCAATATTTGCGGGCTGCCGAACCGGGCATTGACCGCCTCGGCCAATTTTGCCACCTCATTTTCCTGAGTGACGTCAGCGACAAACACCTCGGCCACTTTTCCCTGCGCCGCAATGTCGGCCCGCACCAGTTCCATGCGTGCGCGGTCGCGCGCCACCAGGGCAATCTGCGCGTTGGCGCTGGCCAGAGTTTTCGCCATGGCTTCACCCAGGCCACGGCTCCCCCCGGTAATCACCGCGATGCGGCCACTCAGATCGATTTTCATCGACTTCCTCTTTGCTGGTTGTTGTGTTCGCTTGCTCTGTCGATCTCTTCGACGGTCCTACGGGGGCCGGCGCCTGTTCCGGGGCCAGTTGCACGTAACCGAGTCACCCACCTACGCGCGCGGCACGGCGTTACCTGCGCAGGCTCCAGGCGTAGAGGCTGTCCCCGGCGCCGAATACAATGTACTGCCTTCCTTCCAGCACATAGGTAACAATCCCACCTGATTCATTGGCATGCAGTTCGTGATGCCACAGAATTTGACCCTTGTCGGCACTGAAAATAATCAGGTTCTTCTGATCATCACCCGAAATCAGTAAATTGCTCGAAGTTGTCAGGATGCTAGGCCCCACCGTGGTCGGTGCATTGTTCAGGTTCGGATAGGCATGCCGCCACACCGAATTTCCGGTGAGCGGATCGATAGCCTGCAACACTCTGACTACATGCCCGATGCCGGCGCCGGTGCCTCCGTAGCCGGAAGGATGGTCGCTATCGTCGGTCAGGTAGTAGATCGCCTTGCCCTCCACTGAGTTCACATACACCAGGCCAGTCTTCGGACTGTATGCTGGGGCGGGCCAGTTCGACGCATTGACAATGTTAATCGAACCCCCGACGGAAGGATCCTTCTCGGGGATTGGAATGGGCTCGCCTTCTGGTGACAGGCCCGAAGAATAATCGAGCGGAACATACGGCTTCACCACCAAGTACTTGCCGGTGACCCGGTCGAGGGTCACAAAAAATCCATTTCGCGCTGCCTGGGCGAGTAGTTTCCTAGGCTTTCCGTCCACAGTTCGATCGAACAGAATTGGAGCGGTGGTGTTGTCGAAATCGTGGGTGTCGTGTGGTGACACCTGGAAGTACCACTTCAGCTTTCCGGTATCCACATCGAGGGCCACAATCGATTCGGTCCACAGATTCGCACCCGGCCTGCCCTGGCCTGCAAACACTGGATTCGTATTTCCCGTTGGCCAATAGAGAAGGTTGAGCCCCGGGTCGTAGGTCCCGGGCATCCAGGTCATACCGCCACCATGGTCCGAGGCTGCCTCGTTCGGCCAAGTTTTCAGGGCGGGATCGCCTTTGCGGGGCGTCGACCACCAGGTCCACTGCAAATCCCCGGTTACCGGGTCGAACGAGTCAAGAAAACCCGGCATGTCCATGGCATCTCCACCCACCCCCACAATGACGTGGTTTTTCACGATCAGCGGCGCCGAGGTGGAGAAATACTGCTTCCGTGCGTCGGCATAATTCTTCCTCCATCGTTCCTTCCCCGTATTCGCGTCAAGGGAAATCAGCCAGTTGTCAGGGGTCAGGAAAAACACCGTGCTATTCCAGATGCCCACGCCGCGCTGTCCCACCAGGTGTCCACCATGATCCACCCAGTCGTAGTGCCACAGCTCCTTGCCGGTCCGGGCATCAAGCGCCCAGAGATGATCAGGAATCGTTATATAGAGCACCCCGTTTACCTGCAGGGGTGTGCACTTGATGATCGGGGTCGGGGCCCCGCGCTGCTCTCCAACCTCGATAATCCGGTGTACCCATTGCGGCTGAAGTCGATCCAAGTTGTCGGGGTTGATCTCAGTGAGCGTACTGTAGCGCTCGCCGCTGTAATCGCCATTGAAAGTGGGCCAGCTCGTGACTGGCGCAGTGCCGATTGCGTTTGGGCTCACCGAGACGATGAGGGCATGGAACGAGGCGATCGCCGCGGCGGTGGCTAGCATAGTGGAGAATGCCGTAGTCGCCTTCATTTCAGTGTCTCGAGGTAAGCGGTTACGTTATGCATGTCATCATTGGCTAAGGTCATCATGAGCCGCTCGTGCTCGGCGAGTGGATCATTCACCTGTACTTCTACTCCGGGAACGCGGTCGACTGTGTGCGTTTCGCCCGAGTTGTCCACGAGCGCGATACGAAAATCGCTGATCTGTCTTACCTGTCCCGAAATCGTTCCGTTTCCGGTCTTGATATTGGCAGTGATGCTTTGACCGCGCGCCGGCCAGATCCAGTTGCGTTGCAGCTGCTCGGGCGAGCGGAACTTGCTTGCGATGTGCGCGAATGTCTCCTCCGAGTGGCAAGACATGCAATGCGTCTCCACATAGGCTTTCCCCTTCGAAGCATTCCCAACCAGAATGTTCAGCACATGATAAGTCCCGCGGTTTGCCACATTCTCCACCTGCAGGTGCAGAAACTCAGAAATGTCCCTGAGCTGCTGGTCAGACATCGCGAATGCAGGCATGCCTTTTCCCACCCTGCCTTGCTTGAGGAACGGCACCAGACGTTCTCCATGTTCGTCTCCTAGAACCAGGTCCGACGTAATCAAGCTCGGCGCTATCGCTCCGCGAGCACCCTGTCCATGGCAGCCGGCGCAGCTTGTCACGAACATCGGCGCGCCGCGTGCGGCCGCTACTTCATCCGGTATGGCTCCCAGTCCAAGAAATGTGCGCGTTTCAGCTGCGCGCTGTGCCGGGGTCCTGTTCTGAAGATCTTGCTGTACGCCTTCCTGGCGGCGCGCTTGGCCCTCCTGGCCGGTGGCATCAACCGTGGCGCTCCCAACGAGCAACACGACCGAGATCAGTAGCGCACTGTATCTCAGTCCCCTGATTTGGCTAGGCAGGGCGCCGATGACGGGATCTCTTCTCAAGTGGTGAGCGTAGAAAGATTCAAGTAGCATACGGCGCCAGAGTCTTGCGTCTCTTTTTCCGCGCATAGACAAGGTCGGCCCAGCCGAAATGGTAACAAATTGGTGCGCGTCAGAACGTGCATGGCCCCCGGAGACGCTGTCACGGCAAATCAAGCTGGTTGGTGAGTAATCCTTGGTAGACTCTGTGATCATGACAAGACCCCCAGCTCGCCAACTGCTGGGCTATCTCGCCCCTTACGGCCCTCACGTCTCAAATCTAACCTTGGCGGTGCGCGACGTAGTCCTCGAAGAGGCACCTCAGGCGGTTGAGTCCATCTCGAAAGGCTATGCGCTCGCAATCGGTTATTCGTTCACTGGCAAACCGCTGAAGGACGGCTTCTGCCACATCGTTACTTACAGCACTCACGTGAACCTCGGCTTTAACCGCGGTGCACTGCTCCCGGATCCGAGTGGAGTCCTCATCGGCAAGGGCAAGGCAATTCGACACATCACGATCCGCAACGAGGAGGAGCTGGAACGGCCATTTGTCCGTCGTTGCCTTCAGGCCGCGATCGAACAGGTAGGTGGCCCTCCCATGTCGGCTGTAGTTTCGAGTCCAGGGTCCAAGCGGCGAAGTCGAAACCCGCGTTAACTGCGCACCTGAATGGACGGGTTTTATCGTCCGAGGGTTGGATTGCGGTCCTACAATGCCGCGGCTTTATCGGCTCTCCCACAGAGAATGCATACGATCGGTGGCGGGTTCCGACCGGTTTCGCGGGTGCAACCCATGGTGGCTGCGAGTCGTTCGGTAGTGCTCCACGCTTCAATCCGATCAAGAGGGCGCACCATCCCGAGACGCTTGGCGTCTACCCTCAACCAGCCATTTTCAACTCGCGGATGGCTTCTCCGGCGCCGTTGAGGTCGGCGAGACGCATCTCAGAGTACTTGCGGGATAGAATCACGCCCGGGGCGCCAGCCCGGAAAGCTGCCAGAACTGCTTCCTTAACGCTTTCGGGCGTGCACTTGCTGTGATTGGGCTCGGTTGGAATGTCGATATCAATGCCCGGCCAAATCAAGGTTTTTGTTCCAGCAACACCCTCGAGGGCGCGTTTCGTCTCGCGATAGACATAGTCTGGGGACAGCCCGGTGTGAGGAATCTCATCGTAGCTGCGCTCTCTGAATCCCATGAATGCATAGTTGAGATCGATCACGCTCTGCTTCGAGAGATCTCCATAAAGCGTCGAGCCGATGTTGTTTGCGTACAGCGCCATTCGCTCGCCCCCGCAGTTGTTGTACATGACGACCTTTATGAAATCCGAATAATTCGAAAGCTCATGCAGGTCTTGTTCCGCGCGATAGATGGGATTAAAGGAATTGTTGTGCCAAATGTGCCAACCTACGGGAACTGCCGGGTTCGCTGTTTTTACCGTCTTGTAGATTGCGGCGTAAGTCTCGCGAAGGCTCTCGGTCCAGAACATCTCCCAGGCAGCCAGTTCGGGATACCGTAGTAGAAGCCGCCAAAATTGAACGTAGTAGCCGTCGACGGGGCGTATGCCCCTTCGCGCCGAACGGACGAATTTTTCTAACTCCAGGAATCCCTGCCGGGCCCGTTCCACATTGATGCCCTGCGCCTTGGCTTTGCTCTGACAAAAACCGCAGAAGCATGTAACGTTACCAGGATCGACTGGCGGTACGTCGTGGGTCGCTCCCAAAGCGTCTGACAGTGCGCCCTGCCGCTCCGATCCCCACATAATTCCGTCGATCTCATAGGAACGGGCATAGTCCTCGACTAAGCCTGTGAGGAAATTCCGGTAGTCCGGATTGTTGAAACATAGCGTTTCGGCATTCCGCCCATACAGGTCTCGCTCTTGAAGTTTTTCAATGTTGGGCAGGTCAGTTCGAAAGACATCCTCAAGCCAGCAGATCACCTTCATGCCGCGCTTTTTTGCCGAGGGAAGTACTTCGGCGAGGATGTCCAAGTTGCCGTGATCGGGCGCGCGGGTGTCTTTAAG
>DATJEL010000061.1:0-2287 GCA_035496675.1 Terriglobales bacterium
GTTGTCATCATTCCCATATTTGCCGCCACGGCTGGATCCTCTTTGGCATTACTCCAAGGACCGAGGGCATTGACATCAACAGAAACGCGGAGGGTCTGGTTTTGCCCACCCACAAGGACCCCCCGGATGGGACTTACATCGCCATAGTCTCGGCCCCAGCCAATGGTTACGTGCCGCAGTGAAGGAAGGCAGTTGTTCGTGGGATCCACATCGAGCCAACCAATACTCGGGCAGAAGAAGCTTACCCATGCATGGGAGGCGTCGGCTCCGCGAAGCTTTGGCTTGCCTGGAGGAGGATCGGTTTCCAGATAGCCGCTGACATAACGAGCAGGGAGACCCTGAGAACGCAGGCAGGCAAGCTGAAAGTGCGCGAAATCCTGGCAAACTCCGCGGCGCGAATTGAACACATCGGACACAGGGCTGGCGACCGTGGTTGCAGCGGGATCGAACGTGAAATCTTCATGAATGCGCCGAGTGAGGTCGTTGACGGCGTCGAGGACTGGCCGTTCGGATGTGAAAGAAATTTTGGTATAGTCGAGAAATTGATCCCCGATTGGAACGAGGGGTGAGGGATACGTGAATTCATGGGCTTCCAGAGCGTGGCCGGAATGGTCATCACGGCAGCGAGCGCGAACGGTTTCCCAAGCCGGCGTTTCCAGTGGTTCGGGAATGAAACCGAGGCCGACAGCAACACGACTGCGAGATTTGATGGTGAGCTGCTGATGGGTGATTTCAATGCCAACAAAGTGCGTGGTATTGCCAAAGTAATCGCGATGCGCGCTCAGGGTAGCCATCTCAGGAAGAATTTCCAATTTGTGACCAAGACAATGCTGCCGGCCATAATGGCGAGGAGCGAGCTTCACAAGGTGATGTGAGACCGAAACGTCACCTACATAATCGTAGATAGTTGTGTGGGTAATCTCGTAGAGAAGTTTCTTCATGAGCTCGCGCGCGGAATGCTGTGGCTAAAGTAGCGGGTCGTAACTTCGTCAGATAATTCGGCAAGGGCTGAAGCCCATGAATTCAGAAGAGCGAGAAGCTGCGATGCGTCTGTGATAATATCCTTGAGGTTGAAAGCCTGGATCGCAGCGGCAAGTGATTGAATCCGGACCGGGTCGAGGTGGTTATTGCCTGATTTTGAATCTGCAGCCAGAGCGATGGCATGTTGATGGAGAACATTGATTTGAAAAATAAGTGAGCGCGGATTGGATTCATCTCGAAGAAGCAGGTCCAGAACTCCCGCAAGATGTGGCGCGGTGAAGAACCGGCGACGGTAGGTCATGACGCTGTCCGCAATTTCGAGGACCGGTTCGAGCACAGCCAGGGGTAGTCCTATTCTGGCGACTCCTTGCAAAAGCTTCAGCACGCTTAACGCTCGCTCGAGGCGACGCCCCAGATCGAGGAACCGCCAACCATGTCCGCGCGTCATGTTCTCCATTTCCATGCCGTTGAAGGCAGCTAAATCGAGTACAAGATTGTGCATCAAACCTGTTGCATGGGCGAGGGGCAACCGCCCTGGTCGTGAACGCGCATCGTGTTCCAGGCGGCCAAGAATGCGCCAGGTATCGCCCGAAAAGCGATCGCGCACGGCTGAGGCGCTGGAACGAACGCGCTTTAGCAGGTCGCGCACTCCGCCGGTTTCGTCGGAATGGTACAGGAGATCCAGAATGCGCTGGGACAAGTCACCGCCCTCCGGCTCGCTGCCGGAAAGAGGGGTGAAGAGAGCGAGATTGACTACCAACTCAACGAGGCCCTTGCTCTCGTTAGAACCTTCGCCACTCGACTCACCCGTGATTCGCCCGAGCACACACCTAAGGACGCGCAATAATTGCTCGAGGCGTTCGGTGTAGCGGCCGAGCCAGAAAAGATGATCCGCCGCCCGGCTGGGCACTCCGGGGGAAATGAAATCAGCCATGCGCGGCTCGCTCATCGCCTGGGCAGTTTCCGCGCGACTTGCACCACCATTGGCGAGCACCCAGGTATCCTTGCTGCCGCCACCACGTTGCATCGAGACGATCAATTCGTCGGGTTGTTTGGAAACACGCGTCAAACCGCCGGGGAGGACGGCGAATGAAGTGCCGCCATTGGCGACGTAGGCGCGGACGACCACCGAGCGGGCGGTCAGATGTTCATCGATCCAGGAAGGAGCTTGCGACAATTTCATTCGTTCCTGAGCTACAAATTCGCGCGGAGCGGCCTGAATCATTTGGGTTATCCTGGCTCGTTCTTCAGCCGCTTTGCGGCGACTTTTCGAAGCGCCGGGAACGGGATACAACGGTGGACGGCG
>DATJEL010000062.1:0-4842 GCA_035496675.1 Terriglobales bacterium
CGACATTCGGCATGACGGCCCCGGAGATGTCCCGTATCGTACCGTTGATGTAGGCCGACGTGCCGACACCCTGTGCGAATGCCGCGGCTGCGGACGCCAAAAGAACGGGAAACCAGCAGAGTAAGGTGCGCGCTTTCATAACGCCTCCCTTTAATTAAGACGGACAGGGTTGCGCGGACACAGTTGCAGCGAACGTCAGCCTGGAATATATGCCTGATCGAGCAGTCTGGCGGTCGTTTTTTCAACAGCTCCGAAAACCCTAAATCCCACGGTGATATCTGTTTTGCCACCATCTACCCGGAACATCAATCCCACGGGTATCTCCTGTCACTCTCCCGTCTGTCTCCATTCATAAACCTAACGAGAACAAGAATGTAGGCGAAGTGAATTTGGGTCGAAAAATGTATTTTCAGGTCGGCAGGATAGATTGTTTCACTGCCCCGATTTTGGTGGTCTGGAGAATCGGGCTCGTCGCGGGTCGGCAGAGACCTCTATGGCCTGCAATTGGCATCTCTGGTTGCATGCATGGGCGGCATCGCGCAAGTACATGCAAGAAAGACTGACTTATCGCCTAGTCTCTCGCCGCTCAGCCATTTCTGCGGCGATGGCGAGCTTGTCAGCCTGGGAGAGGGCCTTCGCCGCAAATGGGAAGAGGGATTCGTCCTCAATCTTGATATGTCGCCGGTACATCGCGGCGAGAGCATCCATCGCATTTCGAAATTCCGCAGAATCGTGATCTGACAGGCTTCCTTCGTCCAGATACTTCTGCCCTAGGCGCTCGACTTCGGTGTGCAGCGACGCTGCCCATTGATGATCCTTTTCCAACTCTTCCATTCTGGCGAGAACTGCATCCGATTCCTCGGAATGCAGCGCGCTGAGGCGCGGGAAGAGAGACTGCTCTTCATCGGCGGTGTGCTTCGGGGCAGCGTCGCGGAAGTACCGTAACGCGTTTTCGAGCGCGCGACGACCTTCATCATTCAGAGGTGGGCCAGCCACTTTCGCGATTGCTGAAAGCGAACCCAGAAACACCTCGATGCGGCGGTGACAATCGGAGAGCAAACCGAGCGGCTCAGTGAAGTGGTGATTCTTGGCTCCGATCTGAACTGGCATGGTTCTAGTTTAGCGGGTTTGTGAGTAGTTGCCGGGTCGGGGTACAGGGCCGCAGTGGGCCAGCCTTTAAGGTCGGTGCCGCTTCAAGGTTAGTGGGCGGCGGCGCCGCGCGCCTTCTGTGCGCCCTTCCTGGCCAGCTCTTCGATGCATGGGAACGATTGCGCCGTAGTCAGGGTTTTTTCCGGCGGATTCATTCCCGAATTCAAAGCGCGGGCTAACAGTTCGATTCCGGTGCCGGTGTTGGTTGGAACGATGATGGTTGCCGCCAGCAATCCGCGGCGGACGTCAGCCTGTCCGGTTTTCGGCATGCCATCGATGCCCAGAAAAGGAATCGCGAGCCAGCGATCGCGCTGAGCTGAGTCGTGTATCTCCTGAAAGGCCCTGCGCGCGCCGAGCGCCATCGAGTCATCCTGCGCGGCAACCGCGTCGAGGACCGAGTGCTGCGAGGTCGAGAGCTTCAGCCAGGAAGACACCGACTTATGGGCGCTCGCTTCCGTCCAGTTGGCCTTGATAGATTTGACCTGCACATCTGCCGGCTTGGCTTCGATCAAACCCGAGGCCCGCTGTTTTGCCGCCAGGCTTTCAGCTGGACCCTGGAGCAACAGAATGGAGCCGCCTTTCGGAAGGAGAGCACCAATCTGCTTTCCCTGGATGCGCCCGATCTCTTCGTGATCGGAGGTGATCGAGAACAAAGGAGTTTTGAAATTGGCTCGCAGGTCAGAGAGATATTCGACCTCGCGATTCAGAACAACCCAGCCGATTCCGGCTGCAGCGGCGGCCCTGGCCACCTGCGGCATCGCAGTGCCGCCGACCGGCTCGAAAATAATGCCACTAGGGCGAGACTCGGGACTGGCCTGGATCGCTTTGAGGAGTTGTTGGCTTTGCAGTACGGCGTCGTTCTCCGCATAAAGCAGTTCGATATCTAGGCCCAAGCGCGCCGCAGTGGTTTGCGCCGAGTTGGCCTGCTCTTGCTGATAGTCGTTGTCGCGAGTGGTGAGAGAGATTACGAGCTTCTTCACAAGGTACTCCTGATGCCAGCTTCTCTAAGCTTAGTCATCCAGGCGTTTAACGGTAGGTGACGGAAGTAATTGCCAGCGTTTCCTTGGACTTGCCCCGGCTCATCAGCCAGCCCGGGTAACTGAATGCCCTCTAGATCGACAAAAAGTGGGTCTGCTTTCAGTAATTTTCTAAGGGAACACGGCAGCAGAAATGAGGAATGTACCTCATAGCTTAGGGACCCCGGCGGAGAGATGATTATGAAGGTGAATTTGGCATGCGCCGAGACGAATTGATGAAACCCGATCTAGTCAGCCAAATCGTGCTGGCTGTTGCCGTGATCTCCCTGTTCTTAGGATCGACGGCTTGGGTGATGATGATCAGCCGTTTTTAATTCCGTTCAACCGTTGCGTCGATTTCACGCCGGTTTCGAATGAGGAGCAAGGGCCTGTGAATTGAAAATCGCCCTCATTGCGCCACCCTTCATTGCCGTCCCTCCTGCCGACTACGGCGGAACCGAATTGTTTGTAGCCCACCTCGCGGAAGGCCTCTCTCAGCTTGGCCTGGAAGTCGTGGTCTATGCCAATGGCGAATCCACTGTCAACACCGAGCGCCGCTGGATTTACGAGCGTTCGGATTGGCCGATCAAGAATCCTTCCCATGCCATGATCAAGAGCTTGAATCATGAGTCATGGGCGGTACGCGAAGCGGCTGAAGACTGTGACGTGATCCATCTACAGTCGGCCGAGGCGTTGGTATTATCGCGCTTCATCGAGCGGCCGACTGTGCTGACCCTGCATGGGCCCCACGACGCCCGGCTGAGCGAGTTTTACAAGTTCTACCCCGAAGTGACCTACGTCTGCATCAGTGAAGCACAGTGCAAACAGGAATCGATGCCAAAGATGCGCACGGTTCACCACGGAATCGACTTAAGCCAATACCGGTTGGTCGAGCAAAAGCAGCAGTACCTCAGTTTTATCGGACGGATCGCCCCATTAAAGGGAACGCACCTCGCGATCGATGTGGCCCAGCGCACAGGAATCCCGCTCAAAATCGCGGGTGACGTCCAACCTATGTACCGCGAGTACTTTGAGAAAAAAATCAAACCACAGCTTGACGGGACACTCGTCGAATACATCGGCTTGGCGGACCTTCAGGCGAAGAACGAACTGTTGGGCAACTCCATGGCAATGCTGTTCCCCATCCAATGGAACGAGCCGTTTGGCTTGGTGATGGTCGAGGCCATGGCCTGCGGTACACCGGTTCTGGCCATGCCTGGCGGCTCGGTGCCCGAGGTGGTACAGGAGGGGGTATCGGGGCATATTTGCCGTTCCGTGGTGCAGATGGCCAAGCGTGCCCGGAACCTGAACTTCAATCCCGCCGCCGTTCGCCAATACGTTACGGACAATTTTTCGATCGAGCGCATGGCTAAGGACTATGTAGGAGTCTACGAGGCGGCTCTCCAGGGAGCTCAAGCGCGAAGGGTGGCGTGAACTCGGATTTGACCTCTGTCTCAGACCCATCGAATTCACCAGCAGACCACATGACACCGTCCAAAGCCTTCCCGTTGTCCAGCAAGCGTTCGAAGATCGTCGTGTTGGCCGGATTGGCAGTGGCGCTGCTTTTGATTGCGACCATTGTCGTCGTAGGCTCACACTGGCCCTTCCGCCGCGACGCGGTTTTGCAGCAATTGGAGAAAGCGAGCCAGAGCCGGGTGACTGCGACCGCCTTTCACGCCACTTACTTTCCGCGCCCCGGCTGTGCCCTCGAAAACGTCAGGTTTCAGCACAATGCCGCGGACGGCTCGCCACCTCTGATTACCATTCAAAGGCTGAGGATCGAAAGCAGCTTTCCCGGCCTGTTTGCAAAGCATCTGCGGCGTATTCGCGCCGAAGGACTGCACCTTCTGATACCGCCCCTCGGCTCAGAGCACTTTGAAACCCCGGAGAGATCGACCTTCCAAATCGAAGAGTTGATTGCCGATGGAGCGGTCCTCGAGGTGACATCGCGTAATGCAGACAAGTCAGCGTTAAAGTTTTCTTTTCACAATTTTGTGCTCGGCAATGTTGGCAGCAGCGGCCCGGCATCGTTTCATGCCAGATTTTCAAACGCTGAGCCGCCTGGGGAAATTACAACATCAGGTAAGTTCGGCCCGTGGAATTCTGACGACGTTGCCAAGACCGCGGTCTTGGGGGAGTACTCGTTTCAGGATGCTGATCTGGGGGTATTTCACGGCATCGCTGGACAGCTGACTTCCTCCGGCAAGTTTTCGGGAATGCTCAGTCGCATGGAGGTACAAGGGGAAACCGATGTCCCACATTTTACGGTTACATCGAGTTCCCATCAGGTGCAGTTGCGGACTCAGTTCCACGCCGTCGTCAACGGTGAGAATGGCGACACATTCCTCCAGCAGGTAGTTGCAACTTTCTGGAAAACGACGGTGGCAGCGGAAGCCGATGTGGCAGGGGTTTCTGGTGAGCCGGGCAAGACTGCTAACGTCGAATTGACATCTAGGGACGGGCGAATCCAGGACCTTCTGCTGCTTTTCATCCGCTCTCAGCGTGCCCCACTTTCCGGGACCGTCAGCTTTCACGCAAAGGTGTCAATCCCTCACGGCAAGCGGCCTTTTCTCCAAAAAGTTCAACTGCACGGCGATTTCGGAATCGACGCTGCAAGGTTTACCAAACCCGAAACCCAGCAGGGGGTAAACCATCTGAGCGAAGGGGCGCTCGGCAA
>DATJEL010000063.1:0-14054 GCA_035496675.1 Terriglobales bacterium
ATTCATCGCATGAAGCTTTCGGTTGAACTGGCTTGGGAGCATGGGCGAAAGATTGCGTTCGTCGGGCGTTCGATGGTCAGCTCGTCGGAGATCGCCGAAGACTTAGGGTATATCGAGATTCCCGATGGCCTGCTGATTCACCCCGGCGAGATCAAGAACTTCGCTCCCGAGAAGATTTGCGTCATGATCAGCGGTACCCAGGGCGAACCCATGTCGGCGCTCTCGCGCGCGGCGGTGGACAACCATAAGCACGCGAAGATCGAAAAGGGTGATACGGTCGTTTTGTCGTCGAGAATCATCCCCGGAAACGAAAAGGCGATCTATCGGATGATTGATCACCTGTTCCGTCGCGAAGCGCACGTCATCTACGACGACGGATCCTCCCCGCCGGTTCACGTGAGCGGCCATGCCAGCCAAGAAGAGCTCAAGCTCATCATCAACTTGGTGAAGCCGAAGTACTTCATTCCGATCCATGGCGAGTACCGGCAACTGAAATTGCATGCCGAGTTGGCGCAATCGATGCGCGGCTCGGTGGGCAGCGTGATGCTGATCGAAAGCGGCGATATCCTTGAATTAGACGAGTTGGGCGCAAGGAAGGCCGGGAAGGTGAACGTTGGTCGGGTTTGCATCGATTCTGGGTCGCGGACCGATGTGGTAGAGGATCTGGTAATCAAAGATCGCCGCCACCTCAGCGAGGATGGCTTCGTGCTGCCGATTATCGCGATCAACAAGCTGACCGGGAAAGTTGAAGTTACCCCGGAAATCGTGACCCGCGGGTTTTCGGGCGGCGAGAACGGATTCTGGGAAGAAGCGCGCGCCGTGATCCAGCAAACCCTTGGACATTCCAGCGAGGAAGAGCGCGCGGACTATGGCGTGATCAAGGAGAAGATTCGCGCCGATTTGAAGCGGTTTATCTCGAAGCAAACTCAGAAGCGACCGCTGATCATGCCGGTGATTTTGGAGATCTGAAATCCTTTCACCACAACGGTGCAGAGACACCGAGGAATTTTGCGTCATTTCTGAATGGCGAACGATGATTACCCTGGCTGACATCCAACGGGCGCGCGCCTCGATTTCCGGCGTGGCGGCTCGCACGTCGCTGATTCCGCTTGAGCACCGCGGACACACCCTCTATTTGAAACCTGAAAATCAGCAACCCGTCGGCGCCTTCAAGATTCGCGGCGCCTACAACAAGATTGCTTCGCTGACCGACGAAGAGCGGGCGCGAGGCGTGATTGCGTACTCGAGCGGAAACCATGCACAAGGTGTAGCCTACGCGGCGCGGGCGCTCAAGACGAAGGCGGTGATTGTGATGCCTCGAAACGCGCCCGAGGTGAAACGGGCCGCAACCGAGGCGCTGGGAGCGGAAGTGATTTACGTCGGGCCGAGCGGGGTCGAGAGAATGGTGAAAGCAGAAGAACTCGCAGCCCAGCACGGCTACACCATGATCCCGCCCTATGACGACCTGAAGATCATCGCCGGGCAAGGCACGCTGGGTCTGGAAATTGTGGAAGATTTTCCGGCCGTGGATCTGGTGCTGGTTCCTGTGGGCGGGGGAGGCCTCATCAGTGGGGTAGCCACGGCGGTGAAGGCGTTGAACCCAAGCGCCAAAGTCGTCGGAGTGGAGCCGGAGGTCGCTTCCGATGCGCGAGCCAGCCTGCGGGCTGGGGAAATCGTTACGTTGCCTGCCGAACGGGTTGCTGCCACTGCGGCGGATGGTCTACGCGCGATGTATGTCGGTACCTTGACGTTCGAGCACATTCGCCACTACGTAGATGACATTGTGACCGTGTCAGAAGACGAGATTTCAGAAGCCGTTCGAATTCTCGCTCAAAACCCGAAAACAGTTGCTGAGCCCAGCGGCGCGGTCGCGCCGGCTGCCTGGCTCTTCCACCGCGACTTGTTGCCGCCGTCAAAAGCGACCGTTGCCGTGATTAGCGGCGGGAACATCGATCCGGAATTGCTGGAACGAGTGCAACGCGAGGCCGTCCCTTCGCGGTAATTTCCTTCAATTCGCTCAGAACAATGATTGCTCATTCAGGCTTCCGGCGCGGGTTCCATTCCTCTCGTTGCCGCATCCAACCCTCAGGAGCGTTCCGTGCGGCCAAAATTGGCCGCGGAGCGCCGCCCGCTGTACCATATCCGCTGAGATTCCCGGAACCTGAATGAGACATTTGCTAGCGCTTTTCTTCGTCTTTACACTCTGTCCGCTTCTGTCGGCGCTTGATGCGGTCCACGCCGCCACCATCCGCGTTGCACCGATCTATCTTTCGCCTGACGCGAGTTCCCAAAAACTGGTCGACCTCGATCGCGGACGGGAGGTGATTATTCTCGGGACGAGCGGCAAATGGGCACACGTGGAAGCCAATGTGACCGAGGAACGGATCGTCACGGGATGGATGGAAAACATCGGGCTGGTTCACTCCGACACTCCGGATGGAGACAAAGTCTTGTTCGGCGAGGCGGTGGATGCGGAAGACGAGGCAAGCCGGCCGCATGGGCGCCGCTATGCTGCCCAGGACGCGATGAGGTTATACGCGGAAGTTGCCGAACTGTTTGCAAAGTCCCCGCTGGCGGGTGAAGGCCTGTACCGATCGGCGGACATTCGTTGGCAGATTGAGAAGGCGGACGTGATGTCGCTGCCCTCAGCTCGAGAACAGGAGTCTTACCTACGCAAGGGAATGAATGAAGACTATTTTAAGAAGGTGATCAAGAAGTTCCCCGGCACTAGATGGGCTTACCTCGCGGCGTTTCACTTCATCGACAACAAACTCTGCGGTGACTGGCAAGGCCAGTCGAAGTGTCCCGCAAAAGAGGCAGAGATTTACGAGAACTACGCGAAAGACTACCCCCAATCCCCGGCGGTAGCACAGGCGTTGTACCAGGCAGCATACCGCTGGTCGGCTCTGATTGAAATCTACAAGACGGAAGAAAACCTCAAGAAATCGGATGAGGTAAAGCAGCGGGCAATCGCGAATGCGCAGAGGGCCATTTCGCAGGCGGGGCAGAGTGACTGGGGGCCGCGTGCCCAGCGGTTGCTCTACATGATCCAACAAGGTATTCCAACCTACGGGAATGGAAGTTAAGCATGCATGAAGCGGTGATTGTTTCATCTGTTCGCACGCCTGTGGGGCGGGCATTTAAGGGCACGTTGCGGGCTAGCCGCCCCGATGAATTGGCAGCAGTCGCAATCAAGGGTGCGCTCGGTCACGTGCCGCAAGTCGACCTCAAAGAAATCGAAGATGTGATTCTCGGTTGTGCCATGCCCGAAGGTGAACAAGGCATGAACGTAGCTCGGATCGCTTCTCTGCGCGCGGGATTGCCGGTTGAAGTCTCGGCCATGACCGTGAACCGCTTCTGCGCGTCTGGGCTGCAGGCGATCGCGATTGCTGCCGAACGAATCATGGTGGGAGGCTGCGAAGTGGCGGTTGCCGGCGGGACTGAATCCATGAGCATGATCCCAATGGGCGGCAACAAAATCTCGCCCAATCCATGGTTGGTGGATCATTACCCGGATGTTTACTTGTCCATGGGATTGACTGCGGAGCGGCTGGCGAAAAGGTTCGGAATTACCCGCGAGAACGCGGATAAGTTTTCCTTGCGCAGCCACGAAAAAGCGGTTGCGGCCATTGCGGCGGGAAGATTTAGCGACGAGACCACTCCCGTCCCGGTTAGTTTCACGAGCAGCCCTCAGGGGGGATTCGCGCAAACCGGCCAGTCCGGACGAGCCACCGCTGTCCGACTCCAAACAGAACAGCTCACCTTCACGACCGATGAAGGCCCTAGGGCCGACACCTCGCTCGAAGCTTTGGCTGCTCTCAAGCCTGCTTTTCATGTCAAAGGAAGCGTCACCGCGGGCAACTCGTCGCAAATGTCGGACGGGGCCGCAGCGGCGGTTGTAATGTCGGCGGAGCGGGCGAGGATTCTGGGAATCAAGCCGCTCGCGCGCTTTGTCGCATTTGCTACGGCGGGGTACAAGCCGGAAGAAATGGGGCTTGGACCGGTGTTTGCGATTCCCAAGGCGCTGAGGCAGGCAGGGCTCAAGCTTTCTGATATCGACGTGATCGAATTGAATGAAGCATTTGCTGCGCAAGCGCTGGCGGTGATTCAGGAAGCCGGACTGGATCCGGAGCGGGTGAATCCGAACGGCGGAGCCATTGCGTTGGGACATCCCTTGGGCTGCACAGGTGCAAAGCTCACGGCCGCGATAATCCGTGAATTACAGCGGCGCAATGGCCGCTACGGGATGGTGACCATGTGCGTGGGGGGAGGCATGGGAGCCGCGGGAATTTTCGAAAACCTCCAAGCAGCGGGGGCTGATGAGAAGGCTTAAGGCTCTCGTGATCTTTCTGTTCGCTTTTTCATTTCTTTTGGGCGCCCAGGACACGAGCGATATGGTGCGCCTGGCGGACCAGTCCGATTGGTGGTCTGTCCTCAATGAAAACTTCTACTGGCCGATCGAAAAACCCGCAGGTACTGAACTCAGCGATGACAACTTCGAGATTGCGGGAATCAGGATGGACCATGACGCTTCCTTTCGCAGTGTAAAGAACAAATTTGGCCGTACCGTGATCGCCGCCAGAGGGACTACTTCAAGTGCACGCCAACAGGTTTGCTACCTTTCCGACCAGAACCCACCCGTGCGCCTGATCTTCGAGGAGGGCGACTTGAGCCTGAGCTTCTATCTAGTCGCAGGGGGCCAGGGTTGGAATGGGCAGGCCCTTTGTGCCCAGTCCGGGCAGGTGTCGCCCAACTTGAGAACAAGAAGTGGACTGGGCCTAGGAATGTCGACTGCGGAGGTAGTAAGGATTCTGGGTCAGGCGGACATTGCAAACCGGGACAGACTCGTCTACGAGCGCGAGGTCGAGCAGCAGACGCCGGGCGACAAGCTAACAGAGTTGCGCAAAGAACATGCCGAGATGTCGGATAAAGACTTCCACGATAACTACGATTCCTACGAGTTGGAACTGTACATTGAGGCGCGATTCACAAGTGGCAAATTGAGCTATCTGGCGGTTTCAAAGGCAGAGAGCTACTAGTCGTCAGATGACTCGGGTTGCACTCGGGCAGTAGAATAGTCGGTTCTTGCGCCTATGGGCCGCGGGGTACAGTTCGAATTGCGGTTAGCGGAGCGCATGTCGCGGCTGGGCACCGAAAGTGCGTTTCAGGTGCTGAGCCGGGCACGCGAACTGGAGCGTCAGGGCAAAGACATCATCCATCTTGAAATCGGTGAGCCTGATTTCGATACACCCTCCAACATAGTCCATGCCGCCGTGAATGCGCTTAATAGCGGATGGACACACTACGGCCCTTCGGCCGGATATCCCGAACTGCGAGAGACCATCGCTGCCGAGGTAAGCCGCACGCGCGGAGTGCAGGTTAGTGCCGATCAAGTGGTCGTCGTTCCCGGTGGCAAGCCGATCATTTTCTTCTCGATTCTCGCTCTCATAGACGAGGGCGACGAGGTCATCTATCCCAATCCGGGATTCCCGATCTATGAGTCGATGATTCGCTATGTCGGCGGGCGAGCAATTCCGATTCGTTTACGGGAAGAGAAGGATTTTGCATTCGATGCGGACGAATTTTCTGCCCTGATCACCGATCGGACCCGCTTGATCATCCTCAATTCTCCGCAGAATCCGACGGGCGGAATACTCTCGGAGGGGGACATCGAACAGGTTGCGGCAGCCATCGGAGATCGCGACATTTTTGTTTTGTCGGATGAGATCTACAGCCGTCTGATCTTTGAGGGCAAACATTACTCGATCATGTCTGTGGACGGATTCCAAGATCGAACCATTCTGTTGGATGGGTTTTCGAAAACCTACGCCATGACTGGTTGGCGCATGGGTTATGGCGTCATGAGATCCGACCTTGCCGGACATGTGGCGCGACTCATGACGAACTCAAATTCTTGCACCGCAAGCTTCACACAGATGGCGGGTGTCGAGGCTTTGCGCGGAGATCAGAGTTCGGTCGACCGCATGCGGGATGAATTTCGTGCCCGGGCGGAGATGTTTGTCTGTGGATTGAACCGGATTCCTGGATTCACCTGTAGGATGCCAAAGGGTGCGTTTTACGCATTTCCCAATATCACGCAGACGGGTTGGAAATCGAAAGCCCTGGCTGAGGCTTTGCTGGAGGAAGCCGGAGTTGCGTGCTTGTCGGGTCCGTCGTTCGGAGAATTCGGCGAAGGATATCTCCGCTTCAGCGTGGCCAACTCCATGGAGAACCTCAACCACGCGTTGGAGCGAATTTCCTCCTGGGCCGGAAAGAATACTAAGCACTAAGGGCACGAGGCGAAAAGGGGAGAAGAGATTCAATTCCTGTCCCTTGGGGTTCAACTTGGCTTTAGGTGGTGAGAATAAGTAGGCTGGAGAATCTGATGGCTAAAGCGAAGAAAACCTCTCCGAAAGCAACGCGTCCCGAGATGCCTGGTTACGGGCTGCCGAAGAGCCGGAAGGGTTTGCTCTCCTGGAAGTGGGCAGACGACCGGCTGAAAAAGAGCCGGCAATATTGGATCGCCACCACGCGCCCCGATGGGCGGCCGCATGTCATGGTGATTTGGGCCCTGTGGATGGATGGCGGACTGTACTTTGCCACCGGAGGTACGTCCAGAAAGGCACGCAATCTTTCAATCAACCCGCATTGCACGATGTGCACTGAAGATTCCGCGGAAGCCGTGGTTCTTGAAGGCCAAGTCGAAACCGAGAAGAACGTCGAACGAATACGCGAGTTTCTCAAGTTGTACGAGAAGAAGTACAAGTTTGACATGTCGGGAATGGCCGGTGATCTCGAGAGCTTAAAAGAGCCGGTTTTCCGCTTGCGACCCAGAACCGGATTTGGACTCGCGGAAAAAACATTCTCCAAGAGCGCTACTCGTTGGCAGTTTGACTAGACCTATGAAGAATACTTTTCGCGTGTTTGCAACCTGCGATATCGGGCCGGCACTAGATGTGCTGCGGAAGCGTGGTTATCAACTGGAGGTTTACCCGGACCCGAAGGCCCCGCCCAAATCGCTCATTCTGGACAAGCTGCGTTCTGGCATTGATGGATTGATCACGACGTTGCGCGATCAGGTCGATGCCGAGGTGTTCGAGGCCGGGAGGGGCACGTTGAAAGTGGTTGCGCAGTACGCCGTTGGATTTGACAACATCAACCGCGCAGACGCGAATCGCTACAAAGTCCCGTTCACAAACACGGCGGATGTCTTGACGGAAGCGACCGCAGAGTTTGCGTTCTTCCTCATGGGCGAACTGGCACGGCAGTTATGGCCTGCCGAGCACCTCACGCGAGAAAACAAGTGGGGATTCTGGCATCCATATCTCCCCTTCCTTGGGGACGAGGTTACTGGAAAGACCATCGCGATCATCGGCACGGGACGCATTGGGATGGCCATGATCAAGAAGTGCGCCGGATTCGACATGAACATCCTGTGCTACGACCCTGCCTATCAGAACCGGGAATTCATCAAGGGCATTCAGGAAACGATGGACCTGCGGCATGCGCGCGGTATTCAGAAAGAGCAGACCTTCATCAAGTATGTGTCGTTTGAAGAGGCGCTAGGCGAGGCTGATTTTGTGAGCGTTCACGTACCGCTCGTGCGCGAAGGCGAGAGCAGCACGCCCACGTTCCATCTGTTCGACGAGCGTACCCTGCGAAGGATGAAGCCAACCGCGTATTTGGTGAATACCTCACGAGGTCCGGTGATTGACCAGGATGCGCTTGCGCGCGCTTTGAGAGAGAACTGGATCGCCGGAGCTGCGCTGGACGTTTATGAGAAGGAACCGCTGCCGGCGGACTCGCCGCTGCGTGATCCCGCCATTGCAGACCGGTGCCGCCTGCTTCCCCACTTCGCCAGCGCGGGAAAGATCACGCGCTTGTCCTCTGATCCGGACCGGGGCATGGCCGGGCGCTGCGTTCAGGGACTGGTTGATGTCCTCGAAGGCAACTACGATGGGCAGGTGAAGAAGATGCCGTATGTGGTGAACAAGGAAGCGTTTTGAAGGCCCCGAATCGTTCTCTCTGATCAGTTCTCAGTCACGCGGGAACGCGGGACGGGCAACTATTCCGGAACGCTCTGTTCTTCGCTGTGGGAGCGAATGACCCGATCGAGAGAGTAGGGCGCGCGCCGGGTCGGCTCGTGATAGTGGCGGACCTGCAACTCTCCCAGAAGCCCAATCGCCAACAGATTTAACCCTGCCAGTAGCAGCACGGCGGCAAAGATCATCAAAGGGCCGTGGTTGGCCATGATCGAGGTGTGGCGAACAAATTTCTCAACCGAAAGCCACGCCGTAATGCCCAAACCTCCGAAGACGCCCATCATCCCGACCGTCCCGAAGAAGTGAAGCGGGCGCCCCAGGTACTTAAGCAGGAACCGGATGGTGATGAGATCGAAGAAGACGCGGAAGGTGCGCGAGATACCGTAGTGCGAAGCACCGCGTTCGCGGTTCACATTGCGGATGGGAACTTCGCAAATCGAGGCGCCATGCCAGGAGGCCAGCGCCGGAATAAAGCGATGCAGTTCCCCGTAAAGCGGCACTTGCTCCAGAATCTCTCGGCGATAGGCTTTGAATGTGGTTCCGAAGTCGTGTATGTCGACGCCGCTAAGCTTGGCCATCAGCCAGTTGGCGCAACGTGAGGGGAAACGGCGCAGCCAAAAGTTGTCGATGCGAATCTTACGCCAGCCGCTTACGATGTCATAGCCTTCGGAAATCTTCTCGAGGAACATCGGAATGTCGGCGGGGTCGTGCTGCAGGTCTCCGTCCATCGCGATAATGTACTCGCCGCGCGCGTGATCGAAACCCGCGGCAAGCGCGGAAGTCTGCCCAAAGTTCCGGCGCAGACGAACGACAGTCACCCGACTATCTACACCTGCGATTTGGCGGAGCAGCTGGAATGTGTCATCGGCGGACCCGTCATCCACCAGCACGATCTCGAAGCTTTCCCCGTTTGTCTCCATCACGGCTTTGAGACGGTCGTAGAGATCAGTAACGTTCTCCTGCTCGTTGTGCAGGGGGATAACAATCGAGTATTTGGGCATGAACTTGAATTATACGTGGATCCTCGAAGCTCTTGCAGCCACCATGTCAGCTGGCAACGAAAGCTCGAACCACAAAGGACAAGAAGCTAACAGGAGAACGGCAAATCGATGGGTGGCTCTTTCAGTTGCGCCCCCGCTCTTCGCCGCAATGAGGCCACCAGAGCCCGTTACGGAGCTTCCCTGAGAGCAATCCTCCTCTCAGAAGTAGGTTCCGTCCGTTTCCCAAGGTCGCTCCGTTGCTCAGGGCAGGCGATGTCTATGCCGGGCCCTCCGGATAGGCGGGCAGATCCGGAGGCCGTGGTGGCAGCTTCTTCGGATTCTGCTCGATCAGCTTCATCACTTCTTGAATGGCGCGCTCGAGTTGTGGGTCCTTGCCCTTGACAACCTGTTCCGGCCGATTCTCCACCACGATGTCCGGTTGCACACCGCGGTTCTCGATGATCCACTTGCTGTCCATGCTATAGAGCGAGAACTCGGGACGTGTAATGTAACCGCCATCCATGAGCGGAATGTTGCCGCGAATGCCGCGCACTCCTCCCCAGGTACGCTCACCGATCAGCGGCCCCAAACCGTACTTCTTGAATGCATAGCTGAAAATGTCGCCGTCGGAAGCGGCATAGTGATTTGTCAGACAAACCATGGATCCGTAGAAGGTATTTGCCGGGCGGGTACCGCTTTCCCAGTTTCGGGCCGCATCCATGGAGGAGATAATGCGGCGCAGGCGGGCGAAGATGAGTTCGTCGACAAAACCGCCGCCGTTGTAGCGCACATCGAAGATGATTCCCTGCTTGCGAATCTGCGGGAAGTACTGCTTCACGAATTCGTTCAGACCGGCGTCACCCATGTCCGGAAGATAGACATACCCGACCTTACCGCCGGTGGCCTCATCCACCTTCTTGCGGTTGGTGTTGATCATGTTCAATTCGCGCAGGTTGTACTCGTCATTGATAGGCTTGACCTGCACATGCCGCGATCCATCCTCGGAGGCTTTCGAGTTGACGGTCAAAGTGACGACGTCATTGTTTGTGTTGACAAACAACTCATAGGGATTCTCTGGAGCACGCAGAGAGCGCCCGTTGACCGCAAGCAAGTAGTCCCCTTCCTTCACATCGATTCCTGGCTCAGTCAGCGGTGAACGAAGTTCGGGATCCCAGTTCTCTCCGGGATAGATCTTCTTGATACGGTAAATGCCGCTTGACCGATCGAGTTCGAAATCAACACCCAGCAAGCCCACGTTGACCGGCCGCAGATCGGGATAATCGCCGCCGCCAACGTAAGTGTGTGAGTTCGAGAGCTCGCCGATCAGGTCGCCGAGAATGTAGGTGAGCGAATAGCGGTCGGCTACATAGGGCAGCAGTTGGGCATATTTGTCATGCGTCTTCTGCCAATCAACTCCGTTCATGGAGGGTTGGAAGAAGTAATCGCGCTCCTGCCTCCAGACCTCGTTGAACATTTGCTTCCATTCCGCCGGCGGATCGATTTCAGCTTTCATTCCAGAAAGACTAATGGCGCCTTCGCCGGGTTTTTTCTGCTCGGCTTTGGCATCGACAATGCCGTAGGTGTGCGCCGCTCGCGGGCCGCCGCCCTCCCCTTCATAGAGGACCTTCGAGCCGTCAAAGGACAGCGCGAAATTCTGAACGTTTTCGATTAGAGTCTTTTCCTTGCGCTCCTTCATGTCATAAGAATGAATGGCCGAACTCTCACCCGGGATTGGACCGGAGAGACCCTGAATCGGTTGGGTAAGGTAATAAACGTATCCCTTGCCGGCGGCGAGGGTACGCATGACAGATGGACTGGTCGCGAGCGCTAGGACCCGATCCTCGATGCCGTCGAGGTCGATCTTGACTTCAACCGGCTTCTCTTTGTCCTTCCCCTTTTCCTTCTCGGCTGGTTTTTCGGTATCTCCAGACTTGGTGTCCTTCCCCGTCTTGGCTTTAGGATCATCTGCCGGATCCTGCGCGATTGGGGACGGTTCAGTCTTCTTCACTTCCGTTTCGTCGCTTTGCACTCCGAAAGGTGAAGGCTCGTCTTTCTTCAAGGTGACCAAATAGACTCGCGTCGTTTTCGGGTTTGCAAATTCAAAGTCAACGTTGCCGATGGTCTCGTTGAAATCACGATCCGAGAAGTAGTAAAGATACTTCCCTTCCGGATCGAAAACGGCGGCGTAGCTGTTGTTCATGGTCGAGGTTGCAGCAGTCGATTTGCCGTCGGCTAGCGAATAGAGGTAAACCACCGCGTATTGGTTCTCCGCGAGTTTGTCGTAAACCAGCCACTTGCTGTCGGGAGACCAGTTGTAGTTCGTGATCTCGCCATAGCGGCCGGTGTCCACTTTCACAGGCTTCTTGTCGGTGATGTCGCTATACCAGAGGTTCAGTTTCTGGTCGGCCCATGCGATCTTCTTGCTGTCGGGGGACCATGCGGGCGGGAACATGAAGCCTTTGTGGCCGCTTGTAACCGGCTGCTCCTTCCCTAGACCATCCTGCGGCACGATGTAGATCTCATCTTCCCCAGTACGGTCGGCAACGTAGGCAATCCAGCGTCCATCGGGTGACCAGGAAACCTTGTGCTCGCGAATTCCGGTCGTGCGGGTCAGGTTGCGGATGCTTCCCTCTTTGGCGGGCGCGGTGAAGACGTCACCGCGGGCGGAGAACACAGCCCGTTTGCCATCGGGAGCGATGTCGAAGTCGGTGATGAAGCGGCCCACGCTATCCCAGCGCTTGAGAGTTTGCGGGCGGTCGGCAGGTAGCGAGATGCTCAGCTTCTTTGGCTGCTTGGACTGGAAGTCAAACGTGTATAGATAGCCGGCATTTTCAAAGACGATGGCCTCGGGACCGAGGCTCGGCCACATCACATCCCAGTCCGAGTAGTGAGTGAGCTGTTCGATCTGCTTGGAGCCGAGGTCGTAGCTGTACAGGTTAAGGTGGTGCTCAGGGCCCCGGTCGGAACTGAAATAGATCGTGTTCCCATGCCACATGGGGAACGTATCGGTAAAGTCGGTGTGTGGCAGGTCGAAGCTGGTGTTGTTCTTCAGGTCGTAGACCGTGATCGACTGTGCAAGCCCGCCTGTATAGCGCTTCCACTGGCGAAAATTGCGAAAGATCATGTTGTAAGCGATCTTCGACCCATCCGCAGAATAAGAAAGCAACCCACCCTGGTCCATGGGAAGCGGCTCGGGTAGACCACCATCCACGCTTATCGTGTAAGGGCGTTTAATCCAGCCATTCGAGGCATCGCGACGCGTGAGAAAAACGATGCGCTTGCTGTCCGGTGTCCAGGCGACGACTTGATTGTGTATGCCCATACGGTCGCTGAGTGGTTGCGCGCTGCCCTGGTAATAAGTCAGCTGGCGCGGCTGTCCGCCTTCCGAGGGCGTGACATAGACGTTAAAGTTGCCGTCGTACTGGCCGGTGAATGCGATCCACCTGCCGTCGGGAGAGAACTTAGGGAAGAGCTCGCGTCCCGCATGCCCGGTAATTCGCCGCGCTACACCCCCCGCAGTAGAGGCCAGCCAGATGTCACCGCCGTACACGAAGGCGACTTTGTCTTTGTAGATGTCTGGAAAGCGCATGAGTCGGCCTTCCTGGGAATCTTGGGCCTGGGCTGAAAGTGTAATGACCGCGATGGCGACGAAGAGGGCAAGCCAATTCCTGGCAGGGATCATGAATGCTCCTTGACAGCAGATACGGTGAGCCGAGCGTTGGTCGGCGGAGATGGGAAACGTGCGATTCTAGCAGCTTCGTGCAAGTTTTTGCTGGGGACGGGCCCCGAAACTCTAAATCGACACACCAACGCGTAGTCTTGGACGGAGGAGATCAGGATTGGTTAGCGATCTCCACTGGCTGAAATGGTTTCGACAAGGTAGATCGCAATGGCCTATATAATTCCGTGCTGCCGTACTCGGGAGGCGACTTTGTTTCTCAAATCTTCGCATATAGGGTCATCCAGTTCCTCTGGCGTTTCGCGTCGCGGACTGCTCAAGGCAGCCGCTTGCGCCGCTGGTACGGTTCCGGCGCTCAGGGCAGGACGAGTGCTGGCGGTCGCCGCCAGAACTCCTCCGCAGGCAAAGCCTTTCATGTTTGAAGAGGTAACCGTCGGTGAGTTGCAGGAGAAGATGAAGTCGGGAAGCCTCTCCGCGTCCGCTCTGACGAAGGCATATTTGGCGCGAATTGAAGAGCTAGACAAGGGCCGCGTGAACAGCATGATAGAGATCAATCCCGAGGCCCGGGCCATTGCCGCCTCCCTCGATATCGAGTCCAAGGCCAAAGGCCCGCGAGGGCCGTTGCACGGGATTCCGGTACTGATTAAAGACAACATCGACACGGCCGACAAGATGCAAACCACGGCTGGGTCCTTGGCGTTGGTGGGATCCAAACCGACCGAAGATTCGACAGTCGCACACAAGCTGCGGGAAGCCGGGGCAGTGATATTGGGTAAGACCAATCTCAGCGAGTGGGCAAACATTCGATCGAGTCACTCCACCAGCGGCTGGAGCGGACGCGGAGGACTGACCAGGAATCCGTACGCGACAGACCGCAACCCTTGCGGGTCGAGTTCTGGGTCGGGCGCAGCCGTCTCGGCGAATTTCTGCACAATCGCGGTTGGAACAGAAACCGATGGCTCGATTGTGTGCCCGTCTTCCACGAATGGGATTGTGGGGATCAAGCCGACTCTGGGGTTGATCAGCCGACGGGGAATCGTTCCCATCGCTCACAGTCAGGACACGGCCGGACCGATGGCCCGCACGGTGCGGGATGCCGCCATCCTGCTCGGAGTTTTGGCAGCGACTGACGCAAATGATGCCGCGACTGCGGACGCGGATTTGAAAAAACAAAAAGACTACACGCAGTTTCTCGACGCGCAGGGGTTAAATGGCGCCCGGATCGGAGTCGCGCGAAAATATTTCGGGTTCAGCGACGCGGTGGATAAGGTCATGGACGAAGCGATCTCAGCCATGAAGTCTGCCGGGGCGAAGATTGTGGACCCTGCCGACCTCGAATCCCATGGAAAGTTC
>DATJEL010000064.1:0-10907 GCA_035496675.1 Terriglobales bacterium
CGGCGAGCACTATCGTGAACTCACTGCTGAGTTCGGTACTCCTTATTACACGCGCATTGATGCGCCAGCCACGCCCGAGCAAAAAGCAAAGCTGCAAAAACTTTCGCCGGATGCGGTCAAAGAATCAGACCTTGCCGGCGAGCCCATCACTGCAAAGCTAACGAAAGCCCCAGGCAACCAGGCTGCGATTGGCGGTTTGAAGGTCGCAGCCAAGAGTGGTTGGTTTGCCGCGAGGCCGTCGGGAACTGAGAACATCTACAAAATCTATGCAGAGAGTTTCAAAAGCGAAGCTCATCTGCAAGCGATTCTGGGTGAAGCGCAGGAGATCGTAAACAACGCTCTCGCCTCCGGTGCTGGTCGATGACCGCCAACGACGAATCGGCTAACGTTCCACCGTTTCCCGCCGAGTACCGCGCATCCGGTTTGTTGTTGCACCTGACATCTCTGCCGTCCCCTTACGGGATCGGCGATCTCGGGTCGTCGGCGTTTTCTTGGATAAACCGTCTGCATGATGCTGGCCAGCGGTGGTGGCAGTCGCTGCCGCTCGGTCCAACCGGCGACGGCGATTCTCCCTATCAGCCGATGTCGTCATTTGCGGGAAATGACATGCTGATTAGCCCCGGAAGCCTGATCCTGGATGATCTGCTAACCGAGAAGGATTGCGTGACTCACTTTCCTGCTGACGTTGTTGACTACGACGCGGTCATTCCGTTCAAAATCCGCCTGCTCGATATCGCCTGGAAGCGCTTTAAAGCGGGAAGATGTTCCGGCCGCATCCGCCCCGAGTACGACCAATTCCGCGCCCAACACCAGCATTGGCTGGAAGACTACGCATTGTTTCGGGCGTTGAAGGCTAAGCATAACGGCGCCTACTATCTCGAGTGGCCTGAAGAGTTGGTTTATCGGCGCCCCGAAGCTCTGGCCGCGGCACACCGACAGTTGGCAGCACAAGGGTTTCCCGCACGGGATGCCAACTACCCACGCAGAGCAGATCAATGCCGATCTGCTGGCATTTGTGGAGCAGAATAAAGAGGCCGCAGCGTAAAGACATGCCCTCGTCGCTGCGTTAAAACAGCGACGAGGAATCATGCCAATCGTGTTGACCTGGAGTAGCCATGAGCACTGCAAGGATCTTTTCTATGGAACGCGAAAAGGCACTCGCCGGACAAACTGTCCTGGTCATCGGCGGAAGCGCCGGCATCGGGCTGGAAACCGCCCGCAGCGCGCGCGCGGAAGGCGCGAACGTAGTCCTCACCGGGCGCGACCCCGAGCGTCTTCGGCGGGCGGCGGCGGAAGTCGATGCGCAACGCACTGCCGCATTCGATGCTACTGATTTCGAGCTCCTAGAAAAGTTCTTCAATGACCTGCCGTCGCCGATCGATCACGTTCTGGTAACCGGGCCTGGCCCGTACTATGCCCCGCTCGCGGAATTCGACTTCGACAAAGCCCGCGCTGAAATCCAGGCCCACCTGTTGCTGCCGATTCAAATCGCTCGTGATGCCCAAAATAGGGTCCGGCCGGGCGGCACGCTGCTTTTCATGAGCGGAACCGGAGGACGTAAAGTGGCGAAGGGGTTCGCAATGATCTCGGCGCTGACGGCCGCGGTTCCGGCCATGGCAAAGACGCTTGCGCTCGAGATCGCGCCGGTGCGGGTCAACGTCATCGCCGCCGGATTTGTGGATACTCCGCTTTCGGCGCAGCTTCTCGGCGATCAACTCGAAGCACGCCGCAACCAGCTTCGTGGAACGCTTCCCATCGGACGTGTGGTGGGACCGGCGGACGTAGCGGCGCTCGCCATACACATCATGATTAACACCGCCCTCACTGGCGCAACTTACGACATTGACGGCGGGCAGCAGATGGTCGCGGCTTGAGAGCGGCGTGAGCCGGCGAGCGTCAGGAAAAGGCTTAGAATCTCCGGGTCTGAAAGAAACGAAAGAGAGCACACATGTCCACGATCCATTTGCATGAAACAACCAAATTGACGCCTGAGCAATACATCTCCGGGCTTACCGACTTCGGGCCTGGCCGGGGAAAACTCTTCGGCAACAGCACCGATGAGTATATGAAGGTGCATAGTCGTGGCGCCACAGAGGCCGATGTCACAGAGGGATCGAAGGGCATCTGGGAACGCCTCCACTATGACTGGTCCGATCCCAACCATGTCGTTCTCACGACGACCGACTCCAATACCTGGGGAGGAGCTTCGGGGCACACTTACACGTTCAAGCGTCGCCCAGACGGCTTGACTGATATCGACCTGGTGACGGTGCGCGACGGCAAAACTTTGAAAGGGAAGCTGCTCGGACTCGTGGTCGGTACCGTCGGCAAGAGTGTCCTCGAAAAAGCGTTCGTGAATTCCGTCAAAGCCATCGAAGCTCGCAACGGCGCAGCGAGAGACGAAAGCGCCGCGTAAACAGATCGAAGCGGTCGAATTCCTCGAAGGAGTCACTTTCATGAAGCGGATTGCTTTTTTGACCCTTGCAGCGCTGGCTTCCATCGCGGTCTTTTTCTTGCCTTCCACCGGGCAGGCTGGCGAAGAAGCTAAATCAATCTACGTAAGCCAGATCCCTGCCGGATACCGCGACTGGGCGGTTATCTCCGTGGCGCACGAAGAAGGCAATCTCAACAGCCTCGGCGCGATTCTGGGCAACGATGTGGCGATCAAGGCGTACCGCGAGAAGAAACTTCCTTACCCGGATGGAACGATCATCGCTGCCTTGCACTACCGTCATGCTTCATCGGAAGAAAACAACAAAGTTTTCGGGCAGGCGCAATCTTTCGTTCCCGGCATTCCGACTAACATACAGTTTATGGTCAAAGATTCGGCGAAGTACGCTGCCACCGGCGGCTGGGGATTCGGTCATTTCAACGCGGGCGACGGCAAACCCGGGGACCAGGCACTCATGCAGACCTGCTTCCCCTGCCACGAGCAGACCAAACCTACCGATCTTGTGTTTACTCACTACGCGCCATGATACCGGTAACGCATGATTTCAATTCGACAAACCGGCAGGCAAAGGAACGATTGCAACTTTGAATGCAATACGCGGCAACGACGTGGCGTCGGAGCAATTGTGAAAACTGTAACTAAAATGGCGACGCGGCTCACCCGGCTTGGAAGACAACGAGCCGTGTCGCTCCTTCTTGTGATTCTCATGGTTTCTTTGAACGGGGCGCAGGGACACTCGAAGCACTCAGTCGGTGCTTCGCACGGGGCAGCTGGTTCTCAGGCTTGGTCCAGTTTGCAGCAGAGCATGCTGGCCATGCACAGCGCTATGTCGTCGGTTCACTCAACCGGCAATGATGATGAGGACTTTGTCGGGCTGATGCTCCCACACCATCAAGCTGCGCTGGACATGGCAAGGGTGGAACTGACGCACGGAAGAGATCCGCAGATGCGCAGGCTCGCGCAAGAGATTATTGCCGACCAGGAATCAGAAATCGAGCTGATGAAGCTGTGGCTTAGTCAGAAAGAAGCTGGGAAACTGCCCACCTCGGCGGCAAAGGACCAGTAGCATGAAGTTCACGAAGCTCCTACCCACGCTCTGGCTCGCCGGCTGCGCGTTCGCGCAGCAAGTGCCGTGGTCGCGACCGGACGTCCGCATCTCCAGCGGGGACCGTGTTTATACCGCCGATCAGACATCCAACACGGTTTCCGTGATCGACCCATCTAGCAACAGACTCCTGGGTGTGATCAAGCTGGGTGATCCCGTCCCGGGAGCCCTGAGCCCGCTCTACAGGGGTCAGCTTCTCGTACATGGTCTCGGATATTCACCGGACTCGAAGACACTCGCGGTCGTTTCGGTTGCGTCGAATTCCGTCACGTTGATCGAGACGGCCACCAACAAGGTGAAGGGGACGATTTACGTGGGCCGTTCCCCGCATGAAGCTTTCTTTACTAAAGACGGAGCTGAGCTGTGGGTAACCGTGCGCGGAGAGAATTACGTGTCAGTAATTGATCCTATCCAGATGAAGGAAACTCGCCGCATCGCAATGGCCAATGGGCCAGGCATGACCATGTTCAGTCCTGATGGGCGCTACGCTTTTGTTTGTTCCAGTTTCACCCCAGAGCTGACGGTTGTGGAAACGGCAAGCCATGAAATTCTGAAGCAGGTGCCGCAAGCCAGTCCTTTTTGTCCTGACATTGCCGTCACTCCCGAGAACGACGAGATTTGGATCACGTTGAAAGATGTGGGCAAAGTGCAGGTCTTTAACGCAAAGCCGCCGTTTGAGCACAAGGCTTTATTCGAGACTGGGCCGATAACAAATCATGTGAACTTCGTAAACAATCGCAACGGCAAATTCGCTTACGTGAGCCTCGGGGGAATGAACCAGGTGCTGGTTTTCAGAAGAGGAGTAAAGGCTGAGTTGGTTGCCACCATTCCTGTGGGAAACCTTCCCCACGGAATCTGGCCCTCGGGAGACGGCTCCAGGGTGTATGTCGCTCTGGAAAACGACGGGATGGTGGCCGTGATTGACACCGAGACCAACAAAGTAGTTGCCAACGCTGCATCGGGCCAGACGAGTCAGGCCCTTGTGTACGTCCCCGATGCGGTTCCCAACGGACCAGGAACAGACAACCTCGTCCCACTTGGGGAAGCGGGTAACACCGCCCGCCTGCGCCTTTCAGGAGAAGGAACCTCACTCCCAGGGGCAGAAGCTTCAGTTGCTGTAAATTCTCTCGGCCTGTTGGATCTGGTTCAGATCGCCGCGCGAGGCCTGAGTCCCAAAAGCCAATACGAGGTATACCTTGCGGAATCTGATCACGCGCCGTTTGGAAAGCTCGAACCTCTGGCAGTTCTGAAGACGAATCCGGACGGGGCGGGGATTGTTCAAGCTGCCGGTCCGTTGAAGAGCCTGGCGGCTGGTTCGGGAAGTACCACCGGCGCAGGGCCGGAAAGATTTCTGATCGTCACTGAACTGAAGGATCCGGCACGGGTAGTCCTGCAGCAATTGATATCGGTGGGCTCACGGCCACAGTGACTTGGAGTTACGTACGCAAGCCACCGAGAAAACCAGACGATTTTGACTTTGGTAGCAGATCGAAAGGAGAAAAATATGGCAACTGTAAGTGCAATCAGCAATGTACCAACCACAAATGCGACTGCCGCGGCAGTGGATATGAGGCTTGAGGTGGTCATCATCCCGGTTGCGGATGTTGACCGCGCAAAAGAGTTCTACACCAAACTCGGCTGGAGACTCGACGGGGATTTCACCGCGGGCGATGACTGGCGTGGAGTCCAGTTCACGCCGCCGGGATCCGCATGCTCAGTAATCTTTGGGAAAAACGTCACCACGGCAGCGCCTGGATCTGCCCAGGGCTTGTACCTGGCTGTTTCCGACCTTGAGGCCGCCCGGAAAGATGTCCTTCGTCACGGTGTTGAAGTCAGCGAAATTTTCCACGGCAGCAACGTGCACACTGGTTCTGACGAACCCTATCTGTTTGGACGCCTCCGGTCCAAGGGTCCAGACCCTGCACATAACAGTTACTCCTCATTTGCTTCCTTCCACGATCCGGACGGGAACGGCTGGTTGCTGCAGGAGATCACAGCGCGGCTGCCAGGGCGAGGAGTCAGCAATTTTGATGTTGCCACCATGACGGCGCTATTGCGCGAGACAGAGGAACATCATGGCAAGTATGAACCCACCGCTCCAAAGCATCACTGGTCGGCTTGGTACGCCGCCTACATGGTCGCGCGTCAGAACGGCAAGACGCCGGAGGAGGCAGCTATCGAGGGCAAACTCAACGTCGAGCGTGCACTAGCTGCGTGAGACATTCCATTGGCAACTGACACTAGGTCATCGGCCAATTGTTTTCGGTTTCGCGCTTCTGCGCGTAACGAAATCATTCGGTCGATGGAATCGAAACAGTCCTTATGACAATCACAAAGGAGAAGAATCATGGATACGATCACAGTAAGAGACGGTACCAAAATCTATTACAAGGACTGGGGTACTGGCCAACCACTCTTCTTCCACCACGGTTGGCCTCTCTCTGCCGATGACTGGGATTCGCAAATGATGTTTTTCTTGGAACACGGGTATCGCGTGATCGCTCACGATCGCCGCGGGCATGGCCGTTCTACACAGACCATCAACGGCCACGATATGGACACTTATGCTGCTGACGTCGCCGAACTCGCCAAAGCGCTTGACCTCAAGGACTCCGTCCACATCGGGCACTCGACGGGCGGCGGCGAAGTAACTCGCTATGTTGCACGCCATGGCAAGGGACGCGTGGCCAAAGCGGTGCTCATCAGCTCCATTCCGCCTATGCTGGTCCAATCAGCCAAGAATCCCGACGGCCTTCCCACGGCTGTCTTCGACCAGTTGCGGGACGGCACCGGCAACCATCGTTCGCAGTTTTACGAGGACATTACAATGCCCTTCTACGGGTTCAATCGTCCTGGCGCAAAGGTCTCGCAAGGCATTCGCGACAACTGGTGGCGCCAGGGGATGATGGGAGGCATTAAGGCACAGTACGACTGCATCAAGGCCCTCTCCGAGACGGACTTTTTCGACGACCTCAGGATGATCGACGTTCCCGTGCTGGTTATGCACGGCGAAGACGATCAAATCTGTCCCTTCGAGGCCAGCGGGAAACAGTGTGTGAAGCTGTTGAAACACGGCACTCTCAAAACCTATCCTGGCTTTCCTCACGGCATGCCCACCACCCATGCAGACCAGATCAATGCAGACCTGCTCGCATTTATAAAAGAGGAGGTCGCCGCTAAAGCCGCTTAACCCACTAAACGCAATGAAGCATTTCGATGCCATCATCATTGGGACGGGCCAGGCCGGCCCGTCCCTTGCCGCACGATTTTCCAGTGCAGGTAAGACTGTCGCCATCATCGAACGCCAGAAGTTCGGCGGCACCTGCGTGAATACCGGATGCATTCCCACCAAGACGATGGTCGCCAGCGCATACGCTGCTCATGTCGCTCGCCGAGGCGATGAGTATGGCTTCGCCACAGGCGATGTGCACGTTGATATGAAACGCGTGAAGGCTCGCAAAGATGCCGTTTCCGGTCGATCGAACCAGGGCGTAGAAGAGTGGATGCGCGGACTTAAAAGCTGCACGGTCATTCAGGGACACGCTCGTTTTCAGTCTTCCAACGCCGTCGTGGTGAACGATGAGGTGCTCGAGGCCGACAAGATCTACATCAACGTCGGCGGCCGCGCGGCTATTCCAGAAATGCCGGGGATCAAAGATGTCCCGTTCTTAAATAACTCCTCGATGATGAGGGTTGACTTTCTGCCGAAGCATCTCGTCATCGTTGGCGGAAGTTACATTGGGCTGGAATTCGGCCAAATGTTTCGCCGCTTTGGAAGCGAAGTCACAATTGTGGAAATGGGTCGGCTTATTGGCCGTGAAGACAAAGATATTTCTCAGGCCGTGCGCGAGATCATGGAAACCGAGGGCATACAACTTCGGCTGAATGCGAAGTGCATTTCCCTTGCAAAGAGCGGCAGTGGTGTCATGGTCGGCATGGACTGCGAGGAGGGGTCCCCGGAAGTGGAAGGCACGCATGTTCTCCTGGCAGTGGGACGCATTCCCAACACAGCAGACCTGGGTCTTGATCGCGCCGGAGTTAGAACTGACGGACGCGGTTACATCGTCGTTGACGACCAATTGCAAACCAATGTCCCTGGAATTTGGGCCCTGGGCGACTGCAACGGTCGTGGTGCGTTCACTCATACTTCCTACAACGATTATGAGATCGTCGCCGACAATCTGTTCAATGCAGATCATCGCCGGGTGTCGGACCGAATTCAGGCTTATGGTCTATTCATAGACCCTCCGCTTGGACGCTGCGGGATGACAGAGGCCGAGCTTCAGAGATCAGGGCGGCCTGCGCTGATGGCTAAATATCCGATGAGTCGAGTGAGTCGGGCTTACGAGAAGGGCGAGACCCAGGGCTTTATGAAGATTTCTGTTGACGCGGAAACAAAACAAATTCTGGGTGCGGCAATTCTCGGGACCGGAGGCGACGAAGTCATTCACGTTCTGTTGGACGTAATGTATGCGAAAGCGCCGTACACCGTGGTCCAGCGCGCAATGCACATCCACCCGACTGTTGCGGAATATCTTCCAACAATTCTGTCGAAGTTAGAGCCGCTTGGTGAGGCTCCTCCACAAACATAGCCCTGATTTGTGATTAGGAAGGAACCGAAACGCGTTCTTCGCGGGACATCGATCAATGCCAAAAGGAACCATTCTCAGCCGCCGCGATTTCCTGCGAACTGCCGCGATGACGATTGCATCTGCCCAACTTGGCGCAATCGCTTCCGCGAAGACCCGCTCTGCGCTGTCTGCGCTCGATCGGGCAAGCACATGGCTCAACTCCCAACCGTTGCCCGCGGAGGCACTGCAAGGGAAAGTGGTGCTGGTCGAATTCTGGACCTATACCTGCATCAACTGGCGGCGTCAACTTCCTTATGTTCGCGCCTGGGCTGAGAAGTACAAAAACCAAGGTCTCATCGTCATTGGAGTTCATTCCCCGGAGTTCTCGTTTGAGAAGAACATAGAAAACGTTCGCTGGGCGGCAAAGGACATGCGCGTCGATTTTCCAATCGCTGTGGATAACGATCATGCGGTCTGGGCGGGGTTTAACAATGAATACTGGCCGGCGCTGTATTTTGTCGATGCGAAGGGAAAAATCCGGCATACCAGATTCGGCGAAGGGGAATACGACCAGTCTGAAAGGGTGATCCAAAAGTTGCTGTCGGAAGCCGGAGCGGCCGATGTTCGAAACGAACTGGTGTCAATTGACCCTTCGGGTCCGGAAGCTCAGCCAGATTGGAAACACCTGCAATCAGCAGAGAATTATCTCGGCTATGTTCGCACGGAGAATTTTGCATCGAATCCAGTTCAGGACAAGGCCCGCGTGTATTCAGCTCCCAAGCGCATCGACCTGAATTACTGGGCGCTTTCGGGCGACTGGACCATGGGCAAAGAGGCGATCCGGTCGAATCAACCAAACGCCCGCGTCGTATACCGTTTTCACGGTCGCGATCTTCATCTGGTAGCGGGCCCGGCGGTACCCGGTACTTCGGTACGCTTCCGTGCGCTCATTGATGGAAACGTTCCCGGGAGCGCCCATGGAGTTGACGTCGACGAGCAAGGTAGCGGCAGACTTGTGGAACACAGGATGTACCAACTGATTCGGCAACCGGGTCAAATCGTTGACCGGCAATTCGAGATCGAATTTCTCGATTCCAGCGCTGAAGCATTTTCATTCACCTTCGGCTAGTGAGGCAATCAGACGTACTTCTAGAAATAGCAATCAAAAAGCATAGGAGGACATATGGCAACGTTGAGAGTCGCACCAAGAACAGCATCAAAAATGAGGGCTGCACAAATTCCCCGGCCCGGAAGCGCCTTCGAGTTGGTCGAGCGCGAGATACCTGAACCCGCCGCAGGGCAGGTTCGAATCAAGGTGAACGCATGCGGCATCTGCCACAGCGATGTTCTCGTCCGGGAAGGCGTGTTGCCGTGGATTCAATTTCCGCGCGTTCCCGGACACGAGGTCGCCGGCGTGGTTGACGAAGTTGGAGACGGAGTGTCCGTCTGGAAAAAAGGACAGCGGGTTGGAGTCGGCTGGCACGGCGGCCACGACAATACCTGTCGCGAATGCCGGCGTGGCGATTACCGCAATTGCCGGAATGTTCAGGTGACCGGCATCAGCTACGACGGTGGTTACCAGCAATACATGGTGGCTCCGGTCGAGGCTCTGGTTCCGATACCCGACGGCCTCAGCGACACCGACGCCGCGCCCCTGCTCGATGCCGGCATTACCACCTACAACTCTCTTCGCCACAGCGGCGCTTTGCCAGGAGATCTCGTTGCCATACAGGGCATCGGCGGCCTCGGTCATCTTGGCATCCAGTTCGCGAACAAGTTTGGCTACAAGGTCGCTGCCATCGGACGCGGCCCAGAAAACGGTGCTCTGGCGAAGAAGCTCGGAGCCCACGTTTACATCGACAGCCAGGCAACCAACGCCGCTGAGGAGCTGCAGAAACTCGGTGGGGCACAGGTCATCATCGCCACGGCGCCCAGTTCCAAAGCGATGTCCTCGGTCATCGACGGGCTCGGGCCGAACGGCAAACTCATGGTGATCGGCGCAGCGGCCGAACCCATTGAGGCCACGCCAGCGCAACTTATTTTCAGCAACCGGGTCGTCCAGGGATGGTCGGCGGGAACACCCGCTGCTTCTGAAGACACTCTGAATTTCTGCGTGCTGAGCGGGGTGCGTCCCATGATTGAGGTTTACCCGCTCGAAAAAGTGGAAGAGGCGTACGCCCGCATGTTAAGCGGCAAAGCAGAGTTCCGCGTGGTCCTCACGATGTAACGACGGAGCTGCATGGGGATCGAGTTCTCCCATGCAGGCCGCTGTCATACTGATTTTGCTGGCGCTCGTCGAACTCGTCATGGCAATGCACTGCTCGTGTGAGACGGATCCCGGTCGAATTCCTTAACAACAGACTGATCAGGACAAAAACGCCTATTACACCGAACGAGAGCGCGCAGCGCTGGCATGGACCGAAGCCGTGACGCGAGTGTCTGAGACGCATGTGCCCGATAATGTGTACGAACAAGTACGCCGCATTTCACGGAGAAAGAACTGGCGGATCTGACTCTGGCTGTTGCCGCCATCAACGCCTGGAACCGGCTGGCAATCTCACTGCGCGCGGAGCCGGGCAAGTACCAGCCTGCGAAAGTGCCGGCGAAGACGGCTGCTTAAGCGCCTGGCTGTTTTGGGAACGATAAGTGAAAGAGCCCCACCTCTACTTAAGAAGTGGGGCTCGGGCTGAGAAAATACGCAGAGTTTACGCAGCCTTGGCTCGGGCACGTGGAGCCGACGACTTGCCGGACTTGGGGTAAATCTTTGCTACGAAGCGAA
>DATJEL010000065.1:0-15618 GCA_035496675.1 Terriglobales bacterium
TCTCAAAAACCGAGGTAAGCAGGTATGCCTCTGACCAGCTTTGGAGAGACCTCTTATGTCCTGGTACGCGTACTGCCTCACTGAGCACCGGCTCTCAAACGGTACTCGCACTCGCCGCCCCTTCGTACTCGACGGCATTCAGGGCGTCAACGGCGCCCCCATCCTAAGTTATCCCAGCGGCGAGTTTGCCGTGGTCGTCAGTGAATTCGATCGAGGTACCACGAATCTCGAAGAAAAGCACGTTCTGGAGCATGCCCGAGTGGTAAGCGTGTGCTTCCGGCAGGGTACGGTGCTTCCTTTCCGGTTTGGGACGATTTTCGACAATGATGAGTCTCTGAAGCACGCCGTGCGCGCGAATCGGCGGGCTTTCGGCGAGAGCGTGGCCCGCCTGAAAGGCAAAGCCGAGATGCACGTCAAGGTGCTCGTCCGGGATGGCGCCCTGAGGGAGCTTCGGGACGTCCAGATTCCGGACACCGTAGGGGGAGAATACCTCGCGAAGCTTCGCGAAAAAGCCATGGCGGACCGCGAGCGCCAGACACGAGCCAAGGCGCTTTCGGTTCAAGTCCATAGGCTCTTCAACCCGCTCGAAGAAGAAGTTAGCTGTAAGCGGGTTGACACAGACGGAATCCTCATTGATATCGCCCACCTGATCGACACCAAATCCATTGAAAAGTATCAGAACCGTTGCAACAGCGCCGTCAAGCAGCTGAAGAACTGCGAAATCTCGGTCAGTGGGCCTTGGCCGCCGTATCACTTCTTGCCGGGGAAGCTGCGCACGGTAGCCTAAGTCTCGTCTGTCGCGGGCGCGATCCAGTTTGTTGGGGTCGGACATTTGTCCGACCCTTTTGTTCTTGAGCTAGATCCCCGGGGGAGCCTGCGCTTGCCGTTCAGCGCTAATGAGTCGCGAACTCGCTGTGCTTGCGGCTATAAAATCGATAAATCCCCAGCCCAATCAGCAACCAGCCAAAAAAGCGGAACCAGGTCAGGATCGGCAGTCCCGACATCAGCAGGCCGCAAAACAGGACGCTCAGAATGGGAGCCAGGATTCCTCCCGGCGCGCGGAAACCGCGATGTCGTTCGGGCTCCCGATACCGCAAGATGATGACCCCTAAGGAAACCAGCACAAAGGCGAACAGGGTCCCGATATTTGACAGATCCGAAAGGGTTCCAATGTCGAGGATGCCGGCCGGAATTCCCACCACAAATCCTGCGATCCAGGTGGCCGTCGAAGGCGTCCTGAACCTCGGGTGCACGTAGCTGAACAGCTTCGGCAGCAGCCCATCCCGCGACATCGAAAACCAAACTCGCGCCTGTCCGAGTTGAAAAACCAGCAACGACGAGATCATGCCCATCATCGCGCCGAACAGAACACCTAACCGGATCCAGCGCAGGAGGGGCGATCCGGTTACCTCCGTCAGATGTTTCATGCTGTTCACCACGGGAGCAGCGTCATCGCGAACTGCCTCCCATGGAACGATACCGGTGAGCACGACGGCGACCCCGATATAGAGAATCGTGCACACGACGAGGGTGGCAATGATCCCAATGGGCAGATCTCGTTTGGGATTCCGCGCTTCCTCAGCCGCCGTCGACACCGAGTCAAATCCGATGTAGGTGAAAAAAATGATGGATCCGCCGGTTAGGACCCCCGACCACCCGTTCGGTGCAAACGGGTGCCAAAGCTCAGGGTGGATGTAGTGGGCCCCAGCAATAATGAAGGCGAGAATCGCCGCGATTTTCAGGATCACCATGGTGTTGTTGGCTTCCGCCGACTCGCGAATCCCGCGCACCAGCACCACCGTGAGGATCATCACAATTAAGAACGCCGGAACGTTAAACCCGAAGTGAAATCCAGGCGCATAAAGCATTTCGCCTTGCAGTCCACTCATGCCGGAGGGCAAATACGCCGGCGAGACCCATCTCAGCCCTGGATGCCACCCAAACCAATCGAGCATATTCACCAGGTGCTGGGCAAAGCCGACGCTGACCGCCATATTGCTGACCGCGTATTCGAGAATGAGGTCCCAACCGATGATCCAAGCGATCAGTTCCCCCATGGTGGCATAGGTGTAGGTATAGGCGCTGCCGGCAATCGGAATCATGGATGCCAGTTCCGCATAGCAAAGCGCCGTGAACGCGCAGACGATTGCCACCAGGACGAGTGAGAGTGCGAGCGCCGGTCCAGCTCCGGGCCGGCCTGCCGAAGCTGTGTGCTTGATTAGATAGTCGAGAAGCGGCGCGTTCAGGATCGAGGAGGTGTCGAACTTTTGTCCGGCGATAGCAGTCCCAATGACGGTAAAAATGCCGGAGCCGATCACAGCGCCGATGCCGAGCGCCGTCAGCGAGACCGGGCCGAGCGTCTTCTTGAGCCGCCGTTCGGCCTGCTCCGAGTCTTCGATCAGCTTGTCGATGGATTTGCAGCAGAAGATCTGGCGTTCGGAGGAGCGGGGGGTGCCAGCGATTGGTTCAGCCAAGCGGTTGATATCTCCTGGTGCCTTAGCCTGCTTTGAGGAACTGCCGGGGGAGGCTGCCCCACCCTTCGCGGCCCGGGAAGGGTGGGAGCTCGAAATGCCCAGCTAGCTTACCGCTTCGCCTGTCCGCGCGCCATCTTCTTTACCTTCGGCTTCTTCGATCCGCGCGCATACTCGCGGGGCTTTAAGGGATGTTCCAGCTTGCGCTTCTTTCGTGCCGTGCGTTTTGCTTTTTTGCGGTCTTCCTTGCTCAGTGTGCTTGTGTTGGCCATGAGTTCCTATAGGTAATTTTGTGATGGGGCAATTCTTGTCGAAATCCGGTTTGTTTCGGCTGGTGCGCTACGTTTCGAAGCCCGGGCTCCAGACTAACAATTACCCAATTACCAAGTTAACAGATTTTTGGATGGCGCCCTACCGGACCGGAGGTCAATGACAGCCAGAGCATGGTGCTTCAGCTTAGAACCAAGGGCTTCTGCTCAAGAGCTGACCTTCTCCAGCTGGGCGTACTTTTCGACCAGTTTTTTCAGTCCGAAGCGGGGGAATTGTACCGTAAGCTTGGCTTCTTCGCCCTCGCCTTCCCGTTGATAAACGGTGCCCTCGCCGTACTTGGGGTGGCGAACCTTCTGCCCTGGACGGAATCCGCGCTTCCCTTTCGGCTCTTCCAGTGGAACCTTCGGCAAGCTGAACTTTTTCCCGCGCGAGGCAAAGAACTCCGCAATGTTATCGATGGAGTTGTATTTCGGCGCCTTACTTGGGCTCTTCGCCTGCTGCTCTTTCCAAGAAACCGATTGGTCTTCGTCCTCGTAGGCATAGTGCGGTCCAGGCATGCCTGTCCTGTCTTGACGGGCATTCCCCGATCCCTGGCTACCCCAGCCTTCGCGAGCTTCAACCCCTGGGTAGGATCCGGAATGGCGGCGCTTTCTACCTGCCCCCAGTTCCTCCACCAACTCCGGGGGAATTTCCTCCAGGAACCGCGACGGCACGCTAGCCTCGGGCATGTCGGTGCCATACCGGCGACGGTAAACCGCTCGCGTAATGATCAATTGATCCATCGCTCGCGTCATTCCCACATAACACAGCCGCCGCTCTTCCTCGATGTCGTCTGGGTTGAGGAAAGTCCGCGAATGCGGAAACAGGCCCTCTTCGAGGCCACACAGGAACACCAGCGGGAACTCGAGGCCCTTCGCGGCATGGAGCGTCATCAGCGTAATTTGAGCCCGCTCATCATAGGCATCCACGTCACTCACAAGTGCAGCATGATCGAGGAACTGATCCAGGGTTTCGCCGCGATCCTTTGAGTCCATCGCGGCATTGACCAGCTCGCGAATGTTCTCAATCCGCGAGTACGCTTCCGGGGAATCTTCCGCTTCGAGAATCTTGATGTATCCCGTACGGTCGATGAGGAACTTGAGGATCTCGGCCGTGTTCGCCGCATCCCCAGGAGCTCGAAAGCCTTCGACAGCCGGTTCCGGCTCTCCGCTCGCGGTGTTTGGGCTTGAAGTATCTGCGGCAAAAACCTCGGGATCGAAAGCTGCGCCGTCATCCCCGTCTTCCGGTCGACCAATCTGCGCCGAACTCTCGGCGCGGATCTCGTGGTGTCCGCCGAAGTCAAAAGCCGCCGGTTCGAAGTCCGTCTGGTCATCCTCTTCCAGCGGAGCTTCGCTCCCCCGGAGGAACGAGGGGCCGGGAACGTCCGCGATGGATGATTGCGGCTGCGACTTCTCCTCCGCACTCTCTTTCAACCTCTGCGCATAGGTCCCTGCCGCCATGGCGCGCGCATCTTCGATCAGCTCGCGAAATGATTTCAACGCCTGCAGCGCTCGCGCTGGCAAGAGGTTCCGCTGAATTGCTTCTCCAATCGCTCCCCACAACGACAACCCAGTCTCGAGCGCCAAACGCTCGGCAACTTCCGTAGTTGTTTTTCCGATCCCCCGCGGTGGCGTGTTGATGACACGCAACAGCGAGACCGAGTCATCGGGATTGTGGATGACCTTCAGATAAGAAATCAGATCCTTGATCTCGGAGCGCTCGTAGAAGGAGAACCCGCCTACCACGTGATAGTTCAGCTGGTAACGGCGCATCGCCTCTTCAAATAGGCGCGACTGCGAGTTTGTGCGATACAGCACCGCTGCGCGCGGATCCTCGCCCCGGTCGCTTGCCTCCCGCACGTACTTGGCAATCGAATCGGCGGCAAATAGCGCTTCGTTCTCACCGTCCGGAGCTTCGTAGTACCCGACTTTGGTGCCGCCCTGCCGCGATGTCCACAGGGTTTTTCCCTTGCGCCGTACGTTGTTTGCAACCACGGCGGATGCGGCCTGCAGAATATTCTCGGTCGAGCGATAGTTTTGCTCGAGGCGAATGATCTTCGCCTCGGGAAAGTCCTTCTCAAACTCCAGAATGTTGCGAATGTCCGCACCGCGCCAGGAATAGATCGATTGGTCCTCGTCGCCAACCGCGCACACGTTGTGCCGATCGCCCGTGAGCAGCCGCATCAGCTCATACTGCGGGCGGTTCGTGTCTTGATACTCGTCCACCAAGAGGTATTGAAACTTCCGATGGTAATACTCGCGAACCGGCGCCGCCGATTTTAGCAGCCGTACCGCCTCGAGCAGCAGATCGTCGAAATCAAGGGCGTTCGCTTTGCGGAGTTCTTTTCGATACTCCTCGTAAATATGGGCGATGCGCTCCGTCTTTGGATCCGCCGAGTTAAGGTACACCTCTTGCGGATCGAGCATATGGTTCTTCGCCCAGGAAATATGCGCCAGCACCGCCCGCGGGGTGAGCTCCTTGTCGTCGATCCCGAGCCTCTTCATGATCGATTTCGTGACCTGCTGCTGGTCCGCCTCGTCGTAGATGACGAAGGCCTTGGTATGTCCGGCTGGCGGCTGGCCCGGCACCGCCGACGGAATTCGCAATGCCTCAATATCGCGCCGCAGCATTCGCACGCAGAAGGAATGGAAGGTGGAGATCACCGGCTTAGCGATGGTGGATCCTCCGACGATCTTCTCCACCCGTTCCGCCATTTCAGCTGCAGCCTTGTTGGTAAAAGTCACCGCGAGGATCGATTCCGCCATGGCACCGACCTGCTCGATGAGATAAGCGATGCGATAGGTGATGACGCGCGTCTTGCCGCTGCCAGCGCCGGCCAGGATCAAGAGCGGGCCGTCCACGGTTTCGACAGCCTCGCGCTGCTGCGGGTTCAATTGTGAGAGAAACGACAGGGAAACCGCTCCAGAGCTCCGGGGATCAGAACCTCGTATTTCGATTCTACAGTAGGGGTTTCGAAAGTTATCTCTGGAGTGATGCGCAGATAGGAATGTTGGAAATTATTTTTTTCGGTCTCTCCAGCGCGTTTCCGAATCTAACCTCGATAGCGCCTGGAGGAAGACCCACAGTCTTAAACGTTCCTCAGGTCCGGAGGTCCCTGTGTCACTGGGAAAGTCCCGCCGTGAACTGCTGCAGCAATCGGCTGCACTGGGAACCGTTGCCTTTACAGGTTTAGGAGCGATCGCAATCCCGCTGCTCGCCCAGCCAGCCGCGCAGGATTCCGAGAAGAGTGAGGGCAAAGAGCCTGAAGTTACTGCGACCGAAGACCTCATGCGCGAACATGGGGTTATCCGTCGCGCGCTGCTGGTGTATTACGAAGTCATTCCAAAACTGCGGCAAAATACGCGTGCGCTCGATGCCTCAGCATTGCAACAAACAGCCACCCTGTTCCGCACCTTTGGCGAGGACTACCATGAGCGCATGCTTGAGGAGCAGCACATCTTTCCCCGCATCCGAAAGCAGGGTGGCGAGCTCGCTCGTTATGCCGATATCCTGACCGAACAGCATCAGCGCGGGCGTGAGGTCACCGACTACGTGCTGGCTGTAACCAACGGCGGAACAATCTCATCTCTTCATGCCGAGCCGCTGGCAAAGGTCTTCGAATCATTCGTGGTTATGTATCAGAACCATGCCGCCCGCGAAGACACCATCGTTTTTCCAGCCTGGAAAAAGAACTTTTCAGACAAGCAGCTCGACGAAATCGGGGATCAATTCGAGGACATCGAGCACAAGATGTTTGGGAAAGACGGATTTGAAGAGGCAGAAAAAAAAATCAGCGACATCGAAGGAAGATTAGGCTTCGCCGACTTGGCGCAGTTCACACCAGGAAAACCGCCAAATCCGTAGATGCCGGTATCGAGCCTCGGAGCCGGGTCACAGACGATTGATCAGGGACGCCACATATCCAGCCCCAAAGCCGTTGTCAATGTTCACCACGCATACATTGGACGCGCATGAGTTCATCATGCCCAGGAGCGCGGCCATACCCTCGAATGCGGCCCCGTAGCCGACGCTTGTGGGAACGGCGACGACCGGCACTCCGACTAATCCTCCGACCACGCTCGGGAGGGCTCCCTCCATGCCGGCGCAGACAACCACCACACGCGACTTGCTAATCGCTTCGCGATGCGACAGAAGGCGATGAATTCCTGCGACCCCGACATCGTAGAGCCGCGCTACCTCGTTCCCCATCAACTCGGCCGTTACCACGGCTTCTTCTGCCACCGGAATGTCGCTGGTTCCGGCGGAGATCACCGTGATCAACCCTTTGCCATACTTTGTCTTGTCCTGCTCAAGGACAATGGCGCGAGCCTCTTCCTTATACGAAACCTTCTTTTTGACCTTCTTCTTAACGGCTAGGAATTGGACCCGGCTTGCGCGGGTTGCGAGCACGTTACTGGAATGCTTTGCCAGCTTGTCGAAGATTTCAGCAACTTGCAGCGGAGTCTTTCCCTGGCAAAAGATCACCTCGGGCATTCCGACGCGAATTGCCCGGTGATGGTCCACCTTGGCGAATCCCAGATCTTCAAACGGAAGATGACGCAGACGCGCGACTGCTTCATCGGGCGACAGCTTCCCGACACGAACCTCTTCGAACAGCTTGCGGATGGAATCGGCGTTCACGGCTCAGCGACCTCTGAGGCGAACGCATATTATCGCTGAAGAAGAATTTGCGTGCGGATCTTTGTGTAGGGCCGGATCGGCAAGCGGGTAAGGAACGGCTCCTAGAGCCACCGAATTGGCGCGTTCGCCAGCGGATTGCACAAATACCGGTTCAGAATCTTTCACTCAAAAACACCGGGAAAGCTCGTTTCCACGCTAGTTCCAGTTTCCTCCGCCTTTTCCTTTTCTTTCCACAAGGAAGTCTCAACGTCCACAGGTTTCGCACAGCGCGGGGAGGAATTCCCATTGCCGGGCGAACCGAAATGCGAGAAAGTTCACTCACTGCAAGCGTGGATGTTGCGCTGCCAGTGATCGTGAGCGGTGGTTCTGCAGCAAGTGAAAGGAACTAGCTCCCGGCGAGGCCGAAAGGTTTTGTAGGTGAGCGATCCGAGTAAATTGCTGAAGCGGTTCCCAAAGCGTGCAAGCGTTGCGGGCAACCCGGGCGTTGCGGCCTCCTCAGAAACGGTTCCGCCTAGCGGGACTGCAACCGCCGAACATGATCCATGCGAATGCGCCCAGTGCGCGGACGCGGCTCCCGTAGCTGAAACGGAGAAGCAGAATTGCTGCAAAGCGAGCTGCTGATCCGCACGAAAGCCGGGAGAAGGCAGAGGCGGGATTCACGCTTGCGAATGCGGTTCGGGTGGCTGGCCCGGACCGCATTCTTCTTTGCTAGTAAGCCGCCGGTCGGGTGACCACCGGCATTCTTGATTCGCGAAAGCCCGTTTCGCGATCTTCCGTTTTGCCCGTCTCTGGTGATTCCCGAACAAACGGAAAGACATCTTGACTTTCGCTTATCCTTCGCCTATACCGGGATCAACGGAGAAGTTCGTGGATGGCGGTGCAATCGCGTTTCCCAACAAAATGAATTTCGGATTGGTTTTCCGAAGGATGTGCTTTCCATCCACAAGCATGCTCCGCGTACTATCGCTTTTGCACCCGAACGTTTCTTCATCCAAACTCCAGCACAACCAGCCGAAGGAAGTACGTGGCGACCACTGACTACATTTCCGCACAGGCGCTTCCGGCAAATGTGGAGGCTGAGCGCTCGATCCTGGGGTCGATCCTTCTCGACAATTTGGCGTACAGCCAGGCGGCCGAGCACCTGAAGCCGGAAGACTTCTTGCTGGATTCCCACCGCCGGATCTATTCGCGGATGGTTGATTTGGCAGAGGCTTCGCATTCGATTGACCTGATTACGCTCGCCGAAGAACTCAGCCGCCACGCCGAACTGGAGCCGATTGGCGGTGTCGCCTACATCTCGGGTTTGCTCGACGGGGTGCCTGATCGCCCAAGCATCGAGCACTACATCAAAATCGTTCGCGACAAAGCTCTGCTGCGGGGGCTCATTCACGCCGCAACCGCGGCGATTGCTCGCGCCTCCGAGCAAAGCGATCCTGCCGAAGATGTGCTCAATGATGTTGAGGCACAGATCTTTCAGCTTTCTGAGAAGCGCATCGGCAGGGGCTTCATGGGCATCCAGGAGATCATCAAGGACTCTTTTGGCTCGATCGACGCCCTGCTGCAGCGCGGCCGCCGCATCACCGGACTCGAGACGCACTACCCCGACCTGGACGAGATGACCAGCGGATTGCAGCGCGCGGACCTCATCATCATTGCTGCACGCCCGTCGATGGGTAAGACGTCGTTTGCCATGAACATCGCCGAGAACGCGGCGGTTGAAGACGGCAAGACGGTGGCTGTCTTCTCGCTTGAAATGTCGAAAGAGGCGCTGCTGCAAAGAATGCTGTGCTCGGTCGCAAGAGTCGACTCTCACAAGTTCCGCACCGGCTCTCTGTGGCAGGATGACATGCGCAAAATCGCGCATGCGGTCGAAAAACTCAGCCAGGCACCGATTTTCATCGACGACACGCCTGGAATTACGCCGAGCGAAATGCGCGCCAAGGCGCGGCGGCTGCTCCAGTCCAAAGGCTCTCTCGACCTAATTCTTGTGGACTATCTTCAGCTCATGTCCGGAGGCGGAAAGCGCTACGAGAACCGTACGCAGGAAGTCTCCGCCATCTCGCGGTCTTTGAAAGCTCTGGCCAAGGAACTCAACGTTCCTGTGGTTGCGCTTTCACAGCTGAGTCGCGCGCCCGAGAGCCGCGGTTCTGGAGACCACCGTCCGCAACTCGCCGACCTTCGTGAATCAGGATCGATTGAGCAAGATGCCGACGTGGTGGCGTTCATCTTTCGCGAAGAAATGTACAAGCCTGACGACCCCGAACTCGATGGGATCGCGGAGATCATCATCCGCAAGCAGCGCAACGGCCCAACCGGCACCGTCAAGATGGCTTTCATCAAGAGTTCGACCCGCTTCGAGTCGCTCATGCAGGGTGGCGGGCCGACCGATGAAGGCTAGAGGAGCTTTGAAGCGACCCGCGGACCGGCTCGACCCCCTCGCCGGGGGCATGGAACCAATCGGCGCCCGATTACGTAGCTTCTTTTAGACCAAGGTGCGGCGGCTTGCCAAGCCGCCGAGCCTGCGAGAGTATTGCTCGATACTGTCCACCAGCCCGCCGGGGAGGCTGCCATGCAAATATTCAAACCAACGATCGTCGTCCTGGCCGCGCTTTTCGTGCTTTCGGCCTGCAGCATCAACGTAAAGAAGAACGAGGAGGGCCAGGACAAGAACGTCGATATTAAGACTCCGTTCGGCGAGATCCACGTGGATAAAGGCGCCGACGTCAAGGACACGGGATTGCCGGTGTATGCCGGTGCGAGGCTGAAGCAGAGCACCAACGACAACGACGAAAAAAGCGCCAACGTCAACATCTCCAGCTTTGGATACGGCGTGAGGGTGGTTGCGGTCAGTTACGAGTCTGACGATCCGGCTTCGAAGCTAGTCTCTTTCTATAAGGAACAGCTGAAGAGATTCGGAACCGTTCTCGAGTGCCACACTGCCAATCATCAATTTGGGCCCCCGAACTCTGGGAATGATCGCGATTCCGAGGAATTGAAGTGCGATGGCAACAACCAGGGCAAGACCATCGAGTTGAAGGCCGGCAAGAAGAGCAACCAGCACATCGTGGCGATTGATCCCAAGGACAAAGGGGCCGATTTCGCTTTGGTTTATGTGCGCCTGCGCGGAAAAGAAGACACGATCTAGCCGAACCTCACGGTTGGTCAACGCTGCTTGGGAAGCCGGTTTCGGGAACGACCAAGCGGGTTTCCTTACCGCCGCCCGGCTTTGAGATAATCAACCTACCGTGCAACATCCCTGCAGCCGCTGCGGTATGGCGGTCGATGACAATTCTCCATTTTGCCCGGCCTGCGAAGCCCCGCAAATAACCTTTGCGTCGCGCCAGTCTGACCCAGAGGTGGTGCGCCTTCATCCGGAAACGGTCCCGCCAGCGCCCCTGGCGACACCGTCCCAGGAGCTCGTTTCTTACCGCCCCACCCGGGCCTCGGACCGGGCGCGATTTCTGCGCGCTGCCATCTACGCCGGCACCATTTCCGCCCTGCTCCTCCCGATCCCTTGGGGTTTCCTGGTCGCGATTCCGCTCGCGGGAATCCTTTCCGTCCGTTTTTTCCGCAAAGGGGCATTCGATCAGCCCGTGCCTCTCCGGTTAGGCTTTCGGCTGGGCGCGCTGAGTGGGCTGATCGTGGCCGGCATGCTGGTTCTGATCTTCGCGCTCAGCATTTCCGCTCAAGGTGGAAACAATGAACTCCGCCAACGCACGCTCGAGATGTTCCGGCACTATCAAGCCACGAATCCCGACCCTCAGGCTCAGCAAATCTATCAAGCCTTCCAAACGCCCCAGGGATTTGTGTTGGTTACCTTGTTCAGCATGCTCTTGATCAGCATCCTCATCGTGGTTCTATCCGGGCTGGCTGGACTGGTATCTGCCGCCCTTTCACAACGCCCGTCAGGCCGCTGAGCTCGGCATTTCCGCCTCAGGTTCTTGCTCAACAGTGCCTCGCCCGCGTATCATGCACCGTTCATGACTAAAGCGCCGACTCGCCAGCCGCATACCCGGGAGAAAGCCCAGCTGATGTCCGCTTCCGAGATTGAGCGGACGCTGGTGAGGCTGGTTCATGAAATTATCGAGAAGAATGACGGGGCCCAAGACTTAGGTTTAGTAGGGATCCGCAGGCGGGGCGTGTTCCTTGCTCAGCGCATCGCGCAAATGATTGAGCGGATTGAGAAAATACCCATTCCAGTAGGTACGCTGGACATCACGGCGTATCGCGACGACCTATCCCCGTTGGCCAAGCCTGTGGTGCAAAAGACCGAGATTGGCTTCTCGATCACGGGCAAGAAGATTGTATTGGTGGACGACATCCTGTACACCGGCCGGACAACCAGAGCGGCGATGGATGCGCTATTCCGTCACGGGCGGCCGAAGCAGGTGCAACTTTGTGTGCTGATTGATCGTGGACACCGCGAGCTGCCGATCGAGGCAGCTTTTGTCGGCCGCAGAGTGCAGACTACGCAAGACGAGATGATCGAGCTTCTGCTCCGCGAAGTAGACGAGTCCGAGAAAGTTCTTCTCGTCGCTAAAGACTAGGCGATGCAAGCGACCAAACTACCAGAAAAGAAGACGGCTGCGCGAGGCTCCCTGCTGGGGATCGAGCAGCTTTCTGCCGGCGACATCAACGGGATCCTAGCGCTTGCGCGGAAGCTCGATCCGCGAAAGCCCCTGCCCTTGTTGCGGGGGAAACGAGTCCTGCTGCTCTTTTATGAAGCTTCGACGCGCACTCGAACGTCCTTTGAAATTGCCGCGCAGGCTTTAGGAGCGACGACGACTCTGGTGCTGTCCAGTGGCTCGAGCATTGAGAAAGGCGAATCACTGCTCGACACGGCATACACGCTGCGGGCAGTCGGAGCAGACGCCATCGTAGTCCGTCACCCCAATGGCGGCGCGCCCAACTTAATGGCAAGCTACGTCGATGTGCCGGTAATCAATGCGGGAGACGGAATGCATGAGCACCCCACGCAGGCACTGCTTGACGGGTACACCATCCTGCGTCACAAGAAGAAGCTCGGCGGCTTGAACGTCACCATTGTGGGAGACATTTATCACAGCCGCGTCGCTCGCTCCGCCGTACACCTGCTCAGCAAGTTGGGTGCGCACACCACCCTGTGCGGCCCTCCCGAGCTTCTGCCGGAAGTCGCAGGCACGCTGGCCAAGGACATCAGGATTTCTCGCAGCTGCGAGGAAGCCGTGCGCGGCGCCGATGTCGTGATGATCCTACGCGTCCAGCGTGAGCGTCTGTCGGGGCTGAAAATCAGCTTGCCGGATTACATCGCGCGCTATCAGATGACGATGGCGCGCTTGCGCCTGGCCAAGCCAGATGCACTGTTGATGCATCCTGGGCCGATCATTCGTGGTCTCGAGTTGACCTGGGAAGTAGCCGATTCACCGCAATCGGTGATCGTCGAAGAAGTGCACAATGGCGTTCCGGTGAGAATGGCAGTGTTAGCGAGGGCCCTCGGAAAAGGAACGTAATGTTCAATGCATGGCTTCATCGGATCCGATGTGCGGGCGGGTTTCATGCCACACGGCCCGATGAGTCGATGACGCAATTTGGAGAACCTTGAAACCGACGACACAATCCATTTTGATCGCAGGCGGGCGCGTCATCGATCCGGTCGCCAAAGTCGATGCTCCGATGGACGTCTTCCTGCGTGACGGCCAGGTTGTCGAAGTGGCTGCCCCCGGGAAAGTTCGCGCTAAGCCGGCTGAAACCATTGATGCTCGCGGGCTGATCGTTGCACCGGGGTTTATCGACCTCCACGTTCACCTGCGCGAACCGGGGCAGGGTTACAAAGAAACCATCGCAACTGGGACTGCGGCAGCGGCGGCTGGTGGATTCACCAGCGTTTGCTGCATGCCCAACACCACGCCCGTGCTCGATTCCCCAGAGTGGGTCACCTGGGTACGCCAGCCGCAGCGGGGCGCGGTCGTGAATGTGTTCCCGATTGCAGCCGCAACCCAGGCCTCCAAGGGCGCGGTGCTTACCGACTTTCGCGCGCTTCAGCGTGCCGGGGCGGTCGCCGTCACCGACGACGGCAAACCCATCCTTAGCGAAACCACCATGCGCGATGCCTTGCGCACGTCGGCGGAGATCAATTTTCCGATCGTTCAGCATGCCGAAGACACGCGCCTGACTCAGAACTGCTCGATGCACGAAGGCGCCAGCTCATTCCGGCTTGGTCTGCGCGGAATGACCGCGGCCGCTGAATCGAACATCGTAGACCGCGACGTTCAGCTTGCGCAGCAGTTCAACGGTGCGCGGTTGCATGTGGCGCATCTTTCAACCGCAGATGCTCTCACCGCGGTACGGCGCGGCAAGCGCAACCGGGCTCGGGTTACCTGTGAGATCACACCGCACCACTTTGCGCTCACAGATGCCGACATACGCGACTACGACGCCAACTTCAAAATGAATCCGCCGCTGCGAACCCTGGAAGATCGCGAAGCGCTCATCGCCGGTTTGGGCGATGGCACGGTGGACGCCATCGCTACCGATCACGCGCCTCACGCGCAACACGAAAAGATTGTTGAATTCGAGCGGGCGGCGTTCGGGATTACTGGTCTTGAAACGGCGCTCGGGTTGGCCATTTCTGTCCTGCATGTGGAGAACAAGATTCCACTCGCAAGAATCGTGGAACTGTTCACGGCAGGTCCGGCGCGAGTGATCGACCTGCGGGGACGCGGCACGCTCCTGCATGGCAGTCATGCCGATGTGACCATTCTTGATCCTAAGAAGCGCTGGGCCTACGATATTGCCAAGACGCGCTCAAGATCGCACAACTCGCCGTTTGGCGGCCGGCAGCTGACAGGCAAGGTTGTGGCCACCATCGTAGGCGGCAGGGTTGTATACCGCGGGTGAGCTCGGGTCGAGGAAAGTTGGTTATGAAGCTGGCTCTCACGTGGGTGCTCCTTTTTCTTTTCGCGAGTTTGGTTTCTTGCGGTCCGAATGCGCTGAGCAAAAAGGATCTGACAGAGACCGGAGAGAAATCCTCTTCTTCTAGGCGTTATCAGCTGAAGGGAAAGGTCGTCTCCGTCGACAAACGCGCCAATATGGCCGACATCAACGGCGAGGAAATCCCCGGCTTCATGGGCGCGATGGTGATGCCCTACGTAGTCAAGCCCGCGTCCGCACTCGAACAGCTCTCCCCTGGCGATGCCATCACCGCCGATGTCGTGGTGCAGGGCGATGATTCCTGGATCGAAAACGTCACGGTTACGGCGCACGCTACGGCGACACCGCCAAAGTAGTACGATTGTCGTCGGTCGTCATCCCGAAACTTTGAGAGTCGTTTCCTTGCGAGGGACTCTTACCGTCAAGGGAGCAGCGTTCGACTGTCGCTTGGTTGGGCCTCCTTCGCGTAAAGCATATGAAATACATCCTTATCCTTCTTTCTCTGATCGGCATCACCGCATCCTCCCTGGCCTTGCGCGAGCACTACCGTCCTTACGGCGAGGATGCGCCTTGTGACATTAACTCTCACTGGGATTGCGGCGTCGTGAACCGCAGCCCATTCGCCGTCATTCCGCAAGGCGCAAAGCACGGCTTGCCGGTTGCGGTAATCGGAATTGCGGGGTATCTCCTGCTCGGAGTTCTTGCTTTCAGGCGCAACTATGGCTGGATGCTCTTGTTGGCGATTCCGGCGCTAGCATTCTCGCTTTACCTGGCTCACTTTGAAGCTTCCCCAAATAAGCTCGGCGTTTGGTGCATCTACTGCGCGATTTCGCTCGGTACGATTTCCCTCATGACGTTGCTGCTGTTCATCACCTTCCTTGCCAGGAGCGTCCGTAGAGGAACTCCGCAGTCAACCTAGGCTGCCCGGGGACTCACCACACCGCCGGCTGCTTCGATTGGTTCTACCCTGGAACTTGATTCTGCCCAAACGGCATGCGCCCAAACAAAAAGGCGACCTTGGCAGGTCGCCCTTGAAAACGAATTGTAAGTGGTTGATTAGACAGCCTTTACGTTCTCGGCCTGCCACCCCTTGGGGCCTTTCACAACGTCGAACTGTACTTGCTGACCTTCCTGCAGGCTGCGGAAGCCATTGGCTTGAATGGCCGAGAAGTGAACAAACACGTCCTCGCCGTTCTGGCGGCTGATAAATCCATAACCCTTGGCGTCGTTAAACCACTTTACTGTTCCTGTTTCCATGATGTTGCTGTGTTCCTTTGTGTTGAAATCG
>DATJEL010000066.1:0-104839 GCA_035496675.1 Terriglobales bacterium
AAATTCCGGGGCCGAGGCGATTGAAGCCGCGCTAAAAATTGCCCGCTATCACACCAAGCGCCAGCAGATCATCGCCTTTTATGGCGCTTTTCACGGACGCACCATGGGAGCGCTTTCGCTGACCGCTTCCAAGCCGCAGCAGCGCCGCCGTTTTGCTCCGCTCGTTCCGGGCGTGACCCATGTTCCGTATCCGGATGTCTATCGCAAGGGAGAAAACGACGCGCTGGCCTGTGCGCGCTTCCTCGAAGACAAGATTTTCAAAACCACCGTGGCCCCGGAAGAAGTTGCCGCAATCTTCGTCGAGCCGGTGCAAGGCGAGGGTGGGTATGTTCCTGCGCCTCCAGTGTTCATGCAGGAGTTGCGCCGCATCTGCGATCGCTACGGCATTCTGCTCGTCGCCGACGAAGTGCAAAGCGGCATCGGACGCACTGGCAAGTGGTGGGCCATCGAGCACACTGGCGTTCATCCTGACATTGTTTGCAGCGCGAAAGGCATTGCCTCTGGAATGCCCCTGTCGGTGATGATGACGAAAGCCGAAATCATGGACTGGGTGCCGGGATCGCACGCCTCCACCTTTGGGGGCAATCCCGTCTCGATCGCCGCCGCGCTTGCTACGCTCGACGTGATCGAGCGCGAAGGCCTTTTGCAGAACTCCGAAGAAGTCGGCAACTACATCAGGCAGCGCATGGCCGACTGGCCGCGCAAGCAGGCTCTGGTGGGCGACGTTCGCGGACTTGGCTTGATGATCGGAGTGGAGCTGGTTTCTGATAAGGAGAAGAAGACGCCTGCTCCGGCTGAGCGCGATCGTGTCATCGAGCTTGCCTTCGAGCGCGGCATTCTGCTCCTCGGCTGCGGTCCGAACTCGATCCGCATCGCGCCTCCCCTCATCACCACCAAGGAGCAGGCCGAGATCGCAATGGATGTGCTCGAGGAATGTCTGAAGCTGGCCGTGAAGTAAGTCGTTTCTCTACTGCTCCACCCTTGCCAGCCGATCAAGGGTGGGGCACTCTCGATTAGTCTGTATCTGCCCTGATGAACTCTAGAGTCACGGCCGGGTATTCGGGAACTCCTTTGCCGAAGAAGCTCGGCATTCGTGAGAATTCACGGGTTGTGCTGGTTCATCCGCCCGATCAGTTTGAGCGAAAGCTGAAGCCCATCCCCCCGGGCGCCGAGATTGTCGATCATCCCTCACGGAGCAACGTTGCCGTGCTCTTTGTGAAGTCGGAAGCCGAAATGATTCGTGAGGTTCGAGCGCTCGCGAAAAAACTCCCCGAGAAGGTCGCGTTCTGGATCGCATGGCCCAAGCAGGCTTCAGGGATTCAGACAGATTTGAAGGAGGGGGTGGTTCGCGAGTTCGGGCTGGCTCAGGGCTGGGTGGACTACAAGATCTGTGCGATTGACGAAATTTGGTCAGGCCTGTGCTTTGCCCGCCGGCAGAACTGAACCAGGCTACTACCCTCCTTCGCCCACCTTCAGCACCGCCAGGAAGGCTTCTTGCGGGATGTCCACGCGGCCGATGCGCTTCATGCGCTTCTTGCCTTCCTTCTGCTTTTCAAGCAGCTTGCGTTTGCGCGTAATGTCGCCGCCATAACACTTGGCAAGCACATTCTTTCGCATCGCCGCAACCGTTTCGCGGGCGATGATCTTGGCTCCGATCGATGCCTGAATGGGAACCTCAAACATCTGCCGGGGAATCAGTTCGCGCATCTTGCTGACCAGCGCCCGGCCGCGTTCATAAGCGAAGTCGCGATGCACGATGATCGAAAGAGCATCAACGGGATCGCCCGCCACAAGGATGTCTAGCTTCACCATTGGCGATTCCCAAGTGCCTGAGAGGTGGTAATCCAGCGAGGCGTATCCGCGCGAGACAGATTTCAGGCGATCATAGAAATCGAGGACGATCTCATTGAGCGGCAGTTCATATTGCAGCATCACGCGCGTCGCGCTGACGTATTCGAAGCTCTTCTGCTTGCCGCGCTTCTCTTCGACCAGCGCGAGAATCCCGCCAACGAATTCTTCATTGGTAAGGATGGTCGCCAGAATCACCGGTTCCTCGACTTTCTGTGTTTCGCTGGGATTTGGCCAGCGCGAGGGATTGTCGACTTCGATGAGTTCGCCGTCGGTTTTGGTGATCTTGTAACGCACGCCGGGTGCGGTCGTGATCAGGTCAAGCCCGAATTCGCGCTCCAGCCGCTCCTGAATGATCTCCATGTGAAGCAAACCCAGGAATCCGCAACGGAACCCGAAACCCAAGGCCGCGGAACTTTCCGGTTCGAAAAAGAATGAAGAGTCGTTGAGCCGAAGTTTTTCGAGGGCTTCGCGCAGCTGCGTATGCTCGTGCGCATCGACCGTATAGAGGCCGGCGAAAACCATGGGTTTGATGTCCTCAAAACCAGGCAGGGGTTCCAGAGCAGGATCGCCGTCGTCGGTAACCGTATCGCCGATCTTGGTGTCGACAACATTTTTAATATTCGCGATGAGGAACCCGACTTCGCCGGCCACCAATTCCTCCACTTCGACAGGCTTAGGGGTCAGCACCCCGAGGGTCTCTACATCGAACGTGCGACCATTCGACCAGAGCCGAATCTTCTGTCCCCGATGCAGCCGTCCTTCAAAGACGCGTACCAGCACAATCACGCCGCGATAGGGATCGAACCAGGAATCGAAGATGAGCGCTTGCAGCTTCCGCTCGGAATTTCCTTTCGGAGGATGCACGTGCTTTACGATGGCTTCTAGCACATCGGGCACCCCTTGCCCGGTTTTAGCGCTTATGGAAATCGCACCGCTTGCATCGAGCCCGACCGCGCCTTCAATCATCTCCTTCGTGCGCGCGATGTCGGCGCTCGGGAGGTCAATCTTATTGATGACCGGAATGATCTCTAATCCGTGGTTGATCGCAAGATAGGAATTCGCCAAGGTTTGAGCTTCAACTCCTTGCGAGGCATCCACCACCAGCAACGCACCCTCGCAAGATGCCAGCGAGCGCGAAACTTCATAGGAAAAGTCGACATGGCCGGGCGTGTCGATCAGGTTGATCTGATAGACCTCACCGTTCTGGGCGGTGTACACCATGCGAACGGCATGGGCCTTGATGGTGATGCCACGCTCCCGCTCGAGGTCCATGGAATCAAGCACTTGTGCCTGCATCTCACGGGCGGTCAGTGCGCCGGTCAGCTCGAGCAGTCGGTCGGCAAGCGTCGACTTGCCATGATCGATATGCGCGATGATCGCGAAGTTGCGGATGTGCTGGGGATCCATGGGAGCGGCGTAGTCCTAATTTTAGCAGGCGGGGTTAGCTCGGCCACAGAAGCCGAGTGCTTGCTTAGAAGGCCTTTCGGACGATGGATCCGGTCACCCCAGCCGCTCCAACTCTCGCCGATTTCGCGATGGCTCTCTCCCGGGGTCGCGGAACTCAAGGCCGAACGGGTCTCCGCTCAATAGGGCCGAGACGCCATCGAATCGTTCTCGAGGCGTTGCCGAATCGAACCAGTGCTCCGACGTTTTCTACCCTTGCCGTCAAACTGAACAACTCATGGCTCTGAGCCCGGATCCCCGAATACCTCGGCCGTGAACGCCTCGATCACGGCACCTGCCTTCCATGCATTCAACGGCAGGCCGGCTTTGTGGCAGGTTTGTTCGAGAAAGGTGATGCGGTCCCAGCCGTGCTCGACGGGAACTTGAGGGAGGAGCAATCCGCGATGACCGTGCTGGGAAATGATGAGGCCATGGCGGCCTACGGCTACCTCCTCCGGCTGAAGGGAAAAAACCTGCGACAAAACGCTGATCGAAATCTTCAGTCCAAGAGCCTCGGACAAGGTTACGGGAGCGAAGCGGGGATCTTCGAATGCAGCAGATTGCGAGGTCTCAACCACGGTTTTGTACAGGGGCATGACGGCTGTGGGGTAGCCCACGCATCCCCGCAATTGGCCGTTGGAATAAACCGTTGTAAAGGCACCGCGCGATTCGGAAAGATGCGCCGAGGGCGAGAACGGCAGCGGTTCGCGGTTTTCGAGCGGGGCAAGAATTGCCTCATGGGCAAGTTGCAAAAGTGCCGTTCGTTCTTCCTGGGTGTATTGGGGCCCGAGTTCTGGTGGGCCGGACAGTTTCGACGAGGTGTCAGATGACTGCGGCATTGCTCTTCTTACGCCGGCTCAGGACAAAGGCGCGGCGCCGCCGTTTTTCCACGCGGTGGTCAATCTTCTTCCAGAACCCGACGAAGTAGTCACCCGCAGACCAGAGCGACAAGAGCACCATGAACCAAATCGCCACCAGCGCGATCCAGTACACGGGGAAAAAATAGCCGTGATAAACGGGCCACTCCTGCCAGCGATGGGCGAGGATTACCGCCACGACCGAGACGATCTGCACCACCATCTTGAATTTGCCGAGGTCGCTGGCTTCAATGGTGAAACCTTCCGAGGCGGCGATGCTGCGCAGCCCACTGACCAGGAACTCCCTGCCGATAACAATGACGGCAACCCAGGGCGCGACAAGCGCAGGGTTGAACTGAACCAGGGTGATGAAGGCGGCGGTAACCAGCAGCTTGTCCGCCAGCGGATCCAGCAACATTCCCATGGTGGTGATTTGGCCGCGCTTGCGGGCGATGTAGCCGTCGATTCCGTCGGTAATGGAGGCGGCAATAAACAGGATGCAGGCGATTAATTCCTTCTCGCCATGGATGCTGGTGAGGCGTGTGGTCGAGAGCACCCAGATGAACAGCGGGATGCTAAAGATACGGGTAAGCGTGATGGAATTCGGAAGGTTCACAACTTGGCTACGCTTCTAAATTATGCTCCAGGGTGGGGTGCGAAGCAACGGAAAGCCGGGCAGGAGGAGATTGTGGACCCCAGGGCAGGGTCATTGCTCCGGGCCCCTGCTTGGCGTAGGATCGCCTCATCAGGGAGTGAGTCATGAATTGTGAACGATGCCTGATTGCGGCTGCCGTGTTCCTAGTTACCGGACTTGGACTGATCTTTGGGTTTACCCACGGAACCCTGGGGTTCGGGGCGGCTTATCCTGTTGCGGGAACAGCACTCGAAGTCTCCCTCAAGACCACCGGTCTCCCCGCCCTGGCCGGCCTCATTTCGACGCTAGTTGGCGTCCTGCTGCTCATCATTGCACTGGTGCAAGCTCTGGTGGCGCAAGTGCCCAGCGAACCGGCGAAGGCTCCCACGACCAAAGTCGCATAAAAAGGCGGGTGCCTAGAACGCGCGGTTCAGTTCGAGCATCGCTCTTGATTTATGGTTTTCCCGACGCCTGATGCGCGATGATCTGGTCCTTGATCTTGTCGTAAGTGGCCTGTGGAATCACCTTCTTGGTGACTAAGTCGTGCTTGGTCTTGTAGGGCCGGTTGGCAACAATCTTCCCGGAGTATGCGTCCCCGATTCCCGGCAAAGACTGCAGTTGATCCTTGGTGGCCGAGTTAATGTCGAGCTTCTCAGCCGCCGAGGTAGCGGTTTTCGCCTTGGCGGTGGATGTTGTCTGGGCCTTGGAATTCGCCGTTCCTGCGCCTGCTTGAGCTGCAAGGTTGGCGGTGAGAACCATGGCTGCTGCGGCGGTGAAAAGGAAAATCCAAAATCTGCGCATACTTCCTCCTTTTGGCCCCGATGAGATCTTGAGTCTCTGCTGCCGCTTCCTCAAGCGAGACGCCCCTCGGACTCCGCTGCCGCCTAAGCGTAAATTCCGCGCTGGCGGACAGTGTAGGCCACCCGGTCGATGGCCAACATGTAAGCGGCAATGCGGTTGTGCACGTTGTGAGTGTCGGCATAACGGACCACATCATTGAAAGAATTGATCATGATGTCTGCCAGCTGCTCGTTGACCACGGATTCCTTCCAGAAATATCCCTGACGGTCCTGCACCCATTCAAAATACGACGTTGTGACGCCGCCCGCATTGCAGAGGATGTCTGGAATTACAAAGACTTTGTTGGAAGCGAGGATTTCGTCAGCTGCTGCCGTGGTCGGCCCATTCGCACCCTCGGCAAGAATCCGGCAGCGAATCTTTGCTGCATTGCGGCTGGTGATCTGGTTCTCCGTCGCGGCGGGAATCAGGATCTCGCATTCGCTCTCGAACAGTTCGATGGGATCGACCTTCTCTGCCTCCGGGAATCCCGAAATGTTGCGGTGCTGCTCGCGATGTTCCCAAAGCGCATCGAGGTCAATGCCCTTTTTGTTGAAGATCGCTCCATCGACTTCGATGATGCCGATGATCTTGTACCCGGCTTCATGCATCAGTTTTGCGGCATTCGATCCCACATTGCCGAAGCCTTGGACGATGACGCGGGTATTTTCAGGACGGAGGCCAAACTTCTTGATCGCCTGATCACAGGTGATCATAATCCCCCGTCCGGTAGCCTCCCGGCGTCCGCGAGAGCCTCCGATGTTGATCGGCTTTCCGGTGACGACCGCCGTGACCGTCTGGCGCATGTGCATGGAGTAGGTATCCATCATCCACGCCATGACTTGTTCGTTGGTGTTCATGTCGGGCGCGGGAACGTCCTTTTCAGGGCCGATAAATTCCACCAGCTCCGCGGTGTAGCGGCGAGTCATGCGTTCCAGTTCGCCAGGCGACATGTGGTGCGGATCGCAAATGATTCCGCCCTTTGCGCCGCCGAATGGGATATTCACGACCGCACACTTCCAAGTCATCCAGCTGGCAAGAGCGCGGACTTCGTCGAGAGTCACATCCGGCGAATAACGCACACCTCCTTTAGCAGGTCCGCGGGCAATGGAGTGCTGGACGCGGAAGCCGGTGAACACTTCCAGCCGGCCATCATCCATAGACACCGGTATGTGAACGATCAGCTCACGATTGGGATATCGCAGGACCTTTACCAGGCCCTCATCCAGATTCAGCTTCTTTGCAGCGGCGTCGAAACGGGCGGACTGAGCCTCCCAAGGATTGATTTCCTGCTCGAGGGAAACGGTCATAAGTTCTCCGTGCTACCACGCTAGCTCCGCAGATGAAGGCTACGAGGCCTTCGGGCTGGCAGAAGCGGCGGAGCAGAACTCGGCTGCGGCCAGCAGGCAAACGTCCTATCTTATGCGGGAGGGAGGAAGCTAGCAAGCTGAGAGGGTTTTCTCTCGTACCTTGAGAACGACCCAGCCGGGGGAGCGGATCGACCCTTAGTGATCTGAAATCAAGGCCTTAAGCGGTAGCAATCGACCGGTTGGTCTGGAGGGCTCGTTCCCGCCTCGCGACGGTCATGACGAGGCCTTGCTTCGGACGGAGAGTGAAACTGGGCGACGGAATCACCGGATGTCCTGGCAGGGTGCGCAACTCGAAGCGCTGAGCAATGGTTGCGACGAGCAGCACGGCTTCCATCATTGCAAACGTGTTCCCGATACAGATTCGCGGGCCTCCACCGAACGGGAAATACGCAAATTTCGGCAGCTTCTGCATTGCCGGATCGAGCCAGCGGTCGGGATCGAACTTTTCCGGGTCGGGGAAATATCGGGGATTGCGGTGCATGATCCACTGACTCATGACAATATTTGCGCCCGCTGGAATCCTGTAGCCTCGAAGTTCGAAATCTGAAACCGTGGTGCGGGCCAGGCTCCAAGCCGGCGGATACAAACGCATCGATTCCTTGATCACGCGTTCGGTGTAGGGGAGGGCGGGCAAGTCTCGAAATTCAGGAGATCGTTCTCCGAGCGCTTCGCGAAGCTCCGCCTGCAGCTTCTCTTCAGCTGGCGGGTTTTGCGACAGCAGGTGCCAGGTCCAGGAGAGCGCGAGCGCTGTGGTCTCATGGCCTGCCAGAAGAAAGGTCAGCACTTCGTCGCGGAGTTGCTTATCGCTCATACCGGTGCCGTCTTCATCGCGCGCGCCGATCAACATCGAAAGCAGGTCGCCCGCGTCGGACTTGTTCTCTCGGCGGGAAGCAATGATCCGGTAAACACTCTCGTCCAGTTGCCGGACGGCACGGCGTACACGCGTCATCGTGGGCGTAGGCAAGTAACGCGCGGCTGGCGGAAAGAGCATGCGTGCTCCCGCAGTGTTCCGCATGAGAACCTGCACGGCGGAAGAAATCGCGCCGAGTTCCTCCGGTTCCACGCCGAAAAGGCAACGTACGACGATGCGCAACGTGAGCCGCATCATCTCCCGGTGGATTTCGCGGGTCTCGCCTGCCTGCCAGGACGAGAGCATTTCCTCGCAATAGCCGGTCATGATCTCGGCATACGAACTGATTCGCTCCCGGTGAAATGCAGGTTGCGACAGGCGGCGTTGACGCAGCCAGGACTCCCCTTCGTTCGTAAGCAGACCCTGGCCGAAGAACCAGCGGCTGTTTTGGACCACCCTGTCTTTTTGGAAGTTCTGTGCGTTACGGATGAGCACCGATTCGACGAGATCAGGGTGATTCAGGAAGTACACATGCAGCCAGGCTGCCCGGTAATAGAAGATATCGCCGTACTCACGTGCCCAGAGGAGAAACGTTCCTAGCGGATCGTTTCCAGCAAGCGGCATGTTGCCGTAGAGAAAGTGCGGTTTTGGGCCGGGCGGTCGCTTCATGGCGGTTTGGCTTCAGTTTATCGTGGAACAGACGCCACTGTTGCCGAGCGCCCGGCAACGGCCGCACATTGACGTCGTCAACTTCGAGGCTCAAACTAATGGCCGTGTTAGGAAACCGGGAGCGCCTTCTAAAACTTTGGATCGCGATTGTTCTACCCGCCGTCTTATGCGGCTCAGCCATGGCGGAAAGTGCCGACCCTGCATGGTTGCGATATGAAAGCTTCAAGAACACCCCGACCGGAACCCCTCATCTGATCGCCATCGTCGGACCGGGCCCGGTCCTGCGGAGCGCCGGTCAAGAACTGGTCCGGGCGCTTGGGACTCGACCAGCAGGGGCTCGAGGCCGAACCGCCACGCTCCCCGCAAAAGATGCATTTGTTCTCGGGCCGCTGAAATCTCTGAAGGCCTATTTTCCTGCACTGAAACCCCAACGGGCGATTTCGCCAGATGGTTTCTGGCTGAAAACCGTCCAGGAAAAGGACAGGAAGTACTGGTTGATTGCCGGGGGCAATGATCGCGGGGTTCTCTACGGGGCGTTTGCCCTTTTGCGCAAGCTGGCCCAGAGGCAAGATGTTTCGACTCTCGATGAGATCGAGAATCCTTCAGCGCCCATACGGTGGGCGAGCGAGTGGGACAACCTCGACGGAACGATTGAGCGCGGCTATGCCGGGGGTTCCATCTTTTTCGAAGGCGGAAAGGTTCGAGGCGACCTGGCGCGGGTAAGCGAGTATGCACGGTTGCTGGCTTCCATTGGCATTGACGCGTGTTCCATTAACAACGTCAACGCTGACCCGAGAATTCTTGGGCAGGATTTTATTCCTCAGTTGTCGCGTGTGGCCGAAGCCTTCCGTCCCTGGGGAGTACGGCTGGCGATCTCGGTGGACCTGAGCGCCCCCAAAAGCGTTGGCGGGCTGCCTACGTTTGATCCTCTCGACTCGCAGGTGGCGGCCTGGTGGAAAAAGACTGTCGATGGAATTTACCGGCAAATTCCAGATTTCGCCGGATTCGTGATCAAGGCCGACTCGGAAGGCCGTTCCGGTCCCTCGCAGTACGGACGCAATGCCGCCGATGCCGCAAATGTCATCGCCCGTGCGCTCAAGCCTCACGGCGGCATCATGCTGTACCGCGCCTTTGTCTACAACCACCACCTCGACTGGACCGATCCGAAAGCCGATCGGGCGCGGGCGGCCTATGACTATTTCCATCCCCTGGATGGAAAATTTGAGGACAATGTGGTTCTTCAGATAAAGCATGGGCCAATCGATTTCCAAGTGCGCGAGCCGGCGTCGCCGCTGTTCGGCGCGATGAGGGAGACGAGCGAAGCCGTAGAGTTGCAGGTAACTCAGGAATACCTCGGCCAGCAGCGACATCTGGTGTTCCTCCCCCCGATGTGGAAAGAAACCACGCTTGACTTCGACATGCACGTCAAGGGCGTGACGCCGGTCAAAGACATCGTGTCCGGGAGGGTTTGGAATCGGAACTTGGGCGGGTATAACGCGGTGGTGAATGTCGGGCTCGACCAATACTGGCTTGGGCATCCCCTGGCCATGGCGAATCTCTACGGTTATGGACGCCTGGCGTGGAACCCTGATTTGAGTTCGGAACAGATTGCCAGAGAGTGGACCCGGCTTAGCTTTGGGAATGATCAGAAAGTTGTCGATACCATCGCCCGCATGCTGCTTTCCTCGTGGCGGACGTATGAGAACTACACTGGCCCACTGGGACTCCAGACGCTCACAGACATTACCGGACCACATTACGGGCCGAACATTGAGTCGTCTGAAAATAATGGCTGGGGGCAGTGGCACCGCGCCGACGCGAAAGGGGTCGGTATGGATCGAACCGTCTCCAGTGGTACTGGATTCATCGGCCAGTATTCGCCCCAAGTGCAGAAGCTCTTCGAACCTCTGGAGAACTGCCCCGACGATTTGCTGCTCTTCATGCACCACGTACCCTATACGTTCGTTCTCCACTCGGGAACGACCGTGATTCAGCACCTTTATGACTCGCACTATGCTGGTGCCGAAGAGGCGTTCACGCTGGTAAACCAGTGGAGGTCTCTTCAAGGCCTCGTCGATGAGGGGCGCTATCACGAGGTCCTGAAGCGCCAGCAATACCAAGCCGGTCACGCCCTGGTGTGGAGGGATACGGTAGTGAACTACTTCCACAAGATTTCTGGTATCGAAGATGAGCAGGGACGAGTAGGGCATGACTCGAACCGGATTGAGGCCGAAACCATGCAGCTTTCCGGGTATACCCCGGTGGAGGTGACCCCGTGGGAAACGGCCTCTGCGGGTAGGGCGGTGGCCTGTAAGACGGGCGGCGCTTGTTCTGCCAGCTTCACCTTCAATCGCGAGGCCGGAGTCTACAGAATCGCGGTTCAATATTTCGATCAGAACAATGGCGTCTCGCGCTACGAGCTGCTCGTCGATGATCACCCCATCGATTCCTGGGCGGCTGACGATCATCTGCCTTCGGACAAGATGAATGGGCACACCTCAACCCGGCACACCACAATGGGAGTGGAGTTGAAGCCGGGAAGTGTGGTCAAGATTGTGGGCCATCCCGACGCTGGCGAACCGGCGCCTTTGGACTACGTCGAGGTGACTCGGACAGAGCAGTGAACGTCCGTAACCGCAGGAATCTGTCCTGCGATTGACGAACTGTGCCCTACACTCCACACTGAAACGTCATGAAAAAGGTGCGCGTAGGGATTCTTTTTGGCGGACGCAGCGGCGAGCACGAAATTTCATTGCTCTCTGCCGCCTCGGTCTTCAAAGCGATCGATAAGGAAAAATTCGAAGTCGTGCCGATCGGCATCACCAAAGAAGGTCGCTGGGTGACTTCGGGCGAAGCCGAGCGCCTGCTCTCCGGTAACTCACCTCAGCCGGAACGGCATCTGCGTGCGGGAGATCCCGGGGCCACGCCTGCAGCGGCGGTATTGCAGAACGGCGAAGCCTTCGTGATGCCACCCGAGCCGCACGGCCTAGGCCTGCAACCATTCCAGACCGACGCGCTGGCTCGCCGCGCGTCGGATCGTGCGATCAACGTGGACGTGATCTTTCCGGTATTGCATGGCACGTTTGGCGAAGACGGAACCGTGCAGGGTCTGCTTGAGCTCGCCGACATCGCATACGTCGGAGCCGGCGTTCTCGGCTCCGCGGCGGGCATGGACAAAGACCTGATGAAATCCCTTTTCCGCGCTGCAGGGCTGCCGATCGTAAAGCACGTGACGGTGTTGCGCCGTGAGTGGAGTTTGAAGCCAAAGGCCGTGCAGAAGTTGGTTGAGAGCAAGCTCAAGTACCCGGTCTTTGTGAAACCCGCCAACCTGGGCTCGTCGGTGGGGATTTCGAAGGCGCACGATCGCAGGGAACTTGCTCCCGCGATCGACGAAGCGGCCAAGTTCGATCGCAAGATTGTGATCGAAGAAGGTGTGGGTGGCAAGAAGCATAAAGCTCGCGAGATCGAATGCGCCGTGCTCGGCAATGACAATCCCGAGGCTTCGGTGGCGGGCGAGATCGTTCCCAGCGCCGAGTTTTACGACTATTCCGCGAAGTATCTGGATGAAGGATCGCAACTGATCATCCCCGCGAAGCTAGGGAAATCAGAGATGAAAAACGTGCAAAGGCTCGCCATTGCCGCCTTTCGAGCTGTGGATTGTTCCGGACTTTCGCGGGTGGATTTTCTGATGGACCCGAAGTCGCGCAAGATCTACCTGAATGAGATCAATACCATGCCGGGATTCACTTCGATCAGCATGTACCCCAAATTGTGGGCTGCTTCCGGCGTGAGCTATCCGGAACTGATCGAACGATTGATACAACTTGGCCGGGAACGCCACGCGGATAAAAAAAGGAATCAGTACAGCCGCTAGGCTGGTTCGCCATCGTCTGCGATTCAGTCCTCCGCCTCTCCTACCAGCGTCTCGGCGGAAGGAGTCTTCGGGGGGCGGGTTTCTGTCCTGGAACTCCTCGAAGGCTTCGACGGGCGGGCCGGCTTCGTTCATCCCGTAGAATGAAAATGAAGTCCGTTGGCAGATCGAACTTTGGGCAGCCTTGGCCCGAGGAGGCAGCTGCAACCGACTCCAGGGGTGGCCTGAGGCCGCCGAATACCAAGTACGGGAATCTCGGGATGGATATGACATGGATCACCGGCCGTCTAGCGATGGGCGGCGGAATTTGGAATCCGGAAAATATGGCGGCGCTAGCCCGCGCCGGAGTCACGCATATCATTGACATGCAAATTGAGTTCGACGACACAGCGCTTGCCAGGCCGCATGGTATTGAGGTGCTGTGGAATCCGACCGACGACGACTTTCAGCCGAAACCGCCGGAGCTATTTCAGCGCGGCGTGGACTTTGCCGAGAGGGCAATGAAGGATGAGACGGCCCGCGTCTTCGTGCATTGCGCGGCTGGCGTCCATCGCGCCGCAATGATGACGCTGGCGATTTTGTGTGCCGATGGCTGGGAACTGCAGGACGCGATGCGGACGATTGTCTCGCGTCGTCCGGTGGTGGACTTCGCGGATGTTTATGTCGAAAGCGTAGAAAGGTTCTTGGGGGAAAAAGTGCCGGAATAGATTCCGAATCCCTGCCTTACAAGCAGGAGGCCGCAGGTTCGAGTCCTGAACTGCCCACCATTCAACAACTTAGCCGGATTCTCCAGACACTTAGACCCCTGCCTTGGAGGAGCCGATGTTGCCACGTTTCGAGAGTTTCGTTCAAGAACGCAAGTACCTCAAGAACGTGCGGAACTGGGCAGACCTCGTAACGGCAGACCTCCGGCCGTGCATGAGCGCATGACGCTATTGAAGCAGTGTCACGAAGTAACCCGGGCAAGGCCAAGAGAGAAAGCCCATGCTTGCGCATCTAATGCCTTAAGATGACGCCCTGCGCGGATCATTCCCGGATAGGGTCAGCGTTTATGGTTGTAAATATTGAGTAATGGTAGAAAAGGGAGCCGTCTGGATAAGAAAAACCTGTCAGTAGAAATCGCGCCCATCAAGGGCCCTGAAGATCTGCGAGAGATCACTCGCGGCTCGGACGTTGAGGTCACTCAAGTCAAGGCAGGGAAACTCCGGGGCTCTATCAGACACATTGGCATCGGAAATCTCGGGATCAGTGTAGGGCGATTCAGCGCGGAGATTCGCTCGAGAGGCCCCCTCCATCGTGAAAAGGTCGTACTCGGGATACTTCTGGCCAGTGCGGGCCGTGCTTTGCACTGGTGGGAGGAAACGCGACTGGGCGATGTGGGAATCTTTTCCCGCCAATGTCGACGCCGATGCGATCTATGGTGGCGGTGCGGCCTATTTGGTGGTTTCCATCGCTTTGCCTGAGCTTTTATTGATGCTTAGCAGCGAGAACCGTCTGGCCGATCCTGCGTTCTGGAACACTAAGGGCTTGTGTCAGCCCCATCCTCGCGTCGCGGATGAAGTAGGGCGACGGCTCAAGGGAATCATGTGTGACGTTGAGCGTAAAGCGAACGCCCCTTCTGCCCATTCCGCGGATTTTCTTCGGCGTACGATCATCGAGGCCTTTGTAGTAAGCCTTATGAGCGCCCTCCCGCGGGACAGCCGACGATCCTTGTACACAGGTGCCCGGCTTGTAACCGAAGCGGAGGATTATGTAGACGCATCTGAAGGACGCCCCGTTCACATTTCCGAAGTCTGCTACGCATTGAAAGCATCCCGACGTAGTCTTCATCGTGCCTTTGTCGATACGTTGGGCGTTAGCCCTGCCGCGTATCTGCGGCGCAGACGTCTTTCGACCATCCGATCAATCCTGAGCGGACGTGATACTCCGGTGATTTCCATTGCTGATTTGGCATTCGAGTACGGGTTTCCCGAGCCGGGTCGCTTTGCCGCTTACTATCGTGCCCACTTTGGCGAGACGCCGTCAGAAACCTTGCGCTCTAGATCGTGAGTACACAGAGCGTCAGGTGACAACTGTGGTAGTCGAATTGGCAAAAACTGCATCTTCGTTTTCCACGCACCCTGATTAACTGCCTTTAACTGCCTTTTCGCGTTAGCAGGTGACAGGTCACTCCATAACCAGACATGGCTATTCCCCGAAACGATAGGTCTGCCCGATCAGCAGCTCCTGGCGGCATGGACAGCTTCAACGCATCCTTAAGGTTCAGGGAATACTTCGTTCTTGGAGACGCTTGGTGAGCGGTCTGCCGTGGGAGTTTTCTCCCCCGGGCCGTTCGTTGGTTGGATTTGACCTGAAACACACTAGTCAAAGGACATCCATGAACCTGGTTATTCACTACCATATTTGTTGGGCATTCGACTCGCCTCTCGACTGGCAACCATTCCAGACGAAAGAGGAAGCCACGGAAGTAGCCCGAAGGATCAAGAAACCGGCAGAGAGCTACACCATCGTAGAGCGGGATGGCGGGTGCGAACGGTGCAGGGAGTTTAACTCGAAGGCATTCTCCGCGGTCACTGAGTGATAATTGAGATCGTCATCGCCCACAAACCAGGCACGCGGGCTACCCTGGTCAGATCAAATGTGCCTGTGCCCACCTCTGCACTGCCCCGGCAAACCCGTGCCACACCAAGGTGCGTGAGAACAGGACAGCGCTCCACTGGGCGGTAGCGAGAAATGCTGCGGCGCCCAGTGTGGCACGCTGCAGTTTGCGCGTGGACCAAAGGTCATAAGCAATCAGAAGCAGTAGGAAGGCGTAGCCGCACAGGATGTCTATGGGTGCTTTTCTGTGCACGAACGCGAGCGGAAGGCGTGCGATGGCAGCGGTCATGAGTGCGACGTTGGCCACCAGAACAAGCCGCTTATGGGCTGGCGAATTCCGGCGCTCGCGAAACGCAAAATACATCAAGGCTGCGAACGCAGCCACGCTAACGAGAGGGATCGAATAGAACGCCAATGGATCCCGCCCTGGCACCCGAGGAGGTCTGGCCAGCGAATCGGTCGCTGCCAGCACCCCCAAAACGAGCATGAGTCCCGCCATAAACATGCCCGCAATCCCGAGCCGCTTATGGATGTCCACTCTGCCCATGGATACCAGCGAGCTCTGCGCGATCAGCAGCAACATCCAACCCGAGAATACCGCTCCGTGAACGTGAATGAGGGTGCTCGGTAGGGATGAGCGGAACACTCCAGCGAAGTAATAACTCGGTCCAAACCCGGCGACGACTAAGCCGAGCATCAGGAGGACGACACCGGAAAAGAAATAGTGATCGTAGCGACGTCCGGGCAAAACGGTTGCTTGCTTGGTAGTGATCGGCGCAGTTGCAGTTGCCATGGTAGCCCCAGTGAGAAGATGACTCGCGAAAAGAAGAGAGGATTATACGGCAGTTTCGCGGCCGATCATGGCCCTCGGTCAGCTGCGCAAGGCTTGGAGCACGCGGTCGACTTCTTCTTCGGTGTTGTAGTGAACGAAGCCGATGCGGAGAAAGCCGCCATCCCTCTCGACGTCGAGCCGCTCGGTGAGGTTGAGCGCATAGTAGTTGCCATCCCAGGTGAAAATGCCGCGATCGCCAAGTCGCCTCGATAGTTCGGCGGGATGATGACCTTCCATGCGGATTGCGAATGTGGGGCACCGGTAGGCAATGTGCGAAGGATCGGCGATTCCGTAGAGCCGCAGCCCTGGAGTTTCCGCGAGACCGTGCAGCATGCGCAAGGAGAGGCCGTGTTCGTGGGAGAGAATGACGCGGTAGGCGGCGCGTAGCAACTCCCTGCGGGATCTCGAGGTATCTTTCGTGTCGCCGAGCGTGGGCTCGATGCTATGGACTCGCGAGGAGAGCTCGATCTCCCGGGCGGGTGCGTTCGGGGCTGCATGAACGCGAGTGCGTCGTCCGAGTTCCGCGAGGTAGTCAACACATGCTTTGACCCCGGCGATCGACTCGTGGTTCAAGGTACCCATTTCCCAACGGGCTGGAGCGGAATCGGTATTGGGACGCACTTTATAAGGATGCAATCGCTCCAGCAGCTCGCGCTTGCCATAGAGCGCGCCCATGTGCGGGCCGAAGAATTTGTATGTCGAACAGGCGAGGAAATCGCAGTCAAGGTCGCGGACATCGATGAGCCGATGAGGCGCGTAGTGCACGGCGTCAATGTAGGCCAAGGCTCCGACGTCATGCGCCATGCGGATGATGGTCTTGACGTCGTTGATTGTGCCGACAGCGTTCGAGGCGTATCCTGCCGCGACAACTCTGGTGCGCGATGAAAGTTTGCGCGCCAGGTCGTCCATGTCCAGGGTGCAGTCCTGTTCGCGGATGTCGGCGAACTGAATCTTCACGCCCCGTTCGGCGAGGGCCTGCCAGGGAGAGATGTTGGCGCTGTGGTCGAGAGTAGTGAGGAGAATCTCGTCGCCTGGGCCGAGCTCCCGGCCGATGGAGCGGCTGACCGCGAACGTCAGCGTGGTCATGTTGGGGCCGAAGACGATCTCCTCGGGACCAGCTCCGAGAAAGTCAGCGATCGCGGAACGAGCGCCGGCGATGAGCTCGTCGGTTTCGTGGCTGGTGGCGAAGGCACCGTGGGTGTTGGCGTTGCTCGTTCTTAGGTAGTGAGAGACCGCATCGATCACCGATTGCGTGACCTGTGTTCCTCCCGGACCGTCAAGGAAGGCAGCGGGTTCGCCGGCTATCGTGCGCGCGAGCGATGGTAAGTTGGAGCGGACCCAACCGAGGTCGAGCTTTCGGTTGAGCTCGGCGCGAGGTAAGGAATTGAGGATCGTGGTCATGGCTCGGAAAGCTCATTGTTCGCGGCACGCCGTTCCCGGAGTCTTGCCCAAGTTTCGAGGAATCGGCGCCAGTTTCGAAAGCCGGATGCCGCCTCCCCCCGGGAAACACCCTAGCCCATCATGCTGGTCCGCTCAGGCTGGATCTTCAACATGACGCGCACTTCGTTGGTCTGGCGGTAAGGGTACTTATCCACGCCGAGATATTTCTTAGCCATCTTATCGATGTGCTCGGCAGCCCCCTGTTCGGTAATTTCGACAACCCGACCGCGGATTTCGAGATAACGGTAGGGATTCTCGGGATCGATGATGGCGAGTGCCACCCGCGGATCGCGGCGCATGTTCTTGTCCTTTTGACGTCCCTTGGCGGTGTTGACGATGACGAGGTCGCCTTCAATATCACACCAAACGGGGGTGACTTGCGGGCTCCCGTCGGGCATCACGGTGCCGAGACTGGCGAATGCGCGCTTGGTGAAAAGATCGCGATACTTATCGGGGATCACTTGCGACATGAGCTTCTCCTTGCTGACCCAACGCGGGACATTATAGAGCCATCAGGCTTCTGTCGTCGGTCTCCGGCAGGGCAGGTTCCCAAACCCTTGCCGAGTTTAGGCTCCAGTGCGGCGAGCAGGGAGCCGGAAAATTTGGGTGTTTTGTAACCCCCTGGCCCGCTCGTCGACGATCTTCGACGCCTGGGAAGCTCGCTTTCATGCCCGCCGCTTTCGCGGGCTTACTTTGAAACCGCGAGGTAGGGTAGATTTCTCTTTGTCTGCTCGGGAGAGCCCAGGCCGTAACCCATCAGATAGGTGTGGTCGACGAGGAACCCGAAGTAGTCGGGCTGCAACTGTACCCGCCGAGCGGACTGTCGATCCAGGAGCGCTGCGGTCTTCACCGTGGCAGCGCCTCTTGCGCGCAGGTCATTCAGCAGAAATTCGGTGGTGATGCCGGAGTGCAGAATTCCTTCGACGAGAAGAATGTGTTGGTCTTCGACGGCGATGTCGTGGCTGAAGAAGATTTCAAGCACATTGCCAAGATCCTCGCGATATTGAGGTTTGATGAATTGGCAGACGACCGGCAGCTCGATCGCACGAACCAGGTCGGAGAGGAAGATGAAGCCGTTTTCAAGCACACCCAGTGCGTGGACCGTTTTTCCGGCATAGTCGTGGGAAATCTGCCGCGCCATCTCCCGGACGCGCTTTTGGACCTGCTCGGCCGAGATCACAACTTGCGGCGTGGACGGTGTGGGCATCGATTCCCTTGTTCCTCTAATGATCCTTCGTTCGAGCCAGTTCGGTAATAAGAATTCCGGTTCCGTTCAGGGCGCGACAATCGTGGTCGACGCCAAAGCCGCGCAGCCAGATCACTTCTTGGCCACTTGCGATCACGGGCCAGCTCTTCTTTTCAGCACCCGTGATGTGGCGGTCCTGCAAGAGCTCTTTAACCTTTTTCGGCTCTTTCCGGTTGCAAGGCCAGAAACGGTCGCCGGCGCGCCAGTTTCGCACCTTCAGATTCTGCGCAAACCGGATGTCCAGCAGGTGAGCGGGATTATAACCCTCGCCGGCTTCGTTCGGGACCGGGGAGAAGGCGGCTACGATCAGGGCCGTTTGCGGAAGTTCGACAGAACCAGGAACCGAGAGAGGATATTCGTAGTCGGTGATGCCGGAGGCTACCCCGGACTCGAAGGAAATGAATTCCTTGTGCCGTCGCGCGATCCAGCCTGAAGCTAGGGCGGTACGGGCGTTTTCTTTCGACAAGGCAAGGACCGCCTCGACGTGGCTGAACTCAAGCGCGAGTCCAATCGTCTCAGCAGCGGCTCGAATCAGCCGGCGTTGAACGGCGAGCGGCAGATCGAGCAGGCGAGAATAGTTGAGGGTTCCCCCTTCTTCTGTTCTGGACCAGACCAAAGGCAGATGGCGCTGTGTTTCTTGTGCCCAGAATTCTTCATCGCCGCGGGCAATCTGGGCCGCCGCGGCAAGTGTTTGCCGAACGTCGGGATTCACGTGCTCGATGAGTTTGGGCAGGATCTCGCGGCGAATGCGATTTCGCGTGTGGTCGAGTTCGGCGTTGGTCGAGTCTTCCCGCCAAGGCTGGCGGATTTCCCCAAGGTATGCTTCTAATTCGCTCCGGGATGTGGCTAGTAGCGGGCGAACAATGGCCAGGGATTCACTCTCCCCCCGGACCTCCAGCGGGATACGCGGATAGATGCCGGCGAGTCCGCGCGTTCCAGCCCCGCGCGAGAGTTTCAGCAGAACAGTTTCGGCCTGGTCATCGAGAGTATGGGCGGTCGCGACTTTGTTGAACGATCCTTCCCGAAGGAGATCTTCTACATAGCGGTAGCGGAGCTCTCGGGCGGCAGTTTCGATGCTCAGTTTGCTTTTTTGAGCGTGAGCCCTCACGTCGCGACGGGCGCTATGGAATGGCAGATCGTAGCAGGACGCGAGCTTGCGGACGAATTCCTCGTCGCCATCCGACTCTTCGCCACGAAGGCAATGGTTCAGGTGAACGGCGGAGAGCACCAACCCCAGCTCATCGCGCAGGTCATCGAGGATTCTGAGCAGTGCGACCGAGTCTGCGCCCCCCGAAACGGCCACCCCGACGCGGTCTCCGGGAACAAGAAGGGCGTGCCTCTGAACGTAGCGGGCCACAGATCGAGAGAGCAGATGCACAGGGTAATGGTACATCGATGAGAGTGGACGCCCGAACCCGCTCAGGGCACAACTCGGCTGCAGTCCGGCGAAGCGAGCCAGTGCACGGCTCAGGCGATTTCGACGTCGATCTTCTTGGCGGCGGGGTCGAGCTTGATCACCCTGAAGCGGCGCACTTGGCCCGTCGTCAGCTCGGAACTGGCGGCTTGGGTAACCGAGCCAGACTTCCATTTGGCTGCCAGCATCGAGCTCAAGGATTTCAGGTCCGCGGTTCCGCCGGATGGCTGGGCGCCGGAGTTGGCCTGGGCGGTGCCTGTGCCGGCTTTGCAAACCGCGCGGATGCCCTGGCCAAGCTCCACGGTGGCGAAGTTGCCAGAGATTTCGGCCACGCGGCCGCTGACGACGTCTCCCACCTTCCGCTCTGCCAGATACTCGTCGATGCTGGTGGGGACCATCTGCTTGATTCCCAGCTTGAGTCGGCGCTTTTCGACATCCACGGCGAGCACCTGTGCCTTGACCACCTGGCCGACTTTGAAAACGTCAGAAGGATGGTTGACCCGCTTTTCGGCACTGATGTCGCTTACGTGGACCATGCCTTCGACGCCCTCCCCCACCTGTACAAAGACGCCGAACTTCTGCAGGCTGACCACCGGGCCTTCGACGATCGAGTCCAGAGGAAATTTATGTTGTGCATCCGCCCAGGGATCTCCGAGCGCCTGCTTCAGGCCAAGGGAGATGCGTTTTTCCCCGGGATTGATCCCCAGAATGATGGCTTCAACGATCTCGCCCACCTTGACCAGGTCGCCCGGCGTGCGAACCTTCTTCACCCAAGACATCTCGGAGATGTGAATCAGTCCTTCGACCCCGGGTTCCAGTTCCACAAAGGCACCGAAGTCCGCTAGACGACTCACGCTCCCGCGCACGCGCTCGCCGATTTTGTATTTGCCGGGAACCGCATCCCAGGGATGAGGCTGGAGCTGTTTCAGTCCAATGGAGGTTTTTTGCTTGGCCGCGTCGAGCTTGAGGATCTTGGCCTCGAGTTCCTGGCCAACGGAGAGCACATCTGCGGGCGAGTTCACGCGAGCCCAGGAAATGTCGCTCACGTGCAGGAGCGCGTCTACCCCACCGATGTCCACGAAGGCGCCATAGTCGGTGAGGCTGCGGACAGTTCCAGAGACCGTGTCGCCTTCCTTCAGCTCCGAGTACCGCTGGCGTTTGACCGTCCGTTCTTCTTCTTCGAGGATGGCGCGACGGTCGACAACGATGTCTTCATCGGCCACATCAAGCTTGATGATCCGGCAGCGGATCTCCTGCTCGACCAGTTTTTCAAGTTCCGCGGCATCCTGAACACCGCTCCGCGAAGCCGGCATGAACGCCCGAACGCCGACATCCACGCTGACGCCACCTTTCACAACGCCCGTAACTGTTCCGAGAATGGTGGACTTCTCCTTGAAGGCCTTCTCGAAGGCATCCCAGTCGGTGGGACGCGCAATCTTGGCGCGCGTGAGAAGGTAGTAGCCCTCGGGATCGCGGCCCTTGATGGAGACCTTCAGCTTGTCGCCAGGCTGTACGGTTTCCCCGCGCAATTCCGCGATGGAAAGAATACCCTCCGTCTTGAATCCGACGTCAAGAACGAGGGAATCGGCGGTCACCGAGATGACTGTGGCCTCGCGGGAGCCCTCCGATTTTTGCGGCGAGTGATTGCGTTCAAATTGTTGAAGGATATCGCCGAAAGACTCATTGGAGCGCGTTTCGCGAGACGGTTCCGGTGCGGTTTGATTGGACATCATTGCTTATGACCCTGAAGGATGGGAGTGAGTCAAGAATACAACAGGAACAGGTTTGTTCGTTTCCTCGATCGGAGTCGGTAAGCGGCAAGCCTCCTTCACACCGACGATCGGCAGCCATACGCCAGAAGCGCTGTTTGCGGCGCTGCCGCTACCCGGATCGGATCTCAGTTCCGTTGGGAAGGTCTCCTTCAGTGTAGAGCTGCACACTTACGCGGCTCGGGAAATGCGGGTGTCCTCGATACCATCCAGGGCGTTCCATAATGCTTTCGCTGCCTTCTCGGCAGCCGCAAGCGCGTGCTGTTCGGCCCCAGGATTGTCTTCGACGATCCGCTCGAGCTGACGGCGCCACACGTTCGAGTGATAAACGTCAGCCGTAGCATGAAGCGTGAAGTAACCGCAGGTCCTCTCATCCGCGCCGTAGATTTCGCGAAGTCCACGAGCCTTTTCTTGCGCCACACGCGGCACCTGCGATTCGTAGGCGTAGAAGGCAGCCAGAGCTTCCTCGGGCGCTCCCTCACGAGCAACTTCGTGGAACTGGGAGATCAGATTTTTGACTGCAGCGACGCGCGGCGCCTCGGGGTTGCGGCTTCCCCCCATGCCCTCGGCGAAATCAAGCCAAAGCTCGGCGTGGCAACGCGAGCCATCAGCGCCGGATTCTTCATCACGGTTGGCGAGAACGGCGTGGCGCAGATGCCCGTGGGGCAGGCGGGCGGCAAACTCATCGAGGTAGGAAGGAAACGCGTCCACGTGGTGGTAGTACTGGTGCGCGTATTCGCGGAGATCGTTGTGAGTCAGCTTGCCTTCCGACCAAGCCTTATAGAAAGGATGGCAAAGCAGGTCGTACTTGGCGATGCGCGCGTCCAATTGATCGGCAAATTCCTGCGAAGTCATGTTGTCCTCCGGATGAGTGAGTTCATAGTACGATGGGTGTAGGTTTCCGTGCAAGGCGCCCACGCCGGCCTGTAATTCCCCGGTGTGCTTTCCAGTAGAGTGTTAGGCCAGGGCCGAGTTGTTAGAATTATAAGGAGTGGGTTGAGGTCAGTCAGAGGTTTCCAGGCGGCCTCGAAAAATCGGCGAGAAGTGTTGTTCCTGCGGTTCATTCGCATGCCATTTACCGAACAATTCGATGTAGTTGTGGTCGGAGCCGGACACGCCGGTTGCGAGGCGGCGGTGGCCTGCGCGCGCATGGGATTGAAGACCGCGCTCTACACACTCAATGTGGACTTGATCGCGCAGATGTCGTGTAATCCGGCGGTCGGCGGAATCGCCAAAGGACATCTGGTGCGCGAAGTCGATGCCCTGGGTGGAATTATGGGCGAGGTGACGGATGCGGTCGGCATCCAGTTCCGGTTGCTGAATACCTCGCGCGGGCCCGCCGTTTGGTCACCGCGTGCGCAGTGCGACAAACAGGCCTACCGGCTGAAGATGCGCGAGGTGCTGGAATCGCAGCCCAATCTCCAAATCAAGCAGGCGGAAGTGGCGGAACTGATGGTGGAGGAGAATGGGGATCGGCCAAATCCAGACACCGGTACGGCTCGTTACCTGCAGCCGGCGGACGACAACAGTGTTTTTTCCCGGCAAGCCCTCGGAATCAAGCTTCGCGATGGACGAACGGTCGGTGCGAAAGCCGTCATTATTACCACCGGGACTTTTCTCAATGGGCTCATTCATTGCGGTGAGCAGCAGTATCCAGCCGGAAGATCCGGTGAGCCGCCAGCCATCCTGCTGGGCGAGGCGCTGAAAAAGCTGGGATTGCGTGGTTGCCGATTGAAGACCGGCACCCCGCCGCGCCTCGATGGGCGCACGATCGACTGGTCGAGGTTCCAGGCGCAACCTGGCGATTCCGATCCGACACCGTTCAGCTTCCGCACGAAGCAAGTGGCCCACCACGATTCGCAGGTTCCCTGCTACATCGCCTGGACCAGCGAAGAGACGCACCGGGTGATTCGCGAGAACGTTCACCGATCGCCGATGTACAGCGGGCAAATCCAATCGATTGGGCCAAGGTATTGCCCTTCGATTGAAGACAAGATAGTGAAGTTTCCGGACAAGACCACCCACCAGCTTTTTTTGGAGCCAGAAGGCCTGAACACGTATGAGATCTACGTGAACGGGATGAGCACGTCGTTGCCAGTCGAGGTGCAGCTGGCAGTTCTCAAGTCAGTGCCGGGGCTGGAGACGGCGGAGATGCTGCGGCCGGGGTACGCGATCGAGTACGACGCGATTGATCCAACCGAGTTGGAACGAACGCTCGAAACGAAAAAGATTGCTGGCCTCTTCCTGGCAGGACAGATCAACGGCACCTCGGGCTACGAGGAAGCCGCCTGTCAGGGTCTGATGGCCGGAATCAATGCCGGATTGAAAGTCAAGGATCAAGCACCGCTGATTCTTGACAGGACTGAAGGATACACGGCGATCCTCATCGACGATTTGATTTCGAAAGGCACCAACGAGCCCTACCGGATGTTTACTTCCCGGGCGGAGTTCCGATTGCACTTGCGTATCGACAACGCTGATCGGCGTTTGACGCCACACGGCCGGCGCGTGGGCCTGATTTCCGACGAAGCCTGGGCGAATTATCTGGCGAAGCAAGATCGCCAAACGCGCATGAAGCAGGTGCTTGAAAAGGCGCGACTGAGTTCAGAGATGGCGCAAGAACTTCAGCGCTCAGCCTCCTCCATTCCCCGGGGCGAAGAGCCAACGTCGGTCGAGGGTCCTAACCCGCACCGGGAAACAGAAGCTGATCAGCCAGTTGAGTCCACCCCATCACAAGCTTTCGATTTCGCTGGAGCTGCCGGGCAAACGCTCGCCCAGCTTTTGAAGCGGCCCGAGATCACAATTGAATATCTGGTGCCGGTTCTAAGGAAGTTAGCTGCTGATTTCTTTCAGGGGGAACTTTCAGGTGGCGACCGACCGAAAACCGTCGACGCCGTTCTCCCCTCTTCCGTTCGCAACGAACTGAAGGCGGTCGAGACCGAGATCAAATACGAGGGCTACTTGCAGCAACAGCAGCGCGCGATCGAAAGGTTGAAGAAGGCCGAACAGCGGAACATTCCTGACTGGTTCGACTATCGCTCGGTGAGTGGACTTTCGCGGGAGATGCAGGAGAAGCTGATCAAGATCCGGCCGCGGACCCTGGGGCATGCTTCGCGGATTCCGGGAGTGACACCGGCTGCCGTATCCCTGGTCAATGTCTACATCGAAATCCAGGGGAAACGGCGGGAGCAGGCGGCAGCCCATATCTAGAGGCTACTACCCACTTCAGTCCTCGTTCCGAGGTCAACTGGTTGGCATGCGTCCCAGTTTGGGCGGCGCTATCCCACTTTTTGTCATGGTGATTCGTATCGTTCTAGGTTCCTCGCGTGCAATCGCCCAATCACCGCGTCTCTTCTCTGAACCGGGTGACCGACTTGAGTAAATCCGGAGATTTTCGCCTCGGAATCACCCTGTCCTAAGCCCTTGGGCCCACCTGGGGCCCCAGCCAAGGAGCGCCATCCCACTTTTTCTAAGAATGATTCGTGTCGGTCTAGGTTCCCCCCGGGCAGCCGGGGAATCGAGCGTTCCTATCTCAACCGGGGTTACTCGGCTTGGTAAAACCTTGACGTCCCGCCAGCGGTGCATAGGATCGCCCTGGCACAGCGCAAACAGTAGGGCGAACTGCCTGCCGCAGGTCTTGTCGCCTCAGAAACACCGTGTGCGAAGCCATTTTGGTCCACTGGCGCAGCTCCCGAGGGGCGCAGGTCCCACTTTTGTGAACGTGATTCGTATCGTTCGAGGTCCCCCCTAGCTAGCGAAGATTCCAGCTACTGCTGAAAAAGACGAATGCCAACCATGAGTCGCAAAAGCATCAGCCCGAGGTTGGTGAAGCGGGCCAGTTGAGGGAACATGGACTCTGCTGAACCGTAAACGATTCATGAGCGAAAAAAGTTGCATCGGCCTCGGCAAAGCCGGGACTCCCGGCTTGTCCGCGCAGGGTTGTGGTGGCAGAATTCAGGCACCATGCTCGACCCTGGTCTTGCCATCAGGATTGCCGTAGGGCTGTGGCGCATCTTGCTGCGTCGAATTCGGGTCATCGGGAGCACTTCCTGGCCCATGGCTGATGGCAAGATTTTCGATGGACGGGTCAAACCAAGCGAGATTTCAGGCTGGGCCGTTGAGCTTACCTATTCCTATTCGGCATTTGGAGAATATTATTCCGGGTCTTTCGTCAAAGCATTCACCCGGAAGAAACACGCCGAAGCCTTTCTTGAACGCTTCCCGCGCGGCACGCCGCTACCTGTTCGTTACAAGGCGGAGAATGCTGCAGTTTCGACGCTATTACTGTCAGACATTGGACTGCTCGTAGCTGCCTTGTAGCCCCTCTGCGGCCCGCTTCCTGAGTTGAGCCTGCCATATCGCTGTGGTAGAGTTTGTGGCTTCCTCGAAAGGAGATTCCGTGAAGGTCTATACAGGAGAAAATGTTAGGAATGTTGCGGTTGTAGGGCATGGGCACGCAGGCAAAACTTCACTGATCTCCGCCGCTCTCTATACCGCCGGGGCAACGCAGCGGCTGGGCCGCGTGGACGACGGCACCGCCACCACCGATTACGACGACGAGGAAGTCGCGCGGAAAATGTCGATCTCCGCGGGTCTGGCGTGCGCTGAATGGGGGCAGAGCAAGATCAATTTTCTTGACACGCCCGGGTTCAACATGTTCGTCCATGAGGCGAAGATGGTGTTGCCGGTTATCGATGCCGCCGTCGTGGTCGTCGATGGCGTATCCGGGGTCGAAGTCGTTACCCAGAAGGTCTGGAACGACTGTGAAGAATACAAAACTCCGCGGGTGATTGTCGCCAGCCGCATGGACCGCGAACGGGCGGACGCGGAGCGTGTGCTGCAATCGGTGCAAGGTGCTTTCGGACGCAACGTCATTCCTCTGGAATTGCCCATTGGGAAGGAAAAGAGTTTTTCCGGCGTGGTGGATCTGGTGCGGATGAAGGCTTACAACTACGAGCTCGGCGGCGATGGCAAAGGCAAGGAATCCGAAATTCCAGCCAACCTGAAACAGGCAGCGCAGGAAGCCCACGAAAAATTGGTTGAGTTGGTCGCAGAGGGCGATGACGCCCTCATGGAAAAGTTCTTCGAGGCGGGCACGCTGTCTGAACAAGACTTGATTCCGGCTCTGCACAACGCCATCCGTGAGGACAGGATTTTCCCTGTGCTGTTCGCCTCCGGCCTGGGCAACGTCAGCGCCGACCGGGTGATGGATTTCATTGTCGAATTCACGCCCACTGCGATCGAGCACGATGCCATCCGCGGCGAAGGAACCTCTGGCAACGGTGAGCCGCCCTCGAGAAAAGAATCTGACACGGAGCCGGTTTCTTTATACGTCTTCAAAACTGTTTCCGATCCTTTCGCGGGACGCATTTCTTACTTCAAAGTCTTTTCTGGCGTACTGAGGAACGATGCAACCCTGGTGAACTACGCGCGGGGGACGCAGGAAAAGCTGTCGCGCATTGCGGTGATGCAGGGCAAAGAAGCGCTTCCGGTTCCCGAGCTCCATGCCGGAGATGTCGGAGCCGTGGCGAAGCTGAAAGAGACGCTAACCGGCGACACCCTGGGCGATAAATCGTCCCCAATTCAGTATCCGCATGTGAAGCTAGCGGAGCCGGCGATCACCTTCGCCATCGAGCCCAAGAGCCGGGCTGATGAAGATAAGCTTGGTCCGGGCATCCACAAGTTGATGGAAGAAGATGCCATGCTGCGCTTTTTCCGCGATGCCCAAACCAAGGAATTCCTGATTGCCGGCACGGGTCAGCAGCATATCGAGGTCACGGTTTCCAAGCTCAAGAAGCGCTATCACACCGAAGTGAACCTGAAAGCCCCGAAAGTGCCCTATCGCGAGACCATTCGCGGACGCGCCGATGTGCAGGGCCGTCATAAGAAGCAGACCGGCGGTCATGGCCAGTACGGTGACTGCAAGATCAAGATGGAGCCGCTCGCCCGCGGTGGTCAATTTGAGTTTGTGAATGAGATCTTCGGCGGCGCGATTCCCAAGAACTTTATTCCGGCCGTGGAGAAGGGAATCAAAGACGCAGCCGGTCGCGGATATCTCGCCGGATATCCGGTGGTTGACTTCAAGGTCGTCCTCTATGACGGTTCCTACCACGACGTGGACTCAAACGACCTGTCCTTCCAGATGGCGGGACGCATCGCCTTTAAAAAAGCCATGGAACAAGCCAAGCCCACGCTGCTAGAACCGATCATGCACGTGGAGATCACGGTGCCCGACGAATTTGCCGGTTCGATCATGGGCGACTTGAACTCGCGTCGTGGCCGCATCCAGGGTATGGACAACAAGGGCGGAAATACCATCGTGAAAGCCGAAGTGCCGATGGCAGAAATGTTGACCTACGGAGCCGATTTGACATCGATGACCCAGGGACGCGGAAGCTTCAGCATGGAGATGCACCACTACGATATCGTCCCTTCCCAGATTCAGGAGAAGATCGTTGAAAAGGCCAAAGCCGAGCGCGGCGAGGTGAAGGAAGAAGAGGAATAGGCAATCGCAGAGAAGGGAACGTTTCAGAGATTTTCCTGATTGTTCTCATTGAAAATTGCTGCGATTCCTGAACTCAGGTCCCAAAATGAGGGGCTCCCTGGTCGACCGAACGGCGCAAATTTCTTGGACCGGGCTCTCCGGGGAAACTTGCTGGGAGTACAGTCGATGATTCGAATTTCTTTCACCCTTGCCTTGCTGTTGCTGGGCCTTCCTGCCATTGCCCAAAACGATAAAGACCGCACGAGCGACCGTGAAGCAATCACCCAGCTAGAGAACGAGTGGCTCCACGCCAAGGATGCTGCCACGCTTGATCGCATCCTGGCGCCCGACTTTGTTCATGTAATTCCCGCGGATCACCTTTTGACCAAGCCGGAGCACATCAACTGGTTCTTGAAGCATCCGCAACCCGCCGATCGCCATACAAAGTTCGACAAATTTCAGGTGCGGTTTTACGGCGATGTAGCGATCGTCAACGGCTCGGTCATCGCGACCGGCAATGGCGGAAAGGAACTGGACCGCACCATGTTCACCGACGTCTTCATCCTGCGACAAGGGCGCTGGCAGGCAGTGAATGGGCAAGAGAATGCTGTGCAGCCGCGGTAGTCAGCCGAGGTCGGACAGAAATGGGTCCGACCTTCGCTTCCTACATGGTTTGGTTGGCTTCGGCGATCTGGTGGATGGAGCTTTGTGCGGCACGCAGGGGCACCGAGACGTGCACGATGTCATCGTGGTCGTTGACGTCGATTACAACCGATCCTCCCGATTTTTGAATCAGCACGTGTTCGCCGGGGTCTTTGACTTCCACCAGGATTCCGTCCGGGCAGTCTTCTAGGGCCGGGATGGCCGCATCGATGATCGGCAAGTAGGGCCGAATTTCGCGGCCGGCGTCCTGAAGTTTCATCTTGGGCACGAAGTGCAGGGTCGCCGGGACCAAAGCCGCGGGGACAATAAGATTCAGGTGCGTGCCGTCAGCCTGCTTTTCCTGAACTTTGACCGCGATGAAGCCTTCGCTAGAAAGGGCAGCACCTGCAACCATCGCCGTCCCTAAGACGCCAACGCCGATTTTCGCGAGAAGAATCATAAAGTCCCTCTGTCCCGGCCGCTCGAGCGGACCTGGTTTCTTTTATTTGCCTACCCGAGGTGCCCTGCTCATCGCCAGCATTTACTTTGCGTCCGTGTTATTCGAGTCGATCCAGATGCGGACAGATTCGTCCTCGCCGGCAACCGTCACCAGGGTCATGTCGCCAATATTCTGCAGGGCCTTGATGGCAGCTGAGAGGTTCAGTTGATTGTCGGTTGTCTCAGAGATCAGGGCTTGCGCCACTTCCCATGGAATGGTCACGTCCACGCGTTCCTTGCCACCTTTGTCCCTTACATGCGCGACCAGTTGCCCACGCTCCTTGGCCACGTGCACTTCTTCGTCGGGTCTCTGCACACTGACGAACTCACCTTCGGGGGCTGACTTTACAGCTTGGAGCAGTGCCCGCAAATTGATGTCGTCGGCATTAAAGTTCCCCACATGGATCTTCCCGTTCTTAAGATCGCCGTGGTTGATGGCAGGAACGACCTGCTCCGCCAGCGAGAGAGGCACGTTTACGCGTACCAGTTCCTGCGTTTTCGGATTGTTGACCTTAATGTGCAGATAGCGCTCCGGGGAGGCGGCCCACAATGCCGTTCCCGCTACGACCATCGCCACGAGCAAAACAACTTTAGAGGTTTTCATTGGTGGCTTCCTTAAGGTGAATTCGATCTCTCTCCCCGGTCCGCGAAATGGTTCCCCGGTTCTCAAAGACCAGGCCAGAACTGGGCATCCCTGCTGGGAATCAGATACGCACCCCGCCGCTTGAAAGTTCCGCCCTTCTGCCCCATTTTTACGGGCTCGAGCGGCCGAGCCCCCAGCTCTCCTGGTCGCGTCAGGTTTCGAACTTTCGCAATTCTTTCGCATGGGAATGGTGAGCGATCGTGCTAACATCCGGGCAGTGGCCACCCTGAGAAATACCCCTAAACTGCCCGACCGCGAACGGCTGGTTTCGGCGGCCTCGGTCGAGGATGATTCGTCGTTTGAGTTAAAGCTGCGGCCGCAGCGGCTCGGCGAGTTCATCGGACAAGCCAAAGTCAAGGAAAATCTGGCGGTTGCGATAGAGGCAGCGCGGTCCCGGGGCGAGGCCCTCGATCACGTCCTCTTGTACGGGCCTCCGGGACTGGGGAAGACGACCTTGGCCACCATCATCGCCAACGAACTCGGCGCCACCTTCCAGCAGACCTCCGGACCGACGCTGCAGATCAAAGGGGACCTTACTGCGATTCTGACCAACCTTCGCGAAAAACAGGTTCTCTTTATCGACGAAGTCCACCGCCTGCAACCTACACTCGAGGAGTTGCTGTACTCGGCCCTGGAGGATTACAAACTCGACATTTTGATCGGCCAGGGACCTGCCGCGCGCACACACACGATGGACGTAAAGCCATTCACCTTTGTGGGTGCGACCACGCGGGCGGGATTGCTTTCGGCACCTCTGCGATCGCGCTTCGGGATCGTGCTGCGGCTGGAGTTCTATAGCCATGACGACCTGCGCATTATCGTCGAGCGTTCGGCTGAAATTTTGGGCGTCGAGATCAATCTAGAAGGCGCGCTTGAAATTGCCAGCCGCTCGCGGGGAACCCCGAGAATTGCCAACCGATTACTTCGGCGGGTTCGCGACTATGCCCAGGTGCGGAGTGCAGGCAAGATCGATCTACCCACCGCGCAAGCAGCGCTGCAGATGCTCGAGGTGGATCGTTATGGGTTCGATGAAGTAGATCGCCGTCTTCTTCTGGCGATCATTGAGAAGTATCAAGGTGGGCCCGTGGGCGTGAACACGCTGGCCGCCGCGCTCGCCGAAGAACCCGATGCCATAGAAGAGATATACGAGCCATTTCTCATTCAGATCGGGTTTCTCAACCGCACTCCGCGGGGGCGGGTGGCAACGCAGCTGGCCTACGAGCACTTCGGCATGACGCCCAATCGCAGGCAGAGTTCCCTGTTCTAAACCTCGTCCCGGTCCCTTGCCTTGGCCAGGTCCTCCGTCCGCCCCCTTGAGCTTGCGCCGGCTTAGCCGGGAGCAAGGCCGACGTCGTCAATCTTTAAGCTCTTTTTGCCAAAGATCCCGCCCACAATGCCCAGGACAAAACTTCCCGTGCCGCTCGCGGCGGGAATGTTCTCCTGCTGAAATACTCGACCCCATGCAGACCCGCGGCCACGCTCCCCGGGCCGTATTGAATGGGCAAGCAAAATCCGTGTGTGGCCGGCATGACCGGGTAGAATGCCTAGAATGATCGCCTACCTTCGGGGAAGATTGATTTCACGGCATCCAAATCAGGCAGTCGTCGAGACCGGCGGTGTGGGCTACGACGTCACCATTTCCGTCCCGACCTTCTCGGATTTGCCGCCCTTAGGGGGCGATGTTGCGCTCCACATCCACACCCATGTTCGCGAAGACCAGCTGGCGCTCTATGGATTTCTCAAGGCTGAGGAGAAACAACTGTTTGAAAAGCTGATCACCGTAAGCGGGATCGGGCCGAAGCTGGCAATAACTATTCTCAGCGGGATGGCGGCACAGGAACTGGGCAATGCGATTCGCGGCAATGATGTCGCCCGGCTTACGAAAATCCCCGGCATCGGCCGGAAAACGGCGGAACGCCTGGTGTTGGAATTGCGGGACAAACTGCCGGCCCCAGGAGAAGACGCTCCATCCGCGATTCCCTCGTTGACCGCGGTTCAGGAAGATGTGCTTTCCGCGCTGGTGAACTTGGGGTATCAGCGGACGGTGGCGGAAAAGGCGCTGATCTCAGTCGCAAAGGATGGATCTTTCGACGCCATGTTCCGGGGCGCGTTGGCAGCCATGAATAAGTAGGCTTGCAGCAAAAAGCCCTCGCTTTGGGCGAGGGCTCGATTCTTGAATTGGATGCTGGTTACTTCTTTTCGCCAGTCGTTTGGCCGTACTTGCGGCGGAAGCGCTCGACGCGCCCGGCGGTATCAACCAGCTTCTGCTTGCCCGTGAAGAACGGGTGGCAAGCCGAGCAAATTTCTACGCTGATGTCACCTTTGTGCGTGCTTCGCGTGGTGAATGCATTGCCGCACGCACAGTGCACGCGCACTTCGTGGTATGCAGGATGAATGGCTGCCTTCATGGGGTCTCCAAATCTGAGTGCTGAACTGTTTGATTCTAAAGGATGGGAGCAGGATTCAGCAACCGGCAAGCCGTGGCTTGAGCGTCCACCCACGTCCCGCATCAGGACCTACTGAGGTGATCGCCGCTGGGGCTTATTTCCCGATCGAAAACGTGAAGACCAGAGAGCAAAGCCTTCAACTACAACTAGATGCATTTGTGTCGGGCTTGTCCGGGATCTCTCTGGTCTCTGGTCCAGAGGTCAGCCCAGACTCGAAAACTGCCAGGAGTACTCTACTTCGTCGAAATGACGCCGTGCTGTTGTAAAAGTTGGACCACCTGCGTGAGGCAGCGCCACAATTGTGTGCCCATTCCCGGTGACGTCGTGGGCTCGGAACATCGAATTGTAAATTGCCTCTTCCGTCGCTTCGATGCCCGCCTCAAATATGGAGACATGCTTTCATTACTCAGCAACTGTTTCGGCCGATCGAACTGCGCCCTGGGATCGATGCGCACATCCGGAGAGTTTGAGAATGCGATTACGTAGTCTCCACTGCCGTTTTTTCGCTCGAACCGGTTCGCGCCAACCCGCGGAAATGGTGTGGTCGGGATCAATTGGTCGCTCGTGAGATGCAGGCCGGGCCTTGTGGGGCGGAGGGGTCGAGGATCGATCTTGATGCTGTTGGAAGCTAAATTACTTTCCGATGCAGAAACGACTGAAGATCAGATTCAGGATGTCGTCGGTGGTGGTGGCGCCGGTGATTTCATCGAGTGCTTTCAATGCGTTGTACAGGTCAAGCAGGACCATCTCATGGGGGATGCGGTCTTGGGCAGCACTTCGCGCCGACTCTAGGGCGGTTAAGGAATCCTGAACCAGCTTCAGGTGGCGCGCATTGGTGAGAAATCCGGACTCGGCTCCCGGCCCGGCTTCTCCGTTGACATGCCGGAGGATCGATTCCCGGAGTTCAGAAATGCCCTGCCCGGTAATCGCCGACGTCCGAATTTCCGGCTTTCTCGCATCAGGGTTTGACGCGGCTGGCCCGGCTGCTAGGTCAGCCTTGTTCTGAACCACGATTGCGGCCCTCTCGTCGACTTGATGGAGAAGAGTCTTGTCTTCGGAGGACATTGGTTCGGAAGCATCGAGCACAACCAGCACCAGATCCGCATCGGCGAGAGCTTCCAGGGACTTTTGGATTCCAATGCTTTCGGCTTCGTCGAGGGCGCGGCGAATGCCGGCGGTATCGATGAGGCGGATGGGAATTCCGCCGAGAGAAACGTTTTCGGTGACAAGGTCGCGGGTAGTTCCAGGCGTCGAGGTCACGATGGCGCGTTCGCGTTCAACCAAGCGGTTAAAGAGGCTCGATTTCCCCACATTGGGACGGCCCACAATTGCTAGCGTCAGCCCCTCATGGACAATCTTGCCGTACGAAAACGATCGAGCCAACTCTTCTAGAGGGGAGCGGACCGCAGCTACCTGTCCCAGGATCTGCTCTGTGGGGAGCACGGAAACGTCATCTTCCGCAAAGTCGATCCCGGCTTCGAGCAGAGCGATCAGTTCCACAAGCTTCTGCTTTGTCGGTTGCAGGCGGCGGGAAAGTGCGCCTTCGAGCTGCTGCGCCGCAACCTTTGCCTGATATAAGGTCTGCGAATCGATCAGATCGCGGACGGCTTCGGCTTGGGTCAAATCGATGCGTCCGTTGAGGAAGGCGCGCATGGTGAATTCGCCGGGCTCAGCCAGGCGGGCGCCGGCTGCAAGCGCGAGTTCTACGATGTGGCGTAGAACCACAGGCGATCCGTGGGCGGAGATCTCGATGATGTCGTCGGTCGTATAGGAATGAGGTTTGGCGAAATAGGTGACGACCACTTCATCAATCCTGGCGCTTTGGGAAGCGGGGTTCTCTAGCTGGTCCGACTGCTCCGGAAGCTCGGCGGCGATCAAGAGCCCTCTCGCTCGCGGGAGGGGAATGTTCGATGCGCACGGTTCGATGAGTTCCCCGAAAATCGCGCGTCCGGGCTCGAGTGGATGCTTTAGGCGAAGCAGGGGCTCGGCGATCGAGCGCGCTTCAGATCCAGACAGCCGAACCGTTCCTATGCCTCCCCGACCGGCAGGAGTGGCGATGGCGACGATGGTGTCATCAAGGTTCAAATGGATTGAGCCATTCGGGACCGTATTGCAACTGAGTAACGGAAGAGCCGAGTTGCTGCCCGACTCGAGGTCATTGGGCAGTCAAAAATCACCCAGGTTCAGCCGTTCTGGCGGACATCGAGAGGCTCGCTAGGGCTCGCCAAGCGGGCTGAAAGACTCGATTTCCAATAACTAAATTACATAATTTCCCCAATCATCGTCGGCCTCGCTGGTGAAAACCTATTCCGCTAAGTACAATCTATCCTTTGCTTATGGCGGACGTTCGCCGAGGTCTGATCATCGTAAATACTGGCCCGGGCAAGGGCAAGACTACGGCCGCCATGGGCACGGCATTGCGCGCGGTGGGCAACGGCATGCGTGTGCTGATGCTGCAGTTCTTGAAAGGCTCGTGGCATTACGGCGAACTCGACGCCGTCCAGGCCTTTGGCGACAAGTTCCTCATGAAGCAGATGGGCCGCGGCTTCGTAAAGGTGGGCACCGAGAAGCCCGACCCAGAGGACGTGCGCATGGTGGAGGATGCCTGGGCCGAAGGCGAGCGAGCGATTCAATCCGGCGACTGGGACCTGGTGATTCTCGACGAAATCAACTACGCCATCAGCTATGGCATGCTTGATCCCGCTCGAGTGGTCGAGTCCCTGAAACAGAAGCCGGACTTGGTTCACGTTATCTTGACGGGACGGAATGCTCATCCGACAATTGTCGAGCTTGCCGACACGGTAACCGAAATGCGGCAGGTGAAACACGCCTATGAAAAGGGCGTGCTGGCGCAGAGAGGGATAGAGTATTGAACGATTCAATCCTTGGGTACATTGAATGATCGAGGCACTACCCCTGGTTCAATGCCCCCAACGGATGCAATGATCCCAATTCCATGGCTTGGTTCAAACGACAATCCGGCGAGGTGGATCCTTCGGGCGAGAAAAAGATTCGCACCGAAGGATTGTGGGTAAAGTGTGAAAGCTGCCGCCAGATCATCTGGAAAAAGGACCTCGAAGACAACCTGAACGTGTGCCCGAAATGCGGCAAACACTTCCGCATTGATGCCCGTACCAGGCTCGCGCAACTGCTGGATAACGGCGAATACGAGACCTTCAGCGACAACCTCCGATCGACGGATCCACTCGAATTTATCGATCTGAAGTCTTATTCCGACCGCCTGAAAAAGGCGCAGGAAGAGACAGAACTGAACGATGCGGTGATCAATGCCCGCGGCAAGATGAATGGCCGCGAAGTGATCGTCAGCGCCATGGAGTACAACTTCATCGGCGGGAGTATGGGCGCGGTAGTCGGAGAAATGATCACGCGCGCAATCGAGGAGTCGCTCAGTACGCAGCGTCCCCTAATCATCATTTCTGCTTCCGGCGGAGCTCGAATGATGGAAGGGGCGCTGAGCCTGATGCAGTTGGCCAAGATCTCTGCCGCACTGGCGCGGCTTGACGAAGCGCGGATCCCGTATATTTCGGTGTTAACCGACCCCACCACCGGAGGCGTCACCGCCTCGTTTGCCATGTTGGGGGACCTGAATATCGGTGAACCTGGCGCGTTGATTGGATTTGCCGGACCTCGGGTCATCGAGCAGACGATTCGCCAAAAGCTCCCTCCAGGCTTCCAGCGCAGCGAGTTTCTCCTCGAGCACGGGATGCTCGATGCGGTGGTCCACCGGAAAGAGCTGAGAGCCTATATCGCGCGGGCCCTGGAGTTCATGAGCCCGGCCGCCCAAGGTCAGACCTCAGCCGCCGGTTAGGGCCCCCTCTCGATCCTCTTCAGCCCATCCCCCGCCCCCTTTTCCGGTGTGGAACGAGCGAGTTATCAGCTTGTCACATTCCGCTTCCCCGACTATCACAGTTCGACTGCATGCAAGGCCCGGCACAAGGACCCCGACCCAAACTGCTAATCTAGAGTTGTCGTTGGCCGACACCTCTCATGTCTGGTTCCTACCAATCCGCGGTGGAACGCATGTATGCGCTCGGGCATGAGCTCGCGCACACCCCTTCGCACAAGTTCGACCTGGAACATATGCGCGGCCTCCTTGACGCCCTCGAGCATCCGGAAGGGAAGTTCCCGAGTGTCTTGATCGCGGGCACGAATGGCAAGGGATCCACTGCCGCCACGCTGGCATCGATCTTGCAGGCTGCGGGATTGTGCACGGGACTCTACACCTCACCCCACCTGGTCCGCATCAACGAACGCATCCGTATCAATGGCGAGCAGATGCCGGACGATCAGTTTGGTCTGCTGCACGGGGTGGTCGATCGAACCGCCGAACGCCTGGTGGAAGACGGCGAGCTGCCGTGGCATCCGAGCTTCTTCGAGATGCTGACCGCGATTGCGTTTGAATATTTCGCGAACCAGAAAGTCGACATCGCGGTGCTCGAAGTTGGAATGGGCGGTCGGCTGGATGCCACCAACGTCGTCGAACCATTGCTGAGCGTAATCACTGACATTTCGCTCGACCACCAGAAGTTTCTCGGAAACACCATTACCGAAATTGCGCAAGAAAAGGCCGGAATTCTTCGGAAGAACGGAGTTCTTGTTACCCTGCCGCAAACTCCGGAGGCGAACGACACGATTGGAAGGGCAGCCCTCGAAATGGGGACCGCCGTACTCAGTGCGGTGCCCTTTGTGCCGCCGATATCCCCCGCCAGCCCGCCCTTGTGGGAGCCTGTGCCTCGAAGCCAGTCTCAGCGACGCCGGGTGGTGTCCCGCTATCCGCTTTCCGTACTAGGCAAAGAGATCATCGTCGAAACACCTCTGGCTGGCCGCCACCAGCTTAGGAATGTCGCGCTCGCGATTGCCTCGGCTGAACACCTAACGGCTCAGTTCCCCTCGATCACCGCTGATTGCATCGCATCGGGGATTCGCGAGACCCGCTGGCCGGGACGGTTTCAAGTGGTCACAGGCGGGGAAGATGTGCCGGAGTTTGTTCTAGACGTGGCCCACAATCCTGCCGGAGCATGGGCCCTGCGCTCGACGCTCTCCTCGCTCTACCAGAGCCGACAGCTCGTATTTGTCTTCGGTGCTATGCGCGACAAGGCCATTCGCGAGATGGCGGAGATTTTATTCCCGCTTGCGGAGCGCGTCATCGCGACCCGTGCCGACAATCCCAGGTCGGCAACGCCACAGGAGATCTCGGAAGCCGCCGGACGAACCGGCGCAGAAATCGACTTTGCCTCGGATGTGCCGTCCGCAATCAGCAAGGCGCGCTTGCTGGCGGCAGGGGAAAAGGTTGTTGTCGTAACCGGCTCCATTTACATTGTCGGCGAGGCCATGCAGGTGCTCGGAGTTTCCGCCTGATGAAACCTGGCAGCGTGAGCGAAGTGAGTGAGGGGACCGAGGTCCGGCAGGCCGAACCACCCCGCCGGTATGGCTTGCTCAGCGCTCTGCGTTCCTATCTTTTCCTGGATTTGCTGATCTGGGGCTATACCATCGCCTTCGGTCTGGCATCGATTCCTTTCGGTTTCTTCGACAAGGACGGAAGCATTCTGCACGGTTTTGCGCGAGCCTGGGCGAAGCTGACGATGAAGTCCATTCAGTCACCGTTCAGGGTCACGGGCCTTGACCAAATCGACACGTCAAAGCCCCACGTTTATGCGGTCAATCATGGTTCTGCCCTCGATATTCCAGCTTTGTATGCCTTCCTGCCCTTTCAGTTCCGGATCGTGCACAAAAAGGAATTATGGTCATATCCGATCGTCGGGTGGCATCTGAAGCGCTCCGGGCAGGTATGCGTAGACCAGCAAAATCCAACTCGCTCGGTGGGGCAAATCAAATCGGCATTGCGCACGCTGAAGCGCGGTATGCCCCTGGTGATTTTTCCGGAAGGCGGCCGGACACCCGATGGCAGGATTCAACCGTTTCTCCCCGGGGCTTTCTTCCTCGCCATCAAGGCGGAGGTCGATATCGTGCCCGTTGCGCTGCTCGGGATGTACGAACTGCTTCCCATGAACACCTACCACATCAAACCGAGGCCACTCGAAATGCGGGTGGGCAAGCCGATCCCAACCGCCGGCTTAGGCACAAGAGACATGGAAACCCTTTCCTTGAGAGTGCAGAGGGCAGTCGAACAGATGTACGATGGCACCGGCTCTTGAAACCGCTCTCGTCAAGGTTTGAACAACCCTCTCCAACTCGTGCATAATTTGGCGTTTCCCTTCGGGTTGGAGTGATGGTGGCCATCAGCCACGAAGTTCGGAGAAAATATGAAGATGTTCCTGCTTTCTACACTTCTCGGCTTTGCCTTCGCCGCGGTACTCGAGGCTCAAACCAAGAAACCAACCGTTGCTGAAGCCGAGCAGTTCATGTCCAAGGCGGAAGAACGCCTGGCAGAATTGAACATCAAAGGAAACCAGGCGAACTGGATCCACGAAAATTTCATCACCGAAGACACGGAAGCGATTGCCGCCGCGGTCAACGATGAAATCACCGCCGTCACCACGGAACTGGTTGAGCAAGCCAAGCGCTTTGATGGGCTGAAGATGCCGGCGGAACTCGAGCGCAAATTCCTGTTACTCAAGCTGCAGTTGGTCGCGCCCGCTCCCAAGGACCCTAAGCTGCGCAAGGAGCTGACCACGATTGCCGTATCTCTGGACTCCGACTATGGAAAGGGCAAGTTCAAAGATTCGGCCGGCAAGGTCCTCGATGTCAATGAAGTCGAGAACATCATGGCGGAAAACCGTGATCCGGCCCGACTGAAGGAAGTCTGGCTGGGCTGGCACTCCATCGGCGCACCGATGCGGCAGCGTTATGCGCGGTTTGTGGATCTATCGAATCAGGGCGCGCGCGAGTTAGGGTTTAAAGATACTGGCGTGCTCTGGCGGGCGGGTTACGATATGCCTCCAGAGCAGTTTGCGGCCGACGTCGATCGGTTGTGGGAACAAGTGCGGCCGCTCTACCTCTCGCTATATACCTTCGTTCGGGCGCGCCTTTCCAAGAAATACGGTCCAGGAGTCGTCCCGCCAGATGGGCCGATTCCCGCACACCTGCTCGGCAATCCCTGGGCGCAGCAATGGGGCAACATCTACCCCTTGCTGGGGCTTCCGGAGAATAGCAGTGGTTACGACCTTACCGAATTGCTGCGCGCCAAGAAGCTTGACGCGCACGGCATGGTCAAGTACGGCGAGAATTTCTACACCTCGCTCGGGTTTGCGCCGTTGCCGAACACATTCTGGGAGCGCTCGCTTTTCACCAAGCCAGCGGATCGCGAAGTCGTCTGCCATGCCAGCGCCTGGAGCATCGACAACAAGGACGACATTCGGATCAAGATGTGCATTCAGATCAAGGATGAGGATTTTGTCACCATCCATCACGAACTGGGGCACAACTTCTATCAGCGCGCCTACAAGAACCAGCCGTTTCTATTCGAGAACGGCGCCAATGATGGCTTTCATGAGGCGATCGGCGACACCATTGCCTTGGCAATCACCCCGGAGTATCTGAAGAAGATCGGCTTGCTCGAAACCATCCCTCCAGCCGACGCTGATATTCCGCTGCTGCTCAAGCAGGCGCTCGATAAAGTAGCGTTTCTCCCATTCGGCATCATGATCGATCAGTGGCGCTGGAAGGTCTTCTCTGGCGAGATCAAGCCTGCCGACTATAACCAAGCCTGGTGGGACCTGCGGCTGAAGTATCAGGGAGTGGTACCGCCGGCTCCGCGCAGCGAGGCCGATTTCGACCCGGGCGCAAAATACCATGTTCCCGGGAACGTGCCGTACACGCGATACTTCTTGGCGTTTATCTATCAGTTCCAGTTCTATCGTGCGTTATGCAAGGAGGCCGGATACACGGGTCCGCTGAACCGTTGCACGTTCTTCGACTCGAAACCAGCTGGCGAGAGGTTCAACAAGATGCTCGAAATGGGGCAGAGCAAGCCCTGGCCCGATGCGATGGAAGCTCTCACCGGACAACGCCAGGCAGATGCCAGCGCGATTCTTGATTATTTTGCCCCGCTGAAGAAGTGGCTGGACGAGCAGAACAAGGGGATGAAAGTAGGCTGGTAGATTCGCCCAGGTTCCTGATCCGCCGCCAAAGCTGAATGTTTGATCTCCAGCATGCGGGAAACACGGGTTCCCCCGAACCCTTGCGTGTACTTCTCATTCGACGAATTCCACACCATGATGAAGGTCAGCTTTGTAGTTCCTGGCCGGCCAGCCGTCCCGTCGAACCGGCTAATGTTTCAGCAGTCTGCGCTTGCTTCGCGCGTAACCCGGCAGTGAGGTCCGTTGTGAACCACGAATTGGCTCCCGACAGGCGGCATTCTCTGCGCCAGCGGGTGAATACGCCGGCATTTGCCAGCTTCGATGGCGTGACTGGCGGAATGATTCTCGACTTGAGTGAGGAAGGCATGTCGATGCAGACGATCGCGCCGCTTGAGGCGCACAGCATTCTGCCGCTGCATCTCTCGCTGGGGGAGCCGACTGCTTATCTGGAAACGACCGGCTATGTGGCCTGGGCAGACGCGTTAGGCCGTGCCGGCGTTCGCTTTTCAGAGCTCCCGGATCCGGCCCGCGAGAGATTGCGCGAATGGTTGACGTTGAATGCGTTCGCCCCAAGCTGGAAGGCTCCACGATGGGTGGTGCGAGATTCGGCATTTGCCGGCGAGTCGAACGGATCCCCGAAAAGCCAGCGCGGAGTCGCTCTCAGTTTGGAGACCGGGCCTGACGCGCGCGAGCAAGACCATCCGCTTCCCTTGGCAGGGGTATCGACAACGGTCCAGTATGAGTTCAAGTCCCTCGGCGGGAATCTCGAATCCGCGCTGACCTTGATTGCCACGCGTGCCTGCTCGATCACCCGGGGAACGGGTGCAGCGGTTGCGCTTGCCGGGGAGAACGGCATGACCTGCCGTGCGGCGGCGGGAAATAACGTTCCTCAGATCGGGGCGCCCGTGAACCTCAGCAGCGGATTTACCGGGGCCTGCGCCCGGGAGTTGCGGCCGTTGCGCTGTGACGATACTGAATTCGATCCGCGAGTCGATGCCGATGCCTGTCGCAACCTGGGACTCGGCTCGATTCTTGCTGCTCCAGCGATCTACGAGCGAGACCTGGTTGGCTTAATCGAAGTATTCTCGGCAGTGCCTTACGCCTTTGACGACGGGGATCTGGCGGTCGTGGAACGGCTGGCGCAGACGGTTGTGCTCACCTTGAGTAGAGCTGAAGCTTTCCGGCAGGATCCAAGCTAGGGCATCTGCAGAATCTTACCGCGCTCCTGCGCCTCGCTTTTCCCCGAAAGGGTCCGCTCCCGCAGGAGCTTTCCGACAAGGCGGAGAGCTTCCACTTCCTCCTGCAAACGCTCTAGTTCAGCTTCCTTGCGGCGAAGTACTTCCACGGGATCCTTCACAGTTTCGGCCTCGCGTCTACTTTACGGAGTGGGTTCGACCCAGGAAAGTGACGGAGGTACGAAGCGTGGCGCCACTTTGCAGCATCGGGTACATCGGCCAAAATCCCAATGCCTGTCTTAGACCTTCGGCCAATTCACGCCTCATCGATCTCCGAGCGCCCGCGGTGGTGCGCCAGATTCTCAGTGTCCCAGATGGTAGGGGTGTCCCTTCAGGATGGTGAAGCCCCGATAGAGCTGTTCGAGCAAGAGGACACGGGCCAGTTCATGAGCGATCGTCATCTTCCCAAGCGATAACGTGAAATCGGCTTGGCGGCAGGCAGTTTCGCTGAAGCCATCGGCAGGGCCAACGCCAAAAACCAGTGGGGTGGGATTTGTGTCCTGATGATCGCCTAGAAACTTGGCGAGTTCTTCGGAGGTGAGCTGCTTGCCCCGCGAAGCAAGCACCACCATCCGTCTCCGCCCGCCTTTACCATCCCGGCCGCATAGCTTCAGCAGCGCGGCCTCGTCTTTGAGGGAGACGCCTTCGGAATCCGCGTATTGCCGAAGGCGCTTCAAGTACTCCTCGGTGAGGGACTGAAGGTTGGGGTTCTTCGTTTTACCGACCCATGCGATGGTGAGTTTCATGGTTAAGCGACATCAGCTTCGCTCGGAGAGCCGCCGCTCTTCAAGCCCGTTTTCGCGCAGCCGTTTTCCTCGCCGGAGCGCGCCTGCGTGGCTTTGCACTCACCTCGGCAGGCTCCAGCTTTTTTGCCGTTCGCCAAAGGCGCTCAAGATCGTAGTAGCTGCGTGCGGTTGCTGAAAACACATGTACCACGAAATCCACATAGTCGAGCAACACCCATTCCGCCTGCTTGTAGCCTTCAATATTGTTGGGGTAAGTGCCCGCGCGCTTCAGACGGAGCTCGACTTCGTCAGAGATGGCCTGAATCTGGCGAGAGTTCGAGCCGCTGCAAATGACGAAATAGTCAGTGAAAGCGCCGGAGTTCTTGTCCATCTCGAGGATGGTGAGCTCTTCGGCTTTCTTGTCCCTGCAGGCTGCAATGGCCGTGGTGAGCTGGGAGATGAGGGTGTTGGTCTTCTTCATTCAGATCGTGTGGTTTTATCTTACAACGAGGACTTTGTTTTAGTCGTAGGGCGTACGGGCGAGAGGGACCGCTTGGTCAGCCGTACAACCCTTCTTTTCTGATGTACTCTTCGATGCTCTCCGGGACGAACCTTTTGATGGGCCTCTTTGCGGCAGCGGCTTGCCGAATCGCGGTAGCAGAAATGTTCTGGTTGACATCATCGAGCAGGTGCAGGGTCACTCCAACAAGGACAAGGTCCCCCTTGGCCGGTTGTTTCGAAAACGGCTTGGTTACTTCTGCCCGAGGCCGAAGCTTTTCCGGCAGGGCGCTCGCAACGTCGGCAAGCGAATAGCCCGGGCGGCTGGCCACGATGAATTCGCACTCTCGAAACAGCGCCTCGGCTTCATGCCATTTCGCAATGTCTTTGAACGCATCGATGCCGATCAGGAGGAACAGCCGGTCGGCTTTTTTAAATCCGCGCTTCAGGTTGCGAATGGTATCGATGCTGTAGTTCGGGGCTGGAGCCGCGGTTCCGCGTGCGCTCTTCCTGTCCTGCAGAACAAATTCGGTGGGAGCTTCTAATAGGGATGGAAGAAACGACTTTTCGCCCTGGGTGGCGAGTACGGTCATGGCGTAACGGTGAAAAAACGAGGCCACCGGTTGGGAGGTTTTGTGAGGCGGAACGTTGGTGGGCACGAAATAGATGCGCCCGAGCCGGCAGCGTTCTCGCGCGGCCGTCGCCAGAGCCAGATGGCCCTTGTGAATGGGATCGAATGTGCCGCCAAAAAGGCCGATGTTCATAGTCCGTCGTCGCTCGTCGGGCGTCGATCCTCTCCGAGAGCGCCCGCGGGAGCAGTCAGCTTATCAGCATCTGCGCGCCTGATTTCAGTAACCTTTTTCGCCATTGCATACTTTAACTTCTCGACACCTTCGCCCGTCACAGCGGAAATCGGATGCAGATCAAGGTCCCGGCTTTTCGCCAGCTTCTTCAGCCTGGTGAGTTTGGTCTTATTCGCTACGTCGCACTTGGAAGCGACCAGAATCATGGGTTTCGATTCGAGCTGCGCGCCAAAGCTTTTCAGTTCGCCCACGATGACGTCAAAGTCTTTCACTGGATCTGGGCGGCCGCTCGAGTCAGAAACGTCGACTACGTGGACGAGCAGTCGCGTGCGTTCGATATGCCGCAAAAACTGCATGCCCAGCCCTGCCCCGTCGTGCGCTCCTTCAATCAACCCGGGGATGTCGGCGACGACAAAGCTGACCTCGGTCGGAGCATCGCCCACCAACACGACCCCAAGGTTTGGTTGCAGAGTGGTGAATGGATAATCCGCGATTTTCGGACGTGCGGCGGAAATGCGGGAGATCAGGGTTGATTTTCCGACGTTCGGATATCCGACCAGGCCAACGTCCGCGAGCAGCTTCAGTTCCAGTCGCAGGGTGCGTTCCTCGCCCGGGCGGCCATCCTCGTGCTCGCGCGGCGCTTGATGCGTGGAGGTCTTGAACTGGGCGTTGCCGCGGCCCCCACGTCCTCCGTGCGCGATGACGACCTTCTCATCTGCGCGGGAAAAGTCATAGACCTTCTCGCCGGAATCCGCGTCATAAATGATCGTTCCTACAGGGACTTTCAGCAGAACTCCTTCGCCGTCTCGTCCTGTTTTATTGGAGCCTTCGCCGTGTCGTCCGCGCTCCGCCTTGTATTCGGGGTTAAAGCGAAAGTGCACCAGGGTGTTGTGGCGCTCACTGGATTCCACAAGCACATCGCCGCCGCGTCCGCCATCGCCGCCAGATGGGCCGCCGCGCGGAACAAACTTCTCCCTCCGGAAGGCGACGCAGCCATTGCCGCCGTCACCCGCCTTCACGCGAATTGTGGCCTCATCGATGAACACTATGTGCCGGTATGAAACAGAATGTGCCTTTAGTAAGTATAGAGGAACATGATTTAGGCACCCCTGGAGACAGCTCACCCCTCGCGCCAGGTCGGCGAACTTGCTACTTGAGCGAGAAGCTACTCTCCTCTACCATCGCGTGCAGTGAGGGCGCTGCTGAACCCGTCTCATTTCGTCTCTTATGATCAATTTACGTGCGCAACACTCTGTGTTGTTGGTTTTCGGACTCCTGCTCATCACTCTGACCTTGTCCGCGCACGCCGCGGACAAAAAACCGAATGACGTTCTGCTGAGCACGATGCAAGCTGAGTTAGACCGGGCGACAGCAGAATTGGGAAAACTGAATCCGGCACCCTACTTTCTGAGTTACCAAGTGCAGGACGAGACCATCGCGGCCGCTGCCGGCGGGGATGGCGCTTTGCTTTCAAGCCTGCGCACCCGGCGGCGGGCGGTGGATGTCATCACGCATATCGGAACCCCGGCCCTCGACAACACCCACGAGAACAGCCGTCCGTCGGCGATTCACGCCGGATCGCTCGCGACTGAGGATGATCGAAACGCCATTGCCCGGGAGTTATGGAGGCTAACTTACCAGGGGTACCGCAACGCCGCCAAGGCGTATCTCAATGTAAAGACCCAAACGGCGGTCAACGCGAAAGAGGAAGACACCTCCGACGACTTCTCACAAGAGAAACCGCAGGTGCATCTTGACTACACCGCGCCTGCACCCCTGCCCAACCAGCTCCAGTTGGAATCCCTGGCCCGCAAGTACTCTGCGCGTTTTCGAAGTTATCCCTTCGTTTATTTGTCCGCTGTCTTGATCTCGGTACAGAACAGCCAAACCCATCAGATCAACACCGAGGGGACCCGCCTGGTCTATCCGGGGCAGTTTGTACACCTCGCGATCCAAGCGCAAACCCGCGCCGACGATGGCATGGATCTGATGCGGGTGGAAACCTTCCAGGCGGACTCGCTGGGGAACTTGCCGGGCGAAGCCGAGATTCTTTCCAAGATCGACAAGATGGCAGCCGATCTCAAGGCGCTGCGCAGCGCGGCCGTGGCAGAGCCCTTCGATGGTCCTGCGCTACTTTCGGGGCGCTCGGCGGCGGTTTTCTTTCACGAAGTTTTGGGACATCGACTGGAAGGGCAGCGTCAGCGAGGCGAGGGAGAAGGAAGGACCTTTGCGAAAAAAATTGGGGCCAAGGTCCTGCCGGATTTCCTTACCGTTTCCGACAATCCCACGCTGCGCAAATTGAACACCATCGATCTGAGCGGCGGGTATGAATACGACGATGAAGGCGTGCCGGCACAAGCGGTAGACCTGATCAAAAACGGCGTACTTACAAACTATCTGATGGCACGCATGCCGATTGAAGGATTCCTTCACTCGAACGGTCATGGGCGCTCGCAATCCGGAATGATTCCGGTCGGCCGACAAGGAAACCTCATCGTTACCTCGTCGCACAGTGTGAGTGACCGAGAACTCCGGCAGCGCTTTATCGAGGAAATCAAGAAGAAATCCAAGCCCTATGGGCTCTATTTCGAAGACATCGAAGGCGGCTTCACGCTGACGCAGTCTCAACTGCCGCAAGCCTTTCAGGTGCTTCCCGTGATGGTCTGGAAGGTCTTTGCAGACGGCAGGCCGGATGAACTGGTGCGCGGCGTTGACATCGTCGGCACGCCACTGACCGCGATGAATGGCATTCTGATGACGGGGGACAAAGCCGCGGTGTTCGATGGCATCTGCGGCGCGGAATCCGGCGCCGTGCCGGTGGCCGCGGTTGCCCCGGCCATGCTGTTTTCCGAAATCGAAGTGCAAAAACGCGGGCATTCCTTGAACCGGCCGCCCATCTTGCCTCCTCCCGACGCCACTGTTTCTAGCGGCGGGAAAGGAGGCCAGCAATGATTCGGATGGAGATGAAGCTCGCGGGCCTCCTCCTGCTGGCCTTAGCCGTCCCTTCCTTCGCGCAGGAGGCGATGCCTCAGGAGGCCAGTGGTGATCCCGTGTTGCACGCCATGCTGGCGGAGATGCAGAGATCAAAGAACCAACTGAAGCTCGAAGGAGTGGCCGCCCCCTACTACATCGACTACCGCATCACGGATACGGACCGTTATTGGTATGAAGCGGCCTATGGTGCTCCCCGGGGAGAACTGCGCACGCGCGCACGATTTCTGCGGGTGGTAGTTCGCATTGGCAATTACAAGCAGGACAGCTTCTACCAGGGCGGCCAGGGAATGGTCGAAATCGTCGCTTCCGACGATGACGAACTCGCCATCCGTCGCAAACTGTGGCTCGCTACCGACCAGGCCTACAAATCCGCTGCCGAGGCCCTGACGGAGAAGAATGCCGCCCTGAAACAACTCACCATCGAAAATCCGACCGATGATTTCGCTCATGCTGAGCCCGTGCGCCTGATTCGTCCGTTGGTGAAGCTCGATCCCGGGATCGGTTCCTGGGCTCCGCTGCTTCGCGAGGTCACGGCGTTTTACAAGAAAGACCCGCAGATCGAAACCATTCAGTCCAGCCTCTCGTTCGAGGCTACCAACCGTTATTTCGTAAACTCCGAAGGCACGATCGTGCGCACGGGCGCTTCGGCCTATCTGATTGTGGCGGGAGCCTCCACCCAGGCTCCCGACGGGATGCGTCTGGAGCGTTCGACCGAAGCCGTCCAAGGAGAATTCAAAAATCTTCCACGTCCGAACGAATTCCAGAAACAGGCGGAGGCGGTGGTGGCAACCCTGGCGGAGTTGCGCGCCGCACCGGTTGTCGATGAAGAATATCGCGGACCAGTTCTATTCGAGCCGTACGCCGCCACCAACATTTTTGCCTCGCTGATCGGAGAAAACGTTCTGGGGAAAAAACCGGCCTTAGGGCAACCTGTTCGCGTGCAAGGTGCATTCGCGACCAGCTATCTCAGCAAAGTGCTGCCTGATTTTCTTTCGGTCACCGATGATCCCACCATTCCGTCCTGGCAGGGCGAGCCTCTGCTTGGACAGTACGATGTGGATGACGAAGGGGTACGCCCGGCGAAGGTTACCCTCGTCGATAAAGGCAAGCTGGTTGCCTACGACCTCGGCAGAGTGCCCATCCGAGACTTCCCCGCCTCCAATGGACATGGGCGCGCGCCCTATCCGGTGAATCCGCCGGGACCAGGCCTTGGCAACTTGATCCTGCAATCCTCGGAACCGGTTCCCGCAGAGGCGCTAAAAACCAAGCTGATCGAACTCTGCAGGCAGCGCGATCTCGCCTTTTGCTATGTCGTCAAAGCGGTAGGACCCAGGAACTCGCCTCGCTTGCTGTACAAGCTGTTCACAAGCGATGCCCACGAGCAACTCGTGCGCGGCGCAACCTTCGGCGACCTCGATACCCGCACCATGCGCAACGATATCGTTGCCGCCGGGGACAAAGTTAGGGTGGACAATCTGCCCGCAGCCATTCCTCACAGCATCGTCGCTCCGGCGCTGCTGTTCGATGAGCTGGAGGTGAAACGTGCGGCCCAGAACAAAGATAAGCTGCCGGAATACCCGCCCCCGCAGTTGAGCGACTGAAGGGCCGCTTACTTTGCCAAGGCTGCCCGCAGGCTGGCCAGGGTCCATGAGCTTTCAAGCTCAGGGTTGACGGTCTCCCCGATGGCAAGGGCGCGCTCTAGGGTCTGAAGGCCTTCGTCATGGCGGTCCACTTTCATGAGCAGAAAGCCAAGCCGGGCTTGCGTCTGCATGGAGTATGGCGCCAGCTCGACGGCGGCTTGGGCCTCGGCCAAAGCGTCTTCAAGCTGGCCAGCTCGTTCCTTCAACTGTGATTGGGTGAGGTGGTTCAGCGCTGACGCCAGCGGGATCTCGAAATGGCCATCGTAAACGAACACGCCATGCTCCAGGATGGCCGTCGGTCGGAGCCGCGTGAACTGGTCATAGGGATTCAATTCGTTCGGGCCGAACTCGTATCCCGACAGAACTCCAGCGCTAATCAGTACGGGGCCATCCACGCTCGGGGGAACATCCATCGAAGGCTGCAACCACGTGGATGCGATGGTGGTGAGGGGTTTACAGGGAATGCCGTAATACTTCGGATCCGCAACCACATCGGCGAAATAGGCGAACCAGCAATTCTTCACGTTGCGCTGATCAAGATACTGTTTGACCGACTTCAGTTGTTGTCCCCAGTCGGCGTTGGAGTCACTCAGGTATTTATAGGTGTTCGATGGACCTCCCCAGAGCTCGTTCGAGTAGGCGAGATAAACGGGAAAGACGCGCAACGAAGAGAAGATAGAAAACGCTAAAAGAAAAACGACTGCATAGGCGCTCCTGCGTTTGGCGGCGATCAGTTCCCGCGCAGTCCATCCTGCCAAAATGATGAGGAAAGGATATACCGGCAGAATGTGGCGGATGCCAATGTTCAGCGTCGATAGAACTGCTACCGCAAAGTAAATGGCTGCGGGAAGGATAAGGAACGCCAGTTCGCGGCGATATCTTGCCCCCCGGAGGGCAATCGCCAACGGAACGAGCACTAACAGCAGCAGCAAAGAGAGTGTTGTTTTGATCAGGAACGCGGCTGGGAAATAGAACCACTGTCCATGGGGATAGACATGTCCGAACAGGTAGCTGTGGCTAAAGTCAACAACGTAGCCAACATCGGCGAGCCCATAAAGGTATGACTCGGGCAGAAGGTGCCAGCGGGCCGCTTGCGTGATGAGCGCCTTCTGAGTTGGGCTGTGAAGTCCCTGCGCATACTGGATCACGCGCGCTTCCGCACTCACGCCGCGCTGGGGATGAAGACGAAACCCATAGGCGGCCCACAAAACCACAATTGCGATGACGCCGGCGAAGACAAGAGATGTGGCCAGCTTGGCGGCCCCTGGACGCGAAAAATCCTGCGCTCGATTGGGACGGCGCCGCAGCCAGAGTTCTGCTGCGACGAGGACCAGCAGAATCGGGAAAACGAGAATGGCAGAGTGCTTGGTTGCGAGCGCCAGACCGGCGGCGCCCCCGACCAGAGCGAGCCTTCGGGCGGATGGTTGCTTTACATATCGATAGAACGCATAGACGGTTGCGAGCAGAAAGCAGGAGAACCCGGTGTCGGTCGTGACTTCCCATCCGTGGGCAAGGAGGTTCGGCTCGAAGACAAAAATCGTGAGCGCAATCAGCGCGGCGATATTCCCGAACATTTGACGCGCGGTTGCAAAGATAAGCACAGCCAGCAGCAGGCAAAGCAGAGACGCAGCCGTTCTCGTTCGCAAAAGGATTTCGTCGGCGTTGTTCGAATAGACGAATTCGGTTGCGCTGAGGAAATCTTCTTCTTTGGAGAACAGGTGCTTGCGTTCAGGGCCGTTCAGATGCAAAGGCAAAAGCGTTGCAGCGGCCAGCAACTTCACGAACGGCGGATGCTCGGGATTCATGGCGAAGTCGCCGCGCGTCCAGTAGCGATAGCCGGCAAAAATGTGGCAAGCTTCGTCCCAGGTTTGGGTCTCGTGCCGAAGGGTGAAGGCGAGTTCGAGGAGTAGAACGACGAAAAGCGAGATTGCCGTCGCTGTGAAAAGTTTGCGCTGTGCTCGGACGGAGATTCTCACGGTCGAGAAGTGTACCTCAGAGATGGACGAACCGCCTCAAGATACGTGAGCGCCGGGAAGAACTCTCGGATCGCCGAAGCTCAGGTCGGTTGCCGCTAAGAGCGTGCAAGCGGCCGAGAAAACTTCCGGGCAAAGAACTTACAACGAGGAAGGCGCGAGGATGACGTCGGTTTGAAAGGCTGAAAGCCGCGAATGGAAAGGTGACGAGCGAGCGTCGCCGACCGCTGGAGCAGTCGAACTACTTCGCTTCGACCGGCTCGACTAGGACGAACTTGCCCATCGATCCCCGATCTTTGAAGACGATCTTGCCGGTGATCTTGGCGAAAAGGGTGTCGTCTTTGCCGCGGCCGACGTTGAGGCCGGGCTTCACACGAGTGCCGCGCTGACGCACGATGATCGTTCCGCCGGGGACGATCTGTCCGCCGAATGCTTTGAATCCAAGCCGCTGCGCGTTCGAGTCGCGCCCATTTCGTGAACTGCCTAATCCCTTTTTGTGCGCCATGAAACAGCTCCTAGCTCTCGACGCGCGTGGCGCGCCAGATTCCCTCGTGAAAACTCGCGGGTTTTACTTCTTTTTCGGCGTAGACTTTTTCGCGGCAGCTTTCTTGGGTGCTGCCTTCTTCTTGGCCGACGCCTTTGGCTTCGCCGCTTTGGTTTCGCCCGCGGCCTCAGCCGATTGCTTCTTCACCTTGGGCTCCCGCTTCGGGAGCTCAGGCGCGCTGAACTTCTGGCCGTCGAAAGCGATCTCCGTGATTCGGATGGAGGTAAACGGCTGGCGATGTCCCTGCAGCTTTTTATACTGTTTCTTTTTCTTGTAGTGAAAAACCAGGACCTTTCGCCCGCGGCCCTCGCCAAGGACTTCGCCGGTTACGAGTGCGTCGGAACCGGGTTTTGCAATCTGCCCGTCGCCGCCTGAAACCGCCAGCACGTCATTGAACTCTACCTTGCCTTTGTCAGCGTTCTGCGTTTCAACCCGCAGCACGTCTCCGGGCGCCACCCGATACTGCTTGCCACCGGCGCGAATGACCGCGTACATAAGAATGCCTCCGTGGACCAGGGGCAGGCGGACACATGTGCAACGCTCAGCCCGAGAAATCCCTAAACTTGTGCTTGCTGTTTCCCGCCGATGCTCTCGGCAACCGCTGCGGAAGGCCTCAACTTCTCCGGGGTCCCCGGGCGCCTCAAGAGCGCTGGGGTGGAAGACCGAGGCCGAAGTACAGGCAAACTGAATTATTCTAACGTGATACGCGGAATCGGGTCAAACCTTTCGAGGCTGAGCGCCGCCTTTTACTGGGTGGCGCGCCCGAACACACCCGTTCAACGTTACAGATCATGGTTCGAATATGAATCTGCCGGCCGCTTAACTCCTTGACGAACCCCCAAAAATGCGAGAGGCTGTCGCGACACTGGTTCCTCCCTTCTATCAGCCATTCGAACAGCGGGGCTTCAAGCGAAGTCCAAGGGGCGGGAATCTGCTGGAACGAAGGGAGCAGAACCGTTCACGATGGAAGCCGCTGCCGTTAGGATCCTGATCGGTCTGATCGTCGGCACCCTGATTGGACTCACAGGTCTTGGGGGTGGCGTATTGCTCCTGCCCATCCTGATCTTCGGTTTGGGCGTGCCGGCGATCAAAGCGGTCGGATCAGACGCGCTTTTTAACTTCATCACCAAAATTCCCTCCAGCACCGTTCACTTGAGCAAGGGAACGGTTCGCCGCAAGGTTGTGCTTGCGCTCGCCGCGGGTAGCGTCCCGGGATCAATCCTCGGAATTCGACTACTCGTGCATCTGCGAGTGCTTTACGGGGCGGGAGTCAATGACTTTATTAAGTCCGCGGTCGGAATCCTGCTGGTGGTGGTTTCCACATTGCTCTTGCTGCAGCGAAGGCTGGAAGAGAGCATGGTGAATCGTCCGCCTACGGCGAGGTCCTTTGCCGGAATGGCGGTGATCGGGTTCGTCGCCGGCTTCCTCGTGGGAATGACATCGGTCGGCTCCGGCAGCATGATCATGATGCTTCTGCTGCTGTTTTATAGCTATCCACCCAAGGTGATGGTAGGGACCGACATTGTTCATGCCGTGGTGCTGACCGGCGTGACCAGCTTCATTCACTTTCGTTTGGGGAACGTTGATGCTTCGCTGGTCGCGTACATGCTGGTCGGTTCCATTCCAGGCGGCCTGATCGGCTCCTATCTGAGCACCCGGTTCCCGGTGCTCTGGTTGCGCCGCATCCTTTGCGTCATTCTGTTGACGACCGGTGTTCGAATGCTGATTGCTCCGCCCGTACACTGAGCAGAAGAGCAGATCGTTCAGTTCCCTACTGGTTGTAGAGCCTGGCCTGCGGCGGAGGGACTCTGCGAACTACGACCCGAACATCGCTGACACTGTCTTCCGATTCTGCCTGGACCTGAGCCGGAGCCGAGACCACCTGATACACCCCGTTGGTGAGAAACTCCTCCGGGGCTAAGCTCAAGGGGAAGGATCCCGGCTTTGAAAAACGCACCATGAAGCGGCCTGAGCTGTTGGTGTAAGACAGCTGCCTGCCAATATGCAGGGCGGCGCCTTCTACCGGTGCGCCTTGATCATCAAGTACGACCCCCTGGATCAAGTATTTTGAGATGGAGAAGGAGTCCGGCGTCGAAAATGCGAGCATCATTACCCCGGCAATGACGGCCGCGCGCACGAAGGTTCCTGTTCTCATCGATCCCCCATAAGGTGCTTCCGGTTGCTGGCCCATTTTTTCAATCAAGGCGCAGTCGGTGATACGGAAGTTCATGACGTGTGGCGATTATTTCGAGAAAGTTCAGGAGCGAAAACGGTACTCAGGTAACTGTGGCATTCCACCTTGGCTTTTGTTCGAAACGAACCCTGCAAAAGGCGAGTGGCGGAACTGGTTCAGCTCCGGCCATTTGCTTTGGATTGAATTAGTTGTAGGTCCCTTCCGACCGGCCTAGGGGGCGACCAAGGGTTCGCCAGGTGATTGGCGTCGAGAGACTCCGGTTACTGCGCCAGCCAATAAGAGCGCGCGAAAAAATAGGCTGTCATGCTCGATCCGACCGCGATGACGAAGCAGCGAACAAGTTTTTGTGGAAGACGCAAAGAATAGTGCGCTCCGAAGAATCCTCCGAGGGCCGCACCTGCAATCATGATCATGGCTTCGCGCCAGAACACCGCATGGGAAGCGATGAAAATGGCCACGGCGATCCCGTTGGTGGCTGTGCTTAAGAAAATCTTCAGCGCGTTCATCTGATGAATGTTTGCCATGCCAAAGGCGGTCAGCATGGCAAGGATGACGATCCCCATCCCCCCGCCGAAGTAGCCGCCGTAAACGGCCACAAGGAACTGGAAGCAGGCGGCCCCCGCAAGGGCTTTGGTTGTGAGGTCATGCACCGCTTGTTCCGGACGGGGTCGAATGAGCTTGCCTCCAAACAGGAACAGGAGGGTGGCCGCAAGCATCAGCCAAGGCAGAACCCGCATAAAGGTATGTGCAGGAGTGCGGAGCAGGAGCAGGGCCCCGATGATTCCTCCAAGCATGCTTGCCGTTCCAAGAGTTGCGAGCAATTGACGGGGCACATGAATTTGACCCCGGAAGGCCCCACCGCTGAACAGGAGGCCCGTCCAGAGCGCCACCGTATTCGTCGCGTTCGCCGGTATCGGAGGGACCCCGGTGACGAGCAGCGCGGGAAAAGCGATGAAGCTGCCCCCGCCAGCGACCGCATTGAGCGCTCCCGCAAGCAGGGCGGCTCCGAAAAGCAGCGCCACATTCGGAACTGTGAGCTCAAGAATGGGCAAACGATTCTTTCAGGATCCCGGGCGTTCGGCCCATTATGCGGTATTTCCCGACACTTTGCCCTTTGGGTCAGGCAAAACCTGGGCCTGTGACCGAAATCACAGGCAAGATTGCGGCTTCTTGCTAGCGTCGGAGTATGGCAACCATGGTTCGACCTGCCTTAGAGAACCAGACGCGGCGAATCCCCGAAAGGAAGAAGCTGGTGCGGCGGACAGACCGCGACTACTCCCAGCAGCTCAGACACCTGTTTCAGGGGGTCTTCCTTACCCTGAATTTGTATCTGGGAGGGCTCTTCTATTTTTGGGTGCGTCAGTTCGAAGGCGGCCCCCCCACCGTGGCCAGCCGGCCCGCAGGGGTTGAGGGTTGGCTGCCGATTGCCGGCATGATGAATTTCAAGTACTGGGTGCTCACGGGTAATCTGCCCCCCGTACACCCGGCAGCCATGTTCTTGCTGGTCACGTTTGTGTCGATGGCATGGCTGCTGCGCAAAGCATTCTGCAGTTGGTTGTGTCCGATCGGTACGGTTTCAGAGATGCTGGCTACGGTCGGGCGCAAGGTGTTCGGCCGCAATTTCGTGATCGCAAAGTGGGCGGACGTCCCGATGCGCGGATTAAAGTACCTGCTGCTCGGATTGTTTGTGTGGGCTGTCAAGTCGATGTCGGTGCACGCTCTGAGCGCGTTCATGAAAAGCCCCTACGGGGTGATCGCCGACGTCAAGATGTTGAATTTCTTCCGGCATCTGGACGGTACGGCTGTGGCCGTCATCGGAATCCTCCTGCTCGGGTCCGTGCTGGTGAAGAACTTTTGGTGCCGGTATTTGTGTCCTTACGGCGCTCTGCTCGGCTTGGCTTCTCTGCTGAGCCCGTTGCGTATTCGCCGGAGCCTCGCCGCCTGCATTGACTGCGGAAAATGCGCAAAAGCGTGCCCCGCGAATCTGCCCGTCGATCAGCTGGTTACGATCAAGTCTGCGGAGTGTACCGGGTGCTTGGAATGCGTTGCGGTCTGTCCCGCCCAGGGAGCCCTGGGGATGGCCTCCGCCGGGAGAAAGAAATCAGTGCCAGTCTTGGCCATGGCCGCCGGAATTGTGCTGATCTTCTTGGGGATCGTAGGCTATGCCCGGCTCTCGCACCACTGGGAAACCGCGGTTCCAGCTCGGGTTTACCGGGCGCTGATTCCCCAGGCGGATGAAGTCTCGCACCCCATGCCAGGCGACGAGGCGCTGCAGTAATGCAAAGGTTCAAAGACGCGAATCTGGTTCGCGTCTTTGTTTTCGAAGGGTTAGAGTCCTAGGACCCGTAGGTTCCGGTTGGCGCGTGCTCTCCGGACGAGAACTTGTCACGCATGCGATCGCTGAATTCGTGAACGCGGTTGGAGAGATCTTTGCGGGTTTCTTCGCCGCTAGCTGGAGCGAGCAGCATCCCGACACCCACCCCGACCCCGACTCCTATGAGCAAAGCGGCTGCAGTGCTCATTCCATGGTGATCTTCGCCACGAATCGCTTCTGTGGCACGGCCTACACGCCGGGAGGCCTCGCCATACGTGTCGCGGGCGGCTCCTCTAAAGTCGTCAGCTGCGTTGCTCAAGCGGTCCCGCATAGAATCGAGCAGGTAAACTCCCGTCCCGAGCAGAACGTTCCATAAAATATTCTCTTTGCGCATCTTCATCCTTGGCCTCCGCCATCGAATTTGCAGCTATGGAGATGCCGAAAGCGATGGAGGTGGTTGGAAGTAGTTCCGCTTGAAAATCAGCCTGGGAGAAACAGGTTACCCCAGCTGTCGCAAAAACGATTTGGCCCCGGCTGCGCAACCACCGCTGAATTTTCTATTTGCTTCACCGGCAAAGGACTTACAATAAACTCCCTCTCCGTGGGCCCCTGAGATGGTTACCCGGAGTTATTTTGGTGTGAGGGTAACGTTCGTCGAGTCCTCCATTAGCGATACGATTATTTCATTGGCAAAAAAATCCCAAGGCGGGCGCGTTGCCGGGGTGGCTGCGCCGCAGCACACCAATGCAGATCTAGTTCGCGCTTTTTTCGAACATATTCCCGCGGGCGTCTACTTCAAGGATCTCGATAGCCGGTTTGTGGGCATCAGCCGGTCTTTGGTAGACCGCTTTGGGCTTGGCAGCCCTGGTGATGCCTTGGGGAAAACCGATTTTGACATTTTCAGCGAGGAGCACGCGAAGCAGGCCTTCGACGATGAACAGGAGATCATCCGCAGCGGCCGACCGATCGTCAACAAGGAGGAAAAGGAAACCTGGCCGGATGGGCGGGAAACTTGGGTCCTGACCACGAAGCTGCCATGGACCGATGCAAGCGGGCTGATCCTCGGCACCATGGGCATCTCGCAAGACATTACCGAGCGGAAACGCGCAGAGCAGGAGTTGCGGCTTTATAAAGAACGACTTGAAAGCCTTGTAGCCCAGCGGACGGCCGAACTGGTACGGGTGAACGTACAACTAGAAGGGGACATCGCCGCCCGCAAGTTGGCGGAGGGTGCTTTGGCGGAAAAGGCGGAGGAACTTGCCCGCTCCAATCAGATTCTGGAGAACATTTCCCTCACCGATGATCTTACCGGCCTTTATAACCGTAAGGGGTTTCTCGCCTTGGCTGCGCATCGGGTCAAACTCGCGAACCGCAACCAAGAGCCGTTTTCGATCGCCTTTATCGATCTCGATCATTTGAAGGAGATCAACGACACATTTGGCCATTTAGAGGGAGACCGGGCGCTGCGGGACACTTCCAACTTGCTTCGCGAGTGTTTCCGGGAATCGGATATTATTGCCCGGCTGGGCGGAGATGAGTTCGCCATTTTCATCGCGGAAGCCGATCAGGGACAGATCGCCAGCCGCATTCAGGAAAGGCTCTCCGCACACCAACTCAACTCCGAGCTGGGCTATCGGCTGTCGTTCAGCATGGGCGTGGTAGGGTGCAGCAATTCGCAAGCCGATGACGTAGAAGGGCTGCTGAGACAGGCAGACGTGCTTATGTACCAGCAGAAACGCAAGACACGATCTGCGCGTCGCCGCGAGCAGCCCAAAGCGAAAACCGTTGACAGCCACCGCGCGGGCTAGTTACGTCAACAGACTTCGCTCGGAACCTCTAGAGATCAGTCCAGAGCTTCCGGGTGCAGCCCGATGCTTTTCTCCCCGGCCGCCTTCTTCTCGCGATAGCGCTCCATCCAGGCTTCCCAGCTTTTGCCAGCGGCCGTGTCTTTGCCACTAAAGGCTAGAGCCGCGATGTCGGCGTAGGAGATGGTGAGTTTTTGATTCCCCGATCTCGGATAGAGGCGGACGGAGGACTCAAGGAGCGTCTTCCCGGTTCGGCGGTCGAAGATGTAACCCTCTACCTTTTCGCCGCTCTTCAAAGTGATGGTGATGTCTCCGCGATAGTCGAAGGCTTTCTCAAGTGCCTGCTGAATTTCGTCATCGCCGGCGAGCGGAGGGATCCAGCCTTCCAGGTTTTCGCGCTCGCGTCCGGGCGCGACTTCGAGCTCTTCAGGATTGTTGCTGCCGCGTTGGGGAACGCTCATGGGTTTTCCTTGCCTCCGACAATCAGATGCTCGAGTAAGGAACCGCTCATTCACCCGAGAGATCGTGAAGATGATTTCTTGCAGCCGAGAAGCTCCGGACAGCAATGCCCGACCGAGAGAGACTACACCCGTGTCTCTTCCAGAGTCTTTGTCTCGATCTGAACCAGCGGATTGACGTAGTGGGAGGAGATCTCGTCGAGCAAGCGGGTCGCCCCAGGATCCGGGTAACGATGGAACAAAGTTGCCTTGATGGTGTCTAGGAAGCCGCGGAACGAGCCGAATGTTTCATTCACTGCAGAGGCTTCATATCCACTGTGCACCATGCAGTTTGCGCAGCGGGGATTGCCGGATTCGGTGCCGTAGTTCTCCCAGTCCGTGGCCTCCAGCAACTCCTCAAACGAATCGGCGTAACCATCCTGCAGGAGGTAACAGGGCTTCTGCCAGCCGAAGATGTTGTAGGTTGGCATGCCCCACGGGGTGCAGGAGTAATGGCGCTCGCCCATCAGGAATTCGAGGAAGAGCATGGACTGGTTGAATCGCCAGCTCTTCTTGCGATTCGAAAGAATCGCACGGAACAGTTTGCGGGTGCGGGAGCGTCCAAGAAAGTGCTTCTGGTCAGGGGCCTTGTCGTAGGAGTATCCAGGCGAGAGCATCATTCCCTCGACTCCGATCTCCATTAACTCGTCAAAATGGGCACGAACGCTCTTTGGATCGGCGCCGTCGAACAGAGTCGTGTTGGTGGTTACGCGGAAGCCGCGATCAAGCGCTTCGCGAATCCCTTCCATGGCTTTTTCGTGTCCGCCTTCGAGGCAAACCGACAGATCGTGATGTTCTTTTTGGCCGTCAAGGTGAACGCTGAAGGTCAAATACTTCGAAGGAGTGAAAAGATGGATCTTCTCTTTCAAGAGCAGCGCGTTCGTACACAAATAAATGTATTTCTTGCGGGCGACGAGGCCTTCGACGATTTCCCTGATCTGAGGGTGCAGCAGCGGCTCGCCACCGGGGATCGAGACCATCGGCGTCCCGCATTCCTCTACCGCCTTAAAACACTCTTCCGGCGTGAGCTGGCGCTTGAGGATATGGCCGGGATACTGGATCTTGCCGCAGCCGGCACAAGCCAGGTTGCAGCGGAACAGCGGCTCCAGCATCAGGACGAACGGATACCGCTTGCGTCCGGCGAGCTTCTGCCGGATGACATAAGTAGCAACCGTCCACGCCTGCGAAATGGGAACTGGCATATTAGGGATAGCCAGATGTATTTTACCAGGCTATCTCACGTGAAGAATGGAAACCGTGGTCTTTCCTTTGATGCTCTCAACCTTACGCCAGGAGCTCTTGTCATTCAACGTTACCCAGCGGCGCTCCTCTGAACGGTAGTGCCAGTCCTTGTCCAGCTGATAAAAGATCTGCAACCCGCGCCCCTCGATGATGTTCAGAATGCTGTTGTCGTGCGAATTCTTTTCGTCAAAATCAGTCGAACAGCGCTGCCCCATTTCCGAGTAGATCTCGTTCAATTCAAACAGCAGCCGGTTCGTAGTGTCCCGCAAGGGTTCTGCTTTCAATCCAATGCGTTGGGCTTCGCGCAGCGTAATGGGATAGCTGTGTGCCGGATACTCCGAGTTTAGGATGTTGCTGATTCGCCGGGCCCTCCTGGCATCCTTCAGGTGGTAGGAAAGAATCTCCACACACAGCTTGGTTGAAAGTGCGCTCGAGCGATCTACCGCTCCGATGACGAGCGGGTGCACATGAGTGAAAAGACTCCCGTAAGGGTTGGCCTGATCATCCTTCGCCTCACTGCGCCACAACCGCACCACTCGATGGAGTTCGTCCTGGCTGACACTGACGCGCCGGTTGTCTCGATCAATTGGGGAAAGATCGTGGGTAAGCGATGTGTCTACCGCCGACAAATGGGCAAGCGGGCCCATTAGGATGCGATCGGCGCCCAAGGCCAGCATGGTCGCGGCCGAGGCGCACTCCAGAGGTACGAGCGCCGTGAGGCGCCCAACGAACTGACGCAACAGATGCACCATCCGCAGGGAGGCCTGACCGGAACCGCCGCCGGATTTTATGAACAGGGAGAGACGATTCAGCTGGCCCATACTACGGAGTATTCCGAACAGTCCGATGACATCGTTTCCGCAGATGGAACCATCGTCAGAGTTCCAGTAGGTGAGAATCGGTTCCCCAAGATCGGCTTCAATTCCTGCGATGACCTTCTGTGTTTTTTCGAAAAGCACCGTGGGGTTTTTTAAAGGGGCTTTCGCCACTTGAGGACCAGCTGCTTGTGCCATCTGGTGTTTGCCGCCTGCCCCGGGGGATATTCCGCGCTCACGCTCGAATGGGGGAACGCCATCCTACCACAGGGAGAATGCATTTTCTTTCGCTCGAACTGGTCAGAGATGGCGGAGAATTTAGGGGAACGTCTTCTCCGGGCGCGGGGCGAAAGTCGGTTCTTCGCAGGGCGAGAAACTGCCCTGAATCGAACGGTTTACAGGGTCGGTTCGGGGGTCGAAAAATGGCCTGAGCTGTGATAAAATTCTATGTAGTCAAAGATGCCTTAAGTTGTTGGAATTTCAGTAATTTGTGGGAAATCTACAGGCATCAAGAAGGGCTTGGAGAAACGTGGTTCCTGGCCTTTGACTTTGCTAGGGAAATCGATGGCTCGCCCGACCCGAAATTCGAGCAAAGTCGAAGACGAGAACACCCCAAGAATTTTCTCCTCCACACTCAATGGTGACGAAAGAAATCAACTCCGCAGCGATCCTGGAAAACAACAAAGCGAAGAACGGCAAAGGAGCCAACGGTTCAAACGGCGACTACACCGCTGAGTCCATCAAAGTTCTCGGCGGCATGGAAGCCGTCCGCAAACGTCCGGCAATGTACATCGGCTCGACCGGCGAGATGGGATTGCACCATCTGGTGTACGAAGTCGTCGATAACTCCGTTGACGAAGCCCTGGCTGGCCATGCCGATAAGATTGACGTCACCGTTCATATCGATAATTCGATCACCGTGGTTGACAACGGCCGCGGCATTCCCGTGGATGTGATGGAAGTGGATGGCGAGAAGGTTCCCGCCGCCCAGGTCGTCATGACCAAGCTGCACGCTGGCGGAAAGTTCGATTCTTCCACTTACAAAGTTTCAGGCGGATTGCACGGCGTCGGTGTGTCCTGCGTAAATGCGCTCAGCGAAGAACTGAACTTGGAAATCTGGCGCGACGGATTTACCTGGGAGCAGACTTACTCGAAGGGCGAGCCCACGTCGAAGCTAAAGAAGACCGGAGCGGTAAAGCAAAAGCTCGGCACTAAGGTTCACTTCCTGCCGGACAGATCTATCTTTACGGCTACCGAATACAACTTCGACACCCTGTCGCAGCGCTTGCGTGAACTGGCGTTCCTGAACAAAGGCTTGTTGATCACCCTGACCGACGAACGCGCGACCGATTCAAAGACCGGAGAAGCCAAAGCCGTCGAATTCAAATACAACGGCGGCATTGCGGAATTTATCAAGCACCTGAATCGCGGAAAGAGCGTTCTTCACGATAAGCCGATCTACATGGAAGCCGAGCGCGACGGCGTGGCGATGGAGATTGGCATTCAATACAACGACGGCTACTCCGAAAGTGTGTTCAGTTTCGCCAACAACATCAACACCGTGGATGGGGGCACGCACCTTTCGGGATTCCGTACTTCGCTGACGCGAACGATTAACTACGCCGGCCAGCAGATGGGGTTGTTCAAGGACGTGAAAGAAAACCTGTCTGGCGATGACGTCCGCGAAGGTCTGGTGGCTGTGATCAGCGTGAAGCTGCCGCAGCCGCAATTCGAAGGTCAGACCAAAGGCAAGCTGAATTCCGACATCGCCGGGGTTGTACAGGCGTTCGTGAACGAGCGACTGGGTGCCTACCTCGAGCAGAATCCCACAGTCGCCCGCAAGATCATCAACAAAGCAATTGACGCTGCCCGCGCCCGCGAAGCGGCGCGCAAAGCCCGCGATCTGACGCGCAGAAAAGGCGCCCTGGATGGTGGCGGGCTGCCCGGCAAACTGGCAGATTGCAGCGAGCGGCAACCGGAGCGTTGCGAACTGTTTCTGGTGGAAGGCGAGTCCGCAGGAGGAACGGCGAAGCAGGGACGTGACCGGCGATTCCAGGCCATTCTGCCGCTCAAAGGCAAGATTCTCAACGTCGAAAAAGCCCGCTACGACAAGATGCTGGCGCATGAGGAAATTCGCGCCATGATCACTGCACTCGGCACGGGAATCTCCAAAGAGGATTTTGATCCGGCAAAGCTGCGTTACGGCAAGATCATCCTCATGACCGATGCCGATGTGGACGGCTCGCATATCCGCACGCTGCTGCTTACCTTCTTCTTCCGCCACATGCAGGAACTGATCAAGCGCGGCAATGTGTTCATTGCGCAGCCGCCGCTGTTCTCCATCAAGAAGGGTAAATCGCAGCAGTATATTAAGGACGAGCGCGAGTTCGTGAAAGTCATGGTGAAGCGCGCCGCCGAGGGCATGAGCGTTCGCTACGGCGAAGGCGCCGCCAAGCTCGAAGGATCGGCGCTGGCGAAATTCATCACCGTGCTGAACGAGTATCTCGGTTTCTATGACAAGGTGAACAAGCGCCTGCGCGCGGAGCAGGTGACCGATGTGCTGCCGAAACTCGACCTTTCGAAGCGAGCCGATTTCGAAGGCGACAAGAAGACACAGCCGAAGAAGATCGAGAAGATCGAGAAAGAGTTGAAGAAACTGCAAAAAGAATTGCAGTTCAAGGAAGTCGAGTCACGTTTCGACGAAGCCCACAACCTTTGGGAAGTGCGCTACGTGAACTCGCAAGGGGCGGAGCACCTCATCAACTGGGAGCTGGCTTCGACGCCCGAGTATCGGCAGATGCTCTCGAAGTTCAAGCAGATCGAGTCCTACATGGAGCCGCCGTTTGTGGTGGAAACCATGGGCAAGTCGAGCGCGAGCGGCAACGGCGCAGGTGCCGAAGAGGCCGGAGGAGAAGGCGCTGAAAACCCCGACGGGGAAGCTTCGCAGAAGAAGGCCGCGAAACCGGTGGCGAAGAAGGCGGTGAAGGAAGAGGTCGAGAAGACCACAGCCCGCGAACTCTTCGCCTACGTTCTCGGAGAAGGCAAGAAAGAATTCTCCGTCCAACGTTATAAGGGCTTGGGTGAAATGACCGCACCCCAGCTTTGGGAAACTACCATGGACCCGGAGCGCCGCACGCTGCTTTCGGTGAAACTGGAAGACATCGCCGAGTGCGAGACCATCTTTACTACCCTGATGGGCGAAGACGTCGAGGCTCGCCGCAAGTTCATCGAAGAGAATGCGCTCGATGTGAAGAACCTGGATATCTGAGCCTGTCCGGTTGCGGGGCGCGGATGCCTCTTGTCCGCGCCTCGGGCCTCACTCAAACATAATCCGCCCGCCCCGTCTGCATTTCTTCTACAACTTTCCTGGTTACTAACATCCTCACCTTTTTGGCATATCGCGGCACGCAGGGATCGAATGCTCAAAGCCCGAGTAACTTTGTCATGGGATCGAAGCATAGAGAACTCGGGAACAAATTCAGGAGCCTGTCGCTCTAAGTAAGTGAACCTCGGCTTTGCGCTCGAGACAAAAGTTCTGAACCGAGGCAGCGTTTGTTCCTGTGCTTTGGTTCCAACCAAAAAGTCGGAAAGGCACTTATGCCGCGCCGCCGTAGGGGCCCCTTGTGGTTTTCTGTTCTCATCGCCGTGCTGCTTTTCGGATGGAGCGAATTTCGATCCGAAGAGGTTCTAGCGGCATCATCCTCCCGCACCTCGGGAACGCTCGAGATCCTTGCCAAAGACGGCTCCGTTCAAGGTCTCTGTCCGTTGAAGCATACCGAGGTTCGGGGCGCCATCAGCGGCTTCCTGGCCCGAGTAAGTGTCACACAGGTTTTTGGACTATCGCCCGAGAGGCGACTGCTCGAGTCGAAGCTGCACCCGGGCTTACTCGATGCCTACGACTGTGTGGTCAAAAAAAGCGCAGAGTGCAACTCCGTGAAGGATGGCGAAATCCGTGTCCAGCTGTGGACCAGCGCGGATACGCCTGCTGTTCGCGAAGCCCTGCTTAAGTCAGGTTTCCAATTGGCGAATGCCATCTCGGGAAATAGTTTCATCGGCACCATCGCGGTCGAGAAATTGGCTCTGTTGGAGCAGGTTCCAGAGTTGAGGTTCGCCTCCGTTTCAAGTAGGTGACTACAGGATGTCCAGCGAAAGCCTTTGCATGCGTCCCCGGAAAAGTCTCACGCTTGTGGCGCGCACTCTGTCGGTTTTCATTGAGTGTCGCGCCGTCCGAGGCTCCGCTGATTTCCTGCAAGCGCTAACTTCCTGAGCGTTCTCTGCCGTATCGAGGTTGATTGAGGGAACTGAGCGTTCGAACAATTCGTTATTCAGTTGAGGGAGGGTGCCGGTGAATGTGCGACTGAATTTTATGCCAAACCGGCAATTCTGGGCCGGGGTCGGTCTGACGGTTCTTGCCACAATTGTTGTCGCGCTCGGGACCCCGCATCTCCTGCGGTCGACAGGTTCTTCCTTTGTAGCGTCTCGGAATTCGTATCGGGTGAAGTCTGTTCCCCTGGCATCCCTTGCGGGCGGTGGCGGTGGGGATCGACTCCAAGCCGTCAACTATCTAGCACCCGAGGGAGGATCGGACGATGCGCGAAAAATGGTTCGCAATGCTTCCATCCAGTTGATCGTGAGACACCCCAAGGAGGCCTCGGACACGATTCGCCAACTTGCCGAACAGGCGGGCGGCTTTCTGGTGAGCGCCGAGGTTCTCGGTGGGGAGGAAGCGACGAGCGCATCCTTGACGATCCGCGTACCGGAGGGGAAATTCACGGAGGTCCGGGAGAAGATCGCGAAGCTTGGTGTTCGCACCGAGAGTGAAAAGCTCGAGGCCGAAGACGTCACCAAGCAATATGTCGACCTCTCCGCCAGGCTGCGCAACTTGCGCGCACAAGAGACGCAATATCTGGGCATTTTGAAGCAAGCAAGGACGATCAAGGATACGATCGAGGTCAGCGACAAGCTCAACGAAGTCCGCGAGCAGATTGAGCAGCAGCAAGCGGAATTCGATGCGCTTTCCAAGCAAGTAGAAACCGTTGCCTTGGCCGTGTCGCTGCGGGCCGAAGCGGATGTGCAGGTATTCGGGGTCGAGTGGCGGCCTTTGTACCGCCTGAAAGAAGCCGCGAGAGATGGAATCGACGGGGTCGGTGACTACGCTTCGGCCATGGCGTCATTCCTGTTCTTCATCCCAGCGCTGCTGTTGTGGGTGGCGACGATTCTGCTGGGTGCAGCCTTGGCATGGCGGCTCATGCGCTGGGTGTGGCGGATTCTGTTTGCCCGTCGAACCGCGACCTCCTAGGTTACGCTGGGGCCTGCTTGGCTGCTTTCGCCGGGTAAAGGCGATCGAAAAGCACCCACAGAACGGCGATGAGAAGGAACACGAGTACGCTGCCTTCGGGGCCGACCGAGCCGCCCGTGAGCCACCGCGATCCATGAAACGACGGACTCATCAGATGGCCGGGAGCAATCATGCCGCTATTGGGCACTGAGTATAGAAATGTCTCGCCCCAATCCCAGGAGGCGTGCATGCCTACAGCGAACCAAAGGTTTCCGGTGCGCCTGAGGGTCAGGCAGAAGAACAACGCGATGGCCGCGGCTCCAGCCGCTCCGATCCACGCCTCGCCCTGGTTGTTTAAATGGATAGCGCCGAAGCCAATCGACAGCAGCAGAGCGGCCGGCCAAAACCCGATTCCTTGTGCAAGCGTGAATTGCGAGTAACCGCGCGTGAGGAATTCTTCAAACAGTCCTACGACAATGAACATCACCGCCCAAAATCCTGCAAACTTCAAAACCCGGACACCGTGCAGCGCGATTCCGCCGAAATAAAATGCGCCCGTCGCCCTCAGCAGGAGCAAAAGACATGTGATTGCCAGCAGGCCCCAAGCAGCTCCACTCCAGAAGTTCAGGCCGAAAGCTCCCCGGCGAGGTAGGCCGTAATCATCGAACGGGCGGTTCTCAAATCGGGATAAGACGAAGGCGGGCAGAACCGCGACCAGAAACGACGCACATTCCCAGATTAGGAATGCCCACAGCGAGGGCGTCTCGCCTCGAGATTTCGGAAACAGTGGACGCACGGCATGTGATGCCGCATACATCAGCCCAATTACGGCGGCCACATAAATTGCAAAGCGCCAGCCTGCGCGCAAGCCACTCGGGCCTAAGAATATCGGTGCCAGTCCAGATGGCGGTGACCCGGCGGTGACATTCGCGTCCGCACCACCACTGTTTGGATTCTGATCCATTGGGTTTTCTCCCCGACCACGCCGAGACATGGTAAAACAATCGCTTCGCCTTATGGGGACGTTTTTTACTCGGAGAAGGTTCGGCAGGCCACAGATGCTGGCGGGATGCCTGTTGTTGGCATTCCTTGCTCAATGCGCCTGGCTGATCGCGCACCGACCGCCGGGAGCGATTTCCCCGGAAGAATTGGCGCGCGTAGAGGAAGGCCGGCAACAGTGGCATGGCCATGGAATCGCGGGAACACCCGCGGGGTTGCTCAACCCCGACGACAGTATTCGCATGCGCGGAGCACCCTATGATCCGGATCACCCTCCCTTGTGGTATCTGATCGAGTCAGCGCCTGTCGCCTTGGTTCACGTCGATCCCGATCGAGCAGTTTGGCTCTGGCTCACCAGAGCTCCCTACGTGTTCATCGGGGCACTGCTTGGGGCCTCGCTCTGGTATGTCTCACGACGTTTGTATGGAAACGTGGGAGGGTACACGGCTCTGGCCCTTTACTGCTTCTCTCCGGCCGTTATCCGTTCCAGCACTCTCTGGTTTTCACCCCCCAATATTGCGGGCGCTTGGGGAACATTCGGTGCTGTGTTTACCGCGATCGCCGTGGCCCACACGTTGTATGCGCCCCGGGAAGTCGTGTGGTGGAACTGGCAAAGAATTCTGCTGCTCGGAGTGTCTCTCGCGCTCGCTGTGGGATCCGACTTCAGCCTGGTTCTGATCGTGCCGGTGCTTCTCGGGTTGATGTTCTACCTGGCACCGCATCGCGCAGGCGCGGTGGTCGCGATTTTGGCAACCTCGATCGGAGTGGGATTCGGAGTGATCTTTGCCAGTTACTTTTTCTATCCCGGCCTGTTTCGGCATAGCCTGGGGAACGCGGTATTTTTTCGTGGAACCTGGGCTGCGCTAAGGCTCGGGGAGGCATATTTGCAGGTCGGAGGGGAGATCCTGGCGAGCGGACCGGTACTCGGCCTGATGGTGCCGGCATCGGTTGGCATCTGGCTCCTCTCCAGACGCAGCCGCTATTTCGGAAACTCGGCACCGTTGATTATGGCCATATTCTTCATGCTCTTGCGGGTCCTGTCCCCGCACCAAGCGGGTTTGATGTACTCCTTGCTGAGCGTCATTTTTCTGTTCGTGTTCGTGGCCGGAATTGCCGCCGATCTCGTTGAAACCCTCAACCGCGAGCTGGGGTTGGCGGTAATTGCCGGCATGCTGGCCGCGAACGCCCTCTGGGCCGTGTCCGGTTTTTTTGCAATCGGCAAGTAAAATCGAGGCCGGCACGGAATTTTCTCGCAACCCATTTAGCCCGAGGACGTTCTAAAATCATAGGGGGGCTTATATGCGCTCACGCCATCTGCCTTTCTGTCTCTCTGCCGTCGTTACCGTCATGCTTCTCGCCTTAGCCTCGCTCGCCCAAACCAATACCTGGAACGGCAACAAGATCAACGGTGTTCCAGCAAGCGTTACTTCCTTTGGGTTCGGCGGCCGCCCTGGTTTTCACGGTGTTCCCCCCAGCGTGACTTCGTTGAACTTCGGTCAAATCCCGCACCCCGGTGGCTTTCATCCTTTGCATGGCGTTGTGAACGGGCATCATCATCGCCGGCTGGTGAGTCCCTTCTTCGGCCCCACGTTCGTTCCTTACGCGTATCCGGCATACGTGATGCCGACCTACGATACTTATGACAACTCGATGGAAGACATGGGTCCTGATCGCACAGAGCGGACTGCCCCCGATGCAGCCGAGGAAGTCCGCCAGGAACTGGAGTCTCTAAAATCCACCGTGCGTCAGTACCGCGACGAGTTGCGAGGAACCGGCGCAAGCGAACAGACTGCCCCCAAACCGGAACCGGAGCAGGCTGCCGTTAAGCAACCGCAAACGGTGCTGGTTTTCAAAGATGGTCGGAAACTGGATGTCGAAAACTACGCGATCGTCGGCGGCACGCTGTATGACTTGTCCGCAGGCAGGACAAAGAAGGTGGCGCTCGCCGAGCTTGACCTGGAGGCCACAGTGAAGCAGAATGACGATCGCGGAGTAGAATTCCGAGTCCCTGCAGCGTCCAATTGAAATGTTGAGGCATGTCTCCATTGCGTTGCTGATTGCCTTCGGTTGCGCGAGTGCGCCGGCGCAGAACGGATTGCGGATGTCGGGCCTCGGGCAGCCTTCCGGATCCTTTTTGCAACGGCCAACGGGCTTTCCTAGTCCCTCCGGGCGGCGTTCGCTCATTGGTTTGAGTGGAGTTCCGTTCCACGACGCACGCAGGCATGGGTTGGGGCGGAATTCGTTTTTCTATGGCGGCTGGCCGTATTTCCCGCCCGACTACTACTACGACGATTCCTACCTGCCACAGGCGGCTTTAGAGCCAGCTCCGCCCGTGCAAACACCCGTTGCTGCGACCCGGCTGGAGCCGGTTCCAAGCGCGGTTCTGCTCGAGCTGCAAGGGAATCAATGGGTGAAAGTGTCCGCTTTCGCGACTGCGACTCCGGCGAAGTCAGCTTCCGAAGCCGTTCGAGAACTTCCGCCAGCAGTCATTGTCTATCGCGACGGTCACAGCGAGGAACTCACGAGCTACTCGATTATGGGCACGACCCTGTACGCCAAGGCTGACTACCTCGCGACCGGGGCATGGACGCGCAAAGTCCAGCTCGCCGATCTTGACCTTCCTGCAACGGTCAAACAGAACCAGCAACGTGGTTTGAAATTCGAACTGCCTTCCGGTCCCAACGAAGTCGTCCTCCGGCCCTGATCAACTCCAACCAATGCTTCTAATGGACGGTGGCACTTTGTGTGCCCTGACGCGCGGACTCGGGCGCGAGGGGAACATTCACCGAGCCAAATTGGCCCGTAAGCTCGTCCTTGACAAGGATCCGTAGAGAGGAGGGCTTGGTCTGGGGAACCATTGCGAGCACATGCGGAAAGCCGCGCCTGTCCTCGACCGATCGATACTCCTTGGCGGTGAGTTTCCGGTCGAGGGCCTCGGTCATCAGTTGGAGCGGCTTCCCCGATTTGTCTAAGGTGCAAACCGCGAGCGTCAGCTTTGCTTCCTGGCTGCCATCCTCGGCTGGAATGAAGGTGATAGTGGTGGGATCGATGGCGATGTAATACTTCAGTTGTTCTGGCCGGTTCACCGGAAGGCTCTGCGCCAGCAGAATAACCGAGGTGGCGTTCAGATAATCCTCGCAACTTGCCTGCTGCAACTCGGCCCTCACCGCCTTTGGGTCTTTGGCTTCCTCGGCGCGAGCGTAGTATCCCTGGCGGAAAGAGAGCGTCAACCCGGGTCGCGACACCTTCAGGATGATTTTGCGGAATTCGCCGTTCCAACCCTGCGAATTTGGATAGTAGGCAATCTCGTAGAAGGCATTGCTGTCATTCATGGCCTTTCCGATGCACTCGCCGAGGTCGTTATTGTTCAGGCAAACTTTACCGCCGGTTTGCTCGGCAACCGTCTGCATCGTCGCCTGTTTGTTGAATCGCAGTTGTGATTCGCGATCGAGCACATCGGAAGGGTTCGCGATCGAGCTCGAGCGAAGACGCGTGCTAGGTTGAAAATACGATTGGGTTTGCATTCCACCCGGGTCAATCGGATATACGGCAACTTTAGCCTCCGCCAAAAGATTCGCGACGGCCTGCATTTGCCCTTGGTACTCGCGAAGCCCCTCGAACCCGTTCATGTCAGGCAGTAAGGCCAGGGGGAACGACGAAGAGATCCACAAGAGACTCTTTCGCCCCGGGTAACCGGCAACGTGGCGTGCAATGGAGGTGAGCGCTGCCATGGTTTCCTGCACTCGCAGGTCCATCGAGCTCGCATACGTCTGCTGTTCAAAACGTTGAATGCTCTCTAAGGTGCCGGGCATCAGGTTCGGCATGTTTTCCATGAACGCAGAAACCGCATCGGGATCGTCGCGAGGGTCGATTTGGGCGAGGTTGCCTATTGCCGCGGTGGAAGCCTTATCGAGGGCAGCCTTCAGCAGCGCCGGATCGGTGGTGAAGCTTTGAAGCATTCTCAAGCGATGTCCGAGAAGGAAAATGGCTACCGGGGTATCGGCGGGAATAGAGCGCAGCATGCGGATCATCTGAACATGCACCTGCATTTGCGCGCTCAGTTCTGTATTTAATCCGTCCACCAGCAAGATGGTCGGGGGCACCGGTCGTTTTTGTGCCAGGATGAAATTCGTGAAGACCCCAGCGGGGAACTTGGGTTGCTCGCCCGGGTCGGCAGCAAGTTCGGTGACCCCCATGGCTTTGAACACAGCAATTTTCTGCTCGCGCTTTTCTTTCCTCCAGCCGATGGCCTGTTCGAAGACCTGAAAATCATTGGCGGTGAGTCCGGTCGCGGGGCGCCCTTGATGATCTCGAGCCACGACCTCCACGGTGACCATGCGGGTCGATGAATGGAACGTAAGTACCGGCGGTGGAGAGCTGGGTGCCGTGGGAGGCGTTGCGGGGGATTGCGCGGAGATTGCTGGCTCGGCGAGATAGACCAGCGCGGAAAGCACAAGCAAGGCATGCGGGCGCAAATAGGCCTCCAACGGGGAAGGTGATCATTGTGCAGCAGTGGCGAGGTAAGTTCAAGATCTTCGAGCTCTATCTCAGAAATCGCGGGATGAGGGCTGGTTTGTGGCCTCCAGATGAACTCAAAACGGCAATGCCCTAGAGCCCCCGCTCGGGCCGAACGGGGCGCAAAAAATGGTATAATGGATCAGCGCTGGACGACCAATTAAGTTGCTTAGTTTTCAAATATTTAGAGCGAACCGACTCGTTCATCGAAAAGGTGTTTCGGCCTGCTCCCTCGAGTCGATTTGCGACAGGTTATGTCCCCGCTAGAAGCTGAACCCTGAGAGCGTTGAAATGGCAGACGAACAGAACCCACAGCTCCCTCTAACTCCTCCCCCGGGCGATGGCGGTCCGGGCGCGGCCAACATTCAGCCGGTCAACATTGAAGAGGAGATGCGGCGGTCGTATCTCGACTACTCGCTCTCCGTCATCATTGGTCGTGCGCTGCCCGATGTTCGCGACGGGCTCAAGCCGGTGCATCGCCGCATTCTTTACACCATGCAGCAGATGGGGTTACAGCCCAACCGGGCGACGCGCAAGTGCGCCCGCATCGTCGGCGACACCATGGGTAAGTATCATCCCCACGGCAACCTGGCGGTGTACGACGCATTGGTGCGCATGGCGCAGCCGTTTGCGATGCGCTATCCCCTGGTAGACGGACAGGGGAACTTTGGCTCGGTCGATGGGGATCCGCCAGCCGCTGACCGCTACACGGAAGCGCGTCTGTCGCGGGTAGCAACCGCGTTACTCGAAGATCTCGATAAAGACACGGCCGATTTCCGCGAGAACTACGATGGAAGCGAAATCGAGCCCGATGTATTGCCTGCGCGCATTCCGAATTTGCTCATCAATGGCGCCGACGGGATTGCCGTCGGCATGGCCACGAAGATACCGCCGCACAATCTGACGGAAATCGTCGATGCGGCGATCACTCTCGTGAATAACCCTGCCGCACCGCTACCGGAAGTTCTGAAGATCGTGAAAGGTCCTGATTTCCCGACTGCCGGAATCATTCACGGCAAGGCCGGCATTCTCGATGCCTATAAGACCGGGCGCGGCCGCTTTACCATGCGCGCCAAAGCCGCCATCGAGAGCCTCAACAAAGACCGCCAGGCAATTATCGTCACGGAAATTCCCTACCAGGTAAACAAACGTTACCTGATCGAGCGTATGGCGGAGTTGGTCAACAACAAGACCATCGAAGACATTTCCGATATTCGCGATGAAAGCGATCGCGACGGCATGCGCATCGTCATCGAACTGAAGCGCGGAGCTGAGCCCCAGATCATCCTGAACCAGCTGTACAAGCATACGCAGATGCAGGAGAACTTCAGCATGATCCTGCTGGCTGTGGTGCATGGGCAGCCGAAGGAAATGGGCCTCATTCGGGCCATTCAGCACTTTATCGATCATCGCGTCGATGTCGTCCGCCGCCGCACCGCGTTCCTGTTGCAGAAGGCCAAGGATCGCGAGCACATCTTAGAAGGCTATCTCAAAGCGCTCGATCACCTGGATAATGTGATCGCGATTATCCGTGGAAGTGCGAACCGCGCCGAGGCTCGCGAAAACCTGGTCGCATATTTTGGCGGCAAGAAGATCGACGTCAACACCACCGGCCGCGCACCCAAGGTAGATCCTGAAAAGCCCTTCACGGCCCTGCAAGCGGACGCAATTCTCGAACTGCAATTGCACCGCCTCACCCGCTTGTCGATCGACGAAATCAACAAAGAGTTAGGCACCACGCGCGAGAACATTGCCGAGTACGAGTCGATCCTGGGCTCGGAAAAAAAGCTGCGCAAAGTCATCGTCAGTGAACTCGAAGAGGTCAAGAAGCAGTATGGCGACGAACGGCGCACCGTCATCGAAGACGAAGCCGCCGAGATCCAACTCGAAGACTTGATTGCCGACGAGCAAGTGGCGGTTACGGTCAGCCATGGTGGATACCTGAAGCGTACGCCGATCTCTACCTATCGCCAGCAGCGCCGTGGCGGTCAGGGCCGCACCGGGATGAAGACGCGCGACGAGGATTTCGTTGAGCATCTGTTCATCGCCTCGACTCATGCCTACATTCTTATCTTCACCAGCACCGGGCGCGTGTACTGGCTGAAGGTGTACGAGATTCCCGATGTAGGGGCTGCCGGCAAAGGCAAGCACGTGACCAACCTGGTTGCCTTGCAACCTGGCGAGAGTGTTCGCACGATGCTGGCGGTGCGAAACCTCGAGGAAGAAGGCAGGTATATCTTCTTTGCCACCCGCAACGGGACGGTCAAGAAGACGCCCCTCAAGGACTTCTCGAATGTAATGTCGCGCGGCATCATCGCCATCGGAATCGATAAGGGCGATGAACTGGTGGGCACGACGCTAACCGACGGAAACCAGATTATCTTTCTCGCCTCGCACGACGGCCAGGCAATCCGCTTCGACGAGTCCGACGTCCGCGACATGGGACGTCCGGCTTATGGTGTTCGTGGAATGAAGCTCGACGAGAAGGACTATATCGTCGGCATGGCAACCACGCCGAAAGACCTGAAGAAGGCGGAAGCCGAGGCCAAGAAGGCGGCCGATGAGGCGGGCGTTGCAGGCGCGACTGGAACCGACGAGACTCTACCGATCAAAGGCTCCCTGATCCTTTCGGTGACCGAGAACGGATACGGCAAGCGCACCGCTGCGGACGAGTATCGTCTGCAGGGACGTGGCGGCTCTGGCGTCATCAACGTGAAGACTACCGAGCGCAATGGCAGGGTGGTCGGCATCGCGCAGGTGACCGAGGAATCGGAGGTCATGCTGATCAGCCAATACGGCAAGATCATCCGCATGGACTCGAGCACGATTCGCGAGTCCGGCCGCTCGGCCCAAGGTGTGCGCCTTCTGCATATGGAACCGGGCGATCGTGTGGCGGCCGCGGTTGTGATTCCGGCTGCTGAGGAAGAGCAGAACGGTGGGCTGATCCAGTAGCCGCCGATTGGGAAAAATAGCGGCACACGATTTGTGTGCCGCTTTTTCTTGGGAAATTGTGACCCTAGAGCGCTTGCAGGAACGCCACCAAATCTGCTTTCTGCTGCTCGGTCAGATTCAGATTGAATCGCTGGTTATAGAAGTTGACCACATCGCCGAGCGTTTCCGCCCCTCCATTATGAAAATAGGGTGCGCGAGCAGCTAAGCCGCGAAGCACGGGCCCTTTCAATTTTCCGATGTCCTGGCATTTCCCCGAAATCATGGCGCGACCGGGATCCGTCACATGCATCACCGCTCCCGTCGCTATGCAGCGAATGGTGTAGACCGGCAAGCCGGCGATATCGAGAGAAGGCTCTGCCGGATAGGCAGTGGTGCCGATTGCGAGCGGTACCGAAAAAGAATGATTTCCGGAGTTGGGACTGTCATGGCACGTAGTGCAGGTCCCCATGACTACCGACTGATCGAGCGCATCATTCAAGCCGGCAACCTGCGTGATTGGGATGGGCAGATTGTTGAACAGGTTCTCTCCTCGCGCGATCGAGCGGCGGGCCGCGGAGTCGGCATTCGACCACGCGCCGTAGATGGTGAACACATTTGGATTGAACGCCGCTCCGGTAGGATCGCCGCCGAAGGCGTCGTTGATTCCTATGAAGGTATTCTGGTGCGAAAGATTCTCAGCTCCGCCGTGCGCGCCTTGCGAGTTTAGGTTCCCGGCGCGCCGGTCGATCGCTTGCGTCGTGTACAAGCCGGTTTCAAAAGCAACGATCTCGGATAGCTTCTCCGCTGTGGGGGCAAGGCCTTGGGCGTGGCCCGTGGTGGCATCTCTTGCCTGGTTGGTAAGGCTTTGGTTCAAGTCGAGGGACTTTCCGGGTATAGCTCCAAATACCGTTTCTCGGCCATCCCACATGACCGTGCTCAGAAACTTCAGGTTGGCGGCTGGCAGGGGGCGTCGATAGAGAGCCGGGTTGGTGGCCGTGGTTTCAGGGCAGTGATAGGGATCCCGAATCTCGACGATCTGAAACTCTGCGTTGGGGGGGACTGGGACGGAGACGCGGATCAGAGCCTTCGATAACAATTGGCTGTAGGCGTCCCTTCGGGCGGCTACGGTCGAGACGTCTGCACTGGGACAATTGGAGCCGTCGTTGGTGCGGAAGATCGGATCCATGCCCTGCGTAGATTTGAACTTGGCTTGTACATCGGCGGGAGTGACGCTCCAAGCCGAGGTCGAGAGGTGGCAAGTGTTGCAGGTCCGGCCATTTGACCCAAGGTCTTGAAAGAACGGGTTATTGATGTCGATCCCACCATTGGTGCTGTAGGTGTCGAGTACGCCACTTCGGTCCGGGGTCCGCAGTGGATTGGGAAGGAACTTCCCCCCAAACAAGGTTAACGAGCCGAGCAAAACGGAAACAAACGTCAGTACGGTGGGGGTCCTACGAAAAGCACGCATAACTCACTCCTAAGAGAACGCCGAATAGTGAATCCCAGGGGGGAGACGTTTCTTGGGCTTCCAACTAAATAATCGGAAATGGCAGAGAAAAGACGACAAACCGCTCGCCTGGTTCTTCAGCCGACTCAGGTTCTAAGCCGGTTACAAGGGGCACCTCGCCTCCCCCGGGTTGCGGCGGCTCGCACGGTTCACTAAACGCCGAAAGCGGGGATCTCCCTTCAGGGAGGTGAACACCGGATCATTACTTATTTGCGGGGCTATCCTGGGCGATATGTGGTCAATGGCCGCATTGAGATAGGAAAATGCCTGATCACGCTTGCCTTCCTTGGCCGCGACACAGCCAAGGTTGTAAGTGGAACGAGCAGTCTCCGGGTGGGCCTCTCCGACGACGCGCAGTTCCACCTTGCGTGCTTGCTCCCACATATCCCTGGCTTCACCGTAGCGTCCCAGATAGAACAGCGTATCGCCTTGATTGCCCAAGGAGTTCAAGAGCCGCAGGTTGTTGGGACCGTACAGTTTGCGGGTGAGCTCGATCGCCTGGGCCTCAAGCTTTTCCGATTCCTGAAGCCGGCCGCTCATCCCCAACATGGCTGCGAGATTGTCCATCAAGGCAACCGTATGTTCATCGTGGGAGCCGAAAACTCGGAGTTCGGTAGCGAGAGCGTTTCGGGCAATCTCGATCGCCTCTTCATGCCGCCCCTGCTCATTAATGGAGTTGGCCAGATTGGTGAGGGTTTCAAGCGTGTCCGGAGCCTCAGCGCCCAGAACCCGCCGCTGGATCGCGAGTGCCTCTTGTTGCTGCCGTTCTGCATCTGCCGGATGACCTTGCTCGAGAAGGACAACTCCCAGATTGTCCATAGCCCGAAGCACGGTTGGATCAGAGGCACCCGCCCCTGCTCGCCCAACCTGGATGGACCTTTCAAACAGGCCTCGTGCTCGGTCGAGCAGACCAAGATTGCGGTAAACGACTCCAATGGCGTTCATCATTTCCGCCTGAAGATCGGGATCGTTGGCCAATTCGGTGCTGACCTCGGCGGAAGCCTTGTCAAGCACCTCCCGAGCGGTGATCCCCGCCCCGACGGTCTGGTCGGGATCGGAAATCTTGAACATGCTAGTCATCAGATCCGTGACACGGGACGCACGATCGCGCTCCCGAAGGGCCGCATCGCGTTGTTGACGGGCGGTGCGCGCCTGAACCAGCGTCGCCGTCGTGCCGGCGATGACCGCAACCAGAGCGAGCGCAATGAGTCCGGCCGCCAGCCAATTTCGGCGGAGGAACCGGTTTGCCCGGTAACCGAAGCTGTCCGGCCGCGCACTGATCGGTTCGTGCTTGAGATAGCGCTGAAGGTCTGCCGCAAATGCGCTGACCGAGCTATAACGTTCGGCTGCCTTTTTCTTGAGCGCCTTGGAAAGGATTGTATCCAGGTCTCCGCGAAGTTCGCGCGAGAGCTTCTCGGGAGTATGAACGCGTTGTGGGGCAGTGCCCCGGCCTGCATGACGGCCCGTGATTTCCGATGCGCGCTGCGGCTCGAGATCAACGATCGCCTTCACCAGCTCCGCCGGTGAACGCGGATTGTCGCCAGCGGGATGGTGTCCGGTAAGCAAGAGATAAAGCAACACTCCGAGTGCGTACACATCGGTCGCTGTCGTGATCGCCTCGCCCGTGATCTGCTCGGGTGAGGCGAACTGCGGCGTCATGGCTCCGCCAGCCTCGAGTGTAAGCAGGCTTTCTGTGGCAGATGCCGCGTCACTTGCGAGCAACTTGGCGATACCAAAATCCAGCAGCTTGACCTGCCCATCGTTTCGCACGAGAACGTTCGAAGGCTTGAGGTCGCGATGAACCGTCAAGTTGGCATGGGCGTGGGCGACCGCGCTTAGCACGTCCAGAAAAAGATAAATTCTTGCGCGGAGATCCAGAGCCTTACGGTCAGAGTACTCGGTGATGGGCTGGCCCTCGACATATTCCAGGACCAGATACGGTTCCCCGCTGGGGCTCACTCCCGCGTCGAGCAATTCGGCAATATGGGGATGCGCCATTTGGGCGAGTATTCTGCCTTCCCGCTTAAAGCGCTCGATTCCGCCCCCAATGGCGAGAGAGAAGTGTAAAAACTTGACAGCTACAAGCCGCTCAAAATGCCCATCGCTGCGCTCAGCGCTCCATACGCTCCCCATGCCGCCATGGCCCAGGGGAGAAAGCAAGGTGTATGCGCCCACCCTCTGGCCAGAAAGGGACCCCTCGTTTACCGGCGCTTCGGGGCTTGCCTCCAGAAATTTTTCTCCGGAAAGCACGCTATGTTCCTGAAGCATTTTGCGAACCAGATGGGCGATTTCGGGGTTTTGTTCTTCCAGGGAGGCGAGCCAGCTGGCGCGCTCCTTTTCGTCGAGCGAAAGGGCGTGGTCCAGGTGCGGACTCAGTTCCCGCCAGCGCTCAGGATTCAAGCTCGACACAGCTCAGTTCTCCAAGTCGGCAGAAATGGCGCGGTGCAGATAGATTCGTGCCCTCTCCCAGTGCCGTTGCACGGTCCGCTCGGAGGTTCCCTTCATGGCGGCAATCTCGGCGAACGTAAAGCCGCAGAAGAACTTTAGATCCACGATCTCGGCAAGCGATGCCTCTGATTTTGCAAGTTCGTCTAATGCGTCGCTGATCTTCGTAAGTTCCTGGGGATCGGGTGGACTGCTGATGGCACCGTCAGTAGAGGTGATTTCAAATTTGCCACCCCTTTTTTGCGCGCCACGGCTACGGGCATGGTCGATGATGAGGCCGCGCATGACGCGAGCGGCATAGGCCATGAATCGGCCTCGGTCCGGGAATTGGACGCCATCCTTATCCGCTATCTCTATATAGGCTTCGTGCAAAAGGGTCGTCGGGCTCAGGTAAGAGCTCGAACCCTGACGAGCGAGTTCGCGTTTCGCGAGGCGGCGCAGCTCCGAATAAAGGGCGCTAAAAAGCCGGTCGGTAGCTCGCGGCTCGTTTCTTTCGACAGCGTCAAACAGCTGCTGGAAGCTGGATTCGGAATTTTGCACGGGTGGCGGAAAAAGACCGCTACCATTCTAGTTGCGCCGTCAAGGCCGCTCGATGGCGCGCCGAAGCCCCAGGGGGAGCTACTCAGCCGGAACGAAGATCAGGCAGACCGGAGATGGGACGCTTACCATTTTCCCCACCCTGGTCAGTTTCCCGGTGGCGCTGTCGATCGAATACTCGACGATGTTGCCGGTGTCCTCGTTTGCCACCAACAGGCGCGTGCCGGTGGGATCGATTGCGAAGTGGCGCGGTGTCTTGCCAAAGGTGGAGATATCTCCCAGGAGCGTCAGTTTCCCGCTCGCAGGATCCACCGAGAACTCGGCGATGCTGTCGGCGCCGCGATTGGATGTGTACAGAAACTTCCCGCTGGGATGCATGGCAATCTCAGCCGCCGTGTTCTCACCAGAGAAGTCTGCCGGCAAAGAAGAGATTTGTTGGATCGAGTGGTAGGTCTCGTTGTCGTTTGCAAAGACGGTCACCGTGGCGTTCATTTCGCCGAGCACGTACATGAACTTACCGTCCGAGGAAAATGCAATGTGCCTGGGACCGGTGCCCGGAGCTAGCGTTGCCGAAAAGAAATCTGTTGCGGCTTTATTTTTTGATGATCGAGACTGGTCGCGGCTCAGCTGGCCCTTTTCTCCGTCAAACTTGTAGATGAGGACTTGATCGAGCCCGAGATCGGCGACATAGACAAAGCGGTTCCGGGCACTCGCCTCGATCCAGTGCGCATGGGGGGAGTCCTGGCGTTCTTTGTTGGGACCGAGAGTACCCCTGTCTTTCTCGACCGAGACTGCTTCCCCCAGACGTCCATCGGCTAAAACCGGGAGCACGGAAACCGTTCCCCCGGTGTAATTTGCTACCAGCAGATACTTCCCCGAGCGATCGAGCGAAACATAACAAGGGTCGGCTCCGCGCGAGGCAACTTGGTTTAGCTGCGTGAGCTTGCCGGTCTTCCGGTCCAGCGAAAAGGCAGTAACTCCACCGCTCGACTGGCCTTGATATTTCGTGGTTTCGTTCACCGCGAATAAGTGCTCGTTAGCCTTGTCGCTGGCGAGAAAGGAGGGATTTTCGGTCGCAGCAGCCAGGCCTAAGGGCTGCAACTCTCCGCTCTCGGAATTGTAGCGGTAGGCATAGATTCCCTTGCTGTTGCCGGTGGTGTAGGTTCCGACATAAAGAATGTATTGCTTGGGACCGGTTTGAGCGCGGACAAAAAGCGGCAGGAGTAGGAAAAGATTGAGTCCGAGAACCAGAACGATAGGAGAGACATTTTTCATTGTGATGGGTCCGAGTACTTATTTTGAAACAGGTTTCCTGCTACCCGAGGTAAACGTGAGACCTGCGACGAGACCGTTGATCTCGTCCCTGCTAGCGGCCAGAAATGTGAATGACAGAATATAACCCTTTTCAAGAACGACCAGCGAAGATTGTTGCACAGGGTTTTTCTCAGTGCCGCCCTTGAAGTCGGCGCGCGCGACCCGTCTGTTTCCTGCAGAAAACAGGTATGGATCGCCATCCATCGTAAAACCGCGCTTTTCGGCGATCTCCGACAGAGGGCCGAAGTAGTCGCTGGCGGTCTTGATCTCGGGATACAGAGAGCGGGCCTCGGCCGCAATGACCACGGCCGAATTGAGGGTGTCGCCCCCGGTCCCCGGGGGGCGCTCGAATGCTGCCAGCAGGGTCTTGCTGCTCGATGGTGGCGCCGGTTGCCGGGTGATGGCATCGCCGGCCGCCTGAGGATCCTGCGTAGGATCGGAGAGGATCGTCTGCTGCATCTCTCCGGTGCGGTCGACCCAGCCGAACGGCAATCGGTAGCTGAACTGGAGTTCGGGACAGTTGAGAACCTGTTGAATCAGGGGCTGGCAAGTGGGCTCTGGCGTGGCTACGCCTGCGGGAGCTTTCTGGGCAGAGGCGCCGGTGAGAAGGACGGAAACCGCCGCCACTATCGATCCCATGCAGGTACGGTTCACGCTTCCCATCGTAAACCAAGGATCGGACCGCCGCCGTTGTCCTGGGGGGAATCCGGGGCGGGCGAAAAACTCCCGCCGGGTGCGACTAGGCTGCGGCTTGCGCAGCCCCTACCGGTTGCCCGCAATGGGCGCAGCGGCGGGCATCGATCGGGATTTCGCTCAAGCACTCGGGACACTTCTTGGTTGTCGGATCCGCGGGTGCCGGCGCCTTGCGCATGCGAGCCACCAACATATTCACGGGGGTCACGACAAAGAAGTAAACCGCCGCGGCGACCAGCAGGAACGAAACCAAGGCATTGATGAAGTCCCCCAGCGCGAACACACTGCCGTGAACCGAAAAGCGGATGGCCGAAAAGTCCGGCTGACCCACAATCGCCGCAATCAGAGGAGTCAAGAGATCTTTCGTGAACGCGCCAACGACGCCTGCAAAAGCGGCGCCGACGACAACGCCGACAGCCATGTCGACGACATTGCCGCGAAGGATGAACTGCTTGAATCCGCTGAGCATCGGAGCCTCCAGGATCGGTCAGGCGGATACTCTATGCCGGCCGCAGCGAAGACGTCAAGAGGCGGGTAGCTCGGTGTGTCAAAGCCATTGATGGGTACTTTAACGACCGGTGCGGTAATCGTCTGGTCGAAACGGAAAGAACGGGTGGCGCTTCCTGCCGCAGAGGCGGCGGAACGTCACCCGTGTCATCGAAGAGGGTTTGTGGTTCTGAGTTACTGCTGGTCGAGCTCGACGCGATCGCCGAGACGTACCGGCTCAAGTGCGAACACGATCATCCCGGTCGCAGTGCTCGGGGTCGTTCCCAGAATGACGATCTCCCCTACCGCCCGTCGCGGCATTTCTGCGATCTGAATTTGTGGACCACTGGTTTTATTCAGGAAACTCGGGTTCATGGAAGCCTGTTCCCTCTGGGTCGGCTCCATCGGAGGAGCAGAGAAGGAAGCCGAGTCAATCGGATCATGCGCCGCCGCGTTGTAGGTGCGGACTGCCTTCACGTAATCCCCAACCTTGAGTCCTTGATTGGCTCCGATGTTCAAATACACCTTACCGCCAGTCCCAAGTTCCGAATCGAAATCCTTGGCCAAGATGATGCGGCCGCTAACCTGCCCGTTTGCCGGGGCAAAGCGGTCAAGGCGCATGGGCGGATGGAAATCGATCTGGCTCTTCTCGACGAACGGAATCGCATAGTCCCCAGGCAACACCGTGTCACAGCTGAACTCTATCCGAGCAACCGCCATCTTGTTCCGCGTGTCCACAACCTTCACGGTGGCAAGTTCCTCGTAAGGCTGTCCGGCGGCCTTCAAAGTCGCCCATTGGCCGGGGAAAAGCTCATAGCGGTTGGGATCTCTCAATTCGCGTACGATGGTGAATTCCTTGCCCAGCTCGTAGCTGCCTTTCAGGTAGACGACTTCTCCACCTGCAAACTGCGTCGTGAACGGCGAGTCCAGACCGCCGGCAACAAAATTCGAATGGGAAACATTCTTCCCCACGAATCCGGCACAGTAAAGGTCAGCATGCGTGGGCTTCTTCACACGCTCGACCGGAAAGGTAACGGAAGTTGCAATCGTGCCCGACGGAGTCGGATCTCCCGCATCGCTCTGCTGCGCCGACAGGCACAGCGGCAGGATCATCACCCCAATTAGGACAGCTCGTTTCATGACTCCTCCCTCGGACCTCTTTCGCTTTTGGAATCCCTAAGTTGCTAAAAACAAACAAGGTTCCAGTCCCGAAAGTAACAAGCCCCCGGGAGAGGGTCAAGGTTACGCAGGTCCCATACGGAATATGCTTCAAAGTTTATTGCCCCGAAATAGTTGCATCTGCGGCTTTGTCCCTGTAATATCGCGCCGTTAATGGCGGAAAATAACCACTACGCGTCGCGGTTGCTCCACCTGCGCTTGTCGCGGGTTTCAGTAGCCGTCACTGCCTCCGAGGCCAACGAATTGGTCGAGAAAGCGGAGAGCCTGGCGCGAGATAACTCCTTTCTTGAGTTTAGGTTGGATTACATTCCCCGACCCGCGCTGGCTCTTGCGAAGGTTCGCCAGTTCACCGAAAGCCATCCCCACATCACCGTGATTGCCACCTGCCGCCGTACCGGAGCGGGAGGAAAATTTCAGGGCTCCATTCAAGCGCAACTGGAAATCCTTGCCAAAGCCGCGATGGCGGGGTGCCAGTTAGTAGACCTGGAGTTGCAGACTGCTGTCCGCTTAAAACCCGCGCAACTTGAAAAGCTCGGATCAAAGGCGGCTATCATCTTGTCTTTCCATGACTTTGGCTCGACCACGAAGCTAGAGGAGACGCTCGAGAAGATGACGGCCTATCCTGCCGACTTTTACAAAGTGGTCGGAACCGCGCGCTCCCTCTATGACAACGTGACCATGATGCGGTTTCTTGAAAAGCATCGGGACGATCACGCCCTGGTGGGTCTATGCATGGGCGAGCAAGGGATTATCAGTCGAGTGCTGGGCGTGCGCGCGGGCAGCCGGTTCACCTTTGCCGCCGTCACCGCGGGAGAGAAAACTGCTCCCGGACAGGTGACTGCGCAAGAACTTCGCAGCATCTACCGCATTGATCAGGTGGATGCGGCCACCAAAGTATTTGGCGTGGTAGGCGACCCGATTTCGCACTCCCTTTCCCCCGCCATCATGAACGCAGCCTTGCGCCGCGAGAATGTGAATGGCGTCTTTCTCCCGCTGCACGCGAAATCCATTGAAGACGTGATGGCCTGTGTCCGCGAGATCCCGATTCACGGATTGTCCGTGACCATGCCGTACAAGGAACAGATTCTTCCTTTCTTGGACAACACGGACCCGTTCACCGCGAAGATCGGTGCCTGCAATACGGTCGTGCGCTCTCAGGATGGGAAGCTTTACGGTTTCAACACCGACACTTCAGGGGTGGTGCGCCCGCTCGAACAGCGCATGACTCTGAACGATGCTCGCATTCTTGTTCTCGGAGCAGGAGGAGCGGCACGGGCTGCCGTCTTCGGCTTGAGAGAGCGCGGCGCGCAGGTATTCATTCTGAATCGTAGCCTCCCCGCGGCTCAAAAACTCGCCCGCCAAGCGAAAGCCCGCACCCTGAAGCGAGCCGACCTCAAGCGGCTGGATTTCGACGTCATTCTCAATGCCACGCCGGTGGGTATGGGCAACAGCCGCGAAACCCCGCTCGAGGGGGACGAGATCAAGGCGCAATACGTATTCGATATGGTCTACGATCCGCTTGAAACCAAGCTCTTGCAGCTGGCAAAACTTAACGGAGCGCAGGTGATTCCCGGACGCGAGATGTTCGTGCACCAAGCTGCACGGCAGTTTGAGATATGGACTGGGAAGCCGGCTCCCCGCGAGGACATGCTGCGCATCGTGCAACTCGCACTCGAGGATCGGGCTGCGGCTCGGGAGATCGCAAAGCCAGCCAAGAAACCAACCGCCATCGTGGCGTAAGGTTCTTATTCCCGAAAACTTCGTCTACGCTTCCCGCCCCGCCTCGCTCACGGGTGTGCATTTTGGGTGCAAGCCACTCAGTGTTGTTATCATGGCGAGTCCCGGAGGGATGCTCCATTGAATGCTTCACGCGGCCCGCTCGTTTCACTCTTCGCACTCATCTTTGCCCTTTGCTTGCTTGCTGCCACCCATGCTCATGCCGAGAACCAGATCATCCTCACCCGCGGGAACAGCACCATCGTTCTTGAACCCTATGCCCCCAACATCATTCGCGTGAATCTGAGCTTGTTGCGCGATAAAGCTACATCCGCGCCGGGCTTCGGGTTCATGGCCTCGCCAGCTGCTCTGGGGTGGAATACGGTGCACACCACCGAACGAGACACATTCCGCTCCTCGCGGCTCGAGGTCACTGTCGATGCCAACCAGCCGGGCCAACCAAGCCAGACCGAGCGAGACATTGCGCGCTACTTCGACGGCTCTGCGCCTCCGGCCCACATTACCTTCTCTACCTCTGGGGGAAAGAAGTTACTCGAACTCACCGGCTGGTCGATGTCGGTTCCTAACTACAAGGACGGGAACGCTTCAATACGACAGGACAAGCGGCCATCCGATGACGACTTCTATCAGATAGGCGCGAGTTTCGCCTCGCCCGAGGATGAGCACTACTACGGCCTCGGACAAAATCAAGAAGGCTATCTCGACCATCGCGGACGTCGAGTCGAGTGTTGGCACAACTACACGGCGACAGCTGCGCCAAGCATCTGTGTGCCGTTTATGGTGACGAACTACGGCTATGGCATCGTTTGGGACAATCCGTCGAAAACCGTGATCGAACCAGGCTTTAACGAACAGACCCGCTGGACGTCGGAAGTAGGCGATCGCGTGTCTTTTTTCATCATTGCCGGGAGAGACTACGACGAGATCTACTCCGGCTACCGCCTGCTCACAGGCGCTACTCCGATGCTCCCCAAAGCGGCTTACGGTTTCGTGCAATGCAAGCAGCGCTACCTCACCCAGGAAGAAATGCTGAATGTGGCCAAAGGATACCGCGAGCGCCATCTGCCGCTCGACGTTCTCGTGCTCGATTGGTTCTATTTCTCGAAGATGGGCCAGTTCGATTTCGTGCCTGAGCGCTTTCCTAACCCGGCCGCGATGAACCGCCAGTTGCATGAGCAGGGCATTCAGACCATGATCAGCGTCTGGCCGAGGTTCGAACCCGGAACGCGGTTTTACGACTTCGTTCTGAAAAAAGGTTGGTTGGAGCACCTGGCCGACGGCACACCGACCAATGGCCTGCCATACGATCGAGCTGGCTCCGACATCGACACCAGCAATCCCGAGGCCGCCCATTGGTATTGGGATACGATCCGCGACAACATTCTGAGCAAGGGATTCGATTCCCTCTGGATGGATGAGACCGAACCTGACCTCCCGCCGAATGGCAGTTACTTCCATGCCGGACCGGGGACGCGCTATTTCAACATCTATCCCCTGGTTCACACTGCCGCCATTTACGACGGATTCCGCAAAGATGTGAAGCACCGTGCCTTGATTCTCTCTCGCGACGCCTATCTCGGATCGCAACGCAATGGAACTATGGTTTGGTCGTCGGATATTTATCCGACATGGGATGCGTACCGGCGCCAGATCTCAACCGGTCTCAACTTCACCGCTTCCGGCATGGCGTACTGGACCAATGATGTTGGTGGCTGGCAGTATCTTCCAACCGAACACAAGCCTCTCCGTCCGCCTCTACTCGATCCCTCCGACGCTCGCGACAATGTTGGCGGATACGACGATTATCCCGAGCTATTCACGCGCTGGTTCGAATACGGCAGCTTTCTGCCGGTCATGCGAACGCACGGCAGCCGCAAGTACAACGAGGTGTGGTCCTATGGCAAACAGGCGGAGCCGATCTTGGAGAAGTATCTGAAGCTTCGCTATCAGCTGATGCCCTACATCTATTCGCTCGCCTATAAGACGTACGAGACCGGTGCTCCCTTCATGCGGGGGCTCTTTATGGACTTTCCCAACGATCCTAAGGCGGGGGATGTGACGGACGAGTATATGTTTGGTCCTGCCTTCCTGGTTGCCCCGGTTACCGGGCAGGGCTCGACCAGTCGCGAAGTGTACCTTCCCGAGGGAGCTGACTGGTACAACTACTGGACTAAGGAACGCTTGCGCGGCGGGCAACTTGTCAAAGTGGATGCGCCTATCGATACGATTCCACTGTTTGTCCGGGCCGGCTCAATCGTTGTTTTTGGGAGTACGATCGAAAGCACGTCCCAGCAACAGAAGATTGCCCGCATCCGTGTTTACCCGGGCGCAAACGCGGACTTTGCGCTCTATTCCGACGACGGCACAACCTACGGCTACGAAAAAGGTGACTTCAAGGTCACCAAACTTCACTGGGACGACACGGCGAAGAGGTTCTCCCATGAAGGCGCGGCAGCATGGTCGGAGGCGGATAGCGCCCTGGTGGAAGTGATTCAACCCCGATAGGCTGTTACTCGGTCGGCTTTTGGTTATGGTCGCTCTCCTCACACTTGAGTTGCGCATCGAACACGCGCAATCTCTCAAAGATAAGCGCCAGGTGGTTCGCAGCCTGAAAGACCGCTTGCGTGTGCACTTCAACGTTGCCACGGCTGAGCTGAATCCTTCTAATATTTGGAACTCCGCGACTATTGGCGTTGTCAGCGTCTCGGATTCGCGGGATTACCTGGATGGCCTCATGAACAACGTGGAGCGCGAGGCCATGAGGCTCGCCAACAACGCGGGAGCCGAAGTTGTAGATTCGTGGAAGGACTTCCTCTAGCTGTAAGTAAGTCACTGGCTCCACCTGGCCCATGCGCAATCTCGATCTGTAGCATCATTCCTTTCGCACTCCGCTGCTCTCAATTTCTGATATCCTCATTCGTTTTCCTCCGAGGTGAGAGGTGGAGAAGCGCGGAGCTAAATACCATCGGGAACGCCTGGGGGAGGCCCTGCGCGAGGAGATCGAAACTATCGTCGAGGGCGAACTTGCCGACCCTCGCATCGGTCTCGTGAACGTGAGCAGCGTGGAACTTGCCGAGGACTCGCGCTCGGCAAGGATCATGGTGGTCGTCGAAGGGGATGACGCCGAAGCCGAACGCACAATGGAAGGATTATCGGCGGCCGTGGGATACATTCGGCGCGAAATTATCGAAAGACTGCATCTCCGCCGTGCCCCGGAGCTGGTGTTCTGTCTGGATCGCTCGGAAAAGTATCAGGCGCGGGTGGACGAGCTGCTGAAGAGGACAAGGAAGAAGTGAAGTAGGAACGCCGGGGTGCGCTGTTGCAAGCAGCGTCAGGAAACATGCTAGATAAGGTACTCAGGGAGATCGAAAGACGTGAGCGGTTCGTGCTCACCTCGCACGCGCGTCCGGATGGTGACGCGGTCAGTTCCACGCTCGCCTGCAGCGAGATCCTTCGCCAAATGGGCAAGAAGACGGACATTGTCCTGCATGACGGCGTACCACGCGTCTACCAGCATCTGCCCTTTACCGAGAGAGTCACCAAGTCAGGCCATATCAACGGGAGCTATGATGCCGCAATTCTTCTCGAGTGCGACAGCATTCAGCGCACGCGGCTTGATGGCTTGGAAAATCAGTTCCTGGTCAACATAGACCATCACAAAAGCGGCCATGAGTTTGCCCACGTGAATTGGATCGACCCGAGCGCCGTGGCTACCGGGGAGCTGGTCTACAAGCTTGCGCGCGCTGCCGGCGTAAAAATTACTCCTGAACTCGCCACCTGCCTGTACACCGCGGTGATCACCGATACCGGCTCTTTCATGTTTGCAGGAACGAACGCGCACACCTTCGAACTTGCTCGTGAACTGGCGCTCGCCGGGGCGGAACCCGCCAAATGCGCACGCCCGATCTATTTCGGGCATTCCACGGCAAAGCTTCGTTTGCTGGGTGCAGCGCTTTCGGCGTTGCAGCGAGAGGGGCCGCTCGTCTGGATATGGGTTACGCAGGAGCAGATGGACCGGACAGGCGCGATAGAGGAAGACTGCGAAGGCATCGTGAATTACGCGCTCTCGATCGGCGATGCTGAGGTTGCGGTCTTTTTCCGCGAATTACCCGATGGCCGATTCCGCGTAAGCCTGCGCAGCAAGGGAGGCATGGACGTCTCCCAAATTGCCGAAGAGTTCGGTGGCGGCGGGCACGCTTGCGCCAGCGGCCTTTCGGTGGAAGGCCCGTTGCATGCTGCCGTCGAAAGCGTCTTGGGAAGAATAAGAAAAAGCTTGAGTCGCAATTGAATCGGGATTCGTGAATCGTTTGCTCCGAGGACAAATCCTCGCTGATTGGAGAGTTCGGGTACTATCCAATAGTCATTAGCCACCATCGCACCATGCGACTCCGCATCCCCGAATCAGTTCTGATCTTCGCCTTCTGTGGGTTCTTCTTCTTTTGGGGCATCTCTGGGTTCGGATTGATTGGCGCCGATGAACCCCGATACGCACAGGTCGCACGGGAGATGCTGGCTCGGCACGACTGGATCACGCCGACTCTCGGCGGCATTCCATGGCTGGAGAAGCCCCCACTTTACTACTGGCAGGCGATGCTTGCCCTGCGGATGTTTGGAGTCAGCGACTGGGCAGCACGCCTGCCAGGGGCAATGGACGCGACCATTCTTGTATATGCGGTCTATTGGTTCTTGCGAAGGTTCCGCTCCGGCTGTGCCTTCGACGGAGCCCTGATGCTTGCTACCTGTGCGGGAATTGTCGGATTCGCGCGCGCCGCTTCGACCGACATGCCGCTAGCAGCGGCTTTTGGAGTTGCGATGCTCGCATGGTTCGCCTGGCTCGAAACCGGCAAACCTTGGCTGATCGTCACGTTTTACGTTGCTCTCGGACTGGGCACGTTGGCCAAAGGGCCAGTAGCACCGCTGCTTGCGGGAATCCTCATTCTGCTGTTCGCTGCCAGCCAGCGAAGTTGGAAGCTTGCCCTCAAGACTTTTTCTCTGCCGGGCCTGGCCGCTTTTCTCATCGTCGTAGCCCCCTGGTACGTGCTTGTGCAGGCCAGGAACCCGGAGTTCTTCCGCGTGTTTTTGCTGGAGCACAATCTCGCCCGATTCGGCAGCAACATGTTTCATCACCCGGAACCCTTCTGGTACTACCTCCCGGTGATGTTGCTCGGATGGGTGCCCTGGGTGGTCTTCATGGTATTTGCTCTCGCGTTGGCCCTGCGAAAGCTACGAAGCCCGGGCGGAGATTCGCTCAACACTTTCCTGCTGATTTGGATCGGCGTGTTCGTCGTTTTCTTTTCTATTTCCCAATCCAAGCTACCTGGCTACATCTTGCCGGCGATTCCAGCAGGCGCCTTATTGCTGGCAAATTATCTGCGGGAACCACGATTCCGCAAGCTTCATCCCGCCCTGATCGGGCTGCATGCCGCTATCATCGCCGGGCTGCTGTTTTCTGCACTGCTGCTTCCTTCCATCCTGCGTTTGCACAAGCAGGTTTGGAGCCATCCGGCCATTGTGCCGCTCACGGTCGCCGTGATCGGGGGGACATGCGTGGCGCTGATCCTTCTTAAGACGGGATGGTCTGGCCTGCACCTGGCGGCGGTTGCGCCCGCAATTGTCGTTTTCGGGCTGGCTCTCCGTTTCAGCGCTCCCGTCCTTGACCAAACGCTCTCCGCACGCCCGGTTTCTGAAGAGCTGGCGCGTTTCTCGAACAAGCCGCTGCCGGTAGCCGTAGCCAAGGTTCCCCGGGAGCTCGAATTCGGGCTGCAGTTTTACCGCGATCAGACCATCCCCCGCTATGAAGTGGGTCCGGTTCCTGCCGGCGAACACCTCCTGGTCATGCAAATGGGATCGCGGCAACTTGTGGAAACCAAGCTGCTCGGCCGCCGCTTCTCTTACCTCGGCGAGTTCCCGGCGCAAAACCTGAAATTCTTCTACGTCGGTCAGTAGGAGGAAAGCCAATTGGCTCTGATTTTGCTGCCAAAAATCCACTGCCCCGTCGAGTTCTGCCGCCGCATCCCACAGGGTATAATTTTCCGAGCATGACTGAGCAGATTAGGAGAAAGCTGCAGGACGAAATCAATGCGTTGGAGCATGAACTCGTCCATGAGCTCCCCAAGGAAATCAAGAAAGCGGCTGCGCTCGGCGATCTCAGTGAGAATGCCGAATACCACATGGCCAAACAGCGGCAGGAGTTTGTGAAGGCCAGGGTGCGGCAGCTGGGGCAGCGGCTGGCGCAGCTCTCCATGGTTAACATGAACAACATTCCCAAGGACAAAGTTGGCTTGGGATCGACCGTCAAAGTCTTTGACAACGATAAGAACGAAGAAGTGCAGTACAACCTCGTTACCAGTGAAGAGTCGGATGTTGCGGCAGGGAAGATCTCAACCACGTCCCCAATAGGGCGTGCCCTGCTGAATAAGAAGGTTGGCGACACCGCCACGGTGGTTACGCCTACCGGCAAGCGCGAGTTGGAAATCCTGAAGCTGACGACGATTCACGACGAAGCGTAGGGATTGAGACATGGAATCATCGGGCGCAGCATAGGGTAAGCGGCTCCGATGATGAATGCTTGAGGCTTCCATGGGTCAATCACTCAATGGTTCCATGATTCAACTATTATGACCTGGACGAGCGCTTTTGGACGGGCATGCGCTGTTTTGCTGCGCGCAATCGTGCGCTGGCTGGCGCTTACCAAAATCAATCCCAATGTGCTGACCTTCATGGGCCTGCTGGTGAATGCCTGGGCCGCTTTCTTTTTCGGCTACGCCACTGCCGAGAATCAGCGCAAGATGTTCTTCTACGCCGGGCTCATCATCATTGGATCGGGATTCTTCGATCTGGTGGATGGCGAGGTGGCTCGCGCTCAAAACCGTGTCACCCGGTTCGGCGCGTTCTTCGACTCCGTGGTGGATCGCTATAGCGATGCTTCGCAATTCTTCGGCCTGCTGGTCTTTTACGCGCGCGGAGACCGTTTTTTCTACGTGGTGCTCACGGCCTATGTCATCGTCAGCGCCATCATGGTGAGCTACAGCCGCGCCAGGGCGGAATCATTGATCGGTTCCTGCCGGGTTGGGTTCATGGAACGCCCGGAACGATTGGTGCTTGTGATTCTCGGGGCACTGTTCAATCGGATGGCTCCGGCGCTCTGGGTGATTGCAGTGTTGTCTACTATCACGGTGATTCACCGCATCCAGTACACCTGGGCGCGGACCAATGGTCCTGAGTCGGTCAAGGAGCCGCAGGCAGCCTAGAAGTCCCGTCTTAACCAAACCGCAAGCGGTGCATCCTCCATCATCCAGCCAATTGCCAGTCGATGGCCAATGTTGTCCATGGCTTTCAGGGGCTCGGTTTCGCAGGTGGCATGGCTCGTGGCGAGAATCGCTGCGCTAAAGCCGCCCATCGCTGCCCCATGAACCCCACCGGAGGAACGTAGCCGCGTCCACTACACCTGAAGCACATCTCCCTCGCGCGCAACCAATTCGTATAGCACGGGATTCACGAAGAAACCGATAAACAGGCGCGAGATCAGGCCTGCAACGATCACAATTGCGAAGGGTCTCTGCGTGTCGGATCCAATACCGGTGGACAGGGCTGCCGGCAATAAGCCTAAGCACGCGACCAGAGCCGTCATCATAATCGGACGCAACCGGAGCAGCGAGGCCTCGCGGGTGGCGCTGTGAATGTCCATCCCCTCCAGTCGCAGCTTGTTGATGTAGGAAACAAGAATGACACCCGTTTCTACCGACACCCCAAGCAAGGCCATCAATCCCAGCACGGAAGAGACGCTGAAGGGCGTGTGCGTGAGTTTCAAAGCAACCAGAGCTCCTACCGGCTCTGTCATTACTACAGCAAGTGCAATGGTCACCGGGAATTTAAAGTTTCCGTACAGCGCGAACAGGATCATGAAGATGAGTACGAGGGAGAGCGGGCCGATAACGTACATCTGCGATTCCGCCGACAGAAGCTGGCTGTATTCCCCGCCCCAGCTCATGCGGTAGCCTTGCGGCAGCTTCACGGCTTTATCCACCGCCTCTTGGCCTTCGTGCACTGCGTGCTGCAAGTCGCGGCCTTCAATGCTGTACTGCACGCCGATGTACCGTGAATTGTTCTCCCGGTAAATAAAGGACGCGCCATTTCCCTGATGAATAGTCGCGAGCTGACTGAGCGGAATCTGCTGGCCGGCCGGCGTTCCGACCAGCAAGTTGCCGATATCGTGGGCGCTGCTGCGGAATTGTGGCTGCATGCGCACGACTAGGTCGAACAGTTTCTCGCCCTGAATCACCTGGGTTACTGCCGCCCCTCCAACCGCAGCTGAAACCACAGCTTCCACGTCCGAGACGTTTACTCCATAGCGAGCGATCTTTTCGCGATCTACATCCACCAGCAGGCTGGGTTGCCCAAGTTCGCGAACCACAGTCAGATCGGCGAATCCGGGTATTTGTTCCAGTGTTTTCTTGATTTCGAGTGCCTTAGTTTGCAGAACGTTCAAATCGTCACCGTAAATCTTCACCGCCAACGAACTCTTCAGCCCCGTAAGGGCCTCGTCCACAGCGTCTTCTGCCGGCTGTGTGTAGTTGAAGATGATTCCAGGAAACGCGCTCAGCTTCTTGTCGATGGATTCAATCAGTTGCTTCTTTTCGCGAATGTCGCCCTGCCATGCTTTGTCTTTGTAGGGCTTCAACCCAACGTAAAACTCGCAGTTAAAGAATCCCGTCGGGTCGGTCCCATCATCGGGCCGGCCCAACTCCGATCCGACTACCGTGATTTGTGGGTATGACAGCAGGATGTCACGAATCTGCGGCGCGACCTTGCTGGCCTCTTCGAAGGAAATTGTGTAGGGCATCGTGGCCCGCACCCATATCGCGCCCTCATCAAGGTGCGGCATGAATTCGCCCCCGATGAACGGAATCAAGGACAAGCTCGCGAGAAAGATCAACGTAGTGAGCAGGACTGTCAGCTTCGGACGTTTCAGTGCCCAGTCCAATTGCTTTGCGTATTGCCGGTTCATCCATCCATACGCGCGGTTTGGTTTCTCGCGAATCGGTCCTTTAAACCAGTACCAGGACAGCACGGGGACGAGTGTCAGCGTAAGTATCAGCGCGCCGATCAACGCGAACGCCATGGTTTCAGCCATGGGATGAAAGAGTTTCCCCGAAGGGCCCGTGAGGGCGTAAATGGGGAGATATCCGGCAAGGATGACAGCGGCAGCGTAGAAAATTGGGCGATCGACGTCCTTCGCCGCTGCCAGAATAACCTCGGTCAGGTTGTACTCTTGCCCTTCGCGCAGCGCCAGCTCGCGGTAGATGTTCTCCACCATGACGACCGTGCCGTTGATGATGATGCCAAAGTCAATCGCACCGATGGAAAGTAGATTTGCCGCAACATCGTGGGCGTGCAGCACAATAAATGCAAACAGCAGGGACAATGGGATGGTTACCGCGACGATGATCGCCGCCCGGATGCTGACCAGAAAGAAGATCAGAACGATGACGACCAGCACCATTCCCCGCAGAAGATTATTCACGACCGTATCTTTGGTCAGCTGCACCAACTCGCTTCGGTCGTAATAAGGATGGATCTTGACGTCCGCCGGCAATACCTGCCGATTCAGTTCATCGGTTTTGGCCTGGACGTCTTTCAGAACGTTCTGCGTCTGCTCGCCGCGGAGCATCAGAATCACGCCTTCAACTGCATCATCATTCTTCGATACTGCCGAGCCCTTACGCTCGGCGAATCCAAATTGTCCCAGTCGCGGCGCGTGGCCAATCGTGACCTCACCGACATCCTTCACGCGAATCGGCACACCTTTGTTTGCGCCTACAACAATGTTCCCGATGTCTTCGGTGTTTTTTACCAGGCCGATGCCGCGCACGTAGTAAAACTGGCCGCCCTGGGAATAGAATCCGCCACCGGCGTTTGCATTATTGGCCCCGAGCGCTGCCGTGACTTGGGGAACGGTAAGGTGGTAACCATAGATCCGCGCGGGATCGAGCAGTACCTGATACTGCATGGTGGTGCCGCCAAAGCTCGAGTCGTCGGCCACGCCCGGAACCGACCGATAGGCGCGCTCCACCACCCAATCCTCAATGGTCTTTAATTCTTGCGGACTCCGGTCTGGACTCTGGAGAACATAGCGATATACCAAACCGCTGGGGCTGAACAGGGGCGCTAGCGAAGGGGTGACGCCGGCCGGCAAGGTCGCGCCGGCGAGCCGTTCAAAAACTACCTGTCGTGCAAAATAGTCGTCCGTATTGTCTTCAAAGGTTAGGCGGAGGTCCGAGAGTCCATAGAGCGAGATGGACCGCATCACCACCACGTGTGGCACGCCATTCATTTCCAATTCGAGGGGGAGCGTTACCAGACGCTCAACCTCTTCGGCGGCGTGGTCGGGCCACTGGGTAATGATCTCAACCTCCGGAGGGGAAAGGTCCGGATATGCGTCCACTGGCATGCGTTGAAAGGACAACACGCCGCCCACCGTGATGAACGCGGTGAACATCAATACCAGAAAACGTTGACGCAGTGCCGCTCGGACTATCTTGTGAATCATTCAGGTAAATGAAAAATGCTGAAATCTTTCAATTCCGTGCTAACGCCACACGGTCAACGTTGAAGCGAATTCGCGAACTGCAAGAACAAACTGCCATTGCCAATAACGTGATCGCCAGGCTTCAACCCTCCGGTAATCTCAGTTTGGCCATTCGCGCTTTGTGTCGCGATCACCGCGCGCCTGCCGAACTGGTTCTGCGAAGCTTCGGCATAAACGAAAGGCTGGTTCTCGTTATCACGCAATACCGCGGCGTCAGGCAGCACGATGGCTTTCGAAATCTTTCCCGCGTTTACGGTAGCGGTGACATACATATCCTTCTTCAACTTCTCTCCCGGATTCGTGGTCGCGATGCGAGCCTGCAAGGTCCGCGTATTGGGATCGAGCGAAGCCGCAACATACGAAATGACTCCATGAAACACTTGCGGATACGCGTCGGTCTGAATGCTGACCGCATCCCCAACCCGCACGTAGGGCAAGTCATTCTGATAAACGTTGACCAGCACCCAGACGTTGCTGGTATCGGAAATCATGAAGCATTGCGTGGATCCGGGCTGAATTAATTGCCCCACTGCCACGTCCTGTTCGACGACTTCGCCCCCGATGGGAGCTTTCACCGGAACTTCGAACGAAGGAGGCGCCTGCACCAGCGCATCCGGGTCGGTGATCCCCAAGACTTTTAACGCAGCCTGCGCAGAAACCAGGTCACCGCCCGCCTGCACTTCGGCTGATTCCGCCTGCTCCAATGCTTGTTCGGCAATCGCGCGATGCTGATACAAATCTTTGGCTCGCGCCTCAGCCTTTTGTGCCAGGGCGTATGCGTCCCTCGCTTTCAGATAGTTCGCGCGCAGTTGCGAATAGTCCGGGCTGGCGACATAGAGCATCGGCTCGCCCTGTTTTACCCGCTGACCAGGAACAACCACGACCCGGCTGACAGGGCCGCTGACCTGCGTGATGACCGGCGTAGTGCGAAATGCGTTGTACGCTACCGCACCGGTCAAACGGAGAGTTCTGGTCAGAGTTGTGGGCTGAACCTCCAGCACCTGGACGTGCGACATCTGTTCCTGCGGAATGGTAAACAACTCAGGGTCGCTCGAATTTTTCGCATAGGAGGTCGAGTTCGGCCTGGACGACTCGCAGCCGGCCAGGGCGAGCAGCAGTACGACCGACCCAACGACGCTCGGCAATCGTCTTGCGTTCCGAATCATGGCAGGTTCCTCGTTCCAACGGCCTCTTTCAATTGTTCGATGGAAGTCATATACGAAGCCAGGGCCTGGCGATACGCAAGTTGGATCGACCGATAACTGCGCTCGGCGTCCAGAAAATCCAGAAGGCTGGCGGCGCCGCGCTTGTAAGCGTACTGACTAATGTCGCGCGAATCCTGTGCCTGTTTCAGGTATCCCGACGTGTAAAGCTGTACGACCTCGTCATTGCTTTTTAGTGCTGCAAAAGCGTTGGAAACGTCAGACATCACCGCGTCGCTCTGCGACTGCTCTTGCTGCTGGGCCTGGGTGAAGGCGAAACCAGTGCGCGCGATCTCTCCCTGGTTACGGTTGAAGATTGGCAACTCAAAGCTGGCGAAAACAGAAGCGGTACTTTCTCCTGCCACATGATTGAAGCTGGAGGTCCCGGTCACGTCAACCTTTGCATTTGCCTTAGCCAACAAAATTTGGCTCTCGGCCGCGGTCACTCCCAACTCGGCGGCCTTTAAATCTGGACGTTCACGCAATGCCAGCAGCTGAAAATCCTCAAGCCGGCCGTTGACGGGCTGATAGGAGAGGTCGCCCACCACATCAAAATTCTCCGGTACTGCGTCGTATCCCAGCAATTCTCGTAGGCCAACCAGCGCCTGGACCTTCGCCAACTTCGCCGAGGAGACGTCGGTCTGAAACTGAAGAAGCTGCAGCTTGATCTTGAGGTAATCGCCTTCGCCTATGTAGCCGGCCTTGAATTGCTGTTCGCCAATGTCCACCGTTTGTTGAAAGCTCTTAAGGTTGTCAAGAGCCAGCTGCAGCGTTGACTCCGCCAGCAATACGCTGATGAACTGCTGCCCGACGTTGAAGGTCAGGGTACGCTCAGCATCCGCCACCTGTGCCCGGGTGACCGCCGTCTGATCGCGCGCCGCCTGGAAGCGGTGTTGTCGCTTCTTGCCTCGCTCAAATAGATAACTAAGGCCGATATCAAATTGCTGGGTTTGGTCTAGGTTCGTCGTTGAAAAATCCTGTGGGGTGAACAATGGGATGAACTGGGCGTCAGCGCCTAGTACCGGGTTGGGCCGAAGGTTGGCGGTCGTTTCCTGCGCCTGATTCTGAAGAATTTGAGTCCGGGTGGCTTTTAATGAATGGTTATGAGCCAGTGCTAATTGGATAGACGTGTCCAAATTAATGAAGGTCGTACCTTGCCCCAGTCCACTCCTTGACAAAAGAAGGCAAATCACGCCGGTGAGTGCCCAAGCCGGAGCGCGCCTCGGTGAGACGACACAAGTGCGCCGATAGCTCGGCACAATGCCGGCGGCCCGCCGCATCCCTCGTGTCTTCAAGTATTTGCCAAGTTCTAAAATCTGCGCGTTCCCCCGGCCGCTGAAGAGGTTCTCTGTCCTTTTGGACTTATTTTAAGTCGGGCTGCAGTCCGCGAAGGCTATTCAGCTGGATGCAACCTCTTGCTTATGACCGTCCATACCCGGGGGCCTGATCCCAAAGATCAGGTCTCGCGGGGGTACTTTGCCAATGATTGCGGACGGATCAGCCGAGCGGCGGAGGGCGAATGAACTGAGTAGAACTTAGAAGGAGAGACGGTGGCGTTTGCGGCAGCGCCTGCAGGAGACAGGAATGGGCGACTGCGGGTACGAAAGCCCCGGGCACTGCCGGAGCCACTCCCGAGTGGGCCAACGCACAAATTGAACAAGAATGGCTAGCGGTCCGGGACGTGCCAGGATGAGCGTGAACTACTGCGACAAAGCCAGCCAGGGCAATCAACACCGCGCAGCACACCGCGACTACGGCGTGGGCTCGCCTTGCGGGGCGCGACTCATGGTACCAATTCATGCTGACGTTCAACTCAATACGATGCTAATACAACATGCTTTCGTTGTGCATAGATTACCAAAGGGGTCAGCCTTTAGCGGCACCGGCCATTATAGTGCTAAAGGCATTCTTTGCAGCATCGATGGTTTGCTGCACATCTTCTTCCGTATGAGTTGCGCCAAGGAATGCCGCTTCGTATTGCGAAGGTGGCAAGTAAACGCCCGCTTCGAGCATTGAGCGGAAAAAGCGCCCGAACGCAGCGGTATCTGACTTAGACGCCGATGGCCAGTCGGTGACCGGGCCCGGGTTGAAGAACCACGTAAACATCGATCCCACGCGATTAGCCGTTACCGCAACCCCGCCTTGTTTCGCCACTGCAGCGACGCCCTCGACGAGTTTGGCGCTGAGAGAGTCCAGTTTGGAATATATCTCTGCCTTTTTATCCCGAAGTTGCTTCACCGTCGCGATGCCCGCGGCCATCGCCAGCGGATTTCCCGAGAGTGTTCCCGCCTGATACATCGCTCCGAGGGGTGCGACCATATTCATGATCTCGGCTGGGCCCCCGTATGCGCCCACGGGCAGGCCGCCGCCAATGATTTTGCCTAAGGTAGTAAGGTCGGGAGTGATTCCGTACAGTTCTTGAGCACCGCCGTATGCAATTCGAAATCCGGTCATCACCTCGTCGAAGATGAGGAGTGTTTTTTCTCTTTGAGTACTCGTGCGCAAGTTGGCCAGATAGCCGCCACTCGCCGGCACGCAACCCATGTTGCCCACCACCGGCTCAACGATCACGCACGCGATCTGATGACGATACTTGCTGAACGCCTGCTCCAAAGCTTCAGTGTCGTTGAAAGGAAGTGCGATGGTGAATTGGCTGATCTCTTCAAGAACTCCGGCAGACCCGGGAATGCCGAGCGTGGCCACACCCGACCCGGCTTTCACCAGCAGTGAGTCGGCGTGCCCGTGATAACAACCTTCAAACTTGATGACGTACTTCCGCTTCGTGTAGGCACGAGCCAGCCGGATCGCCGACATGGTCGCTTCTGTACCAGAACTCACGAAACGAATTCTTTGCATGTGCGGGAAGGCTTGCGAGACCAGTTCGGCAAGGTCCGCTTCAGAGGGGGTTGATGCCCCAAAGCTTGTGCCATTGACCGCTGCCGAGAGAATCGCTTCGACGGTATTTGGCTCTGCATGGCCTAGGATGAGTGGTCCCCACGAGCCCACATAGTCCACATAGTCATTGTCGTCTGCATCCCAAACGTGCGAACCTTGTCCGCGCACGATGAACGGAGCATCGCACTCGACGGCCTTGAAAGCTCGCACCGGAGAGTTGACGCCCCCAGGAATCAATTGCTCGGCGCGCTCGCGCAGCCGCCGGCTTTCAGTAAGCTTACGAGGCATGTTCCTCCTCTGAGCGGGGGTAGGCGTGAATCCATAAATATAGCAGTGGAGGCAGGAATGCCATGTCTCGGAAGAACACCTTTACCCGGGGTAAGGCAGATGCTGTGAAAGCGCTTTTTCAAACATCGCGGGCAGCTTTGATAACTCCTGTCTTTCCAATGGCAACGAACCATTTAGTAACGGTAACGTATGACCGCTGTTACAGGTGAAAACTCGATATCCCTAGCATTCGCAGAGGTTCTACCGAAAGATATTGGTTGATGGCACACCGTACCAGTGCGGGCGACCGCCTTCGCGTCAGCCGCGAAGAACTCGGCATGAGCTTGCGCGACGTGCACCGAGCGAGCCATCAGGTTGCCCGCGAACTCAGAAACCCAAGCTTCGCCGTGCCCAGCAGCCGGCTGCATTTTTACGAGACTCACCGGGTCACACCGAGCGTCTACCGGCTCTACACGCTGGCCAGACTCTACCGTCGAAAGCTAACGGAAGTCTTGACATGGTACGGCATTCCCGTCCGCTGACCTAAGACGCTGGCCATGGAACGATGACCGCTGCTCCAGTGATCGAATCCGACTTCACGGCCTGAAGCGCCTGGTTTGCCCTCTCGAGCGGGAATGAGGTTACCAGCGGGCTTAGGCTAATCTCGGCGGCGAGAGCAAGAAAATCGCGGGCGTCTTCTCGAGTCATGTTGGTAACGCTGCGGATTTGGCGCTCGCCCCATAGTAAGCGGTCGTAGTCAAACTGCGGTATGCGATCGAGATGGATCGCGTTGATCGCAAGCACGCCCCCCTTACGCAAGCTGGAGAGGGCCGCCAAAACTACATCGCCGCTAGGCGCGAATGTGACCGCGCGATCCAGCTCGACCGGCGGTTTATCTCTTTCATTTCCCACCCACTTGGCCCCGAGCGACTCGGCCAGCTGGCGATGAGCTTCACCGCGCGTGGAAACATATACCTCGCAATTCCAGGCATGGAGTACATGAATGACGAGGTGGGCCGAAGCCCCGAAACCGAACAGTCCGACGCGTTCGCCTTTTTCAACTTCGGCCACTTGGAGAGCCCGAAACCCGATAATTCCAGCGCACAATAATGGCGCAGCATGCAGGTCATCGAGTTGCTCCGGAATCGGGAAGCAAAAATCTTTTCGAGCCAAAGCATATTGAGCATATCCGCCGTTCACTGAATAACCAGTGAAGGTTGGCGAGTCGCATAAGTTTTCTAGACCGCGACGGCAGTAAGGGCAGGTTCCATCCGTTCCCCCAATCCAGGAAACACCCACTCGGGTACCGGCTTGGACATCCTCTCCTGCCTGTATCTCTCCCACGATTTGGTGCCCGGGAATGATGCGCGGATGCAAAGGTGTTAGCTCTCCCTCAACGATGTGCAGGTCGGTGCGGCACACACCGCAGGCTCGCACACGCAAGAGCACTTGTCCGGGCATCGGCTCTGGAACCGGGACCTCTTCGATTGCAAGAGGAAAACTGGTTACGGAAGCTGGAGTGGTAAGTACGGCGGCCTTCATGCGACTCACAAGCGATATTCTAGATTGAGTTCATGGTTGGAACCTGTGGAACTCGCAACTCCTGGGTTCCGTGCGACGTGGTCTCTTTTACTCAGGTAAGGAGCTTAGGTGGAAGATGCGGGAGTAGGGCAGACGCCCAAAGATATTTCTCCGATTCAAAAAGTCAGCCGGCGAAAGTTGTCCCAGATCCTCGCCCGGAATCTTCTCCGCGAGGAACGCTTTTTCCTGTTCCTTTCAATCATCATTGGGATTGTTTCCGGGCTTGCAGTCGTCGCATTTCGTTACGCAATCGAATGGATCCGGGTTCATTTGCTGGGCTCGGAACTGACGGCTTCCCACGCTCGACTGCTGGTCGTGCCCAGCCTGACGGGAATCGTGATCGCCACGCTCGTCATTCATTTGTTTCCGCGGGCACGAGGAAGCGGCGTAAATCAGACCAAAGCAGCGGTTTATATCTATAACGGGTATATCCCGTTTCGTACGGCCATTGGAAAATTCATTACTGCCGCGCTCGCCATAGGATCAGGCCAGTCGCTCGGACCGGAAGACCCCTCCCTCCAGATCGGTGCGGCGATTGCATCGACTCTGGGACGGAGACTGAGGCTTTCGCGCGACCGCATGAGGCTGCTGGCTCCGGTGGGTGCCGCGGCGGGATTGGCGGCGGCGTTCAATGCTCCGATCTCAGCCGTGCTGTTCGTGATTGAGGAAGTGGTCGGCCGGTGGAGCGTCGGCGTCCTTGGATCGATCGTACTCTCTGCTGTTTCTAGCGTGGTGGTAATGCGCGGTTTTCTCGGGTCGGAACCGTTGTTTCGCATTCCTGCAGTCGAACTCCGCCATGCCTGGGAATTGATAGCGTATGGGGCGCTCGGTGTCGCCGGCGGGCTTGCCTCCCTGGTGCTGGCCGGTGGTATCGCCGTCCTTCGGCCGAAGTTGAAAGCGCTACCGAGATGGACGCAATACCTTCAGCCGGCACTTGCGGGCCTCGTGATCGGATTGATTGCGCTCCTCGGGGCGCCTCAGGTCATGGGTGCGGGCTACGGCTTCATCGACAATGCAATGCAGGGTAAATACACTTGGGAGTTCCTCGGCATTCTGGCCGGGTTGAAGATTCTCTCTACGACCGTCTCCTTCACCAGCGGAACTCCCGGTGGGATGTTCGCCCCGACGCTGTTCATCGGAGCGATGCTGGGGGCGTCAGTAGCCGGCATCGAGCATGCCTCTCTTCCTCATCTTCCGGCATCTGCGGCGACGTACGCAATGGTAGGCATGGGAGTCTTGTTTGCAGGATTTCTCCGGGCACCCATGACATCGGTGTTTATGGTGCTCGAGGTCAGCGGAAACTACTCCATCATTTTGCCGGTGATTGTCGCCAATTCGATCGCTTATGTGATCTCGCGGGCATTTTGGAAGACGCCCATCTTCGACCTACTGACTCGCCAAGACGGCCTTGAACTTCCATCCATGGAGGAGCAACGCGAGCAGACTGTATTGCGGGTGGAAGACGCGGTTCGACCTTTCTCCGGTGCCGTCCTGGATGCAGATCTCACAGTTCGGCAAGCTGCAGAACAGGCTAAGAGCTTTGCCGAGGAGTATGCCCTTGTTCACGTTAACCCAGGCGGATGGCACATTCTGACCACTGCCGAGCTTAATGCTTGGATTTGCGGCGACGCCGAAAGTCGCCTTCGCACACTGATACCGGCGCTGCGAATGCCCTACCTTCATCCCGACCATTCCCTTGAGGCCGCGCTGCGCTATGTGGATCGCTGGCCGCTGATACCTGTGGTGAACCGAGCAAACTTCAGTCAGCTAGAAGGCGTGGTCTCAAAGGAAGACGTGCTGATGCGATACCAGGAACTCCGCGATGACGACTAGCTGGGCCAGAGCCAATTGGGCTGGCAAAGTGTTACCCTGTCTCACTTACTCACGGGAGCGTGCATGAGCAATTCATCCGCTGCGCAGGTTGATCTTCAGACAATGGCCAAGCAAATCATGCTGGAGCATGGCTTTGAACCCGATTTTCCGGATGCTGTCGTCAAGCAGATGGCTTCGATTCAGTCGCGACCGCCCGTCGCCTCCAGCGGACTGCGCGATCTCCGGGGATTGCTGTGGTCCTCTATCGATAACGATACGTCGCGCGATCTCGATCAAATTGAAGTTGTCGAGCAACTCTCGAATGGTCATGTGAAGGTCATGATCGGCATCGCGGATGTGGACGCTTTTGTTCCTAAGTCATGCCCCATAGATGATCATGCCGCGAAGGAGACAACAACCGTATATACCGGGGTGAGGGACTTCCCCATGCTGCCGGAGGCGCTTTCGACCGGCGCGTCGTCGCTCCTTGAAAGTCAGGATCGGTTGGCCATGGTGATTGAGTTCACCGCCGCCGGCGACGGAACGGTGTCATCCGGAACGGTGTATCCGGCGCTGGTTCAAAACAAAGCCCAGCTAACGTACGGTGCCGTGGGAGCGTGGCTCGAAGGTGCGGCTCCGCCTCCGCCGAAGGTAGAGGCCTCGGGCGATCTGCAGGGGCAGCTCAAGACCCAAAATCAAGTCGCAGGGGCGCTCAAAAAGGAGCGCTATTCGCACGGAGCTTTGAACATCGATACCAACGAAGTTCGCCCAATTCTGGTGAGCGGAAAAGTGGTAGACGTTGCCAAACAGCAGAAGAATCCTGCCACCGAGCTGATCGAAGATTTCATGGTGGCAGCAAACGGCGTGGTGGCTCGACTTCTACTCAATGTTTCATCGCTCCGGCGCGTCGTGAAGACTCCTGAGCGCTGGGACCGCATCGTTCAACTTGCAGCGATCCACGGCGGCTCTCTTCCGGCTAGCCCGGACTCGAAGGCGTTGAATGATTTCCTCTTGCTCCGCAAGCAGGCAGATCCCGATCACTTTGCTGATCTTTCACTCGCGGTGATTAAGTTGATTGGTCCCGGCGAGTACGTGCTCGAGCGTCCCGGCGATCCAGAAATGGGCCACTTTGGACTGGCCGTCCAAGACTACACTCACTCTACCGCGCCAAACCGCCGTTTTGCCGACGTGGTTACGCAGCGGTTGTTGAAGGCCCACATCGCCGGCGCCCCCAACCCTTATTCAGACGACGAACTTGCATCGATTGCCCGCAACTGTACCGAGAAAGAAAATGCCGCGCGCAAGGTTGAACGAGAAATGTCGAAGCGCCTGGCGGCGTCGGTGATGAGCGACCGCATTGGAGCGACCTTCGATGCCATCGTTACGGGTGTGACCCCCCATGGAACGTTTGTTCGCGTATTAACACCCCATGTCGAAGGCTTGCTGACGCAGGGACAAAAGGGACTGGATGTTGGCGACAAGCTGCGCGTGAGACTCATGCGTACAGATGTTCAGCGCGGATACGTGGACTTTGCGAGGGCGTGAAATCGGTGAGCTTTGAGCGCTCCTTAATTTCGTGGGGTAAAATAATCCAGAACTACCTGTCGGGGCGTAGCGCAGCCTGGTAGCGCACCTGCCTTGGGCGCAGGGGGTCGTAGGTTCAAATCCTATCGCCCCGACCATTTACCTTTCAACAACTTACCAACAACTCGCTCCAAGCCCAGATCATAGGCGAGTACTCAATCGAAGGCAAGCCAAAGTGCTCCCTTTCCCATCGCCCTCGCCGACATCCCTTGGCGTGGTGGGATCGTTTCCTTTATCGAAACTCGAATGTGATGAATGTGGCTGGTGAGTTGCCCGTGTTCGTTGTCGCGTGATTTGTTCCCCTTGGGAACCATTTGATTTCCCCAGCCTTCATAACAATCTCAGAAGAAGGCTGTTCGGCAACGTCCTCGCGGAGTTTCAAGTCAGATAGAGCTACCAGGAGCCTATCGAAACGTTCTTCGTGCTTTTCTGTGTGGCCGCCCGCCGCAATTACCATTGAGTATGCACGCATCTGAGGTAATTGGAATAATTCACCAAAAGCCGCATCGTGATAGCGAAACCCCCCGAGCGGCGTTGCAAAATCGCCTGTATCAGCTTTCTGCGCCTCGATCACTATGACGTCGGCAGGTGCAGGTGACTTATTCCTTTCCGCGAGAGTGAACCCGCCCTTGGAGGTGTGAACATCGCCGGCTTCAAGTGCAACAACGACGGGTGGCCGACCTCGGACTTCATTTGAAATCGTCAGAGTTTGCAAACTGAGATAAGCGTAAGGTCGTTCATGGCGGTGCGGTAAGGTTCCTTCGCCGGGTTGAAGTTCGAGGCGGAAGGCTCTGACCTGCGGGTTCTCAAATACAACCTTGTGGTGGGGTTCCTTCGAGACATCAAGAACCAATGCAGAGGGGCTTTCCTGCGCTGATATCCCGGTACACACCAGCAAGGCAGCGATCCAAAGGCGCACTTTCATTCAGTGATTATATTCAGTCGATAAGCTGGTTCGAGTGGGCCACTCTGATAACATCACGCTGATGAGGCTCGGATGGCAGTCGGTAGTTGCTGTTTTGTCTTTATCTGCGGTGGCATTTGGTGGCACCGATCCAGAGAACCCAAAGACAGCACGCATTCTTATTCATGAACACCTTAATCAGTCGTGTGAACTTGTCCGGAGCGGACAGTTGCTCCAATACCGCGATTATTCGGCTATCGTTGTTGACGGCATTCCCGACGAGTTGTACTCGCTGGAATTGACTCCCGGCAGCTTCATAGAACCCGCTAGCGGCGTGGGGATAGAAATCAAAAGCACTAGTAAGGCTGGTTTCGTTGTCAAAGACACGGGCGTGAGCATCCCATCCGATGTGCCACGTGTTGTGGCAATTGTCACGGGCGCAGAGTGTCCCGCGCTTCAAGATGCCGTCACATTGGCGGCGAAACAGCGCGGCAGCAGAAGAGAATCTGCATTCGCTGGCGACCTGACTCCGGTGGCATGCATATATTGCGTGCTTAGCCCTGAAGATACTACACATAGGAAATCCAAACTCGTACTTTAGATTACTCAATGCTGCATTTTAGTGCTCCTTTCTCTGCTCACTAAGGATGC
>DATJEL010000067.1:0-2706 GCA_035496675.1 Terriglobales bacterium
TCTCGAAATAGACGGGATCGATTTCGCCTAGGTGAACGAACTCAAGAATCTGAATATCACTGGAGGTGGGCGGTGTGATGCGCCGGAGTTCGTCATCGCTCACCAACACATATTGCTCGGGCTGATACTCGTAACCTTTGATGATTTCAGCGCGCGGGATAGGCTGAGCGTTCTCGGCAGAGGTGGGCGTGTTGCGGATCGGAGCCATAAAAGGGGGAATCACGCAAAGGCTAATGTGTTTACAAACCGACACCCACAAGTCGGTCGACGATTCGGACGAGATCTACGACAGGACCAAAGCCGAGCTGTCCGAGCACGAAGAGAATTCCAAGCGTGCCCAGATCGATGAGAACGAGCGCTGTGCAGACTCTGAGGGTCCGACTCCACAGCGTTATTCGGTCCCGATCTGTTGCCGCCCGATCAAGAGCGATCCATAAGAGACCGGTGACGAGCGGCTGAAGCAGCAGGCCGGACTGCAGAGCCCGTGTACCCTTGATTTGAAGAACACGAAGATCGGCAACATGCGCGGAGAGACCCACATATGCGCCGTAAACCATTCCGAAGCCAGCATAGGCAATTAGGCAAGCCGAAGACGCTGCCGCCACTGACGTCGCGAGTCCAAACCAGAATAGTGTCCTCTTGTCCAGTCTAACCGTCACAAATTGGTTCACTCGCAGCTCTTGCTTCGCGTCCCAGTTGCCGAATCGGAAACTTCTACGCAGGCCTGCGGTTGCACCTGGCTTAGCTGGTTCCGATAGAGGTCGAACAAGAACCCTTGATAGTTACGGCCCTGTCCAAAATTCCGGGGGTTTCCAAACTCCCGGCCGGGCGCATGGAGGCAGTATTGTTCCCTATGGCGCCCGCCCCGAGGAAAGCCAAAACCACCGACGGCGCTCCGCGCCGCCAAACAAATCGAGCGCAATCCATCTTTCATTGAGTCAACAGCCGAGATCATTGACCGGGAAACCGGCGTCCGGGAGCTCGTCGAAATGCTGGAAAACATCACCGCCGTAGCTGATTCGCGGCATCATCCAGTCCATCCACCGAAATCCCGAAGAAGCTCTGCGGTCCATCCGTACAGCGATTGCCCTGGGAGAAACAACTCCTCAAGCGTATTACTATCTGGCCGACACCACGCGAACGGCAAGGCCCGAAGACGCGGAAGCGGCCCGTGCCATCCCCCACCGCTCGAGCGTGTCAGGATATCTGCGAACCAACAAACCAAAGCGGCCGCCAAGACTCGGTCCCGTGACGGGTCGCACGAGCCCCCACAGGAATTGGCCAAATTCGGAACGACGATTCGAGCTGTTGTCGGGGCACCTTCAGGGAACTTGCAGATCTAGACGGTAAACTTCTGTAATGCTCTTGTCGAGCACGAGCATGGGATTTCCCGCTTCATCCAATCCTACCCAGCCCCTGGCTCCTTGTTCGACATCTTTCAAGCTGACAACCGGCTCAAGCTTGTTGCTAGCAACGTCAAACCGGACAATCTGAAAAACTCCGCTGACATCGAGAAGGTAAATACTCCTGCCGTCTCGCGACCAAGTGTTGAACTGAAAGATGCCGCCGCCCGTCTTTTGCCATTGCCACGTTTTGAAGTCATACAGCATGAGCTTCGAAGCATCTGTCGGGAACGCGGCAACGTACCGACCGTCGGGCGATAGTTGAGGGCTGAACAGTCCTTCCGACCCTGGTAGTGTCGAGACCGCGTGAGTCTTGCGGTCGATGCTTTGAATACCACTCTTGGCGTCTCTGACCGACCCTCCAAAGACGATGGAATTTCCATCCGGCCACCACGAGGGATCAATTTCCGGGCGCGTATCGCCTGGCATCAGCTCCTGCGGCGCACCGCCTGCCGACGGAATGACGTAAACTTTCCAGATCTTCCCAGGCCTCACGTCAGTGAAAGCGATGCGAGATCCATCCCCTACCGCGACACCCGAAGAAATCGGGCCACCCTGTCGTTAACTGCCCTCCTGGCGGACCGTGCGGTTAACACGGACCACTCGCGCGAAACCGGCTTCGGCCGGTCGGAGGATGATAGATCTTGAAGGTGCGTAGCAGTGAAGCAAGAGCATGGCCGATTGCCCTCGGACCGCACGCTGTTCCTGGCGTTGCTCGCCGTGCTCGCAGTGGTGGTCGCTCGTATGATCTGGAAGGCGGCGCGATGAAGCTGAAGCGGCTCTGGTGCCGGGAGTGGATGGACAGAGCTTCTGGGGAATCGAGTCGCAGGCTTGGAGGAATGGCTGCGTGGCATCAGGGAGGACCTTCGCGCCAAGACGTATCAACCACGAGCCGTGCGGCGGGTGATGATCCCAAAGCCCGGCGGCGCCGAACGGCCACTCGGTATTCCGACTATACGAGATCGGATCCAGGGCCGGCTGACACCCGAGATGCTGGGTGCTTTGCGCAGTCGATCTAGCGGCCGGTATCGGGGGGCCAGAGCCCGGCCGCAGAGATAGCTCCAAGTGCAAATGCCAATCCCGATGCCTGGACGCTTCGTCGGATTTGGCCTGGGTCAGTTTCATCCCAACGCACCTGTCCGCGCAGAGGAAGCTGCCGGCCCGGTTGTGTTGCAAAAACAATTCTTCGGCGCAACTGAACTGCCGCCAACCTCGTCGGTCAAACTATTCGGTTCTCAATCCGAGGATTTCACGAATGAACTGAATCTGGCCAAGCACATCCCCTTTCGGCAACCACCTGACT
>DATJEL010000068.1:0-96889 GCA_035496675.1 Terriglobales bacterium
ATACAACTTAAAGGTTGAAAAATTAGAAGGAGTGCATCAGGTTAGTGCTAGCCAGAGAGCAAAAGAAATCCCTCATTGACCAGTACGGAACGCATCCCACCGATACGGGCAGTCCAGAAGTCCAAATCGCTCTGTTGAGCGAACGCATTGGTCAACTGACGGAGCACTTCAAGTCGCACCAGAAAGACCATGGTTCACGCCGCGGTCTTCTTATGCTGGTCAGCAAGCGTCGTCGCTTGCTCGACTACCTCAAAAAATACGATTCCGAGCGCTACAAGACGGTTGTTCAGAGACTCGGCCTCCGAAAGTAGGGGGCTTTTTCTCTTTGGGCTGTTTGTTCCAGGCTTTCGGGACAGCGCCGTAGTGTATCTGAGGTAAGTGGAATTCCGTTCTCTCTGGTGTTCAGCGGTAAGCAGCGAGCCACGAGCTGTGTGCAACCCGCACAGCTAACCTTATTGCTAACCGCATGTTCCAGGTGATTGCTCGTAGCTTGCCGCTCGATGCCTCACTGCTGGTTCTACCTGCCCTCCTGATCAAGGACAAATCATGAAACAAGAAATATCGATCGATCTCGCAGGCGGTAAGCGGATCTCTTTAGAAACTGGAAAACTGGCCAAGCAGGCCCATGGCTCGACCGTTGTTCGCATGGGCGACAATGTCGTTATAGCCACGGCCACAGCCAACAGCGAGCCCCGCGAGGGGATCGACTTCTTCCCTCTGACGGTTGACTACCGCGAGTACACATATGCCGGTGGACGCATCCCCGGCGGGTTCATCAAGCGCGAAGGCCGACCTAGCGAACGCGAAATTCTAACCAGCCGCCAGATCGACCGTCCGATCCGGCCGCTGTTTCCAGAAGGCTTCCGTAATGAGACCCAGGTCATAGCATTCGTCCTCTCGGCTGACACCGAGAACGATCCCGATGTTTGCGCCATCAATGGCGCTTCCGCCGCCCTTACCATCTCCGACATCCCCTTCAATGGACCAGTGGGAGCAGTTCGCGTCGGCTTAATCGATGGCCAGTTCATCATTAATCCGACCTACAGCGAGATGCGCGACAGCTTGCTGAACATCATGGTCGTCGGCACGTCCGAAGGCATTGTGATGATCGAGTCGGGCGCGAAAGAAGTAAGAGAAGAGACGGTGGTTGACGCCATTGAATTCGGTCATGCCGAAATCAAGAAGATCTGCGCCGGCATCAACGAACTTCGCGAAAAAGCCGGAAAGCCGAAGCGTCAGGTTGCCTCACCCGAGTTCGATCAGGTCTACTACGACGAACTCAAATCGAAAATCGGTGACGATCTTGCTGATCGGCTCGACACCCAAAAGCATCCCAAGTCAGAAAGTTATACGCTGGTTGCCGAGCTGAAGAAGGCACTGATCGCCGCGCTTCCCGAAGAAGACGAAGCGGCACAGGCAAAGCTCAAGTCCTACTACGAGGTTCTACGTGAGCGCCTTTTCCGCGAGGCCGTCATTAATCAGAAGCGCCGTCCGGACGGTCGCGCGTTCGATCAGATTCGTGACATCTGGATCGAGGTTGGTGTTCTCCCTCGTACCCACGGGTCTGCAATTTTCACTCGCGGTGAAACCCAAGCGCTAGTAACGACCACCCTAGGTACCAGTGATGATATGCAGCGTCTCGAGGTCTTCGAAGGCGAAGCCAAAAAGCGCTTCATGTTGCATTACAACTTCCCGCCATTCTCGGTTGGGGAGGTGGGCTTTCTGCGTGGAGCTGGCCGACGCGAGATCGGCCACGGCGCCTTAGCAGAACGATCAGTCTCTGCCGTGCTGCCGACGGAAGAAAATTGGCCTTACGCCATGCGCGTCGTTTCCGATATTTTGGAATCGAATGGTTCTTCGTCGATGGCTACTGTCTGCGGCGCAGCCCTCTCGCTGATGGACGCAGGGGTTCCGCTCAAGGCTCCAGTCGCCGGCGTGGCAATGGGTTTGGTCAAGGAAAGCGATCAATACGCCATCCTGACGGACATTGCTGGCGCCGAGGATCATTACGGCGACATGGACTTTAAAGTGGCGGGGACGAAAGACGGCATTACCGCTCTTCAAATGGATATCAAAGTGGGTGGCATTACGCCGCAGATCATGCGCGAGGCGCTGGCTCAGGCACAACGAGGCCGCCTGTTCATCCTCGGCAAGATGGACGAGGTCATCTCAACGCATCGCGAGAAGGTTTCTGCGTATGCACCACGGATTTACACGCTACAGATTCCGGTCGACAAGATTCGCGACGTCATTGGGCCCGGCGGCAAGATGATTCGCTCGATCATCGAACAGACAGGTGTGAAGATCGACGTCGAGGACACGGGTAAGGTAAACGTGGCCTCCAACGACGAGGCTTCCGCAAATAAGGCTATCCAGATCATCCGCGATTTAACCGCCACCGCGGAAGTGGGGAAGACCTACCTCGGCAAAGTGACACGGTTAGCCGACTTTGGTGCATTTGTCGAGATCATTCCTGGAACCGAGGGCTTGTTGCACATCAGTGAGGTCGCGGAACACCGCATTAAGGATGTTCGCGACGAGCTGAAAGAAGGCGACCAGGTTTTGGTGAAGGTGCTAGCCGTAGAAGGCAACCGCATCCGTCTCTCGCGCAAAGCAATTCTTAAAGAACAGCGTGCAAAGATGGGCGGTGGTTCCGCACCGCCACCGCCTCCTGCTCCAGTCGATGGCGAGCCGGAGTCCGAGGCTCAGACGGTTCCGGTCGGCGCAGCTCCCGCCTTGACGCTCGAAGGCGGAGCTGAGTTCGATGAAGGCGACGAGCCGAATTTCAATCGGATCGACGCGCCAACCTCGGGCGATCGTGGCGGAGACCGTGGAGGTGACCGCGGCGGAGACCGTGGAGGTGACCGGGGAGGACGTGGCGGCGGTCGTCCGGGCGCAGGTGGCGGACGCCATCGCCGTCGTCGAGGTGGAGGAGGGCACGGGGGGCACGGTGGCCATGGCGGCCACGGCGGCGGACGGCACTGAGCTGGAATTTCATGGCAGGGACAGGGAAGGCCGCGAGCAATCGCGGCCTTTCCATCTATGGTGGGAGAGACGTCAATGGAGGAATGCGTGCGCGAAGTCACCCTCAAGCGATTTGAAACTCCAGATGTGGTACGAACGTTTGAAAAGGGCAAATTCGAGCTCCTGCAGCTCGGCGGAATCACCATCGGGCGAGCCACCTATGAGCCCGGTTGGAGGTGGTCGTTGCACGTTGGCAAGGCTGCCGGGCTAAAGAGCTGTCCGGTTGAGCACGTCGGCATGGTTGTGTCAGGTTGCGCAACTGCGGCCATGGACGACGGAAGCATTGTTGAGATGCGAGCTGGTGATATCTTCCACATTGAACCGGGCCACGATAGTTGGGTCGTCGGAGACGAGCCTTATGTCTCGCTACACTTCCTCGGTGCCGACGATTATGCAAAACCGCAGTGAACCAGGCTGGATTTTGCCCAAGCTGTGACGGCTCGAAGTCACCAGTGGTCGGTCGACGCTCGTGAGCAGTACGCGAGCATTTGTTAACCTAATTAACGCACCCCGGAAGCGCATGCGGTCCGGTGATCGTCCCGGTCTTCAAAACCGGCGGGCGGCATCTTGCGATGTCGTCGGTGGGTTCGACCCCCACTCGCTTCCGCCATTTATTCATTGAGTTCCCGGGGCTTCATTCTCGGTCCGGCCTTGGTGAGAACGAGGGCTAACTAGTTGCCGGCTTGTCCAGTGCGTTCATGAATGCAGACCTCATGGGCGAGGCAGCCGGTCTAACTCCGGCCCCCCTGCCCAGTTGAGTAGGTCTGCTCGTCACAGAAGATCCGGGGCGGTCGTATTAATGGTGATGCGTGTTGCTGCGATCACACCGACAATGTGTGCGACCTGGGTCCCCGAGGTGTCGTACGCATCCAGGGTGAACCTGCCGCTGTAATGATTCCCATCCGGGCTCAGTGTAATTTCTTCAAAGAATCGAGTTGGACCGGCAGGATTGCCAATGCCTGACGGAGAATTCGATGTGTCATTAGCCAGCCAGGCGAAGTGGTTCAGCTTGTATTTATTGGTTCCTGTTTTCTTCCACACACCCATGCAGAAGTCTCCGTCCTGAGGCGGACGAGCGGAGTTCATGAGCTCGGTGCCATCACTGTGCCAAGTAACTAGCGCGTTGTCGATGGGGGCGCCGTCGGGCGGGCCGAGCTCATTCCCTTGGGCTGTGAAGCTGACATGCCACATTCCTACGATAGGATCGGCTGAGTCAGCAACCGTTAACAGTGAACCCCTGCTGAATCCCAACCCTCTCCACGATTGCCGATGGAGGAGTGCTCCGTATTTGTTTGAATCTCCGCACGCGGCGCTTGCATTCACTGCAAGCAGGCACACCGAAGCGAAGGCTAACATCAAGACTTTAAACTTGTTCTGCATGTGGAACCTCCTTGGGCCAATTGGCCGGTGCCAGAAGGTTTACCGTGGAAGATCGAGTTGCCGCCATGCACGGCGGGTGAATTCACTGTGAAGATGAGGTGAAGCTGCAAGTATTTGCAGCTACATAGTTTAGGAGAGATCCGAGTGGTCCGATGATATACTCTCGTGCCAACGGCGCTACTTAGTGTCTACAGGACTGATTCAATTCGACGAGTTCTCCCTGGATTGTGACCGTTACGAACTCCGGCGCAAAGGCCGGACGGTCAAGCTCGAAAAAATCCCAATGGAGTTGCTGATCCTTCTGGTGACGAAAGATGGTCACCTCGTAACAAGACAGGAGATCATAGAGCGGCTGTGGGGCAGCGATGTGTTCGTGGATACGGAACACGGCATCAACACCGCCGTTCGAAAGATCCGGCTGGCGCTCCGGGACGATCCCGAACGGCCCCTTTTTTTGCAAACGGTGGTTGGGAAAGGCTACCGCTTCATTGGGCAGGTGAATGTAATCGGCAACCAAAGCATCGCGCAGCCGGCGGCAATGGTTGCGTCGTCGGTGTCGACCGCCGATTACGACCCCTCGGCGTCCGAATCCAGGGAGTCCCCGGCTGCTGCCCTTGAAAGTCATCGCCAGTGGTTGGTAGCTGCTCTGACCGCGGTTCTCTTGTTTGTTACTGCAGGAGCGCTGGTGGCATTCAACGCGGGAGGAGTGCGTGATCGAGTATTCGCACGGAATCAACTCTCTTCGATTCACTCTCTTGCGGTTCTCCCACTCGTCAATCTTTCTGGTGATCCATCGCAGGATTACTTTGCTGACGGCATGACAGATGAAGTCATCACTATGCTGGCCAAGAACACGCAACTGCATGTCGTATCGCGGACCTCAGCCATGCAGTATAAGACTGCGAAGAAGCCGCTGCGGGACATCGGACGTGAACTGGGAGTGGATGGCATCCTGGAAGGCTCGATCGAGCGCTTACCCAGCCGCGTGCACATCACTGTCCAATTGATTCAGGTTTCCAGTGACACGCACGTCTGGGCCGAGAGTTATGACCGTGACTTCAACGACGCAGTTTCTCTTCCTGGGGAACTGGCGCAAACCATCGCAAGAGAGGTGAAAGTCGCTGTAGGCCCACCCAGCCCCCAACGCTATATAAATCCGGTGGCACACGATGAGTATTTGCGCGGACACTATCTCTGGTACTCGATGGATAATGAGAATAGCCGCGCACATTTCGAGAGGGCGATCCGCCTCCAGCCCGACTATGCCGCGGCATGGAGCGGCCTTGCGGATACTTACATAGCCAGCGTGGTCGAGGGTTTGGCTCCGCCAGAAACAACCATGAAGCAGGGAGGTGAGGCCGCTCGCAAGGCCGTGGAACTTGACGATACAAGTGCCGAAGCCCACCAGTCTCTGGCCGCTTTTTATCTCTTCGGCAAATGGGACTGGCGTAGCGCGGAGAAGGAGTTACTGCGTGCGTTGTCGCTTAACCCCAATCTAGCGGGTGCCCACCATCTCTACGCGTGGGTTCTGGTCGTATCGCAGCGTTCCGAAAGGGCTGTCCAAGAAGCGAAGCGCGCCATGGATCTTGATCCATTTTCGGAGCCCTGGCTTTTGGGTCTTACCTACATTCAAGTTCGTCAGATTGACGCCGCCATCATCGAGCTTGAAATGCGTACTAGGGCGCAACCAAACATCGTAGGTTTTTTTAACTTGGCGCACGCCTACTGGTTGAAAGGCATGTGGAAGGAGTCGCAGCACAACTTCGAAGAAGGGCTTCGCCTTGCCAACGGCCCGGAAGTAGCCGCCGCCGCGCATCGCGCATTTGAGGTGGGAGGAGAAAGAGCGGTTGAAGAATGGGGCGTGAAGGACATAACAGCGCGCGCCCACAAAGAATACGTCGCACCTTTCGATATAGCGATCAATTACGCGTGCGTGGGAGATCGAGAAAATACCCTGGAATATCTGGAGGTTGCTTTGCGGGAGCACTCGGCGTGGCTGGTATTCATCCAGAACGAACCCGGGCTTGATTTTTTGCATTCGGACAAGCGATATCGCACCATTGTGAACACGGTGGGCCTGCCTCCTGCCTATTAGCACAGCGGCTGTGATGTCGTTCATGCCTTCTGAACGGTCAAGTTCATCGAATCAAGTCCGAGGGATGGAAGCACCACTGTTCACGTTCGAGTTCCCTTAGATTAGCTCAAGACAAGTGAGCGGTTGGTCGGGACAAATGAGGCGGGTTGAAGATTCGTTTTTCCTAACGCATCGCGGGTGATACGTGAAATCCAGGGTCGCAAAGGTGCGCCGTTCTCGACTGTGATAAAAACGTGATAGTTCCACGTTCATAGTGATAGTTCCACGTTCATAAATGATCCAATTCGATCAGAACGCGTCAGAAGGCGATTTTTTTAAGCCCTTGAAAAATCAGTTATAGTAGAGAATTTTCAAAACGGATCAGAACACCTCCGGTGATCTTCAAAACCAGCGGGCGGCTTCTTGCGATGTCGCCGGTGGGTTCGACCCCCACTCGCCTCCGCCATTTTTGGTGGTTTATGGAAGACTCTGCCGCGGCCAGGAGAGGTCTAGCGGCTTGCTCTGAATTCAACTTATCCTATTTGCCATCAACTATTCATCCTCAATTTGCACTTGAGCTCGGCAAATCGCGGGTCAGAGCGAAGCGTACCGAAAGAGCCTCCAGGGTGAGAATCGATCCAGATCATCATAGTGGAGCGAAGTTCAAGGCATTTATTCAGCCACGCGAACGCCTGGTCTGGTTTGCACTTGCCGGTGCGGCGCAAATCGGGACCTTCGTGGCACTGTCTGTCGGGAGCAGGACTTGAACAACAAAATGGCTATTTTGATCCGGTTACGGGCTTGTCCATCATCGGGTTGAGCTCGCCTACTTTCTTTCCGAGGCTGCAGTGCATTCACGGGGCGATCCCGTACACCGTCAATTGTTTCGCGCCGCCCACATAAACATGTCCATTGGCGACTGTCGGAATCGTGAACTTGATCGCTGTGCCTGCAGTGTCGCGTGTGCCGGCCTGACTGCTGTTGTATAACTCCACGCTGAGGTCGTCCGCACGATAAGCATGCAGGACCGCTGGCCCAGCTGTGTTCACGCGTCCCTGTAGATCGCCGCCAACGAACTTCGAGTTATCCAATACCCAGACGATCCCGTTTGAACTGCCGTTGGCCGAAACTGTTGCGCTCGGGCCCGGATATCCGAACACCCTCATGGTTTGCGAGGACGGCGAAGATGGTAACAGCCCATTTGCGAACTTGAAGGCCATCACCGGTTCGTTCATCCCTCCGAAATAGACGTAGCCGTTCCAGTTTGCAGGAGTGAAGAAGTTGCCATTGATTGGCTCCGGGAGGCCGATCGCCAGCTTCTGCACGGCATGGTCGGTCGTTGCGCTGTAGTGACCCATGTTGGAGCGATTCACGACGTAGATGATGCCGTCTTTGCCGCCGCACAGAATCAAGCTTGGAACGGCGGCGCCGCTCTGCGTCGGCGCGATCATTGGCCCACCCGAACCAAGGTCCAGATCGTCGGCATTCAGGGCGGCATAGTTGCTTGGTGTGTAGAAATCGAGGATGTGGAAAGAGCCATTAGACAACGTCAACTTCAGAAATGAATTGCCGGCACTTGCCCCGGCCGTATTGAGGTCAAAATTGCCATTCCCGGTCACAACGAAGATGTTGCCGTGAGTATCTGCCGCGGGACCCCCTCCGCTGTTCCAAATGGCTGCCCGACCAGTGCTGCTCGGTGCAGTGCTGAGCACGCCCGTGCGGTGCAACGTGCCTCCACTAGCGTTGTAGGCGAAAATCCAGCCCTGGTACGGCAGTCTGTCTTCATGCGAGCCAAAGCAGACGATTACGTTTCCATTTACCAGCAGCAGCGCTGGCCGTTGCAGGTGTCGCGAAGCTGCGAAGGGAACTCCTCCATAGCCGCCAGAGATCGTCACTGGCCCGCCGTACTTTTCCGCTCCTGTCGTGAGGCTCAATGCGTGCAGCTTGTGCTTCACCACTCCGCTCTCAACCGTTGTGGCGACCACGAATAGACTCTTGCCCGAGGGATCGATGACCGGTGTGCCGGTGATCCCGATCTCCGGCGAGAGCAGTTCATTGCCTGGCCTTGGCACGGTGCTGATGTTCGTGCCCAGAAAATTCCGCTTCCAGATAGGCGAGGTAGTCTTGCCGTCGGCGTCGAATGCATAAACACTGTCGTGCTCGGTCGCCACATAAGCGACGTTGTGATAGGAGGTCCCGATGAGGAGATTGGCCACGTACAGCGGTTGCGCATAGATCTGTCCGTCGACAGAGCGTGTGAAGAGCTTTTTGAATGTCGTGATGTTCATCCGCGAAGGCGCGAGTGCCCGCTCCTGCGGGTTGAGGCCGCTGCGGAACGTCTCCCCATGGTAGGTCATCATGCCGGGGTAGTTCGTCACCCAGACGGTCGCTTTTGCGCTCACGCTGGTATTAGCTTTGCTTCTGGCAATGACCGTATGGGTGCCGACCGTCGAGGGCGGCGTGTATAAACCCGCGGTGGAGACGGTACCCACCGTCGAGTTTCCGCCGACGATGCCATCGACCAGCCACGTGATGCCAGTACCCGTGGTGCCGGAAACAGTAGCTTTGAATTGCTGCCTTTGTTTCAGCGTGAGTGGTGCGCGCCGCGGACTGATGTTCACCGTGATCGCGGCGAATGACTGTAGGGCGAGGCTGCACATTGCGAGTAGAAAGGGAAGCTTGCGCAGTGGACATCGGAGGGTCATCGGGCCACAGGCAGAGGGAATTTGCTCCGTTGGATGCCCCCTGCTGGCGAAGGTTGTGCGCTTGCTGCTGTAACATCGCCATCTCATTCGGGGGTGTGATAAAAACGTGATAGTTCCACGTTCATAAATGATCAAATTCAATCAGAACGCATCAGAACGCGATTTCGTTAAGTCCTTGAAAAATCAGTTATAGTAGAGAATTTTCAGAACGGATCAGAACACCTTTGGTGACCTTCGAAACCGGCGGGCGGCACCTTGCGATGTCGCCGGTGGGTTCGAACCCGACTCGCTTCCGCCATTTTGTTGGCAGCGGTTTGCAAGCGCTCGGGCTCAGATCGAAATAGGCATCTGCTGTAGCCTGGCAAAGAAGATCAACGCCAAGAGTCGCAGCTGTCTTTTCGGAGGGCCGTTCGAACGAGTCATTCCAACCTGCGTTTTTTTGCCTTTTAGGCACCAGAGCTAGGTGCGATTTTAGTGTCGGGAGTGATTGCAGAGGCTTTCCGATTCTGAATTGACCCTAGAAGTTTATGCGACGGCTTCACACAGACCGTTTTCCCGCTCGCTCGAACCTGAATTGGCAACCAAATCCTGTCGCAGTTGCTCCAGAGCGGTCGATGCTTCCTCAATTTCCTCAACACATTGGTGGGCGTGTCGAGGTAAAAATCCCCCGTATTCCTGCAGGACTAAATGTGCATTTGCTCCGATTGCAAAGGTCTTCGAACTCGCTTCGTTGGAGAGGGCAGACATGAGTCTTGCCAGCTGAAAATCATGCGCCGCCAACCTTCGTGCGCTCTGGGCAGCTTCCTGCTCCAGTACACGCCCATGATAGCGGACAAGTGCAAATAGGCTGGCGACTAAAGCGAGCAATGCCAAATCGACTACGATGGTTTCCTTCAAAATCTTGCCTAGGCCAGCACTCCTCTGTGTTTCGATTTCAGCGAGCCTGCTGTTTTCCTCCGCCGATAGCGACGACAGGCGCTCGCGCGCCTTGTCCATGTAGGCCATGGTGTCTGTTGAAGCCACCAACCTGAATGCTCGGTGGCGATAGCCCTGTTTACGCAAGGAGATGGATTGTGCGATCTCAGATTGGTTTGAGTTGGCCATTGCTTCAGCCTCAGCCTCAAGAGACCGCTCGCGCTCACCTCGATATTCAAGCTCTGCACGAAGATTAGCGAAATCAGCTACGATCCTTTCTTTTGCTTCGGTGTAGGGCTGCAGGTAAGAAGAGTTACCCGTAACCAAGTATCCGCGCTGACCTGTTTCCATGTCAGTCAGATCTCTCACTACAGCCGAAACCTTCGCCTGGATCATAGAGCTTTGCACTGTGAGCCCTGCAATTCTCCTCATGTGTCCCACATTGCTAACGACAACGTACCCATTCCATAGGATGAGAGCGAATAGAGCGACGACGCCCACCTGCAGAGCAGCTTTGCGAATCATGTTTGGCTTCCTTGAGTTCAGAATAGGCACTGGGCGATTCGAGTTTCCTTGAAAGTGTCTCTCGCAACTTCGACCGTTTTTCTCTGGTCCGAGGATCCAGCTGGCTTCTGCTGCAAGGCTCGTACTCTTTTTAGGAATGATAGGCGGGTTCCGTAGGCGACTGCGTTTATCTTCTTGGTACGCGTCTAACGAGCATTTACGCGCACTCGTCCCAATCGATAATGGTGTTAACGGGTCCTGCGACTGCCTTCGACGTACTTTGGGTTCCACCATTCCGGAACCTTGGCTTTCGTTTCTGCGAGAGTTTGGGTTCGACCCCACTCGCTTCCGCCAACGTTCTCAATTGGTGGCTCCAGTTGATTGAGGTTGCGATTTGCCGTTGCGAAGGCTGCAAATAGGGTGTGTGATAAGAACGTGACAAAAGCAGCCGCAAAGTACGCCTGGACAGAAGAGCCGTCGTTCGGGTTTGTAGGCTTCGTTCTGGTTCTCGTTCATTCACGTCGGTGACGGATGCTCTCGCCAGTATTAAGCACTCCGATTTTGAGCCCTAAAGAACCAGCCACACTCTCCTTGCGCTCAGCTCGAGTATGCCTCGTGATTCTCCTGAAACTTGCGTCTGCTCGGGGAATCGTCTCGGCTTCGAAGCCGCAGAACTGGTTCGGTATTCGCCTTTCCCCTTGCGCCAGCTATTTCGGATGCCCGCAGGCAAAGTATGATGCCGCACTAACCGCGTTTTTTCGGAGACGATATACAAGTTCCCAGCGTATACTCGTGGGCGCGAAGGCATGGACCTCGCCGAGCCAGCAACAAGGACGTCAAACTCGGGCTCGCCGCAGTTTCCGGAAAGCGTATTCCAAGAATTAGAGCAAATAGGAGCGCATGGGATGAATGTGCACCTGGTTAACCCTAGTACCGTCTCGTTCGGAACAGCCGTTATCACTCCTCGTTGGCAGTACGTTCTTGCCGGCGCTACACCAAGAACTTTCGGGGATCCTATTCTCGTAGATGAAACCCTGTTTGCGATCGATCCGGACCGAATTCAGCCGGGTGATGCCGTTGGCATCGGTATCCACACCGCCAACGCATTGCGCGGATACGAAATCGGGAAGATGGCGCGTGAGCGCGGTGCTTATGTGATCTTTGGCGGAATTCATGCCACTCTTTATCCCGAGGAAGCGCGCCAACTCGGTGGCGCCCACGCGGTCGTAAAAGGCGATGGAGACGTTGTCTGGGCGAAGGCGCTGACGGATTGTAAAGCCGGGGTTCCGCAACCGCTCTACCTGGGTGGCCAGATCGAAGCGCAGGAGTTTGTTCAGGCCCGCTGGGATTTGATTCCGCGCGATCGCTACATGTGGGCGTCGGTGCAGACGGTACGAGGATGCCCCAAGCATTGCTCTTTCTGCTCCGTCTGGCGCACCGATGGCCAGCGTCCGCGTCAACGCGCCTCCGATGTTGTGATTGAAGAGATTGTGCAACTACGCCGCCTCGGGTTTCGTTTCATCGCTCTTGCCGACGATAACTTTTATCCTGTTACCGTTACTGATCTCAAGCTGGCCGCCCAGCAGAACAACACTGTGCGCCTAAACGAACTCAAAAGCCTTCGTGCTGAACGCTTCGAACTGATGGAGCGCCTGGCCAAGCTCCCCGACGACATGGTGTTCTTCACGCAGATCACCATGGAAGCGGCCGAAGATATCGACTTTCTGAATGCGATGAAATTCGCCCGCATCAAGGGTGCTCTCGTTGGAGTCGAGTCTGTGACTCCCTCCGGCCTGAAAGACATTTACAAGGATTTCAATCTCGCTGGCGAAAATCTTATCGAACGCCTCAAGACTTTTCGTCACCACGGCGTACATGTGCTCGGTTCGTTTATTTTTGGGTTGCCCAGCGATCGTCCGGAAACATTCGACGCTACCGCCGCCGCCGCCATCAAGGCCGATGTCACCTTCGCCCAGTTCGTAACCCTGAGCCCTTACCCAGGTACCGTGGATTTCAATCGATGGGAAAAAGGTCTGGGCGCAAACCCGCCCGTCATCGCGGGGATTCCGCTCACCCGGCGCTGGCTGATTCCACAGGCGCTCCGTCCCAAGTTGTATTGGGACCATCCAGTGATGTCCGCGGAAGAAATCCGTTCGCGCACTCAAAAGGTGTGGGACAACTTTTACAGTCTCGGTCCCATCTGGAAACGTTCCCGCTTCATCCGGTCCAGCCGTGGCCGCTTGGCTTTTCTTCTCATCTCAAAAATCTATCGCCAGATGTACGCCGATACCGGCATCGCCACCGACAGCGCACGAGTCTCGCGCTCCCGCCATTGGGTTCGCTTGTTAGGAAGACCCTGCCGCCGCCTCTTTTCCGGACGCCCAATGCCGCATCTTCAAGTTCCGGTGTGAAGCAGTGTGCGTCCGCGCTCTCCGGATCATCAGAAACTGAACCATTCGCAACCAATGCGGGCGAATAAAACACGCCTCCTGGGTAACTCCTTACCGCTTGACCACCTTAAGAATCGACAAGCGGATGGCGTAACAGCAAACATTCCCGTGAACACCAGGGTCGCTCATTATTCTCGTCGCTAGTCCTTCGCGAATGAACCTTCTTTCCGAAACTTTTTCCGTGCGCGCTTCCGTGCCAAAGCCTGTTTCAGTCGGCGTCGTTCACCCGGCTTTAGGTAGTACGAGTGACGTTTCACTTCTTTAATGATGTCTTCCGTCTGAACCTTACGTTTGAATCGACGAAGCGCATTCTCTAAGGATTCGCCCTCTTGCAATCGAATTTCTGCCACACTCACCTCCCCAAATAGGCTACTACAATACACATCTCTACGATTACTTCAGGTCGGCAGCTCGATCAAATGAGTGCGCAGTCGGGGATTTATCTGCTATCGTTTGAAGGCGGCGCGGCCTCTGGCCGCTCCAAGCTCAATGATGATCTTATCCTGTAATTTCCCCGGCTATGAGTAGACGGGGAAATCCAAATTGGGGCCGTCCTTTGCCGCCGGTTGCGGCATATCCCACCGAGTTTGAGCGACTGGTTAAGCAATTGCGCCTCACTCCTCAGAACTATGCCGACTCCGTTGAACTGAGGCGATGGTGTCAGCGTAACAAGAACCGGTGTTACATACCTGAACGATTGCTGCAGGAATGGGGCATCGAAGTTGAGCTTAGCTACGGTAATGACGCCACGCTGGCGTGATGGTCGTGTGCGATTAAGGTAATTGGCGTAACAGTGCGCCATTCACTCATTAGCCATCCCGCAGGGTACAATCCGAATCCTGTGGCCACGCGACTCAACAAAATCATTAAGGAGTAGCACTCGCCTCTGGTGCTTTCTTTTTAGTCGCGGTCGGCCATTTCGACAGTTGTCTCGACATCGCCCTGAAATCCGAGTTTGGGGAGTAGCGGGTCCAGTTACAGTGATCCGCGACGATTCTGTTGGTGCCGGTTCGATTCAACAGCGACTACAAAGTCTCGGTTAGCTTGGTTCCACTCTATTGTTCGGACTCCGCGATGAGTTGTGTGTAGACCTGACGTGCATGGTCGTAGGCTGCTTTGGCTTCGGGAAGCTCTTTCTGTGAGATCTTAGGAGCCTTCTGGGTCCAGCATTGATTCACACTGGCAAGCGCCCACTGAGCGCTCTGACGCGACGCGCGAATGGGTTTTCCATTCACCAGAACAAAGATCGGGTTCGTGTGGGATGAACCCAAAATGCGCACCGCCAACCAGCTGCTACGCTCGACCGAGACATCAAATGTCAGCAATTGGACTGTTCCATCGGCGATGACATTCTTGCGGACGACAGGTCTCCCGTTCATCACAAGCTCTACGGGAACCTCGCGAGTGTTGCCGATGCGTGCCCGCTCGAGGTGCCAATACGGCGTTTTGTCAACCGGACGGTCGTGGAGGCTCTCCGTCGATTTTAGTGCGCGACCATTGTCCAGGCTCTTCATCCAGAACTGCTCACTGCGGTCAGATGGAATGCTTTCATCCTTCAGCGGAGTTGGATTCAGGTAAGCTGCAACTTTAACTCGGGCATGCACCTGGGATTTTCCTGCTAGCTTGACCTCGCTTGTTCCCGTTCCCAGTTCCATGTCGTTCAAGGCGAAATCCATGAGGTGACTTCTGCCATCCGAAACATAGCTTCTTCCGGCTCGCAATGCGTCTAGCCATGCACCATAGGTGAGTGGTCCTTCGATCTTCGCGTATACACGTCCTTGGCCTACGCGAGCGTCTGTAATACAAGGAAAATCCGTCTCACCCGAAATGCGCGTTCGGAATCCAACGTTCAGCGTGTGATACCAGATATTAAGTTCCGACGGATAAGGCGTATCCATCGTGGAAATGAAATCGACTACCCCGGGGTGTGTAACGTCGACGATGTATTCGTTTGCGCCGATTGAATCAAATGCTGGAACTTCATAGTTGGGCAATTCCTGAGACTTTACCTCTAGCCCCCAGCCGGAATGTGCGAACCCGGTCAACGCCCCCTGGGATTTCGCCCAACGCAAGACTGGCAAATCCCACGTGGGCCACTGCTCGATGCGCACACAATGAGGGTAATCCTGATCGGTCAAGCCGAGCAATACGAGGTGTCCTGCATGACTCGACGGGAATCCTGAGACCTCAAGGTCGTAGTGCATCAGCTCATTTGGTCTTGAATGAGGATCGTCCTTTCCAGTGAAAAATTGTTTCTGGTAGTAATAGCAAGGTCCCCAAGTCAGCACCGCTCCAACATTGAGTTTCTCGCCTTCGATTTGGCGGACCATATCTTCGGGCCGCACGCCTTCGGTTGGATTCTGGTAGTGAGAACAACCTGCTGCGTGCACATGGTGATCGCCGGAGTACCAATGGTACTTCGCCGGATTGATCCAACGTTTCATGGTGAACGAGACTACGTTTGGGCCTGAGCTGGTCACTTCAATGTGCTTTGTTTCTGGCAGGTATTCGGGTCCCATCGATGCTGTCACTGTGTAACGACCCGCTGGAACCTCGACGGTATCGCCATCTTGACGATAGACCTGCGGCTGAAAAAACAAATCAGGAGCCAAACGTTTTGATGGATTTGGATAGAGGCGATTCAAGCTGTCGCGGATGGTAAACGCTGCTACGGTTGCAACACCATTCTCATCGCGAACGGCCAAGCGCAGCGGGATGGCGGGCATCGCGTTGAATAAAACCGATGTCTCATTCCGAAAGCCGATATCCTGTGTACCCTGCCCCACGTTGAATCCGATCAAGGCAGAGCGCGGTCCGCGATCCCTGCTGTAAATCGCAAGTATTCGATATTCCACTGGGAGGCCGGAAAGCGTGGGTGACATTGGCTCCTTGTCGTAGATTTCAAGACCCACCCATCTGTCTCGCGCGTCCGCAGGCGCAACTACCTTCGACGGCTCCGGGCTCGAATCCGATTGCACAAAGACCGGAAGAGCATTCGGACTTTGTACCACCAAGGGTGCTGTCACTCCTGCTTTATTCACAACCTTAACCAAGAAAATGCGCGTTCCTGCCTCGTTCAGTTCGGCCTTTGCCGTGCCTCGCACCACCTTGACACGGCTCTCAGGATTAATCTCGACGATAAATAGCGTGTGCTGATCGAGAACCTGCTCTAATCGCGACACCGCGGAAGCCTCGTCGGCATCAGCAATTGACTGGTTAATCGTTTCGTAGTCAGCCGGACTGAGCGGTTGTCCCAGGTACGCAAGCGTCGTTTCCACTTGCCGGACTTGTTGAGCGAAGGGTTGAAGAGCAACTCGTGTCTGCGCTCCGCCGCGCACCACAATAAGCGCGAGGATTCCCAGCAGCAGGGCAAGATTCACCAAAGTGGAGAGGCGCGACGTCGTCGAAGGAGTGTTCTTCATAGAGTGACCTTTAGTCGCACTATTTTGTGGCAACTGGAAGCCTTTGTAAACCAGAATGAGCCTAGTTGCACGTCAGCTCTGAGTCGGATGCCATCGAAGAAGTGTGGCGGAAACCATGAAGGCGGTGCTGTTCTATTGAGCTCGGATGTTTTGCCCTGTTCCGCTATCGAATTTGCCTAATCCTCCCCCACTCAACGAAAAACAGCGGCAACTGCCCCCGGCCGAAAGATTCATCGAAGACGCGCTAATTCGTCGGACATCTTCCTAAGGGAAAAATCAAGTTGTATAGTGCTTTCCAATTGGTAATTGCCGGTGGACTATAGCTTCTTAGCCGGCCGTGTGAAAATTGTCTGATATCGTCGGACAGAACATGTCCGATTTAAATCTCAGCACTTGGAAATTTCGATCTCGTCTCCCTCTTTAAGGTTCCGGCGCGACTGGAATGGAATTGTCCCGGTTTTTGGATTTCGGAATTCCCATCGCTAGAAAAGAGAGCTGACTTCAAGATGAAACTGCATTTTGTCGTTTTGCTTTGCGCGCTTCTGCTTGTCGTTCCTGCGCCGTCCCAGCAGCGCATGCAGCCAGTACCTCAGGTCGACCAATGGCATCTTCAGCACTATCCGTTCGACGATCCTAATCTGCCCGCAGAGCAGCGAATCGATAACCTTCTTTCGCTCATGACAGTGGAGGAGAAGATCGATTGCCTCGGCACTCTCACCGGTGTTCCACGTCTCGGCGTTCCGAACATCGGTAGTTCCGAAGGCATTCACGGAGTGGTGCAGCGCGAGCCCCGTTTCGGGCGCAAGCCGATCACGACGACCCAGTTCCCCCAGCCGCCCGGCATGGGCGCAACCTGGGATCCCGACCTGGTGCGCGACGCGGCCGGGGTGGAGGGCTATGAGGCCCGCTTCATCACCCAAACCCCAGAATACAACCGGCAGATCCTCATGCTATGGGGGCCTCAGTCGGATCTCGATCGGGACCCTCGCTGGGGCCGCAGCGAAGAGGTTTACGGCGAAGACCCCTTTTTCAATGGAACCATGGCTACTGCCTTCGTTCATGGCCTCCAGGGCGACAACCCGAAATACTGGCAATCCGCAGCGTTGCTCAAGCACTTCCTTGCCAACGAAAACGAGGACAACCGAAACAGCTCATCCTCCAACTTTGATGAGCGGCTCTTCTGGGAGTACTACTCGGTTCCCTTCCGCATGGCGTTCCTTGACGGCGGCGCCAAAGCCGTTATGGCTTCCTACAATGCCTGGAACGGCACGACCATGGCCATTAGTCCGATCCTGCGCAGCATCGTGGTCGACAAGTGGGGTGTTGACGTCATCTCCAGTGATGGCGGAGCCGTCACGCTGCTTGTCAACCCACGCCATCTTTTCCCCAACCAGGAGGCGGCCGTGGTCGCCTGCATCAAGGCCGGCATCAATCAGTTCCTGGATCGCTACCGGGATGAAGTCAAAGCAGCCCTCAAAGACGGCTCACTGACGGAGTCCGATATCGATAAGGCGCTGCGCCCCAAATTCCGGATTGAGCTTAAGCTTGGCCTGCTCGATCCGCCGGACATGGTTCCGTATACCAGAATCAAAGATTCGCCGCTTCCCTGGGATACCGACCGCGACCGTTCCGTCTCCCAAAAAATGGCGCTCGAGTCGGTGGTGCTGCTCAAAAACCAAGACAGCCTTCTGCCGCTCGACAAGACGAAGGTCAAGTCGATTGCTCTGATCGGGCCGCTGGCCGATATCATTCATTGGGACTGGTACGGCGGCACTCCTCCTTACACGGTCACACCCCTCCAGGGGATTCAGAAGGAAGCGGGCGCAGATGTGAAAGTGAACTACGCCGCTTATGACACGCCAGACGGCGAAGGCGCGGCTCTTAAGGCGGCCGGTGAATCGGATGTTGCCATAGTCGTCTTGGGCAACAATCCCACCTGTGGCGATGAAGGGCACGCATGGTACAGCACACCCACCGAGGGTGGCGGGATCACCCTCCCATGCACCGTCCCCAGCGACGGACGCGAAGGCCGCGACCGAGAAACCATGGATCTTTACCAGGAGCAGATCGTTAAGCAGGTCTTCATCAAGAATCCTAGGACCGTGGTCATGCTCATCACGAGCTTCCCGTTCACAATCAATTGGGCTGAAGCCCACGTTCCGGCCATTCTCACCATGGCTCACGCGTCGCAGGATGAAGGCACAGCACTCGCCCAGGTTCTCTTCGGCGACTACAATCCCGGTGGCCATCTCGTACAAACCTGGCCCAAATCCGTCGATCAGCTCCCACCGCGCATGGATTACAACATTCGCGACGGCTACACTTACATGTATTTCAAGGGACACCCGTTGTATCCGTTCGGCTTCGGCCTAAGCTATACGACATTTAAATTCTCTAATCTCCGTACCAGTTCACCACGGCTTGCCAAAGACGGCGCAGCAAGGGTAAGCGTCGACGTCACCAATACAGGCAGTCGGGTCGGAGACGAAGTTGTCCAGCTTTACGTGAAGCATCTGCATTCGGTGGTGTCGCGTCCGCATCAGGAGCTGAAAGGTTTCGAGCGCGTTACGATCGAACCCGGCCAGACAAAGACCGTCTCCCTCAGGCTTCCCGCGGCGCAACTCGCCTATTGGGACGTGCACACCCACGCTTTCCGTGTCGAATCAGAACCAGTCCGCTTGATGATCGGCGACTCTTCGGCGAACATAGTGCTCAAAACCACAATCCAGGTTGACTAGAAGAGCAAAACCGAGACACTGGACAATGCGTGGCATTCCTCGGCGAATATTGCATAATATCTCATTGCCCTGTCTGCAATTGCTGCACTTACGGAGAGAACCCGCGTGAAGACCATCGAGGTCATGGACACTACCCTGCGTGATGGGGAGCAAACCCCAGGGGTGAACTATACGCCCGAGGAAAAGCTCGTTATCGCGGAGGCCCTGCTCCGCTCAGGGGTCGATGCCATCGAAGTAGCCTCCGTAGGAATCTCCAAAGGCGAGGCCGAAGCAGTCCGGCGCATTATGGAATGGGCCGATTCCCACGGCACGGCCCAACAAATAGAGATCCTGGGGTTCGTTGACAACACCAGATCCGTTGACTGGATTGTCGAGAACGGCGGCCACGTGCTCAACCTGCTCACCAAGGGTTCCGAGCATCACTGCAGAGTGCAGATGAAAAAATCGGTTGAGGGGCACCTTCAGGACATCGAGAAGACCGTACAGTACGCGGTTGGCAGGGGGCTGAGCGTAAACGTCTACCTGGAAGATTGGTCGCAGGGCATCCAGAATTCCCAGTCCTACGTGATGACGCTGACCAGTGGACTTACCGCCCTGCCCATTCAACGGATAATGTTATGCGACACGCTCGGAGTGCTGACTCCGGAGCAAGCGGAACGCTATGTGCGCTGCATGACCGAGGGTTTCGAGATGCGTTTCGACTTCCACGGGCACAACGATTACGGACTTGCCGTCTCAAATTCCGTTGCCGCGATTCGGTCCGGTGCGGTGCGAGTGCACGCAACCATCAACGGGCTTGGAGAGCGCGCGGGCAATACCACGTTGGCCACGCTGGTAGTCGCAGCGCGGGACCTGTACGGCTTCCAAACCAGTGTGAAAGAAGATTCGCTGGCTATGCTCAGCGATTTGGTTGCCGGTATCAGTGGGGTCGATTACGCGGCAAACTCACCCGTGATTGGCTACATGAGCTCGATCCAGGGATGTGGTGTGCATGCTGATGGCGATAACAAAGGCGGTCTTTATCAGAACCGGTTGGATCCCGCTCGTTTCGGACGAAAGCGTACCTACGACCTCGGCAAGACCGCTGGCATGGCTTCGATTGAACAAAACTGCAAACAACTCGGTATAGAGATTACCCCAGAACAGCAACGCGCTCTCTTGGCAAAAGTGAAGGAACTAGGCGATCAGAAGGTCACCGTCACGCAGGCCGACATCATACTGCTGCTACAAGAGATCCTCAACACCAAGGAAAGCGGCGAGAGCGCGGTCAGACTGACCGACTATCAATTCACCTTGCGAAAAGGAGCCCAGCCCAAGGCCACGATTCATCTCTGCGTGAGCAACCAGCAGTTGACGGCCAGCGGCGTCGGTGACGGCCAATTCGATGCCTTTATGAACGCCCTGCGGAGCATCCGCCCTGACATCCCGGAGCTGGTGAATTACCACATTGGCATTTCGCGCAAAGGGACAAGCGGAGCGCTAACTGAGGTCACCATTACCTGGAGCAAAAACGGCAGCCTCTTTACCACGCGTGCCGTCAATCCTGACCAGCTTGTCGCTGCCATGAACGCCACCGTCCGCATGCTCAATTACCTACAGCTCAGGCAACAACTCGCCGGGAACTGATCGGGAACATCGGTTCAGCCAAAGGTTGTGCGCCTCAAGCGACTCGGCCAGAATACGACCCTAATGCCTACTAGCCGTCCAAAGCCGCCCTGACCCTGCCGAGCAGCTCATTCTTAGCAAAAGGCTTTTCGAGCACTTCGAGGGGCCCATAGTCGCTAAGCTTATCGCCCACGTACCCAGACATGTACAACACCTTCATCTCAGGTTGAAGCAATCTCAACTTGTCGGCTAATTCAGGTCCGCTAGTGCCCTTCATGACAACGTCACTGACTAGTAAATCTAGGGTTCCAGGGTGCTTCATCGCAATCTCGATTGCAGCCGCTTCAGTACTCGCCGTGTGCACTCGATAGCCGCTGGATTTCAGCATGGTAGAAATAACGTCAAGCAACGCAACGTCATCCTCGACGATCAGGATTGCCTCAGTACCACCAACAGACGACGGTGCCGGTCGGTCCTTAGGGGAGGGCGCGACGGCCCCCGTTTGCGGCAAATAGATTTTGAACGTCGTACCGTGCCCGACTTCGCTGTACACCCAAATGTTTCCGCTGTTCTGCTTGACGATGCCGTAAATCGTGGCTAGACCCAATCCGGTCCCTTTACCTGGGTCTTTGGTCGTAAAGAATGGCTCGAAGATGTGCGGGAGCGTAGCCTCATCAATGCCCGGACCATTGTCAGAGAAACAGAGCACAATGTAAGGGCCAGGTGCGGCTGCGTATTTCTTGGTGTATTCCCTGTCGAATTCCACCTTTCGTGTTTCGATCCCGATGCTCCCCCCAAATGGCATGGCGTCGCGTGCGTTAACCGCCAGATTCATCAGGATCTGCTCCAGCTGTCCGGCATCGGCAAGCACCATGCCTGGCTCATCGACAAGGGCCAGTGAAATCGAGAAGTCTTCTCCCACTAACCGCTCGAGCATCGGCAACGATTCACGCACTACCTGGTTGATGTCCAGAACACTGGGTTGCACAACCTGCTTCCTGCTAAACGCGAGAAGCTGTCGTATCAGTGCCGCGCCCCTGTCCGACACTACTCTTATCTGCGTTATGAAGTTCGCAACAGGATGGTTGGCGCCCAATTTTTCTTCGATAAGGGTGCAGTAACCAGAGACTACGCCGAGGATGTTGTTGAAATCATGAGCCACCCCTCCCGCTAAGCGGCCAACAGCTTCTAATCTTTGCGCTTGCTCGAATTGGGCCTGGAGGCGCTTTCGTTCACCGATGTCCTCTTGAGTCCCCTCATAGTAGAGTGCATTGCCTTGCAGGTCGCGCACTAGTCGAGCGTTCACAACGACAGATAGTCGAGCGCCGTCCCGTCGCAAGGTCTCCAGGGGGAATGCAAGCACGGCCAGGTGTTCGTTAAGAAGACGCTCAAAATTCCGGCGTTGATCAGGATCGGTAAACTCTTGCCGCCACAGATCGGAGACGTCGTTCACCATCTGTTCCGGTGTGTCGTATCCATGCATCACCGCCATGGCTTTATTGACCCTCAAATAGCGTCCCTCAGGGGTGATCTGGAACATTCCAACCACAGCGTTTTCAAATATTTCGCGGTAGCGTCCTTCGGCCTCAATTAAGGCCTCCTGGCTAAGTCTTCGATTAGTATCATCGCGAAACACAATGACATAGCCGTCCATTTTCCCGTTTCGCAATCGAATAGGAGCGACTGAATCGTCGACAGCAAGAGGTCGCCCTGATTTCTGCGTTAAAAATGCCTGCGCAGGGAACGCTACTGGTTGACGCTGGTATTTTGCTTCCGTCAAAAGTCGCTGCACGTCTACATCGGCTTCGCCAGGGCTACTGATTTTTAGTACGTCAACCAACAATTTGTCCTTCGCCTCATTTGCCGACCAGCCGGTCAGGATTTCGGCCTGTGGGTTCATGAACTTCACTCGATGCTTGCTATCGGTTGAAATTACCGCGTCTCCAATACTTGTAAGGACAGCATGGACGAGGCTGTGGCTTCGTTGGAGTGAATCAACAACCCAGCTGACCAGAATCCCTGATACGACGAAGGCCGTGAGCCCAATCGCGTCGCTTAGATTCGAGATGGACCATCCTGGTGGTGGCAGGTGATAGTACCCCGCGCCGATAGCCAGCACGAAAGTGGCGAGAATGCCAGAGAGAATTCCACCAAACCATGCAGACACGAGGCAGACTGGGAACAAAAAAGGAAAAACGCCGGGGCCAACCTGTCCGTTTAAAGCCACTGATAACCAAACGCTTGCCGCACTCAAGAGAGCAGCCAGAACCAAACGCACGAGCACACTGGAACGAATCAGAAAGAGGATTGTGCCAACGGACTTTGAAACCCCGGGTACCGTCATTGTGATCAAATCTTCATCGAACTGCTACCTCGCAGAATGATTACTTAACCGGATCGTTGCGAACTCAATCAAGCCCAACTCCGGGCAACCTGTGATTGGCCATGCTTGTTGCGGTGGCTAGCCAAGAATCTCTGCGAGGGTCGAGGATCTGCCAAAAGCAATGAGTTGGACCAATCCGCGATTGGTTGGCAGAAGCTTAAGCCTGCAAGACAAGTACGGTTGGCGGGATTGTTAAATGAGGAAGGCGCAGAACAATTCTCGCAGAGACTCTGCGCGCCAGTGCGCCGGCAAGGGTGTGGCGATGAACCGTGCTCGAGAGTTCCCATCCCAGGTTCGACGCGGTCTCGGAACTCTCAATGTCTCTTGAGGGCATGTTTCGGCTGTCGTGACAGAAACCGGGATCGCGCAGTTCACCGGCGTGTCACTTTCGTTGAATGCCGTTTCGGGTTGATCAGTCAGTGGGGAAATGGCCGCCACGGCAACCATGGTGGCGAGAGAAAGAACAAACGCACGCACGTTTCTCTTAAAAAACACAAAACACCAACCGGCGTAAACATACTAAACCGTGACTTTACGTGTCAACGAAATCCAGATCTGGTAGAGCTGCCTTGAGAGGGAGGGCCTGATCTGCTGCTCTCGCGGAAACAAGGTGCGTGAAAAAGATATTACGAAACTAAAACTTTTAGTCGGTGGCCGCGACGCACTCCGGCAAAAGTATGCGCCACCAAGAGAGAACATCCGCGACCCGATGGTAGGTGATTGCCAAAGGTTGATCCAAGAGGAAGATGCCAAGAGGCGCCGCGAATGGAGGATGAGTTGTTCGCCGCTGCCATGGAACTCGGCAAGTCTTTCGAAGGATAAGGACGCGCGAAAAGCCGTCCAATACGGCAGCGCTGGACCGTTCTCCGATCACAACGCGTCAAGTCGGATGTGAACCGATCAGAACGCATTCCCGGGGAACCGTTGAAGAATCCGTTTAGAGAAGATTTTCCAAACGGATCAGAAGCCCTCTGGTGATCTTCAAAACCGGCGGGCGGCAATGTTGCGATGTCGCCGGTCGGTTCGACCCCCTCTCGCTTCCGCCATTTTTTCAACTATCCGTTGCTTGGAGACTTCCCTCAGACCCGGCGCCGGTCAGTCCTTTGTTTTGAATATTGCGCGATTTGTATGTAAGTCATTCATTCACAACGGCCTGACCCATTGCAGAACATGGATTCAGTCGGGGAGAGTGCTGACCGAGTCGGGGACCGAGATTATTGAGGAAAATATTCTCGAGGTGACCTTGAAAGGGTTTTGCCCAAACCTGGCACCGGTTGCGGCGTATAATTCGCGGCCATAGGGGAGGTGGTCCGTGAAAAATCGGTTATTTCCCATCATACTGGCGTTTGCGTCAACAACGTCGATCGCTCAACTCAAGTGGTACAAGTTCGACAAAGCTTTCATCGACAGTCACTATTCACAAGACGAAGGAGCAATAGGAACGCTCAGTGCTTCTTCGATGCATCCCGCCAAGAATTCCCATACCGTGAGTTGCGGCGGAAATGACGGCGAGTTGCACATCGGTATCGATGAAGCATCTCTGAGAAACGGCCAGAGACCCGTATCGGCTTTCGCTAACCAGAGCGATAGTGACTTCGGCATGGTTGCGGAACCGCCAAATATCAAAAGAGGCCCTTTTTTGAACGCCATTGAAAATGCAGATGGGCAAAGGGCCGCATTTTTTGGTTACTTCCGGCTTTGGAACGAAGGCCACGACAGCGGGCAGATTTTCCCTAGTAATCCGCACCACGTTTTAGAAGTGCATCCCACATGGGGCATACGTTCTAGCAGTTTTAATTTTGCGCCACGACCGACAGTGATTTTTGCGACGCCCGGATTTTCGGGTTATGGTGCCAGCAAGTTCGTTTCGGTGCTTCAATCAGTGCCGACGTGGCTGCAAGTCGCTGAGGATCAGAGTTTCGTGTATGTACGCTTGATGAAGGCAGATAATTTCTATCAACTACCGGTCACAGTCAAGGAAATACGTACGTTTGGAAATGGTGCCGGAGTTGCGGCACTGGTGGATGTTTTTTCTGACTCTCCACATCAGCATCTCGTGTATTCCAACTTGACCGTGGTGACCGCTGCAAATGGTCCACTGGCTCCCCGACTGCAACCCGGTTGGTCAACGTTTTTGCTCGGCTTCTTTAGCGTCAATCTGAAGAAGGCAGAAGCTGTCGCATCTGGGCACGCTAGATCCAATGCAGTTCCCGCAGCGAGAGCACTAGAGTTTTTTGCATTCGGTGTACCGCAGCAGAAGGCAGTATCGAGTTCTAGCCCATGTACGGAGGAAGACGATTAGTGATCGGGGGAAACGTCAGGGCGCGATTAACAGAATCAGCTGGTACCGCTGCGACGCCGAAAAAGCCTGCCAGCATAAAAGCGCGTTCTCCCGGCAGTCTTAGAATCGAAATTTCACACTACCCCCAGCGGTGCGGGATGGGGCGTACTGGATCGGAATTTCTTCGCTTTCTTTCGCAATCCGATAGACATTATTGGAAACGTTAGTCACGTCAAACTCGAGATCCAGCTGTCGCGGTTCGATCTTCCAGAGGGTCATTCCTGCAGCAATATCGGAAATCAGGTGCTGGGGTAGGCGGCTTCCGCCTTCCACGATCGTGCCGCTGCCGTAACGCAGCGCGCTGCCAGTCCAGAACCCACGCCAGCGGCTGTGATAGAAAAGTTGGGCTGTTCCGGTGTGAGTTTGATCAAATGCAGGGATAATGCGCTCGCCGGCGGTAAGAGGTTCGTCCCCCGCAAACCCGCCTACAATCGGCCCATAGAAGTATGTCTTCTCGAGAGCGTATTGAAAGCGTGCGCTGATTCCCACTGATTCTAGCGGCCGCATATTAAGCACGAGTTCAGCCCCTGAAGAACGCGCTGCTTGGAAATTGATAGGGGCGAAGATCCGGGTAATTGAGATTTCATGGTTTTCAAAGGCGTTGTGGCCGGTATGGTGGTATGCATTCAGTTCCAAACTCACGCGCGGATGCAACTCCTGCGTCCATCCCAGTTCGAAGTAATCTTGCGTGTAGGGACGCACATTCCCTACGCGCTGGGTTGGATCAACAGCATTGTGCCCAAGGAAGCTCGCAAGGACAGAGAACTCGATTGGGGGTGGAGAAAAATAGCGATTGTAAGCGAAATGCATCACTGAATTAGTTTTTGAAAAGTGGTACGCAAGTCCAGCTCTGGGACTCGTTTGTACCCCCGTGCTTACCAGATCGAAATAGTCGTACCGAATTCCAAGGTCCAGGGTAAGATTGCGAACCGGAGAGAAGTGGTCCTGCAGATAACCGCTGGCTTGTCCACCCCGCAACCCGCCGCTGAATGAAGGAAATACATCGGGATCCCCTCGGCTATCAAAAAAGAAACTTTCGTTCTCGCGTAAACGCAACAAATCGACTCCTGCCTTGAGAATGTGTCCTCTCCAGTAATGAGACGCATCGCTCTTGATTCCGAGACTCAGAGGGAAGCGCGAAGCCACGGAATAAGGAGTAATTGGATCGGTGGTAGGCAGAACGCGATCAGAACTGGCTCGTTCATACAAAGAGGTGGAAAGCCAAGTGTAATCAGATGGCACGAAGGACCAATTCAGGATGGCGGTCTGCTGTCGAAGGTGGCGTTGCGCATCGCGGCCTACGGACTGATCGTCTGAGATATTAGGTTGCTGGAAGTTGTCGCCACCGCCCATCAGCAACAGCTTGAAGGCATTCTTAGAACGGGTTCTCCAATCAAACTGGGTTGTGAATCTGCTTCCCTTGCCGAAGTCGTAAAGCTCACGCGGCTCCGGCGGATCGAGAAAACGTGCGGAGGTGAATCCGTCAGCAAAGAGGTAGTATCCAAGCCCGTGATACTTGCCTCCGTACTCGGCATTGAGGTCGTAATTGTCGAGAGTCGCTCCGCGGAAGTTCACATCGCCGTGGCCGTGGAGGTCGGCGCCAGAACGTGTAGCAATGTCGAGTACGCCGCCAAAACGATTACCGTACTCCGCATTGAAGCCTCCCGTCATGAGATCCACGGTCTCAAAAATCTGCGGGCTGATGCCGGGGCTGAATTGCGGCTGGGTGTTGTCGAGGAATGACACACCGTTGATGAACTCGTGCAACGAAAATTCTGTACCACGCACGGCAAGGAAATTATCGTGGCTGTCACTTGCCCCCGGCATCAAATTCGTCACCAAGTCATTGGTGGATTCGGTCAGCGGTTCAGCGAGATTCTCCATGTCTTCGTGAGTGAACGTATAGGAACTGCCGGTTTTGCCGGGATCAACGATGAGTGACCGCGCATGAACAGCAACCGACTCCCGTACGGACTTGACCGGATGTAGTTCGATGGCAAGGGTAACGGATTCCCTCGGGCGCAGCACGAATTCATACTCTGTCGGGTAGAAACCGGGTGCTTCAGCCCGAAGTGCATACGATCCCGAACCCGAAGCGACGAACTCAAAATTTCCCCTCCCGTCAGACTGACGCTCGGAGATCTGCCCGTCCGCATGCTTCAGGCTTAGGCGGGCGACTCGAAGTAGCCTCCCCCCATCATCACGAACGGTGCCTCGAACGACCGTTTGAGAGGAACTCCATAAGGAGGTGCATAAGAAAAAGGTAAGCAACTGAATGACGCGCATAGACGGTGGCTCTAATTATCTAGGGCTCATTTGAGGCGCAATCCTAACACGATCTCTCGATGACCTGGATTTGAAAGATCAGACGGGGCTGACCGGTTGACAAGGCGATTTCACTCAACCACCCGTTCAGCGGCCGTCAGAGGAAGTGTCCGTGGCACCGCTTTCGGGCAGGACTTCACATGTTTCCAGGTAAGTACCTGAAAACAATATAAATCTTTGTAGCTGCCGTTCTTGGCAGGTTCTCATTCTCAGACCGCCGGGGAGCTGTCCTTTCCTTCGCCGATGGTCTGATCAGGGTCGAGCCAAAGTTAAGAAACTCGGCCGGTAGCAATGCGATCGAAGATCTGCTCAAGGTCGCGGGCCGCCAGACACGTCGGCGCCGGCATAGCTTGAAATGGTTCGGCGGGTCTCCAGGATGCAGCGGCAATACTCCGGGATTTCCAAAAACTGCGGGTCCGAGCGCAGGTTGGAATCGCGCATGCCTTGAAGCTGAGGACAGTTTCTGCCAGGACGCAATGAGCTTTCTTGAGCTTACCCCGCTCGGTGAACACTGCTCGCCGGTGGCGGCTCACAGGAACCTGGTTGCTGATTTCAGGAAGAACATCTTCCTGCGCATCCAAGTAACACCATTCCGGAACTTGGCTTTCGTTTTTGAGAGAGTTGGACCCCTGAGACAAACCTTGGGCCATTCCGTGTTTCTGTATTCAGTGTACTGATTGATCGAGAGAAGCAGGGTACGAGTGTTGAGCTAAGCATTTGTAAATGCGTGTTCTTGTCTTCTGAAACTTGAATCCGAGGTCACAGGAAAATTGGGTCGATCTTGTCATTCTTACCAGTGGAATGAGACCTCCTTTAAGAAGAGGGTCGTAACAATAGACTCAGGACTCGCGGAGGCCGATAGTAAGAGGCTGTCATCGCGCCCGATTGTACACAAGGAGAAATGCAGGAAGGAGTTCTACATGGGTTACGAAAGAATTGTCGCTGTTTACGATAACAGCGCAAAAGCAAAAGATGCTGCTCGGGCTCTTGAAAGTTCGGGTTTTTCCTCGAGTGAAATTAGCTTGATCCACCGCGATTCTCTCAGTGAAAAGGATGTCCACGACGGGAATTTATGGCAACGGGTTTTCGGTCGCGTTGTCTCAGACAGTGAAAGCGGCTCCTACAACCGTGCCCTCCAGTCTGGCGGAACCATTCTTTCTATGCGAGCCAAGGACACCGAGGTTCCGCGCGCAATGAAGATCTTGGACGCACACGAGCGCCTCGATTTGAATGAAACATCAACTACGACAGCAGCAGGTCACCCTGGAAGCGGCGTGAAAACAGAAGCGAAAGACGAAGTTCTACGCCTGGTCGAAGAGCAACTCGACCTAGGCAAGCGTCAGGTGGAGACTGGCAGGTCGCGGATACGCTATTTCGTTGTAGAAAAGCCGGTTGAATCACAGATTACATTGCACGAAGAGCACATGGAGATATCTCGGCGTGCGGTCACCGACACCACACTTCCTAGAGATCTCGATTGGAAAGATAAGACCATCGAAATTATTGAGACTAGCGAGCAGCCTGTCGTTACAAAAACGGCGCGCGTCACCGAGGAAGTGGTGATTAGCAGGCGAGGATCCGACCGAGTCCAAACCATACGTGACACCGTCCGACGCCAGCAGGTGGAGGTCGAGCGGGTACCCCGCGACATTAAGAAGGCCGCTTAATCCAAATTGACTTTGAATGGGCGTGGTTGCCTTACCTCGGGAGTGCTTGTATCAAGACCGAGCGGTGCAAGCACTTACCTCAACTGGACTAGCGAAAGGAGAAGCCATGTCCACTTCTAGATTCCCGTCATCGAGGCCAGAATCCGAGAGCCTGATCTCTGCTGTAACCCAACACTTCACACCCGACGTGATCCATTATGCAAGCTCAATGACTGGGGAATCCGCTTCTTCAAGTCAGCAGGCGTTGCATGCAGCCGTACCTACTGTTTTATTCGGGTTGACCAGCTTGGCTTCTACCGGAGAAGGGCAGAGCAGGCTATCCACGATGGTTCGCGAAAGCGGATACAGTGGATTGGCAGAGAATCCACTGTCGTTATTTCGCGGAGGAAGTTCGACGAATTACCTGATGTCGGCTGGGCAGCAGCATCTAGGTACACTTTTTGGAGGTAACCTATCTTCCGTTGTAGAAACCGTTGCCCAGTCCAGCGGTGTCGGGACCTCTTCCGCCAACAAGTTGCTGGCTCTGGTCACACCGTTAACCCTGGGTGTCCTTGGCCAGCGGGTTTCGGCAGAAGGTTTGGGGTCAGCTCGGTTGGGAGAACTACTCTTGAGTCAAAAGGCGAGCACGGCCGATGCTGCTCCTTCAGGCCTATCACGCGTCCTGGGCTTGGGACCAAAGGCAGTGCCGGCGCCAGCCACAGGCGTTCAACGGGAGACTGTTCTGAGTGCACCATCACGCATTGAGCACTTCTCCGAGGCGCTTCCTGTGGGCGGACGCAGAACGCCAAGCAGAAATCGGTGGTTTCCTCTCGCACTGGTGTTGGCGGGCATCGTATTGTTAGCCTATCTGATCGGCCGACCTCGCACTCCGCGCGTGGGGGACCTCGCTTCGCGGGGTATCTCTTCTGCCCGAAACGCCCTCACGTCGGTTACTCTGCCTGGAGGCGTGAACCTCTCTGTTCCAAGAGATTCCATCAGCTATAGTCTTGCGAACTTCCTCGGCGATACGTCTGCGACCGGCCTGCCTAGAACTTTCGTGTTTGATCATTTGAATTTCGAAAGCGCGTCGACTCAGCTGACGCCGGACTCGGCCGGGACGGTGAACCAAGTGGCACAGGTTCTGCGCGCATATCCCAACGCGCAAGTGCAATTGGTAGGAAATACAGACAACACCGGCACTCGCGAATCCAATCAGAAGCTGTCCGAAGACCGAGCAGACGCGGTAAAAACCATGCTGGTTAATCAAGGCGTGAGACCCGACAGAATCTCAACGCAAGGCCTCGGACAAGATCATCCGGTTGCGCCAAACGATACCGAAGAAGGACGTGCGCGAAATCGTCGTATCGAACTGAATGTGACACACAAATAGACTGGCGACATCGGCGCTGCCGAGCTTTACAAACAAACCCGTGAACAGAGAATGACATAGACTTTACCAAGAAGTGACAATCGAGGTCATTTTCGAACTGTAGCATTCTCCGCGAACGGGTAAGTGGCGGGCTTTCGCCTTGTCGGAGTCCCAGCCGTTTCCCGTCTTCAGGAGGATGGTAATGTTGCGGAAAAGTCTCATTTTCGCTTTCGCGGCCGTATCGGTACTGACAATTTGTTCGACTACGGCTTTAGCGCAGTACAAGCTTGTGAATCTAGATTCGAATCAGATCAAAGGTGCAAAAAATGATGACCCGCTGCTCGTGAACGGCTGGGGTCTCGCTCGCTCGGCAGGAAGCCCCTGGTGGGTGGGGGATCAGGGCTCAGGGTGGTCCACCCTTTACGACGGAATGGGGACCAAGCAGGGACTGGTTGTTTCAGTTCCGCCAGCCGCCAAACAATTCGTTGGCCAGCCAACTGGGGTGGTGTGGAACGGATCCAAGGAATTCCAGATCCAGGGTTCGCCCGCAATTTTTATTTTCGACACGCTGGATGGGACCATCAGCGCGTGGTCGTTCGCCGTAAATCCCAAGAGCGCAATGGTCGTTGCAGACAATTCTGCGAATGGCGCGTCCTATACGGCGCTTGCCATTACGAACCAGCCTTCGGGAAATTCATTGTTCGCTGTCGATAACGCAAACAACAAGATTGACATCTACGACGGCACGTTTACCTGGACGGGCGTGTTCGCGACTGATCCCAATGTGCCGAGCGGAATGTCAGCATTCGGCATTCGCGACATTGGCGGCACGGTCTTCGTAGCCTGGGCGCCACCGGATGGAAGTGCTGGTGGTTACGTCGATATGTACAGAGAAGACGGGAGTCTGATTGGGCCGTTCACGGCAGACAGGCATTTGAACCAGCCGTGGGGATTCGCAGTGGCTCCGGCGAACTTTGGGCCGCTGAGCAATGCGCTGTTGATCTCCAATAACAATGATGAGGGGACCATTGTTGCCTTCGATATGAAGGGACATTTCATTGACTATCTGCGCAGTGTACCTGGTCGGCCGATCGTTATCGATCAACTGTGGGCGATTGATTTCGGCGGGGGCACGGCAAACAATGGCGCAACCAACACCTTGTACTTTACTGCGGGTCCGGCAAATAACCTAGCTGGTACATTCGGCATGATTGTCCCAGGTCGTAAATAGATCGTCGGTTCATTGGACTCACGGGAACAACTCCTATCAAAATCGCGGCCGGGATCGGCGAATGCGAAACCGATCAGACCGGCCGCGAACCTTCGCGGATTTGCAGCGCTTTAGGTCGGCGAGAACTTCCGAGTCACTGCCGCCGCAAGGGATGATCCCCTTTCGCGGCGCCCGAGAGCTCATTTCGCGAGCGCCTCGCGGTTTTCTTTCGCCCAATCACTGTCGGCCGGGACCTCTTTCATGGGTGGTCCACCCTCTGTCCCGCAGGCGCATGGGCCTTGCATCTTGGCCTCGGTCATGCAAGAGCAAGATTTTGTTTTCAGGCATGCACAGACGTAGACAGTCTTCTTCGGCTGTTTCTGTTCAGATTTACGCGCAGATCCGTCTGTAGGTATAACCGCTAATAACAGAAGCAGGAGCGAAGCGTGAGCAAACTTGCGTTGTGTTTTCATGCTGTTTTCTCCGTGTCCGATCATTCTGCTGGATTCGAGCTCAATCGCTTTTTACCCCTCAAGTCAAGCGAAAGGCGCACATTGGAACACAACTTCTGCGAGGGTTTTCCTGGTTCCCATACTTGAAGGACCCGCCCGCACCTGGTTTGGTGCGAGCGGGTGGCAACAAGACGGATCAGAAATACAGCTTCGCTCCGAACTGGAAAACTCGCGGATCGAAGGCGGATGTAACTGCCCCGAAGTTGTTTGTGATTTTTCCGAATGTCGGACTCTGTGGGTTTTGATCAAAGCTGGCCGAATTGCTCACTTGACTGAATTGTGTGTGATTCCATGCGTTGAAGCTTTCCGCACGGAGTTCCAACCGGCTGCCGCTGTCGTTGAATGCAAAGCTCTTGAACAGAGACAAGTTCCAGTTTTGGCGGCTCGGCCCGCGTAGGGAGTTGTGACCTGCATCTCCCCAGGCACCGAGTGCCGGCAAGGCAAATGCTGAGGTGTCAAACCATGCCCCAACGGTGTGCGGATATGACACCCTGCCCACCTGATCGGGACGATTCGTAGTGAGGGGGATGCCATTGCTGCCCTGGCCACCTGAGAGTTGTGGGTTGATTGGGACCCCAGAGGTGATGGTGATGATTCCCGAGACCTGCCAGCCGCCAAGTGTGGATTTCAATAAGCGGCTTTGGTTGTTCCGCAGGAGCGGGATATCGTAGATAAAGTTCACGGCAGCGTTGTGGGTGCGATCAAACCCGCTTGGTCCGACATCGTATCTCCAGCCGGCATAGGGGTTGGAGATGCTTCCAAGGTCGCCACCGCCGCTGCCTGCCGTGGTGGGATCGATGGCGCGCGAGAGCGTGTAGTAGGCACGCAGGCTCAGATCCTTCATCTGTGTGTTGAGATCGATCTGCAGGCCGTTGTAATGAGAGTTGGCTTCATTTCTGGATAGGCGAATGACCTGGAATCCCGGGTAGGGCAATCCCGGCGCGTTGTTGTACTGCGCGCCGTTAATGAGAGCCGGCAAGTAACTCTCATCCGGCAGATTGGTGTATGCGTAGTCGTTCTGATGCCGGTTCTGATTGCCGACGTACGCGATCGACAAAACCGACCTGGCATTGAGCTGCTGCTGAATACCAGCGCTGTATTGGTAGCTAACGGGCTGCTTGTACTGATCGACGTCCACCCCGGTGATGCTGGCAGGATTGATCGGTTTCGGGGCTGCTGTTCCTGTCGCCAACAGAAGGCTTGGGTTTTCAAACCTTACGCTGTTGTTGTTTACATTCAAGCTGAAGGGGATGTTGGACCCGGCGTTATACATGTCGTTGCCCTGGATGCGTTCATACATAACGCCCCACCCGCCCCGAATCACGGTTTTGCCTTTTTCGCTCAGATCGTAGGCGAAACCGATGCGCGGGCCAAGGTTCGCCCAGTGATTGTTCACGAGGCCCTTCGGGACACCATTTTGGCCGGAAATGCCGATCCCATTCAGATAAAGCTTAACTCCCGCAAGAATTGGGTTCGGGCTCGTGCCGAGTCCTGGGCTCGAAGGATCAATCGTGCCGTCAGGCAACACGATCGCGGCCTTCGACGGGTCATACAGGGAGGGATAGAAATTCCCCATCCGGCGGTTTGCCTCGTAGGTGTGCGGGATTCCATCCCAGCGCAACCCCAAGTTCACAGTGAGTCTGCGCGTCGTGCGCCAATTGTCCTGAACGTAGGCTGCCCAGGAAACGTTATTCCAAAACCCGTGGTCCTGAACGGCGAGTTCGTTATATCCTTTGGCGGTTCCCAACAGGAAATCGGCAAAGTCGTTCCCCGTGTAGGTGCCGTCGAAATTAAAGGCGCCCTGGGTGGTGCCGAACAGGTCCTGCACTTTCTTGTAGATGGCCCAACTTCCACCGAGCTTCAGCTGATGCGATCCTTTGGTCCAGGAAACATCATCTCGGATCTGATAGTCGTCTGCCTTGTTGTGCCAGGGCCAGCTCGCGATTTCAAACCGCGCACCGGTTGAGCCGTTCAAGTCGATATTGGGGATGCGATTGTCGTTGTTCGGTCCGGTGAACAGCCTTGACCCGGACGAGTCATACCCGGTGGGGAGGGAAAGGCTCGTGAGCCCGGATCCGGCAAAGGGAACGATATTGATCCGGTTCCCGTTGTAGTTAAACGAGGTTTCGTTCAGTAAGCTCGGCGTGATTGCATGCGTGGCGTGAACGACGGCGCTGTAAGAGGGATTACCAAAAGTGTCCCCGACAGTCGGAATGTTGGCGCCGCTCCACTGGCTCACTCCGAATGTCTGCGACACTTGCTCGGCAATGAAGTGTCCGAATACAGAAAACTTGCTATTGAAGTTGTGATCGATGCGCGCAACTTCCTCGGTGAGGTTGGTGGGAGAATTATTGCCGCCGACAAAGGTGGGATTCCCATTGGCGTCGACAGAATTAGGAGCAGGGAAAATACCGGCGCTGACTAAGGCAGCCGCATTGGCCGAGATCATGCACGATGGAATGGTGTTATTGGGGAAGGGTGAGCCTTGCACGATTCCTGCGGGCAGAACACCGCCGGGACAATTCCTGGCCAGAACCGACGGGGACACTTGGTTCACGCTCGGAACATTGATGGTTGTATTGCCGAAATTTCCGGTGTACTGAGAGGTCGTCGGAACTGTTTGGTTGGTGAGTCCGCCTTGTATCAGGCGCCGCCATTCCATGTTGAAGAAGAAGAAGGTCCGGTTGCGGTCGGGGTTATAGAGTTTTCCGAGTGTCACCGGCCCGCCCACGTTGAATCCGAAGACGTTGAGCCGAAGTTCTGCGACTTTTTGGGGCGCAGGATTAAAGTAATTGCGAGCGTCAAAGGCGTCGTTACGATTGAATTCCCAAGCAGACGCGTGCAAGCTTCTGGTCCCGGACTTAAGAACCATGGTCATCGTTCCCGCTGAGGAAAGTCCGTAATCAGCACTGTAATTCGAGGTCAGTGTACGGAACTCAGCGATCGCATCGCTGGAGGGTGCGATGCTCATTCCACCCGCTCCGCCCCGATCGTCATTCTCTCCGCCGTCCAGAAGATAAATGTTGTGGTTCTGGCGCAAGCCATTGAACTCCACGGAGGCATCGCCGCCAACCGGCGTGTTCACGACGCCCGCGCTCATTCCGCCGCCGCCGATCTGGCTGGACGCTCCTGGGACCAATGCCGCCAACTGGTACATGCTCCTCCCGCTGACGGCGATTTGGGAGATTTGCTGCCCGGTAATGACGTTGCTGATCTCGCCGGAATCGGTCTGCACCTTCACCGGGTTCGCCTCGACGGTGACCGTTTCCGAAGTGCCGCCAACCTGCATTTGGAAGTCAACCCGATCGCGATCGCCGACCTGAAGCACGAGGTTTTTCTGCTCGGCCGTCTTGAATCCAGCCGCCTCTACTTTGATGCTGTAGTGTCCGATGTTTAGATCGGGCACCACATACTGCCCAGCGTCATTGGTCTGGGTCTTTTTGACCACCCCGGATTCTGTGCTGGTGATGGTGATGTTAACGTTCGGTAACGATGCGCCCGATGGATCTGTAACCGTTCCGACGATAGTTGCCTGTTGAGCAATGGCAAAGAAGCAGGAGGCGACCAAGAAACAAATTAGGAAGGCCGCCCAGCGGAAACGCAATTTGTGTGAAGAAAGGGGCAGTGCGCCTGCAATAGCATCGTGGCCCTGCCAAATGCACGTCGAACTCATAGACATCACTCCCAAAGACATTGTGGATTGAGGTGCCGAAGGCTCCTGGCTAGACAGCCTGCACTTCTAAATGGATTGCTACAATACCCACATCTTGTGGAGTTAACATAGCCACTTACTTGATTCGGTAAGTTGCTGAAAGCTGGCCTCTGTCGCTCTACGGTTTGACAAGCCAAGAAAATAGTCTTCCCTGGAGGCCTATTGACGTGAATTTGATATGGCCACTAAGATCACCCTACTGTGAGGAAAGTCTCTTCGGCGGTCTTCCCGCTCATTGCCATCGATAGAAACGCGCCTGAGGCGTTGTATCAACAAATTTACGAGGCCTATCGCTCCGCGATTGTGGGTCGGACGCTTCGTCCTGGGCAGCGTGTTCCCTCCACCCGAATGCTGGCGAACGAACTTGGTATCTCGCGCATTCCCATCCTGAACTCGTATGCCCAACTGCTGGCGGAAGGATATTTTGAAAGCCGCGTGGGGGCGGGAACCGTGGTATCTCGTTCCTTACCCGACCAATTTCCAGTTACCGCGACTCGAGGTGCTCGTGGTACCAAAGCCATGCAGAGCCCCAGGCCGCTTTCAAAAAGAAGCTTTGCCATTGATAAGAATGTGCCATGGCGTCGTGGGTGGGGGCCTTTCGGCGTTAGCCAGGTTGCCGTCGAACATTTTCCATTTCAGACATGGAACCGTCTCATCACCCGGCAGTCTAGGCAGAATCTCGCTAAATCACTCGACTATGGCGATCCGATGGGCCTAAGGAAACTTCGCTCCGCGGTTGCGAATTATGTGCGGGCTGCCCGAGGAGTGCGCTGCGAAGACGAGCAAGTCATGATCGTGAGCGGCTCGCAACAGGCGCTCGAAATCGCTGCCCGCGTTCTGGTTGACCCTGGCAATTCGGTTTGGATGGAAGAGCCGGGCTACCGCTTTGCTCATCGAGTTTTCGGATTTCATGGTTGCCGTATCGTTCCAGTGCCGGTGGACTACGAGGGAATGAACGTCTCCGAAGGAATCCGGCTGGCTCGCAATGCTCGCGCGGCCCTAGTGACTCCCTCTCACCAGTACCCGCTGGGCGTAACCATGGGCGCTTCACGGCGGCTGCAACTTCTGGATTGGGCAGAACAGACTGGAGCCTGGGTGATAGAAGATGACTACGACAGTGAATATCGCTACCAAAGCATGCCCATCGCGGCTTTGCAGGGGTTAGACAGCAACTCCCGCGTGATTTACATCGGGACGTTCAGCAAAGTGCTTTTTCCCTCCCTTCGGCTTGGCTACATCATCGTTCCCACTGATCTTACGTCGGCTTTCCAGTCGGTCCGAACCGCCATGGATATTGGCCCACCACACTTTTTTCAATCGGTACTGGCGGACTTTATCGCGGAAGGCCATTTTTCACGCCATGTTCGAAGAATGCGCGTTGTCTATAGTGAGCGTTGCCAATCCATGATTGACAGCATTCGGAATGCCTTCGGATTTGGAGCCGATATTACTGGGGGCCATGCGGGCATGCACCTGGCTGTTACGTTAAAGGGAGTTCGCGACCGTGAAATCGCGCTCCGCGCTGCAGATGAAAATCTGTGGTTGTTGCCCTTATCCGCCTCCTATTTAGAGCGACCTTTGCGGCATGGATTCATTCTTGGCTTCGGAAGCACGAGCACAGCGGAAATACCTGCAGCCGTTCGAAGATTGCGATCCTTGATCAGCGGTTCGCGTTAGAGTTCAACCCTGAACATCTCGATCGTGAGTTCCCGCGGGGAATCAGGATCCACCTTCTCAGGTTTGGTTAATTTAAAAGCATTGCTCGCAACCCTCGCGCGCAGGCTGGGCATCGGACAGGCGAATAGAGGTATCCCATGTGCCGACTCAGTCTTCTCTTCGCAGCAGCAATTGTTCTGCCCGGAATGGCGTTCGCGCAGACCGCCGGAACTGACAGCTCACAAGAGCAGCCCACAACCCCTGCGACCTCCAGCCAGCAGATCAACATCACGATGACGCGCTCGAGTTCCCAACCCAGTGCGGCGGAGCAGCAGGAAGTGAGAAACAACCTGAAAGACGTGCATTTTGCGTTTGACCAGTACGACCTCGATGATCCAGCGCGGCAAGCACTGCAAGAGAACGCGAACTGGTTGAAGGCGAACCCGGGAGTGACGGTTTCGATCGCGGGGAATGCGGATGAGCGCGGCGACATCACCTACAATCTGGTGCTATCCCAAAAGCGGGCTGAAGCAGTTCGAGACGCGCTTGTCTCGTTGGGCGTGCCCGCTGAGCGGATTCAATTCACAACTGGATGGGGCAAGCTCTACCCGGTCTGCGCGCAAGCAGATGAGAGCTGCTGGGCGCAGAACCGACGGACCCATTTGACGGCAGGAAGCACCCTGCAGAAGGATGTGCTCGCAATGGACAAGCTGACACCCGCGATCCTGGCTTGCGCGACAATGGATTGCCGATAGTGGCCGGACGAGAGGACTTGCCTTGAGCCAGGGATGATCTGAGGCTGGTGTTCGAGCTCTCACCTGCTAGAGCAATGACATTAGCAGCTCTGCCCTCGCGGAGTGAGACGTCTTATCTGCTCAACTTGATTTCGCCCGAAAAGCGACACCCGCGAAATCTAACCATTCTTACGGGGCTTGATCCGGTCAGGTGATGGGTGGCCAAAGCCGCGCCTGAAGAATACCCAGATTTGCTTGTCAGCAGTCGTGCTCCGTGGCACCGGGGTTCTCAGGGAGCTTAGACCGAGCTTCCCTGACACCCAATTTGCCAAGAACATCTCTTGAAGCACCTTGCGAGGTCTGCGGTTCACAATATCTCGGCCCACCCGCCACCGAATTGATTTCTGTACTAGGGGGCCCATTCCTCACAAGCGGACGGCAGGCCGTTTTCCGATGAAGAAGCTGGGAAGACTGTGGACTCGGCTCGAAACTAGCGCCCGGGTATCTGTAAGAAGTACTAGTTGCCGAAGAATATCGGCGTGGCCAATGATGGGCCGCAAGCGCTAGTCTCGAGCACGCACTCTTCCCCAATCGACAATGGGGGGTGCTCTGAGAGCGAATGAGGAATCGGAGGGGGTGTAGGTTGCTCGCTGAAAACACAGATCTCACAAGCAAAGAATGGGCCATTACCGCGCTTATTTCTCAGGGAAGTACAAACAACGAAATCGCTGCATCCATTCAAGCATCAGAGTCAATGATCCCGGATCACCTGCGAAAAATCTTTCAGAAGACCGGCTGCTGGAATCGGACCGAGGTCGCTTTATGGTATTTGGGGAGGGGAGTGGAGAAAGAAAGGCGCTCCCTGGACAGACGGGAAGCAGATTCAAAGATGAGTGACGAGCGTCAGAAGGGGCGTCGTCACACGCCAGAGCGTTCTCGCAGGGCGAATGAGCAGCATGACCTCAACTTGGACGAGTGATGGCAGCGAGAGCGCGGGCTGCTAGTGCTACTGGTTGCTTCCTCGCTCTCAAGACTCGCCACGCACTCCGGAGCCTCGAGCTCGTTTGGGAGGAATGTGAGAGCTTACAAAAAAGCGAACTTCGTCGCGCTCGTGATCGCGATCGCCTCCTGTGCTCAGGCACAAAAAGTCGAGGTCGGATACGACAAGAGTGTGAACTTCGAGAAATACAAGACTTACAGCTGGGCTGAGGCTGCCACGCCGCCGGCTCGTCCCATGCTCTATCAAACGGTGGTCGGGTGGATCGACGGTGACCTGAATTCCAAGGGCTTTCAGCGTGTCGACAAGGATGGCGACCTCATCTTGGAAGCCACCGGAGGAATAGGATTCGGGATTTCCGTAGCGGGAGGTCAGCCCTTGACGTCTTCGTACAACGGGCCGCCCCCCTCTCTCAATGCAACCATGTGGACGGGCGCCGGAGGCCAGAGGGAATTGATGCCTGCAGTTCCAGACGCGAGCCTGGAGTTGAAGTTTATCGACCATAGGGCAAACCAGATTGTTTGGTCCGGCCTCGTCACGCAAGCCCTTGACATGGATCGCAAAGATAAGTCGCTCGATCTGGTAGACAAAGCGGTTACCAAGTTGCTCAAGCGATTCCCACCGAAAACATCAAAGTGAGCGTCCGCCTTCTGCCAACTTGCCTCGAGACCGCGTGAGCTCGTCTACAAACCTAGTCGTTCGATGACACTCGCCTGCTCGTCCGGCTGTCCTGCAAAGAGTAGCTCGCTTGATTCGGGAATATGAATGAAGTCAACTCGGGCTGATCCCCACTGTGGTAAAAACGAGACATTCGATGTTCATGACCGATGGGCTTCGCTCCCAACGCGTCCAGCATGGCGGCTTTGCTAAAGATTTGAAGAATTAGATTTAGGAAACGATTCCAGACCGGATCAGGACACGTTTCCTGACCTTCCGACCGGCGGGTGAAACTTGCGGTGTCAGCCGGTGGATTCGGTCGGAGTTGCGCCACGTTGGCAGGTTGACCGTTCGGTGAATGTGTGAATACCCTGAATCGAGAGTTCTCTCAGAAATGAGCGATTTGAAAACCCTTCTTGTGCTTTCCTGCCTGTTCTACCCGGGCGATATAGTTGGGAGCGACAGCTGGCAGGCAATTTCGAATGTCTCCAGCGTACAGGTGCTAGCGCAGGGCGTAGAAGTCGCGGCTGGTCAGGCGAGAGTACGCGTGACCGCCGTCGCCCCTAATGCGGTTCGCCTTCGGTATGCCCCCAGTGGTCAGTTCCGAGCGGAGCATTCCTTTGCCGTGTTGCCCGAAGCTATACGGCCGGAATCTGTCCGTGTCGATCAGTCCGAGGACGCTATCTCCTTCGACAACGGATCTCTGCGGGTGAAAATCATTCGGTCGCCTTTTCGTGTGGTGTTTTTGGACCAACAAGGGCAAGTTATTTCGGAAGATCGCGCCGGATCCGCCGTCGCCTTCCACGGGGATGAATTTCGTGTCTGGAAGTCGATGCCGGAAGACGAACACTACTTCGCTCTGGGGGACAAGAGCGGGCCCCTCGACCACCGTAATTTGGCTTTCACAATGTGGAACACAGATGCATTTGGTTGGCAGGAATCGACCGATCCTCTCTATAAGGACATCCCGTTCTTCCTGGCGATGCGGAAAGGGGCGGCTTACGGTGTCTTCCTCGACAACACCTACCGCACCAGTTTTGATTTCGGAAAGGAGTCGCGCGATTTTTATTCGTTCGGAGCCGACGGAGGGGAACTCGACTATTACTTCTTCTACGGGCCGGATCCTAAGCGCGTGATTGAAGATTTCACCACGCTTGTGGGCCGCGCACCGCTGCCTCCCCTGTTTGCCCTGGGATACCAACAGTGCCGGTACAGCTACTATCCGGAATCCGAGGTGCGGGAGATCGCCGCTCAGTTTCGGAAGCGAAAGATTCCCGCAGATGTCATTTACTTGGACATTGATTATCAGCAGGATAATCGTCCGTTCAGCGTCAACCGTGAACGGTTCCCGACCTTTGAGCAGATGATTAAGGATCTCAAGGCGCAGGGCTTCAATGTGATCGCCATCACTGACCTACATATTGCCAAGTATCCCGGATACAAACCTTATGAAGAGGGGATGAAGGGCGACTACTTTGTCAAAAATCCCGATGGTTCTGTCTATGTGGGAAAAGTTTGGCCAGGCGATAGCGTATTCCCTGATTTTACCCGTGATGCCGTCCGCAAGTGGTGGGGAACCCTCTATGCCGATTTCGTTAGGATGGGCATTCGTGGCTTCTGGAACGATATGAACGAGCCATCCATTTTCGAACGCCCCGACAAAACCATGCCTCTCGACACAGTGCATTCGGTTGAAGGGCGGAAGACAGACCATCGCGAAATCCACAACGTGTTGGGGATGCAAAATGCACGCGCGACTTACGAGGGACTTTTGCGCCTCGAACCCGATGTTCGGCCGTTTGTCCTTACCCGAGCCGCCTATGCAGGGACGCAGCGCTATGCAGCTACCTGGACAGGCGATAACAGCAGCACCTGGAATCACATGCGGATTTCGATTCCCCAGCTGCTCAATCTCGGCCTGTCGGGATATAGCCTGGTCGGGGATGACATTGGCGGTTTTGCGGGAAGCCCAACCCCTGAGTTGCTCACTCGTTGGATGGAACTTGGGGTTTTCAACCCTATCTACCGAAACCACGCCACGAAAGGCAGCCGCAACCGCGAGCCGTGGGTGGATGGGCCCCAGCATGAGGACATCCGGCGCCAGTACATCGAGTTGCGATACAGGTTGCTGCCCTACATCTACACAGGCATCGAAGAGAGTTCGCGAACCGGCATTCCGCTGATGCGCCCCATGTTCTTGCAGTATCCAGCTGAGGACGGCCTGCAGTCGGTGGAAAACGAATTCATGTTTGGTGGCGATCTGCTGGTTGCGCCAAAGATTGACGAAAAAGTCGGGCCCTACGAAGTAAAGCTGCCGCAAGGTGTCTGGTACGACTTCTGGACGGGAAAAACTGTCAGCGGTGCCACCCAGCAAATGGATCCGCCACTCAACGCCGTGCCCGTGTTTGTGCGCGCGGGAGCGATTATTCCGCAGGCGCCCGTGGTCCAATCCACCAGTGAGGTTCCAAAGGGCCCATTGGAACTGTGGGTTTATCCCGGGTCTGATTGCCGCGGCTCACTTTACCAGGACGACGGCAACACGTTGGCTTATCAACGTGGAGCATTCCTGCGTATGCAGTTCGCCTGCAATTCGAACTCAGAATCCATGAAGTTCCACTTCTCCACGCCCCAAGCTCAATTCAAACCGTGGTGGACCACCATCAAAGCCACCTTCTTCGGCTTTTCAAAAAAGCCGCAGAGCCTTCAATCAGGAGAGAAGGTGGTCGAAGGCTGGGCGTACGATGCTGCCCGCGGCAGCGTGAGCGTCACTTTGCCTGAATCGGCTCAGGGAGAGATCGTCATAACGCGCTAGGGCTCTGTGCAACGGCTGGTGCGAAGCGGCTTGGTCAGTTGTCGGCCGAGAAAAGGACTACTCGCCGCGCACGAGTCGCAGGGTATCGGCGACCGCGTCCTCTCTCCCTTTGCCTCTTCCGTTCGGGCTCTCGACCGAAGGCACCTCGGTATCACCCTCGCCAGGAGCCAAAAACAGATTGCTTACCAAGCCTTGCTGTTTCGTGTAGAGCTCGAAATAGCGTCCTTGGGCGGCGTAGAGCTCGTCGTGGTTGCCGCGCTCGACGATGTGTCCCTGTTCGACAACAAGAATCTGGTCGGCACGCCGGATTGTCGATAGGCGATGGGCAATGACGAATGTCGTACGTCCGCGCATGAGATAGGAAAGGCCTTCCTGAATCATTTGCTCCGATTCTGAGTCCAGGCTGGAAGTCGCCTCGTCCAAGATGAGAATTCGCGGTTCCGCCAGAATCGCTCGCGCGATCGAAATGCGCTGGCGCTGGCCGCCCGATAACTTAACTCCGCGCTCGCCAACAATGGTGTCGTACTTGTCGGCGAAACTCTCGGCGAACTCATCCACGCGAGCGATGCGGCAGGCGCGCAGAATGTCTTCGGCGCTTGCATCGGGGCGCGAAAAGGCCACATTCTCGCGGATGCTTCCGTCAAAGAGAAATGAATCCTGCAACACGACGCCGAGTTGGGTGCGGTAGGAATCAAGCCGTACCGTGCTCAGGTCGGATCCGTCCACCATCACCGCGCCTTGTTTCGGAGTATAGAAACCGGAGATCAATCCGATGATGGTAGATTTTCCGGAGCCCGAGGACCCAACCAGGGCGGTGACCGTGCTCGGCGAAGCCTGAAACGAAATGTCGTCGATCACCGTACGAACGCCATCGTAGCTGAAACTGACATGTTTGAAATCAACCTTGCCCTCGATCGCCGGCAGGGACACGGTCCGACGCGGATCGTTGTCTTCGGCCGCTTCCTTCAGGATTTCCTGGGTGCGTTCGAGACCAGCCACAGCTTCTGTGAGCTGCGTGCCGATCTGAACAATCTGCATCACTGGGGCGATCAGGAACCCCATGAACAGCGTGTAGGTTAAGAACCCGCCGACGGTGAGAGATCCGGCAAGAATCTGCCGAGCGCCGACATACATGATGACCGCTCCGACGATGCCAAGAAGCATGCTTGCCGACAGCCCCATGACAGAGGTCGCGGTGAGAGTCTTCAGTACATTTTCCAGCAGCCGCCTCACGCCTGCTGAGAAAACCTTCTCTTCGCGCTCTTCCGCGTGATATCCCTTGACCACCCGTATCCCGCCTATCGATTCTGCCAGCCGTCCGGTGACCTCGGCGTTGATTTTCCCGCGCTCGCGAAAGATTGGACGAATCGTCTGAAAAGCCTTCTTTAGTGCCAAAGCGAAGGCCGCGAGGAAACCGAAAGCCAGTAAAGTCATGACGGCGCTGATCTGGAAAAGAACGACGAGCGCGATGGTGGCGGTCAACAGGCCGCCGACCAGATCCACCAGCCCGGTGCCGATCAGGTTGCGGACGCCTTCCACATCACTCATGATTCGCGAGACGAGGACGCCGCTTTTCGTCGAATCGTGAAACGAGATAGACAGCCGACCTACGTGCGCCTGTACCTTTTGCCGAAGTTCGGTAATCAACCGCTGTGCAGCTTTCGAAAGCAGTTGCGTGAGCGAAAAGGAGGTAACACCCTGAATCAGGGTCGCCCCGAGGACTCCGAACACGATCGGCTTTAACAGGTTGACCTGGTGCTTGGCAATGACATTGTCGATGAGAAATCGGGTTGAGTAGGGAAGAACTAATGAGGCCACGCGGTTGATGGCCATGAGAACGAAGCCCAAGGCAAGCAGTTCTCGACGAGGGCGAACCAGTTCCCGAACCAGAGGAAGTACGGTGCGAAGCTTCGGGCGCGTTGATCCCGGCTCAGATGCCTTGAAATGATGGGGAACTGTCCTCATGGATGATTGGATACTCGGCTGCCGCTATGGCTTCAAAATGTATGCTGCGGACGCTTTCCACCGAATTCCCCGGCCACTTGGGGGAGAACTACATACTGAGGTCCAGGCGATAGAGAACATGCCTTCGTAGGGGGTGCCCGGGCGGAAGTTGAGGATGATCGAAATCCTCGAGCGGATCATGCGTCATACCGAGCTTCTCCATAACACGCCGAGAGCGAACGTTCTTGGGTACTGTAATACTGATCACCTCTGGCAGCCGAAGGACCGTCCGGGCATGTTCCAAAACGGCTTGAGCGGTTTCGGTTGCCAGGCCTTGGCCCCAGGCCTGCCACACCAACCGCCATCCGATCTCCACGCAAGGCGTGAAATGGGCGCGAAACGATGGCACACTCAGCCCAAGGAAGCCGGCAAAGCTGCCGTCAGATCTGAGTTCCGCCGCATACAGTCCGAATCCGTGCTTTCGAAAATGACTTTCGATCTTTGAAATCAGCGCATCGCTCTGGGCGGCTGAAAGCGGCGAGGGAAAGAACTCCATTACCCGAGGATCGGCATTCATTCGCGCAAACGGCTCGTGATCGGAGTCTCGCCAGTAGCGAAGAATCACACGAGGAGCCTCGATGATCGCGGACTTCGTCATTTGAAATCCTAGGCAACTTGCGGCCTGCTAGTGAGCCTTCGCCTCATACCTCTTCGTCCTCTTGAGTCGTGAGTTGTAAACCTCGAAGCTGCCGTCCGGCCGCGCCGTAAGCACCAGGTATTCTCCGGAGTCGGGCCCCTGCGCATTGGCGATCAATTCGCTCGGCACGTTATAGGAAAGGTCCCCTTCGGCGTAGTGCAGCTGCCAAAGGTCTTCGATGTGGGGAGACTTCTTGATGACCTGCGACGATCCTGAGGAACCTCCTTTTCTCGCGCCATTGTCCATAATTGCGACCCGGGGGGCGATGCCATGGACGAGGGCTGAGGAACCACTTTGTTCCGATCCGTGGTGCGAGACGACGTAGATATCAAGTTTCCCCAACTTGTTCACCGGACACATGAGCTCCATCTCCTTGTCACGGGTGAGATCGCCGAGGTCGAGAATGCGCAGTTTGCCAAACGTGGCCACAAAACCAAGGGAACGCATGTTCTCCGTCGTGTCCGCCGGATACTGTTCCGCACCCTGGCAGGCAGGATTGTCGCCACCGGCTCCGGGGAGCGGCTTCCCCAGGAGATTGCCGTCGGCGCTGACGACAACCGCATCCATTCCGGTGATAGGTAGCTTGTCTCCGGGCCTTGCGACCAAATGCTTATATTTGCCTTCCCGCAGCAATTTTTCGTAAGCCTGCCAGACCTGCATGGTTCCCTGGTCCCCGGTCTCACGGTTTTCCCCGTGATCAATGAAGGTGCCAATGGGAAAGCGCTCCGCAAGTTGCGGTGCGCCGCCAACGTGGTCCATATGAAAATGAGTGATGAGGATGTAATCGATCCTGCTAAGGCCAGCTGCTTTAGCGGCCGCGACGATACGCCCGGCGTCACGCCCCGTGAACCCTGGCCAGCCAGTGTCGACCAGCATGGACTGCCCCGTTGGGGTCACAAACAACGTGGCTTGACCGCCCTCTACATCAATGAAGTAGATCTTTAGGGAATCCGAGGCAACTGCCTGAGCACTACGAGGAAAACTGAAAAAGGACGAGACTGCGAGAGCGACCGCAATAAGTGACCCACGGCTCATTCTGAATGATGCCTCCGACACTGTGGAACAAAGCGATAACCAGATAATCAGGCCAGCACTGGGGCAGCGTCAAATCGAACGATGAGCCGGTACTCACCTAACCCATGTCGGTGCAACTGAGTTCCCGCCCAACACCATCCAACGCTATTCAATCCAGGAGAAATGGGCGAAGGGAACACTGCTGCCCAGTGCTCCGCGATTGAGCGAATCGAGGCGTTGGACGTTGGACTCACAGAGGCAATTTGTAAGTGAGAAGGCGAAGCCACGTCCCAGTTGTGAGTACTCTTGGCTCCCATCAATAAGAGTCCGGTCAAAATCATAGAACGTTCCCCAGAGACCCTTCCGGCGAATGGGTATTCAGCTACCGACGGTGAGTCCACTGACTCCCGCCGGGTGCAATGGATGCGGTTGCTATGGGACGAACGGCGATTCCTGAAGAAAGTCATTTCGTATGGACTCCTTCTGGCCGTACTCGTCTCTTTGCTCTTGCCTGTCCGCTACGAGTCACGAACTCGACTGATGCCGCCTGATCAGCAGTCCAGCTCCGGGCTGGCCATGCTGGCGGCGATTGCCGGGCGGGGCGGTGCCTCGGGAGGTGGGATGAGTTCCGCGCTCGGCGGAAGCCTGGGAGGAGTCGCGGGAGATCTGCTCGGCCTGAAGAGCTCGGGTGCATTGTTCGTCGACATGCTCGAAGGTGCATCCGTGCAGGACCAAATCATTCGCAAGTTCGACTTGCGAAAGGTTTATTGGGACAAGTATTGGGAAGACGCTCGCAAGGAGCTCTCAAAGCACACCGAAATCAAAGAAGACCGCAAAAGCGGTGTGATCACGATCGGGGTGAGCGATCGCGACCCGCGGCGCGCACAGCAGATGGCGCAAGCTTATGTCGACGCGCTCAACGGATTGGTGGCGCAGGTTTCGACTTCTTCCGCCAGGCGGGAACGCATTTTTCTCGAAGACCGCCTTAAGACGGTGAAGCAGAACCTTGACCTCGCCTCCCAGCAATTCAGTGAATTCGCGAGCAAAACCGGCGCCTTGAACGTCCCTGACCAGGCAAGGGCGATGGTCGAAAGTGAAGCCGGTCTACAAGGACAGCTGGTGGCTGCAGAGTCCGAGCTAGAAGGTTTCCGGCAAATCTATACCGATAGCAATGTGCGGGTGAAAACTCTACAGGCACGGATCGCCTCTCTCAAACATGAAGTTGAAGCGGTGAGCGGAAACCGTGCCGACCTGACTTCGGAAGAATCGAATATACCGGGAGACTTCCCGTCTATCCGCAAACTTCCTTTAGTCGGGGTACGCTGGGCGAACCTGTATCGCGAGAACAAGATCCAGGAAACCGTCTACGAACTGCTGACTCAGGAGTACGAACTGGCAAAGATCCAAGAGGCCAAAGAGATCCCCAGCGTCAATGTTCTGGACCCTCCGATGTTGCCAGAGAAGAAGTCGTTTCCACCACGCGCGGCGATCACAATCGTTGGCACCCTGTTGGCTTTTGGAATGGGTTGCATCGTTGTGATCGGTTCCTCGGCGTGGCGGAACAGCAACTCTTCCGAAAAGCGGTTCGCAACCGAGATTTGGCAGCAGGTCTCAAAATCCAAGTCGCCTGCCCGCGCCGCAATTTATCGTCTTTGGGCTAAAATCGGCGGCCGGAACGGATCGAGCGGGAAAGCTGCGTAGTTCGCGAAGTCGTCGCGCGTGCAATCTGTCGTCACACCTCGAAGCTGGCATGCCGCTCCAACCGCATGGCTGGTGGCCTTTCTTGCCGCCGGGCTGGTTGCCTCAAGTTTCTATACGCCACTGGTCATTGTGACCATGCTCGTCATTCCCGCCTCTGTTTACTTCATCACCAGGCCGTTCGAACTTCTGCTTCTGATGGTCTTCTTCATCCCCTTCAACTTTATTGTCAAGGTCGGGTCCCTGCCTGTGCCATTCGAAGTTGTAAAAGTGATCGCATGGGTTCCCTTTTTGCTGACACGGAAGGAGCGTCCACGATTTATCAGCAGCCGGTACAACATCGCATTCGCCATCATCGCCGGCGTAATTGTGCTTTCGCTCGTTCGCGCGCACGATCTGCCGTTCACGCTCAAAGAGTGTGTTCGGGCGGGGTCTAACGTCGGACTCGTTTACCTATGCCTCAATCTCATTAGCACGCGCGAGCAGCTGATGAAAGTTTTTCGCGTGCTGGCGATTTCGACCTTCCTGGTGGCGCTCTATGGCTTTTATCAATGGCTGATTCAGGACTATGGCGCGCTGTTCTGGATTGTGAATCCACGGCTCGACACCAGCCTGGCTCATTATCGCGATTATTTCTGGGAGTGGCGGCATCGCATCATCTCGGTTCTGACTTCCGAAATGGAACTGGGCCACTACTTCAATATGTGCCTGCCCATTGCTGCGTTGCTGTGGGTCACTGAAGGCAAGCGGGCACTGGAGTCCAAATGGCTATGGATCACATTAGCCATATTCGTGGGCTTGATCCTCACTTTCACCTTTGGCGCATGGCTAGCCTTGGCGTGCACCTCGGTCCTCGCGGTCCTGTTATTTGCCGGAAAGGCGAAATGGAGAGTTCTGCTCTGGGGTGCTCTCGGGCTGTCTGTGATCGCAACCTTTCTCGCGTTTGGCCCGCTGGGCGAGGTCATAGCGGAAAAGGCCAGCGGCAACGCCATCGGGAGCTTGGCCTGGGACGCTGCCACGCGACTCTACGGCTGGAAGCTGGCGCTGCAAGCGTGGTGGTCGCATCCCCTGCTTGGAGCCGGTATCGGCAATTTCGAATTCTTTTCCGCAGATTACGACTTTGTCCTGGGCGCTCAGTCGCAAGGCGGGTCGCCTCATGAGACCTTCCTGTATCTATTGGCCAACTATGGGCTGATCGGAGCGACTGCCGTGGTTGCCCTGGTTGTGGGGAGTATTCGCTCAAGCATCAAGTTTCTCCGCTCCCCCACCAGCTTCGCGTTGATATCGGGAGCCCTCGCCTTTGCGATTACAGTGAATTTCATCGGGTGGTTTTCCGATGATTCTACCTATCTTGGGCCGCACTCGAGCTATCTCTTGTGGCTGCTGATCGGGTTAACCGAAGTAGTCAGGAGGCTGGCGATCAAGGAGCAGCTCGCGTGATTCGAGAAAAACCAGTCGGCGTGGTTACGGTGACCTACAACAGCGGCCGAGTGATCGACGGCTTCCTCCGAAGTCTGATGGCCCAAACCCATCGCTCTTTCATTTTCTACGCCATCGATAATGCTTCGACAGATGGCACTCTGGGGAAAATTGCCGGCTATTCGGACCCGAGAATCAGGGTGATAGCGAACCCCGACAATCGCGGTATTGCAGAAGCGAACAATCAGGGCATCGAGGTGGCCCTGGCGAACGGCTGCGACCTGGTGCTGCTTATGAACAACGACACCGAGTTCGAACCCCGGTTGCTCGAGAGGTTAGTCGCCGGTCTCGATCAGTATGCCTGCGACATGATCGCGCCGAAAATCCTCTTTCATCATGACCCGCGACTTATCTGGAGCGCTGGAGGGGGAATGCACCCGCGCAAGGGTTACGCCGGATTTCATCACGGCTACGGTGAAATTGATCGTGGCCAATATGACGCAGCGCGCCTGGTCGAGCATGCGCCCGCTTGCTGCCTGCTGATTAGACGAGAGGTATTCGATCGTATCGGAGTGATGGACGATCGCTACTTCACCTACGTAGAAGACACCGATTTCAGCTACCGCGCCATGAAAGGTGGTCTGAAACTCATGTATCTGCCGTCGGCAACCGTGCTGCACAAGGCCCACAGCCTGACCGGAGGACTCTTCTCGGACTTTATGATGCGTTATACCACGCGAAACCGGATCTACTTCATGCTCAAGCATTTTGGCCCATGGCGAGGCCTGTACTACGTTCCTGCCTACCAGATGCACCTGCTCTTGCAGCTGATCCTCTGGCGAGTGAAGCCATCGATGTTCTGGCTGCGCGAAAAGGCCTTTCTCGAGGGCATGCGATTGTGGCGGGAGAGTCTGGTGGAATAGGGTTCCCACTCCACTGCATACGACGCAAATGTTGGTTGCTCCCAACTTGTCGCGTACCGTTGTTAAGAACGCGTGGGCGAACCTGGCTCGGCTCACAGGTTCTGGCATCGTTGCGCTACTTCTTTCCCCCTTTCTGGTTCGCGCCCTTGCGAAAGATGTTTTTGGTGCATGGTCGCTTCTGTTGCAACTGACGCTGTATGTCACTTATCTGGACTTCGGAATCCAGACGGCTGTATCCCGCTTCGTTGCTCACGCCGAGGAACTGGGGGATTCCAAGCAACGCGATGGCATCGTAAGTACGGCGTTCGCGATGCTTTCCTGTGCAGCGCTGCTTGGCTGCGTCCTGGTCGTGGTTTTGGCATGGCAACTGCCGAACCTTTTCCGTCAAATGCCGCCGGCGCTCTACCCAGCCGCACAACTTGCACTTCTCGCGATGGGAGTGTCCTTCGCGATCGGATTGCCGGTTTCCGTCATTCATGCCCTGTTCATCGGACTTCAGCGCAACGAAATCCCCGCTTTCCTTGCTATATCCAACAAGATCGCAATGGCGGCTCTGGTGGTGGGAGTGGTCTTGAAACACGAGGGTTTGGCGGCGATGGGGATTGGCGTTGCCGCCGCGAACCTGCTTTCGTATATGGGCGCATTTGCCGCCTGGCGCGCTTGGGCCCACAGGGTGTGCCTTCGTCTCGCATCCGTTTCACGCTTTTACGCACGTCAGATTGCTGGCTATTCGGCGTCGGTGGTGGTGTGGATGCTCGCAATGCTGCTGATCAGTGGACTGGATCTCAGCATTGTGGGAATTTTCGATTACAAGATGATGGCTTATTACGCCATCGCAGCAACGCTGTCCAATTTCGTTGCGCAGGCCCAGGGCGCGATTTTTTCTGCTCTCTTGCCTGCATCGGCGGTGTTAGGCGCGCGCGGAGATGGCGAGCGACTGGGGCGAATACTCGTGGTCTCCACCCGCTACGGGATGTTGATCCTTCTTTCCATGGCCTTGCCGCTGGTTGTGGCCGGATACTGGATTCTACGTATTTGGGCGGGTGCTGACTATGCGCAGCATTCGACCTTAATTCTTCAAGTGCTGGTCATTGCCAATGTGGTTCGTCTGTGTGCTCTACCGTACTCCACGCTACTTCTCGGTACTGGGCAGCAAAGAAAAGTGATCGCCTCCCCCCTGGCGGAGGGAATTACCAATCTCGTAACGAGCCTGGCGGGTGCCTATCTCTTTGGCGCCATTGGTGTCGCGATTGGGACCTTGATTGGTGCGTTCGTCAGCGTGGGACTTCACGTGTTCTACAACATGCCTCGAACTGCGCTGATCGTCATCGATAGGATCCGACTGATCAAAGAAGGATTACTGCGGCCCCTGGTCTGCGTAGCACCGTTTGGGTTGCTGTTGATAGGTGGACCGCGTGATCTGTCCGGTTATGTTCTTGCGCTGACGGTTGCGACCGTGACAGCGGTTCTGCTGTTTTGGAAGTTTGGATTGCTGGCCTCTGAGCGCGAACGCGTGGCTCAGGTGCTCCATCTTTCCTGATCTCACGTCCGACCGAATCCGAGGGGAGTCAGAAGGGGGCGGCTGAAGTGCATCCCTTCCCGAACGGCGGTTGAAGCCAATCCAGGTTTCTCCATGAAAATTGCCCTTGTCGGGCCATTCGCGTTCAGCCCCAAAGGGACGATGCGGGCCCGCGCCCATCCGCTGGCTGCAGAACTGGTGCGGCTTGGCCACCAGGTCACGATCTTTTTACCTCCCTATGACAATCGTACCGATTGCGGGAAAGAGTGGGATTTGGAGGGAGTGCGCATCGTCAACGTAGGGATGCCGAAAGACCGGCTGATCGAGGGATCCTCGCGCCCAGGGCTCTACTCCCGGATGTTGGTGCAGTTGCTTCGCAAAATCGAAGCCTATCGCCCAGACGTGGTTCATGTATTCAAACCCAAAGGATTTGCCGGGGCTGTGGGCACCTATTTCCTCTTGCGGCGCCGGCCCGTCGTCCTCGATTGTGACGACTGGGAGGGCTGGGGTGGCTGGAATGACATCAAGGGTTACCCGTGGCTCCTTAAGGAGTACATCGACCGGCAGGAACGTTGGCTCATCCATTCCGCCGGGGCAGTGACGGTCGCAAGCCATGCGCTTCGCGACAGGGCATCCGAAAGCCGGAAAAGCGAAAAGCAAGTGTTCTACATCCCCAATTGCGGCCCTTCGCCCGCGGGTCGATCGCTCCAAGCCAAGGTCCGCGACATGACTCGGGATGCCGCGCGCCGCCACTTTGGATTCGGGGAGAATCCGATCCTTCTGTTCAGCGGGCATTTTGAGGACCGCGAAAGCGTCGATTTTTTCTGCCGGGCGGCCGCGCAGGTGGTCGCTAAGCATGACGCTTGCGTGGTCTTCGTAGGCGACCGCATGGAACAGTCCGTGATTCGAGCCAGGTTTCCCGAAGGAGCGGGCTTGCGTTTTTTCCCCCAACTCGGCTACGAAGACTTCCTCCGTGTGATCTGGGCCTGCGATGTGGCGGCATTTCCATACCCCGACGACCCGGTTCACCGGGCCAAATGTTCGGCTCGAATCACTGATTACATGGCAATGTCGCGACCAGTGTTGACCTCCGCTGTTGGGCAGAACACCGAGTACGTCGAGGACAATATGACCGGGTTGCTCGCCAGAGCCGGCCATGAGAATGACTTCGCGGCAAAACTCGAGCGGCTACTCTCCGATTCCGGGCTACGGGAGACGCTGGGCGAAAATGCGGAGCTTCGGATGCGCGAGAAGTTCAGTTGGGCAAGCGCCGTACAGGAATGCCTTGCCGCTTATGAGTGTGCTCTCTCGAAGGGGAAGCAGGCGGACAACTCACGGCTTGCGGCAATACAGCATGCCGACCAGGAGCGGAAGGGCGAAGCCGCCATGCGGCATAGCTAAAACCATGTCCCAGATTCTGTTCCTTACCGCGTATCCCGAAGAGGATGCCTCCTGCCGCTATCGCATTTATCAGTTCCTTCCTTCCTTGAGCGCCGCTGGACACGAGTGCACGGTCGCTCCTTTTGCCACTCCTGAGCTCTTTGGGTTACTCACTTCCCCAGGGCGGCTTCCGCGGAAGGTGTCAGAAACCTTCCGTTGTAGCCTACGCCGACTACGCCGCATACTCGCCGCAGCCGCCTATGATCTCGTCGTCATTCATCGTGAAGCGTTTCCTTTCTTTGCCCCGGCGGTGGAGAAACTGCTGTTGAGTCGCGCACGCCGCGGCGGAAGTACCAAGGTGGTCTTCAGCTTCGACGACGCCATCTACGCCGGTCACAGAGATACTTCGACGCTCAACCACCCCTGGCTGTATCGCTGGAAACATGGTCGCGGCTACAACCACGTGGTTCGGGACTGCGATCACGTCATTGTTGGCAATCGAGTCTTAGCGGAATATGCGGCTCCGCTCAATAGAGCAGTGACCATCATTCCCACGGTTGTAGATTGCGCCAAGTACCGAGCTAGAGAAACCTGTTTGGACATTCGCCAGCCCGCGACCATCGGATGGATGGGCAGTCAGACGACCGCTCCTTATCTTCGCTTGGTGGAACCAGCTTTGCGGCGCATCGCTAGGGTTCACGGAGAGAATGTACAGTTCTCTTTTGTTGGATGTCCTCAGTACAAGCCGGATTTCGGCCGTTCTGTCTCCTCACCTTTCCGCTTGCAGACAGAGATTTCTGACCTTCACCGATTCGATATCGGGCTTATGCCGCTGCCGGATGACCCATGGACGAGGGGAAAATGCGCGTTCAAGGCGATCCAGTATATGGCAAGCGGGGTTGCCACCGTGGCCTCGCCCGTAGGCATCACATCTGAGGTGGTGCATCATGGGGTAAACGGTTTTCTCGCGTCGTCGGAACCTGAATGGTTCGATGCCCTCGACCGCCTGGTTCGAGACCATCGCTTGCGCCTTCAACTTGCGAGCGAAGCTCGCCGGACAATCGAAGCCTCCTATTCTCTTCAAACCTGGGCACCACGCATGTTGTCGCTGATTGACCAACTTTTGGGGAAACAACGCATCTTAGAGCGCGAGACGATTGCTGCCTAGCCGCATGGAAGTGCTCGACAAGAATGTTGCCTCGCGAGCGAAGCTGCCAGGCGATCGAGCGAAGCCGGGAAACTGGCAATCGAGAGCCAAGCGAACGCTCGATTTGGTGTTTTCAGCGTTGCTGATCGTATTCCTGTCTCCCCTGTTAGCCGTGGTCGCCCTGCTCGTCCTGCTATTCGAAGGCCAGCCAGTGATCTTTCGCAGACGATGCGTGAGATTGGATGGGGAATTTGACGCCTTCAAGTTCCGAACCATGCATCGCAATGCCGATCGTGTTCTCGAAGCCGATCAGACTCTGCGCCGAACGTTTCACAAGAACTTCAAGCTGAAGTCCGATCCACGCGTGACCCGGCTCGGAGCTTTGCTGAGGAAGTTTAGCCTGGATGAGCTTCCCCAGCTTTTCAACGTATTCCGTGGCGAAATGAGCCTGGTTGGGCCGCGAATGATCACCGCACCCGAACTAAAAAAATATGGTGAGTACCAGGACCTGCTGCTGGCGGTAAGACCCGGCATCACGGGGTATTGGCAAGTGCATGGCAGGCAAGAGGTCTCATACGAAGAGCGGGTGCAAATGGACGTCGAATACATCCGCAATTGGAGTCTGGCTTTGGATTTGAAGCTCTTGTGCTTGACGCCGGCGCGCGTCATTCGCGGAAGGGGAGCGTACTGATGGCGAGAGTGCTGGTTACCGGCGGCGCTGGTTATGTAGGGTCTGTGTGCTCGCAGCAGTTGCTGCAGTCAGGTCATGAAGTCGTAGTCATCGACGATCTTTCGACGGGGCACCCAGAAGCGGTTCCGGTTAAGGCTGCTTTTTACCGCGTGGACTATGGTGATCGCGAGGCTGTGAGGCGGGTTCTTCATCAGCATCCGATTGACGCGGTGTTTCACTTCGCCGCGAAGGCGCTGATTCCGGAATCGGTATCCAACCCCGGATTCTTTTTTGACGTGAACGTTGCCTCAGGGATCGCGTTTCTGGAAGTCCTGCGCGAAGTCGGGGTCAAGCGATTTGTTTTGTCCTCCTCTGCGGCGGTATACGGCAATCCATCGTCGGTTCCCATACGAGAGGACGATCGCAAGGAGCCGGTGAATTCCTACGGCGAAACCAAGTTGATGTTGGAACGGGTTCTGCGTTGGTATGCCTCGGCCTATGGCTGGGTTGTCGCCGCCTTTCGTTATTTCAATGCATCAGGTGCTACGCCCGAGGCGGGCGAAAATCATCGTCCGGAAACTCACGTCATCCCCTTGCTTCTCGAAGTCGCTGCCGGCGAGCGGAGCCATTTCGAAATTTATGGCGACGATTACGCTACCCCGGATGGCACTTGCATCCGCGACTACGTGCATGTTTCAGATATCGCCGGGGCGCATCTGGCGGCTCTGAATATGTGCGACACCCATGAAATGAAGGCGTATAACATCGGCACCGGAACTGCCTATTCGGTGAAAGAAGTCATTGGAGCGGTCGAGGAGGTCACCGGGACGCGGATCCCGGTACGAGTTGCGCCCAGACGGGCCGGCGACCCTGCCATACTCTGCGCCAGTCCAGAGAAACTTAAATCAGAACTCGGTTGGACGCCGACCGGTTCCGACCTCACAGCGATTGTGCGGAGCGCCTGGGCGTGGAAGACAAGCACCCCCATACCGACCGATCCAGCTACTCGAGATTTTCTTCCGCCCGCCTTTTCTGGCGAATATCAATCCCCAACTGCTCGGCCTTTTTGTAGAGATGACTGCGCTCCAGGCCAAGAGCCTTCGCGGCATTCGTGATATGGTAGTTGGCCCTCCGTAGCTCCGTCAGGATCACTTCCCGTTCAAAATCTTCCACCCGACTCGCCAGCGAGCCAGAACCCGTACGGGTTGTTGTCGAGGATGGCCCCGGTGTCAGTACCGACTGAACCGTGCCGACATCCACTCGGTCGCTGGACGCCAGCAGCATGAGCCTTTCCAGCATGTTACGCAGTTCGCGCACATTGCCGGGCCAGGAATACTGCTGCAGAGCCTCGATGGCCTCGGCGGTGAAGGTCACCGGTTTCCATCCGTTCTGCGCGCAAACTTGTGCTGCAAAGTGAGCTACCAGGGCCGGAAGATCTTCTCGGCGCTCCCGTAAGGGCGGAAGCATGATGGGGAAAACGAAAATACGATGAAACAAATCCTGGCGGAACTTGCCATTTTGCACGAGGGCTTCGAGGTTGCGATGTGTGGCCACGACTACGCGAACATCAACGTCGGTCGGTTTGGCTGTTCCCAGGCGCTCGATTTCCCCTTCCTCCAGCACTCTGAGCAATTTCGCCTGCATTGCCAGAGGCATGTCGCCAATTTCATCGAGAAATAGCGTGCCATGATCGGCTTGTTCGAATTTGCCCGCATGACGAGCGGTAGCGCCAGTGAAGGATCCTTTCTCATGGCCGAATAGTTCAGACTCGATTAACTCTGCAGGAACCGCCGCACAATTGATGGCCACGAACGGCCCGGAACTTCTCGGGCTTTTTTCATGCAACGCGCGCGCCACCAGTTCCTTGCCCGTCCCGGTTTCGCCGAGAATACACACTCGCGTTTCCGTGGGAGCAACCCGGTCAATCTGTGCCAATACTTTCTTCATGGCCTCGCCTGTAAAGACGATCACATGCTCGCCAAGGCGCTGCCGGAGTTGCCGATTCTCGGATTCCAGTCGTTGGAGCCGGAGGGCGTTGTCCACGGTCAAGAGCAGTTTTTCCGTGGAGATTGGCTTTTCGAGAAAATCGAGAGCGCCGAGTTTGGTTGCGCGCACGGCCATCTCAATGTGTGCCTGGCCCGACATCATGACGACGGGAGTCGAAACCCCCTCGGCTCGGAGTTCCTCGAGGAAAGCGAGCCCGTCTTTGCCTGGCATCACCACATCGGAAAAGATCAAGTCGAATCCGTCCGACTTCGCGAGCTCAAGCGCCTTATGGGCGTTATCGCAGACTGTGGCTTCGTGACCCGCGAGCCGGAAGGCCCGGGAAAGGGATGCCAGCGTGCTGGGCTCGTCATCCAGGATCAGCAGATTGGCTCTTCGTGCCAAGGCATTCTCCTAAGCATGGGTCCCGCCGGCCGAGAGCAGCTCTCGCCTGACCGGCAGTTCGATGATAAACGTGCTGCCTTCTCCCGGCTGGCTTTTCACGCTAATGCGTCCCCCGTGGTCACTCACGATCGATTGCACGATGGCAAGTCCAAGTCCGGTGCCATGGGCCTTGCTGGTATAGTAGGGCGTAAATAGGCGGTCGCATTCTTCCCGCGTAAGTCCCGTTCCCTCATCCGACACTTCGATCAAAGCGGACGTATTCGTCGCCGATGTCCGCAACGTGAGGGTTCCTCCCTTTGGCATGGCGTCGATCGCGTTCAAGACTAGATTCGAAACCGCCCGATGCAGCAGTTCGGGGTCGGCGTAAATTTTCTCTGTCCCCGAAAACTCCTTGCGGCAGTTGATGTTCATCTTTTGAAACTGAGCCTCGTAGACCTGAATTGCACCTTGAATGAGTTCCGGAAGCGATACTTCCCGCAGCTGGGGCTGCGGCATCTTCGAAAACTCGCTGAAGCGATGAATGATCGACTTGAGATTGGCGATTTCTAGCAACAGCGTAGACGCACTCTCGCGAAACGTCTCCTCGAACTCCTTCGGGCTCTGATCGCGAGACCGCAGCAAGTTTTCCACCGTCAATTGAAGAGGGAAGAGCGGGTTCTTCAATTCATGCGCAAGACGGCGGGCCAATTCTCGCCAGGCAGCCACCCGCTCGGCTTGAACCAAACGCTCGCGATTGTCGATTAGGTCGTGGGTCATCCGGTTGAAAGCATCGGCAAGCACGCCAAGCTCGTCTTGGGTGTGGGCAGCGACTTGAGTGTCCAGGTTCCCGGAAGCGACTTCCCGCGCGGCACGCGCGAGTTCCTCGACCGGCCTTGTGACTCGCACGGCGGCAATACTGCTCAGCACGACGGCGAGCAAAAGTCCGGCCGCCGACGCCAGCAAGGCGGCGGAACGTATTTCCGTGCGCAGCTCTCCATAGATCTTGCGGGAACTGCCGACCAGGAGCACGGCCAGGGTCTGATTCTTCTCTCCGAGCAAAGGAAAGGCATTGACCGTCTCATCCTCGCCTGAATCCCAGCGGACGATCGAACTCGCATCGTGGTCCGTGATGTGCACCTTCTCGACCAGTGGAGCGAGGGCTTGGGGATTTTGAACAGGATCGCCGGTCACAATCAGGCGATCAGAAGAAAAGGGTCCAGAGACATTCTCGTATAACATCACCCGCATACCGGAGGGAAGATCAAGCGAGGAGAGGAAGGTGCGGTCCAGGCGAGTTCCTCCGATGGCGTAGATTTTGTGATCGCCGGCCGCTACTGTGTTCACCGCGAACAAGCCAAATACTACCCCGGACGGCGTTTCCTCCTGCTTTAGAAAGGCGTCGGCGGGCGGGCTTTGCTGAGCCAGCGGTTCCCGATAGCCGAACTTGGCCGGCCACTGAGCGGAAGAGATGATGGTGCCCCGATCATCGGCGAATTCCAGGAAATCGAGGCGTTGCGCTTCGGCAAGAACCTGAGCATCGTCGAGGAAGCTGCTGTAGTCCGGTGAATTCTGCGCCGCCGCTACCGCCATCCGCTCGGCAGCAGAACTCGCGGCCGCAGCCTGAACTCTCCTGCGGACCTCGTCCCTGCGGCGAGTAAACTCACGCCGGAATTGCGCGACCAGGACGGCTGTGCGCTCATCATTGGCACGATCGAAGGCGCGTCGCGTCATCACCGAGACGATGCCGGTCACCGCGGCCACCGACACCAGCACCGTGAGCGCGAACAGCAGCAGCAATCGTCGCCGGAAGCTCATGGTTTTTGGACCTCAAGCCAGGCATCGTTGAGGTACAAGCTGCCATCAGGGAACAGAGCGACTTGCCGGACGTTAGGGCCGAGCATGATCGCAGTGCGCAAATGGATCAGAGGAATCATGCGGCGTGATCGCAATAGTTCTCGTTCTGTCGAATAGATTTCGGGCGCAGAATTGCCGGTGAATGCCGGTGTGGGAATCTTGAGCGTCCGGGTAAGTTCCGTCAGCGAAGTCTGCGGGTCCATGGAAGCTAAGGGAATTCGGGCGAGAGTCACTCCCGCTGGACCATGGGTTGTGAGTTGCAGGGTAACTCCCGCATCGCGGGCATTCAGAAGAATGCGTTCGGCGATGGTGTGAGCGACGGGGTCGGAGGCATCGTAAGCGAGCAGCAGGGGAGCACGCTGTTTGGCAAGCGCACATTCCTGTCGCGCCCGTTCAGAACTCGCCTGGAACGGGAATACGAACCCGTAGCCAGAAAGCCAATTGGGAAGGAGCGCACCCGTGGGTTCGCCGCCACCCTGCAGCACGACGTTGTTGATGGCCGGAATGTCGAGACTTAGGGCGAGCGCGTTGCGCAAGTGAGCTTCCTCATCCGATTGGGGCGCCGCGCTGAACACCAACGCGAGCAATTCCGATGGACTTGAGGTGACGACTGCCCGCCCCTCGGCCCGGGCGCGACGTATGTTCTCCGGTGCGATTTCAGCAACATCGGTCCGGCCCAAGTCGAAGGAGGCCGACTGTTCTCGGTCCCCCATGCCAAAGTCCAGTTCGATCGAATCCAGGAATGGGCGCCCCTTCCAATACTGCTCGGTGGCTGACAGACTTAGATGTTTGCCGGGAGTCCATTGGGCTAGAGAGAATGGCCCGGTTCCACTCGGCTGCAGGCCCCCGTGTACGATCGAATTCCGCGGAAGTGCGAGTTCGGCAAGAAGATACGGGTGCGGCTCGGCGGTTTGCACGATCACGGTATCTGTCCCGGCGAGCACCCTCCAATCTGGATTTGCCGCCCGCAAGGACGCGGCTACCGTGTTCGCATCCATCTTCGTCCCATCGCTAAAAGAGACACCGTTGCGAAGGGAAATACGCCAGCGCTGATTGCCGCTTTCAGCCTGCCACCCAACCGCCAGGGACGGCTCCGGCTGGCCACGATGATCAAGAACAATCAGCGTGTCGTAAATCAGCCGGGCAAGGTTAGAGGCGTCAGCCTGAACCAGGCTGATCGGGTCGAGCGCCTGCGGAGTCTGCCTCATGGTGAGGCGCAGGGTTCCGCCATAGTGGGGGCGGATGGCAGCAAGTGCAACCCCCGCCCACAACAGGCTACTGCCCGCAAGCCAGAGTAAGCTGAAGCGCTTCATAGTTTCCCGTTTCTGAATTGGCGTATACGGCGGTGACGCTCTCGCCATTTTGCTGCGACCATAGAGCCTGAACAGGACCGTTGAGGGCGAGTCTCTGACTGGCTGCAAGCGGCTCCCGGTCCGGAAACTCGAATGCCTGGACAGAGTCTTCCGGTTCCTCCTGCGAAGTTGCCAGTACCAACCAATCGGAGCGGCATGCAGCCCGGATTCCCGCAAGGTTGCTCCCCCAGCGAAGCTTGCTCGCCGTCTGTTGATTGATGCCGTCGAGCAAATGAACTTGGGAATCGGTTCCGCTAAGCACCCAGAGGATATAGTTCCCCTTCAAAATTGGGGCCGCGGAATAAAACGGCGGGCCGGACTTTTGCTTGCCGATTCCCGGCGCGAGCACGCCGGTGAAGAAATTGCGTGCGGGGGTGTAAAAGCCTGAGAGGCCGAAATCAGCGGTCACCAGCGGCCAAGGGTCATCACTGGGCGAGCAGGCGAGCGTCAAGGAACCGGCTTCGGAACTGCGACACGCAAGGCCGGGCAGGTACACATCAAAAAGATGATCTTTCCCGAGCAGGATTCTCCCTCGCAGATCTCTGGGGAAGGGGGCCCCATGCACGATGGGCAAGGTTTGCGCGAGCACCCAGCGGCCGTCCTGGAAGTCGAAGATGGAAACACCGGTGCCGCTTAACAGCAATGCCCGCCGGGGGCTCCCGTCGAGAACAACCGCATCAAGGATTGGTTCAGTCTGCGACATGAGTGTCGTTGCCCGCAGCACCATCAGGGGAGAATTTTGCCCCCCGACGGAGAAAGCAGGCCGATCGAAGGAGACCATGGCGAGACTCGGTTCCGCTGCCGATCCCTGCTGGATCTCCGCCACCCAAACATAGCTCTGCAAGTTCTCCGAAAGGGTTACTTCCGCCGTCGCTGCGGCCTGGTCCGGTTGCCAAACGCGCACTCCGGAAGCTGCCAGTTCAGAAACCACGAGGTGACGAATCTGTTCGACGTCGGCGGAGGCAATCGAAGATCGATTCGTGATTTCAAGAGCGATCACGCCGGGACCGGTCAGGGCTGAGATTTTTTCAGCGAGTTGGGCCGCGGGCCTTCTCCAATCGGCTCCAAAGGCCAGTTGCGACAGCAGGAGAAAGGCACAGCACAACCAGCGCGCGCGCGAAGACGGAAGCATTTGGAGGATGCGCGAATTATAACCTGCGTCCACGGGTTCCAATTGATGACTGTGGTCATCCCAGGACATGATTGCCCCTCCCGAAAACACGCGGCACTCACCTTCAGGCCCTTCCGGGGAGTTCAGCACCGGAGGGGCTGGATGCTGTGTTGCCTATCTCGACCCTACTTCTCCTCTGTCTGGTCTGCCTCGCTGCTGCGATTCGCCATGTTCATACTCTTGAGCACGTCGTTGGCGAAGAAGAACTTGCCATCCGCGGGGACCATCATGATCTGCAGTTTGTCGGACAATTTCTCTGCAATGATCTTGTTGATGAGCAGCGGATTCTGTTTCAGGACCGCGCCCTCATTCCGCATGCGCTCGGCATCTGCCGCGGCCGTGACGCGGATGCGATCCGCCTCAGCTTCGGCAAGCAGCTTGCGGCGTTCCATCTCAGCTTTGCTGTCAATCACTTTGGCTTGTGCCATGGCTTCGGCGTTCTTGACGGTGGCCTGCGCATTGGCATCGGCGTTCTCGACCGTGGCTTCCTTGCGAGCCTCGGCTTCCAGCTTCGTTTCTTCAATCTGCTTTTGCTTCAGAGGGAGGGTGTATTGCATGGCATCGGCTTCGGCCTTGGCCTGGAGGACGCGAACCTGGGCCTCACCCTCTGCCTGCTTTACCTGCTGAGCTTTGGTGGCCTCAGCCTCAAGCTCGGAAATGCGAACCTGTTTTTCTTGGATTTCAGTCTGCACACCCATTTGATCGTTCTGCTGCTCCTTCAAGAGCAAGCTTTCGAGTCCCCTGGCGTATTCGGGAGGAAGCTGGATGTCCCGCAGCATGACTTCTTTGACGATGATCCCGTCTGCTGCCAGCTTTTGCGCAATCACGTTGGCTGCTTTTTGCCGGATCTCTTCGCGCCGAGTGGCGAATACCTCGCGGACAGTGTAGTTCGGAACCAGTTCTCGCCAAGCGCTGGCAACGACCGGGGGCACGATTTCCCGCTCGACCGGCTGCGGCAGGTTCGCCTGCATGTAGTCGAGATGTTTTGGGTCGAGGCGGTAGCGAATGGTAATGGCCAGACCGAGCGACAATCCTTCTTTCGATTGCACACCCAGCAGATCATCCCCCGGCCGAGCCTTGGCGGATCTCGACTTGCCATCCTCGAGAGCACCGGTTGTGAAAAGCTGGTCGCGCGTGTCGAAAAGAATCACGTTTTCCGCGAGCGGCGTCACGAAATGCGCCCCCGGATACAGGGTGCCGGGCTCGGTCCCGCCGGTCTGGCTGACGCGGACACCTGAGGTTCCGCTCGGCACGATCACAATTCCCATGGCCAGAATGATTGGACCCCAGGCGAGCAATGCAAGTGCCAGGACGGCGCGCCAGTGGGCCTCGGGTGCCGGGGGAATCGAAGCGCCCGGAGTAGCCGTCAATTGCCTGTGCTGGGAGATTCGATACAGATCGAGGGAAAGAACAGCGACGGCGGCGCCAATCATTCCCGTTCCGCCCAAGAGCAATACGTATTTAAAGAGAACCATAGCTCTCTTCCTTGTGACGGGGCTGGGCGTGGAGCCTGACCGGCTGAAGTGCAAGGGTGGAGGGACCCACCGACGCTTTGCGATCGAAGAAAACTCGGAAAACCTGGCCGAAGATCCATTCTTCGACCACTAGGGCGACGGCAATCGAAAAGGCGAGCCCTGCTACCACCGCCATAAATGTCATGATCAGTTGCATATTCTGTTCCTCGTTCGTCTCAGCAGGGTGCACGCTCCGGGCCTGCTGTATGTTGCTGAAAAAACAGGTTTTATTCGGCGCCAGGCGTGTCGGGGGAGACACGGTGTGGGCGCTAGTGGACGGTCGGAGGAGTGGGGTTAGGAAATTTCCTCAGCCGCGAGTGGGCTAGCATCTGATTGGCAGACCGGAGGAGGCGAATGCGCATCCAACGGAATCTGCCGTACTCTTTAGCTTCGGGCGCCACAGCTTGGGGGAAGGTTCTTGGCGAACAGCAATGTTCGCCCCACACAAAGAATTCGGGGAAAGAGAGTTGCCATCTCAGCAAGACTCACTTTGGTATAAGGACGCCGTCATTTACCAGGTCCACGTCCGCTCGTTCTATGACAGCAGCGGCGATGGCAACGGCGATTTCCGCGGTCTAGCGCAAAAGCTCGACTATCTGCACGACCTCGGCGTCAACACGGTATGGCTGATGCCGTTTTTCCCCTCCCCTCTCCGAGACGATGGCTATGACATCTCCGACTATCGCTCGGTGAATCCGTTGTACGGCACCCTGGACGATTTCAGGAGTTTCCTCGACGCGGCCCACAAGCGGGGGATCCGGGTGATCATCGAAATGGTCCTGAACCATACCTCAGACCAGCACCCCTGGTTTCAGGAATCGCGTAGCTCGCGCAGCAATCCCCGGCGTGATTGGTACGTTTGGAGTGACACCGATACCAAGTACAAAGGCACCCGCATCATTTTTTTGGATACCGAACTTTCGAACTGGGCCTGGGACCCGGTGTCGAAGCAATACTATTGGCACCGCTTTTTCAGTCATCAACCGGATCTCAACTGGGACAATCCTGTGCTCCGCGAAGAGATCTGGAGCGTGATGAAATTTTGGCTGGATATGGGTGTGGACGCGTTTCGGCTGGACGCAATCCCGTATTTGGTCGAGCGCGAGGGAACCAACTGCGAAAACCTTCCCGAAACCCATGAAGTGATTAAGGATCTTCGGGCGCGCATGGATCGCGAGTACCCCGGGCGCATGCTGTTGGCCGAAGCCAATCAGTGGCCTGCGGACCTGCGGGCCTACTTTGCCAACGGCGATGAATTCCATATGGCTTTTCACTTCCCGCTCATGCCACGAATGTTCATGGGCGTGAAGCTCGAAGACCGAAAGCCGATCACGGAAATCCTGAAGCAGACTCCGGAAATTCCGGACAACTGCCAGTGGTGCCTGTTCCTGCGCAATCACGACGAACTTACGCTGGAGATGGTCACCGATCTCGAACGCGACTACATGTACGATGAATATGCAAAAGACAAGGCCATGCGGTTGAATCTGGGGATCCGCCGCCGGCTTGCTCCGCTTCTGGATAATGACCGCCGCCGCATCGAGCTGATGAACGGCATGCTCATGTCCATGCCGGGGACGCCGATCATTTACTACGGCGATGAAATCGGTATGGGAGATAACATCAACCTTGGCGATCGCAATGGTGTGCGCACGCCTATGCAGTGGGATGGTGGCTGGAATGGCGGGTTTTCTCCAGCCGATCCTGAGATGCTTTACTCCCCCATCATGCTGAATCCGGTTTATGGGTACCACGCGGTAAACGTTCAATCCCAGAAGCGGTTCGACCACTCGCTGCTGGCATGGATGAAGCGTCTGATCAAGGTTCGGAAGTCTACGTCCGTCTTCGGCCGCGGATCGATGCAATTCTTGTATCCGGCGAACCATAGGGTTTTGGCTTACGTGAGAAAGCTTGGCAACGAAACGATTCTGGTGGTCAATAATCTCTCGAGTTCGGCACAAGCGGTGGAACTCGACCTGAAAGCATACAAGGGCAATATTCTTGTCGAGATGTTCGGCAGGAACGTGTTTCCCCGCATCGGTGACCTGCCGTATCTGTTGACCATGGGACCCTATCAGTTTTATTGGTTCAAAATTCGCAGAGTCTAACTGCTCGCTGCTAACCTAGCTTCTGGCACGTTCCGGATCGCTAGATTTCGCAGCCAGAAGTTAGGAGCTGTATTTGCCTGATGGGAGCATACTTTCTGACGAGTTCATTCGCGAACTGATTAACGTTGGCGAAGTGGACATTCTGGTTGGCGTGCCCACCCATAACGATGCGCGCACCGTCGGCCAGGTCGTCCAAGGTGTGCGCGCCGGGTTGTTGAAGTATTTTCCGCGGGCGCGCTCGGTGATCATCAATGCCGATGGCAGTTCCCGCGACGGCACCCGCGACTTGGTGCGCGCGGCGTCGATCAACGACACCTTTGGTTCGAACCTTCCGGCGCTGCGCACCCTGCACAGCATCAGCACGCAGTATGAAGGTCCACCTGCGGCGGGTGCCGCTCTCCATACGATACTGGCCGCGGCAGATCTGCTGCAGGCAAAAGCTTGCGCGGTCGTTTCGCCGGAATCGACGAGCCTCGAACCGGAATGGATCGAACGCTTGCTGCGTCCGGTAATCCGGGAAGGCATGGACCTGGTGCTTCCGGTTTATCGCCGCCATAAGTTCGACGGTCTTCTCATTCGAAATCTGGTCTATCCGCTCACCAGAGCCTTATACGCATGTTCCGTGCGTGAGCCCTATCCCTCGGATTACGCCTTTTCCAGCAATCTCGGAACGAACTTCCTCAATCAGGACCTGTGGACCCAAGAGCAAGGACGGCATGGTACCGAGCTCTGGCTCACCTTAGTCGCCATCGCGGGTCGGTACAAGCTTTCGCAATCATTCCTGGGAACGCGAGGCAGGTTGGAAGCACCGCCTTCCGACCTGGTCAAGGCCATGCGGGAGACGGCGGGTCTCCTGTTTTGCTCCTTGGACTGCTATTCCGGGGCATGGAAGGGAGGGCACGAGCCGCTGCCGGTTCCGTGCAGCGGTTGCCAGCCTGCCGTAAGCTTGGAGCCCATGCGCGTGAACCGCAAACGACTGCATCAGATGTTCACGTTCGGAATTTCGCAACTGGAGCCGGTGTTTTCTTCCATCTTGTCAGGACCAACGCACGAAGAACTGAAGCGGTTGGCTTCACTACCGGAGACTGAGTTCGCCTTGCCCGGGCCCCTCTGGGCGAGAACCGTCTATGAATTTGCCGCAGCCTACCACCGAGCGGTGATTGGTCGGGATCATGTGGTGCAGGCTCTGGTGCCGCTATTCCGCGGGCGGGCTCTCACCTTCTTACAGCAAAACCGAGAAGCATCCGAGACAGAGGTTGAAAATAATCTTGAGGAACTATGCCAGGCGTTCGAGGCCGAAAAGCCATCCCTCCTGCAACTCTGGGACGGCGAGAAATGAGGTCCTATGTGGAACAACTTCATTCATGAACTGACAAGGGCGGCGGAGGAAATCGTGCAGGGATTTGCGCGTTTCTTGCCCCGCGTTCTCGAAATGCTGGTGATCGTGCTGGTCGGCTTGGTGATCGCCATCCTGCTGCGAGGAATTGCGCGAAGCATTCTGAAGCTTGCCCGCTTCGACAAATTGTCGGAACATACAGGCGCAACGCAACTGCTTAGAGGGGCCGCACTGCCCTCGCTCACCGAACTGGTGAGCAGGTTCGTCTTTTGGATCGCGTGGCTGGGATTTATTTTGGTCGGCATCAGCGTGCTTGGGGTCGCTGGATTCGACGAACATGTCGCGACGTTTTTTGAATTCTTGCCACGTCTAGTGGTGTCGCTCTTTATCCTTTTCTTCGGATTGCTCGCCGCGAGCTTCTTCTCCCGCGCGGTGCTGCTCGGGGCCGTCAACGCGAACCTGCCCTCGCCGCGCATCATCAGTTGGGCTGTGCGGACCATGATCATTCTTTTCGTGCTGTCTATGGCCTTCGAAGAATTAAGTATCAGCTCGCGTACCGTGGTCGTCGCCTTCGGGATGACCTTTGGGGCCCTGATGTTCGGCCTGGCGCTAGCCTTTGGATTGGGGGGGAAGGATCTAGCGCGGCGCTACCTCGAGAAGAAGTTTGGCAGCGATTCCGGCGCTGAAACCCGGGAGCACGAAGACGAGTTGTCCGCCCTCTAGGCCATGGGCTGGTTTCAAACTAGCTTTTGATGGTTTTCGACTGCTCGTCCCAATAAACGTCTTTCTTGCGGAAGTAGGATTCGTTGGCCATGTGGCATGCCAAGGCCGCATGATGTCCGAAAACGGCATTCTCCATGACCGGCTTCCTCGACTTCACCGCCTCGAAGAAGTTCCATAGGTGGGGCTTGACCTCGTTATAATTTGCCCCCTTGAAAGTTGAGCCCTCAATCACCCGTTCGCGTTCTATGGGCATGTCATGTTCCTCGTGCCAGCGCTTGAAATAGGCTTCCCGTAAAGCCTTGGGGAAACTACTGGCGTACCAGCTCGGAGCCTCGTCCTTGCCCGTTTGAGAGGTGAAGGTGAGCTGGTCAGAGTTAACATCGAGGACTCCCTTGGAGCCCATGAAGCGGTAACTCTCGGGAATGTCGGTGCCGAGGTTCAGGCGCATGACGACGGAAATGTTTCCGTATTCGAAGATGGTGTTGTGAACATCCGGCATGTTGCGGCCGTCCTTCCAGCGAAGGATCCCTCCCGTCGACATGGCGCGCTTGGGTGGTTCGTTCAAGCCCAGCACATAGAGGGCGCCGCTCATAAGATGGACCAGAAGATCGCCAGCGACGCCGGTGCCGTATTCCTTCCAGCAGCGCCAGCGAGCGAAGATATAGCGGTTAAATGGAACCTTAGGAACCGTTCCTTGCCATGTATCCCAATCCAGATTCTGCGGCGACAGGTCTGGTGGGGGCGGATATTGCCAGGCGCCATTCGGATCGTTACGGCCGAGGACGCCCTCGACCATCATCAAGTCCCCAAGCACTCCGTCATGAACCATTTCCCGTGCCTTGGTAAGAAGCGCTGAACTCACTCGCTGAGATCCGACCTGCACAATGCGTCCTGTTTTCTCTTCCGCCGCAACCATGTCGAGTCCATCGGCTGAACTGTGCGACATCGGCTTCTCGCAGTAAACATCTTTCCCTGCGCCTAATGTGTCCACAACGATCTGCTTGTGCCAATGGTCGGGCACGGCGGCGATGATGCAATCGATTTCTTTGTTGTTGAGCAAATCCTGATAGCGACGAGTCACCGGCAGCGCGGTTGAGTTTGCGATTTCTTGAGCCAAAACATGGCGCCCATCGTATAGATCGCAGGCCGCCGCGCACTCAATGCCCGGAAGTTGGAGCGAGCTGGCCATCAATCCGCTCCCCTGCATTCCGATGCCGATAATTCCGAAGCGCACGCGGTCGCTCGGGGCTACCGCTTGAGGCATGGCCCAGACGGGAGCGGGATCAAGCAGAATTGCCTTGCCGGCAAGCGTTGCGCCTGCAGCAGAGGCAGTCAGAGACAGAAAACCGCGACGGGAGAATCGGCTCATCGGGAACCCTCCAGGTTAGGAAAACCTAACGAGTTTATCGCAGGCGGGGCTTGGATGGAGGAGAGAGTTTCGCGGAGAGTAAAGCGCGGTCGACCGCATGAGTCAATGCAACCTCGTGGGTGATGGACCCGGAGCGAGCCAGGTGTTCGAGCTCCATATCAATTCGAGGCGCGTTCCTTTGGGAGGGGACACGGACGCTGCTTTCGGCCTGCAGCGCCAGCACGGGGGACTGGCCATCGACGATTTCAAACACTGCCATCCGTTCCCCATCGCACCGGGGAACCAGGCGCTGGCTGGCGATCACCCGCAGCATGCGCGCCAAGCGTTCCTTCACAGTGGATTGTTCCGCCGTGGGAAAAGATCCGAGAATACGTTCCACCGCTTTTTCCGGGGTCATCGTCGATAGGGTCGACAGCACCAGGTGACCTGTTTCGGCAGCCTCAAGCGCAAGTTCCATCGTCTCCCGGTCCTTCAGTTCCCCCACTACGATGGCGTTCGGCGCCTGCCTCATGGCCGCTCTCATGGCATGGACAACGCTCGGAGTGTCGCTGTGCAGTTCTCGCTGGTGCACCGTCGAACGCTTATGCACGTGAAGAAATTCAATGGGATCTTCGATGGTGATGATGTGAGAGGTGGTGCTCTCGTTCATTTCATTGACCAGGGCGGCTAAGGTCGAAGATTTCCCCGATCCTCGCGGACCGGTCAACAGAACCAAGCCGTCGCGAAGCATGGCGACGTCGTGCAATCGATTCGGTGCGCCGAGTGAATCCAGGGTCGGGATGGCGGTAGGGATGACCCTCATCACCACCGCGCAACTTCCCCGTTGAATGAAGACATTGGCCCGAAAGCGTGCGACCCCGGGCAGGGCGTAGGAAACATCGCAGTATCCCTGTTCCCGCAGCATGGCGAGGGCCGCCTTATTGTTGCCGATGAGTTGTGAAGCAATACGCCGCGTGTCATCCGCCGTAAGGTGGGTGACGCCGGGGCCCTCGAGCGCTACGAAATGTCCGTTGATCTGGACTTGCAGGCATCGTCCGGGAGAGAAAATCAAGTCGCTAATGCGAGGGTTCGCCCGCAACATTGCGGTCAGGAGTTCTTCGGTGCCGGCAGCCGCCGATGCGGGGTCAAGCGAGACTTGAATTGGAGCGGTGCCGGTTGCAGCCACGTGCGCCTCGGTCGGGGAGGAAGATTCATCCTCACTCTAGCGAAATTCGCCGCCGCATTCTAGAAAGAACAGCTTGTGCATGGACCTTCGTAACAGCTCGTCTGTAAATGATAAAGGGGCAGCCGAGGCTGCCCTTTTCAGCGCCGATAACCAGGTTTACTTCTTTTTGGACTTCGATCCCCCAAAAGAGGTTTCTACCTTCTGGCCTAGCATGGACAGCATGCCCTTGGCTTGCTCGGCATAACCTCCAGAGGGTTGCAGTTCCAAGTATTTCTGGAGCGACTCATTGGTTCCGGCCGGCGGTTCCAGCGTCCCGTCGCTCTTCTGGGTCGACATAGCAAATAACGTTGCGCCTTTCAGGAAGTAGGCGTCGGCCTTGTTGGGGTCTGCGGCGAGCACTTTATCGAGCGCCGCGACCGCCTTTTTTCGGGAAGCTTCGTCCCCGGCACTGTTATAGAGGGTGATGCCTTCGTTGAAGTAGTAGCGGCTGGCGCCAGTCGGGTCCAACTGGACGGCTTGCTCGTAAGAGCTGACCGATTCATCGACTTTTCCCAGGCGCGCCGAGACCGCACCAAGATTATCGTAGAAGGCTGCCAGATTCTGCTTCTCCTTCTGGGCCTGGGTTGGATCTTTGGCCGGCGGTGCAGCCTTGTTTAGTTCGATTGCCTTTTGGAGACTGTTGTACGCTTCTGTATTCTGCTTGGTTTTTTCAGCCGCATCCGTCTGCGTTCTGGCCGAATCGGCATAGGCAGCACCAAGCCGGAACCAGACCACATCCTTATCCGGCATGATGTTGGCAGCTTCCTGATATGTGGCGATCGCCTGCGGATAATTCTTTGCGTCCATCAAAGTTTTGGCAGCGGCGAGCTTATCATTCACCACCTTCACGTTATCGTTGTACTTTTTGGTCTTTTCGAGATCCGCCTGCTGCTGCTGCACCTGCTGTTGTATTTCTGCCGACGACTTGCCTTCCTTCTTCGCAGTGGCTTCTATGTTCTGCTGTTGGATCTTTTTGAGATCAATGTCATAGACGAACTCGTCCAAGCCTACGTGCACGTTCTTCTGCTCATCGAGGACCTTGCCGTCTTTGCTGAGCGTGACCTGATAATCGCCGGGCTCGATGCCGAGTGAAAAAAACGAGCCTTTCTTGTCGGTCTTTAGGTTATAAACGCGCCCATCATTTTGGTTTTTCCAGACAATCTGTGCGCCGACAATGGGGTTGCCGTCGCCATCCCTGCAGGTTCCGCGCACCGACCCGTACTGAGCCGCGGCGATCGTAACCCAGAACGTACAAAACATTGCCACCAGCAATCCCTTACTTATCAGTGCTTTTGAGCCTCTCATTAAGACCTCCTAGTTTCCGTCCAACCAAAACGGCACAAACTCAAACCACCTGCGGCACGCCAGCATAGGGAAGTGGGTCGACAGCGCCGGCTTCCTGGAAGGCGCGTAGCCGAAGAACACAGCTATCACAGACTCCGCACGCCCGGTCCTCGCGGCTGTAGCATGACCACGTTAAATCCAAGGGCGCTCCCAATTCAAGGCCGAGGCGGATGATCTGAACTTTCCGCATGGCGATGAGAGGCGTAACCACCTCGATCGCACCTTCCTTTGTGCCCGCCGCGATGACCCGATTGAATGCCTGATAGTATGCCGGGCGACAATCCGGGTAGCCCGAGCTGTCCTGCTCCACGGCACCAATGAATATCTTAGATGCCCCGATCACCTCTGCCCAACTCACCGCCACCGACAAGAAATGTGCGTTTCTAAATGGCACGTACGTGACGGGAATCTCCCGGCCGACGTTGTGGGACTCGGGAACAGGAATTTTGTTGTCGGTGAGGGCTGAACCCCCGATGGCACGAAGAGCCTCGTTGCGAACCGTGAGCCGCGACTCGATGCCGACCCGGTCACAAATGGCGGAAAAAGAGCGCCGCTCCCGCTCTTCGGTGCGTTGACCGTAGCTAACGTGGAGAGCGGCGGTGTCGTATTCCCGGGCAGCTAGCGTCGCGCAGATACAGGAATCCATCCCTCCGCTGAGCAGCACGATGGCACGAGGCTTCAAAAATTGAGTCATTGCATCAATCAGCCACCGCAGACCGCAAGAACATGGTCTCCCGATGACGCGATTCCTACACTCCCTTGAGCGCAGGGTCCCAGATCAGCTTGTGAATCTGCAACCCGAGGCGGACCGGAAGCTTGTCGTCCAGGATCCATTCCGCAAGCTGCTGCGGGTCTAGCATGCAATTGGATGCAGTCCGCGTACCCGCGGCGTCCTGGCGAAACGCCGGTGAGAATAATACAGCGTGCAGGCGTTCTCCGAGATTGTGCCGCCGGGTGAAATCGCGGGCGAACTCGTAGTCCGCGCGATCGCTGAGTACGAACTTGATCTCGTCCTGGGGGGTTAGGGTTTCCAGATTCTCAGGCCGGAAGCTGTCGCCCTCATCGGAGCCTGGACATTTGACGTCCACGATTTTGACCACCGCGGGCGGAACCCGATCCAACTCGCGTTCGCCGCTGGTTTCAAGCAATACTCTGTAGCCGGAGTCGAGGAGGCGAAGCATCAGGGGAACTAATTCGCGCTCCTGAAGCATGGGTTCTCCACCGGTGATCTCTACCAGGCCCCCGGGCAGGCTCAGATCCGCGATCTCTTTCAACACCTGCTCTGGCGACATCTTCTCCCCGCCAAAAAAGCTGTACTCGGTGTCGCACCACGAGCACCGCAGGTTGCAGCCAGTCAAGCGCACGAACACGCACGGCAAGCCGGCATACGTGGACTCACCCTGGAGCGACTTGTAGATTTCTGTGATCTGCATGAACGCATCTGGCATTCAGCCTTGGCCCGCTCGCTGTCGAAGCTTGGGATCTCCGCGTGGCTGTGGGGCGAATGCCGAGTCCTAATTGCTATTCGCTGTACTTCGCGGTCGTGGTGTCGGTCTCGAATACCGTAACGTCCTTCACATGCACGCGTCCCTTTGTAACTTGCTGAAGCCGGCCATTCGTCTCGTCAAAAAAATACTTCGCCAGGTTCTCGGCCGAGGGATTTAGTTCGGTGAAGGGCGCGATGTCGTTGATCATCTGGTGATCGAGCCGCTCGATGACATGCCTCATCACCTCGCGCAAGTCTTTGAAATCGAGCAGCAACCCAGCCTTATCGAGTTCCTTGCCGGCAAGCGTCACCTGCACCTTGTAGTTATGGCCGTGCGGGTTTTCGCACTTTCCTTTGTAGTTGCGCAGGTAGTGCCCCGCGGCAAACGTATCCTCGACCGTGACTTGGTACATGAGCCCCCAAAATGAGCGACATATTTATTGTATCGCTTGCCAGGGGCGGAGCAGGGAAATGCGGGGACGCTCCAGGAGGAGTTGCTATCCGGAGGTTTGCGGTCTATCGGTCCGCGCGTGATTCTGGGTGTTCCATTTCCCAAGCACAGGTAGTGCGCCCAGGAACAAGGACACGCCGGGGATGACGGTCCAGAAAAGCAATCCCCAACCGAAGTAGCGGGGGTGATGAACGATGTAGGCGTTACCTTCGAAGAAAATTGCGATCGGCAGAACCAGGCAGAACAGGGCAAACATGGTCAGCGACGGGAACAAGCTGGCAACGATTGAGTTCCATCGCGAACCCCCGCCGCGGCGGGAAAGGTAAGCACCCAACGCTCCACAAGGTACAAGCAAGAGAAGCCATAGGACCCCGATCACATCCGTTCCCCGTTCGAACCAATCAACCCTTGGCCGAGAAAACGCAAACAGCTGCATTAGCGCCAACGAACCTGAAGCCATGGTCAAAGTGATCAGTCCCGGCAACCATACAGTCCTGGTTCGTTGATTCATTCCACCCTCCCAGATTTGCGATCGCTTGGCGGCAGCGATTTGGTGTATGTCGATCAGTTGCTTGCGGCATTGTGCTGAGGCTTCCGGCTCCGCGATGCCGGAGGCAAGCAGTTCGGCATGCAGGTCTTCGAGGTGATTTGCCAGTTCCGCGATTAAGTTCTCGCGCTCGATGCCTGAGATGGCGGCATCGGCCAGCTTCTCGCGGATGAATCTCTGCCAGTCAGGCATGGCTAAACCCAGTCAGTTGATCGAGAGCGAGGAAAAACGCCTTCCACTCCAGGCGCAACGGTTCGAGGTCTCTTCGACCTTTTGGCGTCAGCGAATAGTATCGGCGGTCTCGGCCGGCAGGATTGGTTACCCATTGCGCTTTCACCAATCCGCGATTTTCGAGTTCATAGAGCATGGGGTAAAGGGAAGCCATGGTGAATCGCAGCGAGCCCTCGGTCCGCTCCTCGATCCGCTTGGCAATTTCGAATCCGTACAGAGACTGCTCTTCGAGCAGCGCTAGTACAGCTAATTCTGCGCTGCCGCGAGTGATTTTGGATGGAATCGCCATCGCTATATAGGAATCCTATATTAACTCCGAATGGAAATCAAGAGCCGGAAGTGCCATGGAAAGGGCTGGCAATGGTGGAACCCCAGGCTTTGCGATGAACTCACCGGGAACGGCTTACAGGCCGAACCATTGCTCGACAATTTTCACATCTGTGGTGCGGCGGTAATTGGGAAGACTTTCGACGAAAACCCTGCCGTACTGTTTCCTGAGAATACGGTTATCGAGAAGCGCGACCAGGCCGCGGTCGTGAAGCGAGCGGATGAGCCGCCCAAAGCCCTGTTTCAGAGTGATGACGGCCCTAGGTACCTGATACTCAAAGAAGGCGTTGCCGCCGGCGGATTCGATCGCCTTGACCCTGGCCGCAACCACGGGATCAGACGGGACTGCGAAGGGAAGGCGGTCGATGATTACGCAGCTGAGTTGCTCGCCTTGAACATCCACCCCCTGCCAAAAAGAGGAGGTCGCAAACAGTACACAATGGGGCGTGGCGCGGAATTCTTCAAGCAGCGCGCTCTTCGGAGCATCGCCCTGCAGAAGCATCGGGAAATCCATCTCGCCGAGCAAGCGTTGGTGTATTTCCCGCATCTGGGCGTAGCTGGTGAACAGCACAAACGCGCGGCCGCGCGTGATCTCTAGGAGCGAGCGAATTCGTTCTGCGGCCTGGGCAGTAAATTGGGGTGTGCGCGGGTCGGGAAGGTCAGGCGGAACGTAAAACAGCGCCTGATTCTGATAATCAAAGTGCGAGGCTATGACTACATCCCGAGCATGATCCACCCCCAGGCGGCTGCGGATGTATTCAAAGTCGCCACCTACTGCAAGCGTTGCCGATGTCAGAATGGCGGTGTCCAGCTTCGCCCACAACGCTTCACGCAAGACCGGTGCAACATCAATCGGCGTGGCTTGTAAGGAGACGTGCTGCTTTTCCCGGCCTGCCCGGCGGCGCTCGATCCAGAAGACGGTGTTTGGGTCTTCGTGTTCGAGAACGAAGCCAAGTTGAACTTGTAGTTCCTGGGCTCGGCGAACGAAGGAGAAAGCCTCTTCTGGTTTGGAGGGCAGGTTCTCAATTTCTGAGGCAATGCGGGTCAGGGCCTGCTGAACCGCGATGAATTCGTCCCCGTTCTCTTCCAGGAACTCGTGGCGATTCTCAAAGGCGAATCGCCCGTCCCCTTCCGGCAGGAGCGAGAAGAAGAATGCGGAACGTTCGCGCAGGGTCTTGATCGCACCGGAGAAGGAAGCGGTGGAATTGCGGTTGCGCTGAAGAAAATTCTCGACGTCGCGGCAGAGTTCTTCAAAGCGGGCTGCACTGATCGAGATTCCGAAATAGCTTCCAGCGACGTCTTCGAGTTCATGCGCCTCGTCGAAAATCACGACCGCTGCATCGGGAAGAATACCGGCGTCGGGTGCACCTTCCGCCTGCTGCTTGATCCCGAGGTCGGCAAAAAACAAGTGATGATTGACGATGACAATGTCGCTCTCGGCGGCTCGCCGTCGCATCTCGGTGATAAAGCACTTCTCCCATGCCGGACATTTCTGGCCCGTGCAGGTGTCGGCGCGGGCGTCAAGTTTCTGCCAGAGGGCGCTGGCTTCGGGCAGGTCCGCGAGTTCAGCGCGATCCCCGGTTTCTGTCGTCTGTTCCCAGGCAGCGATGGCCCGGTATTGTTCGATCTCATCCAGACCGTTGAGCACGGGCTGACCGGTGAGATCGTACAGCTTCTCGCGGCAGAGATAATTGTTGCGCCCCTTCATGTAGCAGACGCTGAGCGCGCGCTGCTGGCCAGGAAAAAGCGCCTGCTCTAGGAAGGGCACGTCCTTATAGAAAAGCTGCTCCTGCAAGTTCTTGGTGCCGGTGGAGATGATGACGCGTTTGCCAGATCGGATTGCAGGCATAAGGTATGCCAGCGTCTTGCCGGTTCCGGTTCCTGCTTCCACGATCAGATGACGGCGTTCTGCGATAGCCTGTTCGACCGCTTGTGCCATCTGTAATTGGCCGCGACGAAACTCGTAGGCGGGATGGGTGCGCGAGAGCAGGCCGCCGGGAGAAAAGAAGCTGTAAAGCGAAGTCGTTCCGCCTGGTGCGGAAGAATGGGCGGGCTGAAAACTCGAGGACACAGAGTCTCTATAGTAATCTGAGAGGTTGAACTAGCGCAGATCCACGCAGGAACGGGTTGCCCGTCTTCTCGAGCGATGTGCAAGATCCATGTCCAAACTCCCTCTCATTGCCATTGTGGGCCGGCCGAATGTCGGCAAATCTACGCTCTTCAACCGTCTGGTGGGATCACGGCGGGCCATCGTCGGAGATGAGCCGGGCATCACGCGCGACCGCCTGTATGGCGAAGGGCACTGGATCGGCCATGATTTCCGCGTGGTCGATACCGGCGGCATCCTTCCTGAAGAAAAGGACCTGATTCCCGCCGAGATCTTTCGCCAAGCCCGAGTCGCGCTGGGGGAAGCTGCGCTCATTGTGATGGTCGTGGATGGACGGACGGAACTGGCTGCGCCAGATCTTGAACTCGGCCGGTTGTTGCGCAAAACCGGCAAGCCACTGTTTCTTGCAGTGAATAAGGTCGACACCGCGAAGCAGGATAGGGTGGCCGACGATTTTTACCGCCTTGGGATTCAGGACATTGTTCCGGTTTCTGCAGAGCACGGGCGAGGAGTGGATGAGCTGCTGGACGCCCTGATAGCAGCGCTCAAGAGAAAAAACCTTTCGACCACGGGAGAACCCTCCGGGATTCGCTCGCCGCAGGCTGCGAACTCGGACGGGGAGAGCGATCAACAACCAAGGAGCCGCGACGAGGTCGCCCGAGACCAATCATCCTCACCCGAAGGCGAGCCCCGCCCACTTCCTGGGATGGACGATCTCGGCCCGGAGCAAGCAACCGCCGAGAGCGAGGAGCCAGTCGAGATTCGCGTGGCAATCATCGGCCATCCCAATGTCGGCAAGTCCACCCTCCTGAACCAGCTGGCAGATTCGGAGCGAGTGATTGTCTCTCCCATCCCCGGCACCACCCGCGATGCCGTGGATGAGGTCGTCGAGCGCGATGGGAAAAAGTTCCGCTTCATCGACACTGCCGGCATCCGCCGCAAAGGAAAGACGCACATGATGGCGGAAAAGCTTTCCGTCGTCATGTCGCGCAAGCATCTTGAATCGGCGGACATTGCTTTGCTGATGGTCGATGCTACAGAAGGGGTGAGCGCACTCGATGCCTCGATCGCCGGATACGCACACGATAGCGGCCGGTCCCTCATCATTGTCGTGAACAAGTGGGACCTGGTAATCAGCCGGCAGAAAAAGGCGGTCAGTCAATCGCGTGCGGCACGCATTCAGGAGCACAAGCGGCCGGCCGACCGTGCGGCCTATGAGCAGAGCTTGCGGTACGCGCTGAAGTTCCTGAGCTATGCTCCGGTAGTGTTTATCTCCGCTGCTACCGGCAAAGGTGTCGAAGAGCTGTTCCCTTTGCTGCAGGTGGTTGCATCCGAGCGGCGGAAGCGCATTACCACGGGCGAAATGAACCGCTTCTTAAAGCATGTGGACTTCGATCGAGCGGCCGTTCCGGTCCGACAGCGCGTGAAGATTCTTTATCTGACCCAGGCGGCGGTTGCACCACCCACCTTTATCCTTTTTACTGATCGCCAGGTTAAACTTCATTTCTCATACGAGAGATTCCTGGAAAACCAGATTCGCCGGGCTTTTGGTTTTTTGGGTACGCCGATATGGATCAAGGTTCGGGCAAGATAATCGGGCCGGCACGATAATTTCTCTTGGACACGCTTGGGCCATGACCGCCCAGTTCGCGCATCCAACGAGAAGAACGGAAAGAGGTATCACCCAATCTAATGGCATCCAAGACGCTTCTGACCACGACGGTTTTTGTGCTCGGATATTTGCCCGTGCTTTCGGCACAGAACCCGCAGCTGCAGTTGAAGACTTCCGGCCAATTCCCCACCGTGATCTTTAGCGTCGTGAGATGGAACTCCGACCCTTCGTACTATTCGATCGCAATCGATGCATCTGGTACCGCCACTTACGTGTCTTCGCCAGAAGGTCTCGATAAAACCGGAGTCCGTTACACGACCGAGTTCCACGTGAGCGATAGAACGCGCCGCATCACTTTCAACTTGAGCCAGCGATTGAATTACTTTGCCGGTGGCTACGGCGAACTGCAAAGCTCGCCCGGCAAGAATAGCGTTCATACGCTCGCTTACCGCTACGGGCCGGTCAACAATCAGTTCACATACACCAACTCCCCCGATCCGGACCTCACAGAATTGACCTCGGTACTCGAAGAGCTGTCCCAGACGTTTGAATACGGGAGGAAACTCTCCGATCTGCAGCTTCATAACCGTAGAGCAATCACTCCTGAATTGGAGGCAATGGCCGGCCGAGCCGAGCGTCACGCTTTGCGGGATTTGCCCGCCCTTGTGCCAATACTCCGCAATGTCGCCAGCGACACCCGCATTGATGTGGCCGCCCGGAATCAGGCCTCTGCCCTGATCAAGCTGGCACAAAATTCAGGGCAAGCGGCCTTCGGGGAGGGCAATTAGGGGGATTCCGGTCCGGTTCTGGATAGCAATCCAACCCGCTCCACTCCCGAAGTGCGCGCGATGGATATTGCATCGGCCACGTACTGGAAATCCACGTCATCATCCCCCTTTACAAAAGCGACGCGCTCGGCACGTTGTTTGAAGATCTCAAACAGTCGGTCATGCAATTGGCTCCAGGCGACGTTTTCCTCGTTGATCTTCAGCCCGGGAAGCTGCTTGTCCCCCGACCACGCCACCTGGATGACGACGGTGTGGACCGGAGGAGCAGTCGACGGTTTATCTGCCGGCCGTGGAATCTGCGCCTCGAGTCCCTTTTCCTGGGACATTGAGACCACCACCATAAACACGATGATCAACACCAGCAAGACGTCGATCATGGGGGTCATATTAATCTCGGCTTGAAACGGACTACCGCCTGCTGTTGAGAAAGCCATGTCCCTCACTCCTCTTGAGCACGCGTGTCTGTGGAATTGGACAACGGGACCGGCTGCGAGGTTCCAGCAATTGCGCCGGCAACTCCGGCTGATAGCATCTGAGGGAGATGCTTTTCCGAGCACAAGTGATAGGAGCAGCCGTCTGGCTTTTCTTGTGTCTGAGTTGCTCTTCCGTTGCGGTCGCGCAGGACAACTACGAAATCCAGGTCTACGGATCAGACACGGTTCCCCCAGCCCACACCATGGTGGAACTCCATACGAACTTCACCGCGCAGGGAAGCAAAACCACGACTGACGGGACGCTGCCGACCCACCACGCTGTGCATGAGACCCTGGAAATCACCCAAGGATTCACAGCTTGGTTCGAGACTGGCTTTTATGTTTTTACGAGCATTCAGCCGGATGGCCACTGGTATTGGGTGGGCGATCATATCCGGCCAAGGTTCCGCATCCCCGAGTCATGGCACTGGCCGGTGGGCGTGAGCCTGTCGAATGAAATCGGATATCAGCGCCGCGAATTCTCGCCTGATACCTGGAGTTGGGAAATCCGTCCGATCGTGGATCGCCAGCTGGGAAGGTGGTATCTCAGCTTCAATCCCACGCTCGATCGGGCTTTCCATGGACCGGGCGTGAATCAGGGCGTTGTGTTCTCTCCGAACGCGAAGGTCAGCTTTAATTTCACGAAGCGAATTGCGGGAGGCTTGGAATACTACGCGACATACGGCCCACTTACGGGATTTGATCCGCTACGAGAGCAGGAACAGCAGTTTTTCCCTGCGATCGATGTGGATTTTGGGCCGCAGTGGGAATTCAATGCCGGCGTCGGTATCGGCACAACGCGCTCGACCGATCATCTGATACTCAAGTGCATCATCGGACGGCGTTTCGACTGGAAACGGAAGAAGAACTGACCGGTCCTACTTGGCTGCCCCGAACGACATTGCCACATCCGCTTTATCGGCGTCATCGATCTTCAACATCGTGCGTGGCGTTAGGCGCATGAACGACGCAACAAACGTGTCCGGTACCTGCTGAATGCGGATGTTGAAGGTATTGACGCAATCGTTGTAAAACTCGCGGCGGTCGGCAATCTGGCTTTCCAACTCAGAGATGCGCTTCCCCAGCACCTGAAAATTACTGTTTGCCTTGAGCTCGGGATAATTCTCTGCGACGGCAAAGAATCCTCGCAAAGCAGATGTCATGCTTTGGTCGGCCTGGGCCTTTTGGTCGATGGTGACCGCCTGCTGATATTGGGTGCGTGCTTGGGTGATCTTGGTTAGGGTTTCCCGCTCAAAATCTATGTATCCCTTCGTTGTGTCCAGCAGCTTGGTGAGTTCGTCGTGCCGCTGTTTCAGCAGCACATCGATATTCGCCCACGACTTATCGATGTCATTTTTCAACGCGACCAGTCCGTTGAAGATCGTGACCAGATAAACGACCATTGCGACGATTGCGAAGAGAAACGCAAGCGTGATCACCAGCACCATAAAAGTTCTCCGTCCGCTCGCGGAGTTTACAAATGACCGAAATGCGCGAGCAAGATGTATATGCAAAGGATGGTCAAGGCCGGCCCGCCCCAGATCATCAGGGTCGATTTCCAACCGAGAGACGCGACCACTTCGCGCTGACTCCTCCAAGAAATAAAGAACGTGGGTTCGTGGCTGCCTTTCATGAGAACGACGGGAGGATGAAGATCATATCCGCCGATGTCTTCAACCGCGGTTTGCGTTTCGAGGGTGCTTGCTGCCTTGGCCGGGCTAGCCGCAGCCGATGTGCCCATGGAGTCTGAACCCCAAGAAACCGGGTTTGAGATTCCTGCCCTGGAAAGCGCGGCGGCGATCTTTTGTTGCTGCGTCATGGCCGTCGCGGGTACCGGTCCAACTGGTTGCGAAAGCCGAATCACTGCTGGTTCAAGTTCTCTTGCGGCAAAAGTCTTGGCCTTTTGATTCGCCCGTTCGGCCCAGGCTGGGGCCACGCTTGCATCCACGCCAGGATTCTGAGAAAGGGTGCCAAGCACGAACAGGAAATTCCTCGGTTTGATCGAGTGCTCTTCCACTTTGATCCTTTTGCCGGGATCAACGCCATGCCGTAAAAGAAAAGCCTCCACCGAGGAAGGCATCTCTGGACCCTCAAACAGCACGGAGCGGTGATATTCCTCGTGGAAATCACAGTGCAAGTCCATCTCAGCCCCGCGTGGATCGACCAAGACCTTGTCGGTGCTGTCATCGACATAAAACGGCACGTGCAGACTCTCGTCTGCCACCTTTACCCAATTGCTATTCTTGCCCTGCTGACGCATCTCCCATGCCGTGCTCTGGTAGTAGTAGCACTCAACTTGGCGAAGGGGAGAGGTCATTACGTAGGGGCCAGTGGCCTGGCCGCTGATCTCTACCAGGCCCATCGAGGCGCTGCGGATCTTGGAGGCTGGGGTATTCAGAATCAGCCGCTTGCGTTGGAGCAGCCGGAAGCCCTTCCAGAACCAATAGACTCCAGCAATGGCACCGATCACGGGCGCGACCAGCCACCGTGCATCGTTTACGAACAAGATGGTTGCGGCGAACATAATTGCGGCTGACGGAAGGTAAGTTCCGAAGCCAATATCAGGTTAGCGGTGGCGTGGGAAAGGTCGCAGAAGAAACCACCCTTGGGGGCTTACCAGGGTAATTGCCATCGGTGAGGATGACCTTGGTAATCGTGGTCACCTGTCCTGCGTTGATGCCGGTTAAGGCCCCTGCCTAGAATCAGGGTTGGATTACTCCCGAACCGCTGATCCCATGACAGAAACACCAAAACGGGCAGACCGGCAGGAGATCGCCAGGCGTGTAGAACGGGGCGAGAAACTGCTCCAAAAAGGCAAGCCGGCGGAAGCGTTGGAGGAATTTCTACAGACTCTCGCTCTCGATCCGGCCAGTGACACCGTCAGGCAGATGGCGGCCGACCTTTGCCTGTCATTACAGCGCCTGCCCGAAGCCGTTCGGCTGTTGGGGGAATTGTTCGAACGGCAGTTGAGTTCAGGGGATGGCATTCGCGCAAGCCTCACCTACAAGAAGCTCGCTCGATTTGCCAATCCTAGCCTTGAACAGAAGAAGCGTTTCGCGGAATTGCTCGAGAAGTCCAACCGCAAACTCGCCGTTGAAACCTACGAGAGCGTTTTGGAAGAATTCCGAAAACAAGGGCGCAAGACCGAGGCGCTGGCGATCCTGAAGAAAATTGTTGCGCTCGAAAGCTCCGAGCGAAATATCGTCAGACTGGGTGAGCTCTCTTCTGAAGTTGGCGACGGCAAGCAGGCAGCCTCTGCATTCCTGCAGTTGGCGCAGATGGCGGAAGGTGCGGGCGGGGATCCCAGCCAATGGTATGAACGTGCGTATTCCGAAGACGCGATGGATGAGACCATCGCCATCGGCTACGCCCGCAGTTTGATGCTGCAACAACAGGTGGGAGCGGCGATCTTCGTTCTCGATCCGCTCGCCGCTGCGGGCAACACTTCGGCGGAATTCCGCGACCTGTATGCACGGGCTTTGTTGAGCGCCAACCGCCTCACCGAAGCTGCACCGCTGGTGTGGCAGATCTTCGAACAGAATCCTTCACGAATTGAGCAGGTCCGGGACCTCATAGGCGCATTCCTAGATTCACAACTCGATCGCGAAGCTGTAGTCATGGCCGAAAAGCTCGAGCATTTCCAGCGGCGCAAAGGCGAGCGCCGGGCTTTCCTCGCCATGATGCAGGACATCGTCGCGGGGCACCGGGCATCGGTTGAGATGCTCGAGTTTCTTGCCGAACAGTTCAATTCCGCCAATCGGGAAGCTGATTATTGTGCAACCTTGCTGCGGCTCTTTGACATTTATTGCAGCGAGAACAGGTTTGACAAGGCCGGCGAAGCACTTGACCGCGCGGTAGAAATCGATCCCTACGAGAACGGCCACCAAAAACGCCTGCAGGCACTCAAGGGCAAGGTTGAGGAAAATCGCTATCAGGTAATCTCCTCGCGGCTTGGGGGGACCGCCCCAGCGGCACCGGCGAAGGTCACCGAAGAGAAGTCCATTGGGTCAAGCACTTTGCAGGACCTGATGGTTCAGGCGGAAATTCTTGTGCAGTACGGAATGCGAAACAAGGCCCTAGAACGGCTGCAGCGGATCCAGCAACTCTTTCCCCACGAGGAAGAGCGCAATCCTGAATTGCAGCAGCTCTATTTGAGTGCTGGCCTGATGCCACAGTATGGAAGTGCTCAACCCCTTTCCCCGGCGCCAGCGCCGGCCCGGGCGGTCCCAGAATCTCCCGCCGCTACTGTGTCATTTGACAACGACATGAGCGGCTTTGCCCGAGTCTCAGAGATCACGAAGAAGCTTAATCGCGAGAACAGCGCCGCCGGGGTTCTGAACACCATGTCGGTTGAGATCGGCACCCAGTGGTCGCTCGACCGGTGCGTGGCCGCCTTGCGCAAGCCCGGCTTGAGCGTCACCCTGCAGAAGGAATTTGCAGCCGGAGCCGCGGCGAAACCGGATCTTCTCGACAAACTGATTTGCGGAATTCACGACATCGTTGTCAGCCGCGGTGCGGTGGCATGCACCGACATTGCCTCCTCGCCTGAATTGAGGAATTTCGCGCAGCCCAGTACTTCGCTGGGCGTGAGGTCCTGCGTCGCGCTACCGCTTGGGGAGGGCGGCGAGCTTGGGCTGCTGCTCTTGCTCAGCAACAATCCCCGCAGCTGGTCTCCGAATGACGTCCTGGTGTTCAAAATGATCGCTGACCAGGGCGGCATTGCCCTTAACAATGCCGGATTACGGCGGTTGGTCAAGAACTTGTCGGTTACTGACGAGAACTCGGGCCTGTTGAAGCGAGCTTCCTATCTTGACCTCTTGCTCGGTGAAGTACGGCGCGCAAAGCAGCAAAGCGCTGCGCTGTCGGTCATGATCATGCGTTTCGGCGAGCGGGCAGCCTTGGCAAAGGAACAGGGCGAAGCCGCCGCCGAGAGCACAATGCAGCGACTGGGTCAGGTGGTTGCCGCGAATGTCCGGCAGAATGACTTGGCATTCCGCTACGCTTCTAACGCGATCGCCATCGTACTTGGCGAGACGGCGGAGAAAGAAGCGCTGCTGGTTGCCGAGAAGATGCGCCGCGTCATGGGTTCCGCCGTCCCTGAAAAACAGCTGGCCACTCAATTCAACGCGGGCATCGCAGAAGCCGTCATCCGGCAGGAATTTGATACCGTGGATATTGTCACTGAGCTTATCAATCGGGCCGAACGGAGCCTGGAAAAGTCAGTCGCCGAGGGCCCGGGAAAGAGCGCTACACTCCCTGCCGCGAAAAGTGCCGCTGCCGTGGCATAGTTCCTGCCGTACTTTAGCGGATCTTCGCTGCTAGACTACTGATTGAGCTCCAAAGATCTCCCAGATTCAGATGCGAAGACCCGGTGACATTGCGATCGTCAGCGGCGCCCGTACGCCGTTCGGACGGCATTGCGGAAAGCTCAAGGACTTCACGGCCCAGGAACTAGGGGCCGTCGCGGCCCAGGGCGCTATCGAGCGTTCCGGCATTCAAGCTGCAGAATTTGACCACGTCGTTTTTGGCAACGCACAACAGACATCAGGAGATGCCCTCTACGGTGCTCGCCATGTTGGCTTGCGCGCTGGTCTGCCCATCGACACTCCGGCCCTGACCGTAAACCGCCTGTGCGGGAGCGGGATGCAATCGATTGTCAGCGCCGCGCAGATGATCCAGGTAGGTGAAGCCAACATTGCTCTCGCCGGCGGTATGGAGGCGATGTCACAGGCTCCGTTCGTCCTTCGCGGCCGGGACGGATTCGCCCTGGCGCCCGGCGGCAAGCTCGAGGACTCGCTCATGGTAGCCCTGCTTGACAGCTACTGCGGCCTTTCGATGGCCAATACGGCCGAGTTGTATGGTTCCGAGCACGGCATTACCCGCGAGATGCAGGATGGTTTCGCATTGCGGTCTCAACAGTGCGCCGAAGATGCTTATGCCGCGGGGCGAATCCAGGAAGAATTGGTTCCGGTTGCGTTAAAGAACCACAAAGGGGAAACAACGGGAGAATCGCTCAGCGAGGACGATCACCGCCGCCCCCAGACAACGCTCGACGGGCTTGCCAAACTCCGCCCGGCGTTTGGAAAAAATGGAACGGTGACCGCCGGCAACGCAAGCGGCATTGTGGATGGCGCCGCAGCGGTGGTCCTGATGCCGCTCGAGGAAGCAGGAAAACGGGGAATCAAACCGCTTGGACGCCTGGTCAGCTGGGGAATCGCCGGGGTTGATCCAAAAATCATGGGTAGCGGACCGGTCCCGGCCACAAAAATTGCTCTGCAAAAAGCTGCTCTGACCTTAGATTACATCGACCTCATCGAGGTGAACGAAGCCTTCGCCGCGCAATACCTCGCGGTCGAAGCCGATCTCTCGCTCGACCGCGACAAGGTGAATGTGAACGGTGGTGCAATTGCTCTCGGGCATCCGCTTGGTGCCACCGGAACCCGTCTGATCATCACCCTCTTGTACGAGTTGCGCCGTCGCAAAAAGAAATATGGACTCGCAACGGCGTGTATCGGTGGGGGGCAGGGAATCGCCATGGTGATTGAAAGCCTGAGCTAAGTCCGTCGATTGCCACGGCTGAGTGCGGCGGGAGGTAGGGTTCCCGAGTTCAGAACGATCCACCTATTTCCTGCATCTCACAAGTAGTGCCCGGTCCCCGCGCCTGACATTCGGTGCGGTTGCTGAAAAAAGCTGCAGCCTCTAAACTGAGAGTTTTCCAGAAGCCAATTTCTTTGCGGAAGGGTTCATGCGTAGGTTGGTTCCCGCCACATCCCTGGTGTGCTCGCTAGCAGGTCTTACCTTCCTTCTTTCGTGCAGTAGCGGCACCTCGACTCGTGTGGTAAACAATCCAATTCCTGCGAGCATCTCCCTAGCACCAGGGCCCAATGCCAGCGTGGAGCTCGGAAAGACGTTGACTTTTATTGCTTCGGCAAAGAATGGCCAAGGTACTGCGGTAGCCGAAGCCTTTACCTATCAGTCGAGCGATCCGAGTGTGCTCACGGTCTCAAACAGCGGCCTTGCCTGTGGGGGAGTATGGGACTCCGTTGCCGCTCCCGTGGTATGTACTCCCAAAGGAACCGGCGTTGCTCTGGTGACGGCAATCGCGAATGGGGTTTCCAGCCCTCCAGTCACCGTGTACGTCCACCAGCATGTGACCAAAGCGGTCATCCAGAAGGTTCCTGGCCAGCCTCCTACGCTGAGTACGGCGTGCTATTCGAGCGGTACGCCGCAAGGGCCGGAAAGGGTTCTTTATGAGGCGTTTGCCTTCGGCGGACCCAGCGGATCGACCGATCTGACTTCGACTGTGGGGCCGTTCGCCTGGGCAAGTACCAACTTGCCTGGCCAGGGGCTCCGAGCGGTTTCGCTTTCTTCTCCGAGTGCGTCGGCTCCGATCAATCAGCAGCTTGCCGTCGCCACCGTCCCTGGAACCACTTCCATCTTCGCGACCGTGGCGGGCGTTACCTCACCCCCGGTACAGTTCACGACCTGCCCGGTGCAATCCATTTCTTTGCAGCTTGCCCCGGGGTCGTCTTCTTCCCTGGTTTTGCAGGGAGGGCCGACGGCGGCCGTGGATGCTGTCGTGAAAGACACGCTTGGGATGACCCTGACCGGCATCCCGCTCGTCTGGACATCCTCCTCGCCGCAGTCTGTTGCCGTGACCCCAGGGTCAAGTTCAGTGTTTGGCTCTACGGGAGCGGTTGTCGGTTCGGCGGCCGGGAAGTCTGCCGTGACTGCCTCCTGCACACCACCGAACTGCAATGGTGGCTTCAGTCCTTCGATGCCGGTGTATCCGACAACTTCGATGACCTTCCAGGTGTCGAGTAACTCGGCGCCACCCAGCCCGACTGCGTTCGTCACAACTTCGGCGTGCAGTGGAACCACCTTGTCATGCACAACTCGGGTTATTCCGATCACCAAGTCAAGTTCAACATCCTCTTTTTTGGCGGGAGCCCCCATCAACCTCCCATTGACGCCCAATAGCTTTTCGCTCGGCAGCACTAGCACAGGAATTTCCTATTTGGGAGTGGATTCGACCGGGTTCAACGGGCAAGGCCTGATGATCCTCTCTGGCAGCTCTGTGTCTCCGTTAGCCGGGGCTGCAGGTCGAGTGTTGGCGGTTTCGCCCGACAATCAGACGGTGATCCTGTCGGATACGGTCGATGTTCCGAACCGGATCAATGTCTGCAAGGGCTGCAGCAGCCCTGCGCGGAGCTTTTCGACAATCTTGTTTCCCAATGCCACGGCGGCGGCATTCTCTCCTGACAACCTGAAGCTCTACCTGGTTTCCAGTTCTCCATGTCCCGGCGGCGGTGGCAACGGTTGCATCTTGGTGTACTCGCAGGTGGATTCTCTGCAATATGTTTCTCTCTCCGCGCCGGCAAGCGATGCCGCTTTTATCGGAAATGGTACTGCGGGTTTCATTGCCGAAGGTGGGCAGACCGAATTGTTACCCACCTGTGGCCCCAGTGCGGCGGGCTCGCTCAGTACCGTGAATGTGGCTGCGCAGTCCTTGCGGCCGCTCGCGGATGGCATGTCGCTGCTCTCCTTAAATCCGCCAAATTTGCAGACCGTGACCGCAAGCATCACTGGTTCGGCCGCACCCAACTCGATCGGGTGCCCCGCGCCTCGAGGGTTCCTGAACATCACGAGTACGCTCGGCCCCCAGATGAACCTCGGGCTGGGAAGCTTTGTGACCAAGCAGTTCTTCGTCTCGCCTGACGGTTCCAGGGCATACATACTTGCGCAGAACGGAACGGGTGCGTACTTTCCCTTTATCACCGCCGTCGACGTTCTTTCCGGCACTTCGTCGCAAATCTCACTGGCTGGAAACGCCATTCCTTTGAGCGCAGGCGTCAGCCGTGCCGGTGACCTGCTCTTGGTTGGAGCCAATGACAACTCGGTTCATGTCATCGACACTCAGAGTGGGCTCGACCTGCAACAAGTCCCTTTAAGTTTTCCCAATGCCAGCTTGTGCATTGGCCCGGGAAACCCGGCCACGCAGGTGGCGATTGCATCGCTTACCATTTCGTCGGCCCAGCAGAGCGGTACCAACACGATCTTTGCCTACAACCTGCAGAATGGGGCGACTCCACAGATGGGGCAAACAGTTGTCACGACGGGGATGTCGGATAGCGGGAACAATGGGACTTTCACCATTCTGGCGGTGAATGCGGCCACCTCGAGTAGCGGCACGATCACCGTGTCCAACCCTGCCGGCGTCACTGCGAGCGGTCAGACTGGAGCCGGAACCGTCCCTTTGTCCTGTAACGCGGACCTACTGGTTGCCGTGCCCTAGCTCAGCTGGCGGCCTTCGCTTCAATCTCTTTCCCTACGCTGTCGAGAACGCCATTGATGAACTGCGCCGATTCGGGCGCGGAGAACTTGCGCGCGATTTCGATGGCTTCGTTGATGACCACGGCACGTGGAGTTTTGGGGAACCCGAGCAATTCCGCAACCGCCGCTCTGAGGATATTGCGATCGACCGCGGCCATGCGGTCCATGCGCCAGTTTTCAGCATGAGATTCGATTAGCTTGTTAATCTCAGCACCGTGGTCGTTGGCCAGACGAAAGATATCTTCGGCAAACCCCTGAACTTCCTGATCCACTTCGCCACGGCCCGTCCAAAAGGTCTTTCGCACCTGTTCGGGTGCCTGCTCGCCTACGTCGGCTTGAAAGAGCATTTGCAGCGCCAGTTCGCGGGATTTGCGTCGGGTTCCCATCGGGAGCTTGCCGTTGCTTATGGTAATAGCCAAGATACGCAGGTTCTCGGATCTAAGCCGTTGCGACGGTTTCAGTTTACAGGAAGAGGAGTAACTTGCAGGCCCTTCAGCGGGGCGGGCGGCGAGCTTTGGTTCGTTTCCCCGTGCTCTTTCGGGCGAGGGAGGCGGTGCGGGCCGCCGGGGTATGGCTTTCGCGTTCACCTGCGAGCGACGGCCGACGATCAACGATGGTTCCCCGGGCTGCTGAAGGCCGACCGCCCAGCGATTTTTTTAGATTCGCCATCTCAATCGCCGCCAGCGCAGCTTCGAATCCTTTGTTGCCCATCTTCAGGCCCGCGCGATCGATCGCTTGCTCCAGCGTGTCGCAAGTGAGGACGCCAAAGGCATGGGGCACGCCGGTTTCTTGGGCGGACTGCCCGATGCCACGCGTGACTTCATTGACAATCACATCGTAGTGGGCGGTATCTCCTCGCAACAAACAGCCGATGCAAACGATGGCGCTGTACTTGCCGGTCTCGGCGAGCGTACGGGCGGCGGAGGGAATTTCAAAGGAACCCGGAACCCGGACAACGTCGATGGCGTTGTCCTCGGCACCAGAGCGAAGCAGTCCGTCATAGGCGCTGCGCAGCAAGCGATCGGTAATGAATTCATTGAACCGCGAAACAACAATGCCGAAGCGAAGCCCCGACGCGTTTAGCTTGCCGGATCTGGTTTTGCGGCGAATGCGGTCTGCAATGGAGTTCTCAGTCCCGGCGCCTCTTGCGGGAGAGTGCGATGGATGTTTGTTTGCTGAAATGGCTTCCGTCCTAAGCTGGGATCATCAAGAAACTGGATGACAATCATATATGGAAATCTGCGAAGCCCGCGTTGTTTCGGAGGGGGACTTAACGTCCCTTGAAATGTGGGGGACGCTTTTCCAGGAATGCAGTTGTTCCTTCCTTCTTGTCTTCGGTTGCCGAGGCCAGCCCGAACAGCGCTGCCTCAATGTACAGGCCCTCGGAAAGAGGCGTTTCCATGCCTTTGTTGAGCGCCTCCATCGTGTATTGAACGGCCAGCGGTGCATTGGCAATGATCTTCTGCGCAATCGCTTCACTGCGTGGGATCAGATCGGCGGGCGCGGTGATCTCGTTCACCAAGCCGATACGATGAGCCTCCTGGGCTGTAATCATCTCCCCGGTGAGAAGCAGTTGCATGGCGATGCCCTTGCCCACCAGCCGCGGCAGGCGCTGCGTGCCGCCATAACCGGGAATGATCCCGAGCTTCACCTCCGGTTGTCCCAGCTTCGCGTTATCGCTCGCGAGACGGATGGTGCAGGCTAAGGCGATCTCGCAACCTCCGCCAAGGGCAAATCCATTGATGCAACCAATCACAGGCTTGCCTAGATTCTCAATCAGGTTGAGCACATTTTGACCGCGTAGCGCGTATTCCTTTGCCGAGACGGGGTCGTTCTTGGCCAGTTCGCTGATATCGGCTCCGGCGATAAAGGCTTTCTCTCCCGAGCCGGTCAAAATGACCACCCGGACACCGGCGTCGTTCTTGATGTCATGAAAAGCCGCGCGCAACTCGTCCATAGTGGCCATATCGAGCGCGTTCAGCACCTTTGGACGGTTCACGGTGATGTAAGCGATTGCATTCTTCTTTTCCAACAGGATGTTTTCAAAGTTCATAATTCGTAGCCGTGTCCTAAGCCGGATTCGGGCCGATTCGGTTGCCTTGCCAGTAAAACCTTCTTACGCCGGGGAGCAGCAAGAGTATTGGCAATATGGCTGAGCCCAAGGTTACTCCGACCCCGTCCCACTCGATGGTGTTTTCATCCGTCATGCTATAGATGATGATCCCCAAAAGGACTGTATTGCTGAGCAGCGCCACCCACCATCCCCAGAGCTTTCCCCTCCACAGGCCATAGGAGGACACGGTCGCGAAAAGAGCTGGCAAGGCGATGACCGCAGCCCCTATTCTGAGCCCGCGCGCAGCCTCGTTGCCATCAGGGCCATTGAGAATGCCCGGCGATCGCGCCAAGATGAGGAGATAAATAGGAAGCGCCGCGAGAACAACCGTCCACAAACCTTGGAGAGCCAGGACTCCGGTAACCCAGCCTGAACGCTTGATTGCGAGGCCGGCAGTTGCGATTGCCTGATTCGAATCCGTCTCCATGGGTTTCTATCCGAAGAAATGAAGTTCGCTTAAGGGCCGGTTCGCCGCGCTTCCGCCCCCCGACGTTCTCTCCGGCTGAGATCACAACGATAGCACTTGGTTAAGGCGGAAAGCCCTCGCATGAGTTCACAATCGGTTCGCCTTGGGATCATTCGGATCGGAGTAGTCATAAAAGCCGTTGCCCGTCTTACGCCCGTACCACCCCGCCAACACCAGGCGCTTCAGCAGCGGGGGCGAGGCAAAGCGGCGCTCTTTGAACTCTTGGAACATCACTTCGGTGATGTAGTAGGTCGTGTCGAGACCGACAAAATCAAGCAAGGTGAACGGCCCCATGGGATAGCCGCAGCCGAGTTTCATCGCATTGTCAATATCCTCGATCGAGCCGACGCCTTCTTCGTAGGCGCGAATGGCATCGAGCAGATACGGCACCAGCAGGCGGTTCACGATGAATCCAGTCTTGTCGCTGGTGCGCACCGGGACCTTACCGAGCTTCTTGGCGAACTCGTAAGCGGCGTCGTACACGTCAGGGGCGGTGGCGATCGTACGCACCACCTCCACCAATTTCATCAGCGGCACGGGATTGAAGAAGTGCAGGCCAATGAATCGCTCCGGGCGGTCGGTACCGTTCATAAGCTCGGTAATCGAGATGGACGAGGTGTTCGACGCGAAGATCGCGTGTTTTTTTGCGATCTTGTCGAGCGCCGCGTAAATTCCCTGTTTTTTGGGCACGTTTTCGATAATGGCTTCGATGATGATGTCGCAATCTGCAAGGTCCCCAAGCTTCGTGGTGCCCCTGAGGCGGGCGATAGACTCTGCCTTTTGCTGCTGCGTGATGCCGCCTTTGTCCGGGGGGCGCTCGGAAAACCTGTTCAGCGACTTTTCGATTCCGGCGAAGCCTCGGTCGAGGAACTTCTGCTCGACCTCTAGAACGGTGGTATCGAATCCGGCCATCGCCGAGACTTGGGCGATTCCGGACCCCATGAGTCCACAACCGAGCACTCCAACTTTGTTGATTTCCATTTCGAGTTCCTTCCCAGATGCCGCGGACAGACCCGGTTTGAAATGTTATCTCACCTGGAGACCGGAGGCGTGGCAGTTAGAGTTCCCCCGAGTCGCGTCCCAATGTCATCCCGGTGCTCCCCTGGAGAAAAGATCCCTTTCGGTGAACAGCACGGGACATCCGGATTCAGCCAAGAGCTTCGCCGCTCAGCACTCTGAAGCCATTTCCACCTGCCCTCAGCACGCAGCTTTCGTGGGTAAATCAGTCGCTCGCCGTGCCCACTCCTGCCTGCTCACCCCCGAAGGCTTCCGTATGTTCATGTTTTGTTACAGTTCCACAAACCTGCGGTTGACGCTTCCGTTTGCGAATTGATATATTTGAACAGTTCCGCGAGTACACCCTGGATTGCCAGTACGTGTGTCCCTGTTCCGCGCTGCACGCGGGGGGATACCGGAAAAGCAGTTGAGGCTTATAGAAACAACGTCTTGAGCGGTCGTTGGCTCAGGACGCCCTCGCTGAAACGCTCTGCGAACCGCTCCCGGCAAGGGAGATTATGCGGAGCGACGCTGGCGAAACGGAGCGCCTCCCGTAAGGGGCTTGGGGCCACCGTCGTCAGACCTGTCAAGGTAAAAGAAAATTCCGGCACAATTGCCATGCCGGAAGTATGGATAGTGACCCTATCCAGTCGAATCCTGGAAGCGAACCGGGAACAGTTGAACGCAGGCCTGTCTGCGCAGAAATCTGCGCGGGCGGGGAACAGCAGTGTCAAGGAGCAGCAGAGAGTGCCTACTTTTAATCAGTTGGTGCGCGCAGGACGTGAGAAGCCTCGCTACAAGACGGCAAGTCCGGCGCTGCAGTCGTGCCCGCAAAAGCGCGGCGTCTGCACGCGCGTGTATACCCAAACCCCGAAGAAGCCGAACTCGGCACTGCGGAAGGTGGCTCGCGTCCGCCTGACAAATGGAATTGAGGTCACCACCTACATCCCTGGCGTTGGCCACAACCTTCAGGAGCACTCGATTGTGTTGATCCGCGGGGGCCGCGTGAAGGACCTGCCAGGTGTGCGTTACCACGTAATTCGAGGAACGCTCGACGCGGTCGGAGTCGCGAACCGCAAGCAGGGCAGATCGAAGTACGGAGCTAAGAGGCCGAAATAGTGCTCGGCTGGAGCTCGTCGGCAAACCTCCAAGCATGGGGGAGGCCGGTTGGAGCCAAGGGTAAATGGCGAGGAGCTAAAGGCTAGTTTTATGCCACGCAAAGGACATATCGCAAAGCGAACCGTGGAGCCGGATCCGGTGTACGGATCGGACCTGGTTACGAAATTCGTCAACTCCATGATGTGGTCGGGCAAGAAGAGCACGGCTGAGGGGATCGTCTACGAAGCCCTGAAAAAGCTGGAGCAGAGGGGCGGCGATGAGGCCCTGAAGTTGTTCAAGAAGGCTGTCGAGAACGCAAAGCCTCTGCTTGAAGTGAAGACCCGGCGCGTCGGTGGCGCGAACTATCAGGTACCGGTCGAAGTCAATCCAGATCGGCGCACTTCGCTCGCGATCCGCTGGCTGGTGACTTACTCCCGGGGGCGCGGCGAAAAGGGCATGATCGACAAGCTGTCGAATGAATTGCTCGACGCTGCCAATGGCAAGGGCGCCGCAATCAAGAAGAAGGAAGACGTACATCGCATGGCCGAGGCGAACAAGGCTTTTGCGCACTACAGGTGGTGAGTTGGTTCACCCAGGTTGAAATGAAGCCCAAGAGCTAAAGGTCAATAGCTGAAAGCAGAAGTTCAATGAGCAGTCCCGTAAACATAGTCGGCGAGCAGGACGTCCGGAAAGACGAGAAGAAAAAAGCTGTGTCCAGAACAGTTCCATTAGAGCGTTGCAGGAATATCGGCATCATGGCGCACATCGATGCCGGCAAGACCACAACGACCGAGCGCATTCTCTTCTACACGGGAAGAACGCACCGCATCGGAGAAGTCCACGAAGGCACGGCCATCATGGACTGGATGGAGCAGGAGCAGGAACGCGGGATTACCATCACCTCCGCTGCGACCACCTGTTTCTGGCGGGATATTCGCATCAACATTATCGATACGCCCGGCCACGTGGATTTCACCGCCGAGGTGGAGCGGTCGCTGCGCGTGCTCGATGGTGCAGTCGCAGTGTTTGACGCCGTTCACGGCGTGCAACCGCAGTCGGAGAAGGTCTGGCGGCAGGCCGATAAGTACGGCGTTCCGCGAATTTGTTTCATCAACAAGATTGACAAGATGGGTGCCGACTTCGAACATGCAATCGACACCATCCGTAAGCGCCTCAACGCCAAGCCCATCGCGATTCAAATCCCCATCGGACAGGAAGACAAGTTCAAAGGCGTCGTTGACCTGATCGCGATGAAGGCCATCCTCTGGAAGGATGAAACCATGGGCGCCGAGTATGTCACCGAGGAAGTTCCCGCAGATCTGAAGAAGAAAGCGGAGGCGTTCCGCGCGCAGCTGGTGGAAACCGTTGCCGAAAACGACGACGAGATGCTGCATAAATTCTTGGAAGGCGAAGAGATTTCTGAGGCCGAGCTTCGCGCCTCGCTTCGCAAATCAACCGTCGCGTTGAAGGTATTCCCGGTTGTTGTGGGTACGGCGTTTAAGAACAAAGGCGTGCAGACGCTGCTCGATGCGGTGGTTCATTACTTGCCTTCCCCGCTGGATGTCCCTGAGACTCACGGGACCAACCCAGACAACAATCAGCCGGTTACCCGTAAGGCGTCCGATGACGAACCATTCTCGGCGCTAGCCTTCAAGATCATGGCGGACCCCTTCGTTGGCCAGCTGACGTTTATCCGCGTGTACTCCGGGCAGCTGAAATCCGGCGAATCGGTGCTGAACTCCCGCACCGGGAAAAACGAGCGCATCGGCCGCTTGCTGAAGATGCACGCCAACAAGCGCGAGGACATTCAGGAAATTCTCGCTGGCGATATTTGTGCGGTCGTCGGACTGAAAAACGTGGCCACCGGCGACACCATCGGCGATTCGAAGCACCCCATCGTGCTCGAGTCGATTGAATTTGCGGTTCCGGTCATTCACGTTGCGGTCGAGCCCAAGACCAAGGCTGACCAGGAAAAGATGGGAATGGCACTTTCCAAGCTGGCCCAGGAAGATCCCACCTTTAAGGTTCACACCGATCCCGATAGCGGGCAGACGATCATCAGCGGTATGGGTGAGTTGCACCTGGAAATCATCGTCGACCGCATGATGCGCGAGTATAAGGTTGAGGCGAATGTCGGCAAGCCGCAGGTTGCCTACCGCGAGACCATTCGCAAACACGCCGAGGCGGAAGGGAAATACATTCGCCAGACCGGCGGCCGCGGTCAATACGGTCACGTCAAAATCAAGCTGGATCCGCAGGAGCCCGGCAAGGGATACGAATTCATCAACGACATCGTTGGCGGCGTGGTTCCGAGGGAATACGTCAAGCCGGTCGATCAGGGCATCCAGGAAGCGCTCGAAGGCGGCGTGCTTGCGGGCTATCCGGTTGTTGACGTGAAGGTCACGCTTTACGACGGCAGCTACCACGAGGTTGACTCGAACGAAATGGCTTTCAAGATCGCCGGTTCGATGGCGTTCAAAGAAGCCGCGCGCAGAGCTTCTCCGGTGTTGCTGGAGCCGGTCATGGCGGTGGAAGTGGTTACGCCGGAAGATTTCGCCGGCACCATCATGGGCGACCTGAGCTCACGCCGTGGGCGCATTGAAGGCATGGAGCACCGCGCGGGCTCGCAGGTCATCAAGTCCATCGTGCCATTGGCGGAAATGTTCGGATACGCGACGCATATGAGATCGAGCACGCAAGGCCGAGCCGAGTACTCGATGCATTTCGCGCGCTATGAGGAAGTGCCGCGCAGCGTGGCTGACGAAATCATCGGCAAAGCGCAGGGCGGGCCGAACAAATAGCGAAGAACTTAAGGAAGACGAGATTATGGCAAAAGAGAAATTTGAGCGCACAAAGCCGCACGTAAACGTAGGGACGATCGGACACATCGATCACGGGAAGACGACGTTGACGGCGGCGATCACGAAGGTTCTGTCC
>DATJEL010000069.1:0-46128 GCA_035496675.1 Terriglobales bacterium
GAGCCCTATGGCGATTTCTCGCCAACCTTGACCGGAGATTTATGTCAGCCGATTGGCTTGGCTGAAAGCCAAGCGGCGGCGATCAAACAGGCTGTAATCAGGGCGGAGAAAACGATAGGAATAGTGAAAGCAAATCTGCAACTCAAAGCAGTGATCGCGGCGAAGCAAACGACGAGGTTCCACGCAATACCGCGGACTCGTACCAGCGTCTCTGCCGGCAGGCGGCTCAGTTGCCACGCCAAAGCACCCGTGAACACAAGGAACACCGAGAGAAAGAATCCGAACGCGCTGAAAAAGTCCCAATAAGTACGATTGAAACCAAGCGCGTCAAAATGAACGGACCGCATCAAACCAAGAACAGCGTCAGCTCCCCACTCCGGGTTGTTCTGGCGAAAGCCAAATGTATGTCCGGCGGCGAAAAGCATCAGAAGCACCGCAGCGATTCGATAAAAAAGAGAAGCACGCATCTCTTGTCTCCGAAAGTAACGGCGGCAGTGTACCACCGACACACATTTTTGGCCGACATCGATCGAAGTAGTTTGGATTGGCGCAATCAAATTAGCGCGCCTTCTCAACCGGCACCGGTTCACCCAAAGCAAAAGTCATGTTGCAAGGTCCAGGGTGAAGCTCTCGAAACCTGCCACGGCATCCTGCCCGAGATTGCGGTAAGAATCACCGTGACTGGTTCCGGTGTGGGTTGTTGAAATTGACACCTTTTCCAGAACCACGGCTCTGTCGCCGATGCCTAACTTGAGGCGTGGTTGAATCTAAATCTTCCTTTTGGTGACTCCACCCGCACCGGCGCTTCTGTTTTTGCTTTTTCCGGCTCGCTGAATTTACTGTGGAACCTCGGATTGATTTATTGCCCATTCGGTAGCCATCTCAGCTATTCTCCGCTCTCTGAGGGAGGTGGGGGGAATGAAGACGAGTTTCTCGCTGCTCTTGGTTTCGTTTCTGGCGGTCTGCTGCGTAGCCCAGCAAACTCCAAGCGATCGTTGCAACATCATTCTTGCAGGTGATTTGGCTAGCACCGTAGTGGAACGACTTCAAAGCCAATTAAACTCAGAAAATGCTCAGATGTACGCGTCGCTCTTTGACTCCGCTGCAACCTGGGACGGGCCTATCGGTCAGAACGCGATTGGACCCGAGAACATCAAACGAGCTGCATACCTCATGTTCCGAACGGTCGGACCGCTGCAATGCCTACTGTGGGTGCAAAGGAAGGTGTCCGCAGATACGTGGATTGTGGATATGTATCAGAAGGCAAAAGAACACTCACGGTGCTTCGCAAAAAGACATTTCAACTGCGCCTGGTTCGGTGCCTACTCTAGAGGGCTGCGATATTCGCACCACGCTCGTCTTACGTGGAAAGAACACAAGTTGGAGGGTAGTTGCGGCGCGGGTCGCCGATCTCAGACGTTCTGAGGAACCCCCGAGCCGCTGAGTGAGACGCCGATTTCCAAGCAACAGATGAGGTGGCTTGGTATATCCCTTTCTCGTGTCGTTGCCAACCGATATTGCAAACCGGCGTGGGTGCTTCTTCGCGGGGATAGAAAATGCTTTGAAATTCCAGAAGATCGCCTATTTAAGGCGAATGACCTTTGTAATCTTCCGCGGCCTTGGTCCTTCTAGTCATACTTGTTGAACCCCGCCCAAATCTGTTCTCACTAGGAGAAGCTTTGTGAAAGCAGCGCGAGCTTCAATGACATGGACGATTCTTTTGCTTCTTTGCGGTGTCGCCTTGGCACAGGACGCCATGATGTCGCCGGACACAATGCAAGCAATGCTGCAGGCAAAGAAGGTTTTTATCATCTCCGGCCACGTCCGCTATTGGAAGACCAAAAGCCTAATCAAGAAACAGTTGGTTGACGAAACGCCCTTCGAGGAGCCCTGCCGCAAGGAACTCGAAAAATGGGGACGCTTTACGCTGGTGTCGGACATAAAGGATGCGGACCTCGTGATTCGCGTGTACGAAAAGGGAGAGAGCCAGTACGTTCCGGTAATAAGTCCCGGTGTCACGGGAGGGGTTAACGTCGGGCGATCCGACTTTATCCTGGATGTGTGGCAACCTTCGTCCAAGAGAGTCATTTGGTCTGCCTCAAAGAACGTCGGCACAAGTTGGAGCACCCACACAGGCATAGCCAACCTTGTCAAAAGGCTTCGTGAAGATATGGAGGAGCAGCAAAAGTCGGCCCCAACAAAGAATGGGGGTTCAACCCCTGCTTCCGCGAATCCGCAAAACTAGCGTCCCAATATCTCGCGCAGTGTGGGTACGGTTGTTGATGTATGTATGGTCTGCCGCCGGACTGCCAGAGATTTTTGAAATATTAGCCAAATAATCTGTGCAAATGTATGCGGCCTCTTGTACCTACGAGCTTGGCAAGAATCCGGTCAGAATAAGGAAGAACTCCCCCCTGAGTGGGGTGCTCGCGCGAAGCAAAGAGATTGAAGAGCGAGGCGGCCTTCTAGTCCGCATGGCTGCCTGCTGGCTCGAGGCCGGTTGGGGCAGTGCGTTTTCGCCCCAGTACCCACCAGCGCAGGCGATCCATGTAGAGGTAAATGACCGGTGTTGTAAATAGGGTGAGCGCCTGGCTCAGAATCAATCCCCCCACGATCGTGATACCCAGAGGTTGGCGCAACTCAGATCCCACCCCGGTTCCCAGCGCTAACGGCAGTCCGCCCAGTAGCGCTGCCGCGGTTGTCATCATGATTGGCCGGAAGCGAAGCATGCAGGCTTCGAAGATCGCGTCGCGGGGCGACTTACCCTCGCGGCGTTCGGCATCAAGTGCGAAGTCGATCATCATGATCGCATTCTTCTTTACGATCCCGATCAGCAAGATAATGCCGATCATTCCCATCACATTGAGCTCGTTGTGGGTGAGCAGTAATGCCAGCAGGGCCCCAACTCCAGCCGAAGGAATGGTCGATAGAATCGTGATCGGATGAATGTAGCTCTCATAGAGGATGCCGAGCACGATATAAACCGTCAGCAGCGCCGTCAAGATCAGCACCGGCTGATTCGCAAGCGCCTGCTGGAATGCCGCCGCAGTACCTTGAAAGCTGGCGTGAATGCTGGCTGGCAGCCGGATCTCCCGTTCGGCGGCATCGATTGCTTGAGTCGCTTGCCCAAGGGAAATTCCTGCGGCGAGATTGAACGAGATGGTGATCGAGGGAAACTGGCCCTGGTGGTTCACCGCGAGCGAAGTGTTCGAGGGGGCAAACTTAGCAATGGCGGACAACGGGATCATTTGCCCGTTCGACGATTTCACATAAACCGCCTGCAATGCAGCCGGGGTGGTCTGATATCGCGGATCGACCTCCATAACCACGTGGTACTGATTCAGTTGCCGGTAGATGGTGGACACCTGCCGTTGCCCAAAGGCGTCATAGAGGGCGTTGTCAATATCCTGAGGCGTGACCCCCAGGCGCGCCGCCGTATCCCGATCGATAGTGACGTCAGCATCCAGGCCGCGGTCCTGCTGATCCGTGTTTACGTCGCGCAGTTCCTTCAAGGTGCGCAATTTTTGTAGGAGTCTGGGAGCCCAGGCACTCAATTCCTTCAGATCTTCACCCTGCAAGGTGTATTGGTATTGTGCATTGCCCATGCGGCCGCCAATGGTGAGGTCCTGGGCGGACTGCATAAACAGGGTAGCGCCCGGCACAGCAGCCAGCTTGCGTCGCATTTCTCCGATGAACCGGTCGGCAGGGATGGTGCGCTCGGGTCCTTTCGGATTTAGCGTGATGAAGAAGCGCCCCTGATTTTTCGCAGTGTTGCCCCCGGCGAAGCCGACGATGGTTTGAACGTTGGGATCGTGCATCACAATCTGCACGTAGCGCTCCATCTTTTCCTTCATCGCCGCAAAAGAGATGTCCTGATCAGCTTGCACGCTTCCCATGACTCGGCCCGTGTCCTGTTGCGGGAAAAATCCCATGGGTACGGTCGTGTACAAGTAGATGGATAAAGCGGCGGTTCCAAGAGTCGCAAGAAGGGTGGCGAATTGGTGACGCAAAACCACCGTCAAGGCCCGGCGGTATAGGCTCAACACACCGTTGAACACCGCTTCCGAGAAGCGATAAAAGCGTCCGTGGGTATCTTCTTCCGGCCGGTGCAGTATCTGTGCGCACATCATCGGAGTCGTAGTGAGAGAAATCAGCAGAGACACTCCGATGGCCGCGCTCAGCACCACCGCAAACTCACGGAACAGCCGACCCACAATTCCGCCCATCATCAGGATGGGGATGAACACCGCCACCAGCGACGTGCTCATCGAGAGCACGGTGAAGCCAATTTCTCGCGCTCCGCGAAAGGCTGCGGCAATCGGCGTCATTCCTGCTTCAATGTGGCGAGTAATGTTTTCGAGCACCACGATCGCATCGTCTACCACGAAGCCGGTCGAAATGGCGAGCGCCATCAGCGACAAGTTGTCGAGGCTGTAACCGCAGGCATACATGACGGCAAACGTACCGATCAGCGACAAGGGAACTGCGATGCTGGGAATGATGGTTGCGCGGACGGTGCGCAGAAATAGGAACACCACCATGATCACCAGAGCCACCGAGATCAGAATGGTGATTTCAATGTCATGCACGGACGCGCGAATCGTGGTCGTGCGGTCCATCACCACGTCGATATGGATGGCGGGGGAGATGGAATTCGCGAGCTCCGGCATCAGCGAATAGACGCGATCGACCGTGTCGATAATGTTTGCCCCGGGTTGGCGAAAGACAATGATGAGAACGGCGGGCTTTCCGGAGATGTTTTGATCGCGCGTGCCATGCGCCGCCAGGCCAATCACGCGCGCGTCTTCGACCGAATCGACGACACTCGCGACATCGCCTAGCCTTACAGTGCCACCGTTGTTGCTGGCGATTACCAGAGGCTCGTACTGCTTGGCAACTTTGATCTGGTCGTTGGCGGTGATTGCCCAGGCGTTGACGGCATTGGCAACATCGCCTTTGGGGCGATTCGCGTTAGCCGCACCGAGGGCATTGCGAACCGAGTCCAGGCCTAGCCCGAGCTTATTCAGCAGATTTGGATTTACCTCGGCGCGAACTGCCGGCCGCGCGGCTCCGCCAACAAAGACCTGGCCTACTCCGCTCACCTGGGCCAACTTCTGGGATAGCACTGAATCCGCGGAGTCATACATCTGCGGCAGCGTCATCGTGTCGGAAGTGAGCGACAAAATCAAAATCGGCGCGTCCGCCGGATTCACCTTACGGTAGGTAGGATTGCCTGGCATGTAGGAAGGCAGTTGACTTCGTGCCGCATTGATGGCGGCCTGGACGTCGCGTCCGGCAGCATCGATATTGCGGTCCAGGTCGAATTGCAGGGTGATGCCGGTTGACCCCGTTTGACTGGTTGAGGTCATCTGGTTCACGCCGGCAATCCTCCCGAACTGTCGTTCGAGGGGTGTCGCTACCGCCGATGCCATCGTTTCCGGGCTCGCCCCGGGCAGGGAAGCCCCCACGCTGATCACCGGGAATTCAACTTGCGGCAGGGGTGCCACCGGGAGGAACTGAAATGCGAGAATTCCGGCCAGCAGCAGGCCGAATGTGATCAGCGAGGTGCCGACGGGCCGCTTAATAAATGGGGAGGATACGTTCACTTAGTCTCCCGTTGCCGGTTCCTCGGCGAAATGGCGGAACCCGAAGCGTGAAAAACGCGCCGACAACCGATCGAACCACAAATACACGACCGGAGTGGTGTACAAGGTAAGCAACTGGCTCACCAGCAATCCTCCAACGATGGTGATACCGAGTGGGTGACGCAATTCCGATCCCGTGCCCGTTCCTAGCGCCAGGGGCAATCCTCCGAAAAGCGCTGCCATGGTGGTCATCATGATCGGCCGGAAACGGAGAAGAGAAGCCTGATAGATGGCCTCTTCGGGTTTCTTATGCTCGTCGCGTTCGGCTTCGAGCGCAAAGTCGATCATCATAATGGCGTTCTTCTTCACGATTCCGATCAGCAGGATGATGCCGATCAAGCTCACGACTCCCAGGTCATTGCCGGTAAGCATCAGCGCCAATAGCGCGCCAACGCCGGCAGAAGGCAGTGTCGAAAGGATCGTGATGGGGTGAATGTAGCTTTCGTATAACACGCCCAATACGATGTACACCGTCACAATTGCCGCCAGAATCAGCAAAGGCTCACTTGAAAGCGAATTGCGGAACGCGGCGGCCGTACCTTGGAAGCTGGTCTGAATGCTCGGGGGCAACCCGATTTCCTGCTCGGCAGCGTCAATCGCTTTGGTTGCTTGACCCAAGGAGACGCCGGGCGCGAGGTTGAACGACAGAGTTACAACCGGAAACTGTCCTTGGTGGTTGATTGCCAAGGCCGCATTGCTCTGCTGGATGTGGCTGAAAGCCGAGAGCGGTACCTGGGTTCCGCTGGCAGACTTCACATACAGCGTATCGAGAGAACTTGGATCCTGCTGGAATTGCGGATCGACCTCGAGCACCACGTGATATTGATTGAGCTGGGTATAGATGGTTGAAACCTGGCGTTGTCCGAATGCGTCGTACAGAGTGTTGTCGACCGCAGTTGGTGTGACGCCCAAGCGAGAAGCCGTGTCGCGGTCGATCACCAGATCTGCCTGCAACCCTCCGGTTTGCTGGTCGGTTGCGACGTCGAGCAGTTCCGGCGAAGAGCGCAGCTTTTCCAGGAGGCGCTCTGACCAAGTTGCCAACTCATTTGAATCCGTCGCCTGCAACGAGTACTGATACTGCGTGCGGCTCACGCGGCTCTCCACCGTCAAGTCCTGTACCGGCTGCATGTACAACGTAATGCCTTGCACCTGCCGCTCGAGTTTCGGCGCCAGGCGGCGAATGATGGCTGAGGCAGAGTCGGTGCGCTCATCCCGCGGCTTCAAATTGATCTGAATGCGGCCGCTGTTAAGCGTCGGATTGGTGCCATCCACCCCGATGAACGAAGACAGGCTGGCAACGTCGGTGTCCTGCAAAATCAAACGCGCCAGTTGTTGTTGGCGGTCCGACATCGCCGCAAAGGAAATGTTCTGCGGCGCCTCGGAGATGCCAAGAATCACACCCGTATCCTGAACCGGGAAAAACCCCTTAGGGACAATGACATAAAGCACGACCGTGAGCACGAGCGTGCCTACAGTGACCAGCAAGGTCGCGGTCTGGTGCCTCAGGACCCACTGTAGGGTGCGCCCATAGAATTGAATGATGCGTTCGTAGACCTCTTCCGACCACTGATAAAACCGGCCATGTCGGGAGAGTTCTCTTGGCTTCAGCAGCTTTGCGGCCATCATCGGCGTGAGCGTCAAAGACACGACCGCCGAGACGAGAATTGTGACCGCAAGGGTTACGGCGAACTCGCGGAATAGCCGCCCAACCACGTCGCCCATAAACAGCAAGGGAATGAGCACCGCAATCAGGGAGACGGTGAGTGAAACGATGGTAAAGCCGATCTGCCCGGCGCCTTTGAGCGCTGCCTGGAGGGGGGACTCTCCCGCTTCGAGAAAGCGGTCGATGTTTTCGAGCATGACGATTGCGTCATCGACCACAAAGCCGGTCGAAATGGTTAGCGCCATAAGGGTGAGGTTGTTCAGGCTATAGCCGAGCAGATACATGATCCCGAACGTGCCCACGATGGAAAGCGGCACCGCGAAACTAGGGATAATGGTTGCGCGCAGGTTGCGAAGGAACAGGAAGATCACCATCACCACCAGCGCGATCGTCAACGACAATTCGAACTCAACGTCTTTGACGGATGCGCGAATCGTCTCGGTACGATCCGTAAGAACAGACACCTTCACCGCGGATGGCAACGAGGCCTGCAAAACCGGGAGTAGTTTCCTGATGCGATCGACTACGCTGATGATGTTCGCGCCGGGCTGCCGCTGGATATTGACAATGACCGCCGGCGCAAGCGTATTGCCCGTGCCCATCCAGGCGGCTTGCTGCATGTTCTCAATGCTATCGGTGACGGTTGCAACGTCGCTCAATCGCACGGGAGCGCCGTTGCGATAAGCCACCACGATGGGCGCGTATTCCTGACCAGCGAGCAGTTGGTCGTTGGCATCGATGGTGAAGGACTGCCGGGGGCCATCGAGCGTGCCCTTGGCCTGGTCGACGTTCGCCGAGGCCAGAGCGGTTCTGACATCTTCGAGCCCGATCCCGTACGACGCTAGCGCCGTCGGGTTTGCCTGAATGCGCACGGCGGGCTTCTGGCCGCCGCTAATCGACACCAGGCCCACGCCGGTGACCTGCGAGATCTTCTGTGCCAGCTGCGTGTCCGCCAGGTCCTCGACCTTCGAGAGCGGCAGGGTCGGCGAGCTCAATGCCAGCGTGAGAATGGGTGCGTCCGCGGGGTTGACTTTGCTGTAGATGGGAGGATTGGGCAGGTCTTGGGGAAGGTAGGTGCCCGCGGAATTGATAGCCGCTTGTACCTGCTGTTCCTCGATGTCGATGTCCTGATCCAGGCCAAATTGTAGGGTGATGATCGAACTGCCGAGCGAACTCGACGAAGTCATCTGACTCAATCCGGGCACCTGGCCAAATTGACGCTCAAGCGGTGCAGTCACCGAGGACGCCATCACCGTCGGATCAGCGCCGGGGTAAAACGTCATGACCTGAATGGTCGGATAGTCCACTTCGGGCAACGCCGACACCGGCAGTTGCCGGTAAGCGACGATTCCCACAAGCAGCACGCCGAACATCAGCAGTGACGTGGCAACGGGCCGCAGAATGAAGATCCGCGACGGATTCATCGCGATGGAGTCCCTATGTCCTGCGATCCGGTTTCCGCAGCGCCCTGGTGATTGCGGTGATCGCGAGTACCCGCTTGAGGCGGCTGATTGTTTCCATTGGGATTGGCCTGCCCCGGTTTACCGCGCCGGGCCGGGTTCGATGCGCTCTGATTTCCCGTGCCCGGTGTTGCGGGTAAAGTGTGAGGCTCTACGTGGCTATTGTTTTGCAATTTGTCCTGTCCGTCGGTCACAACCGTTTCATTCGGAGACACCCCGCCCGAGATCTGGGCGAAGCTACCTTCGGTGGTTGCAACTTCCACGTTCCGCGCTTCCACGGTTTTGTCCGGTCTTACGACGTAGACATAGGTGCCTTGCGGCCCTTGCTGAATCGCCGCCGAAGGGATGACGGTTGCATTCTTCCGGGTCTCGAGCAGCAGGTGGATGTTCACGAACTGGTTTGGCCAGAGCACGTTATCTTCATTGGTAAAGACTGCCTTCAATCGGCCCGTGCCCGTGGTCTGATCAATCTGATTGTCGATGGTTAGCAGTTTCCCGGTTGCAATCTTGGTGGAATCATCTCGACTGTAAGCGTCCACTTCGAGTGACCCGTGTCGCATCTGTTTTGCCACGGTTGGCAACTGGTCTTCAGGCAGCGTGAAGACCGCGGTAATCGGTTGCAGTTGCGTGATCACGAGCAGGGGGTTCGTGTCGGAGGCATGGACCATGTTTCCCGGATCTACCAGTCGCAAGCCGATACGTCCGCTTTGGGGAGCTGTGATGTGGCAATACGAAAGATTCAGCTTGGCATTGTCGACCAGGGCTTGGTCGTTGCGGACCGTTCCTTCCAGCTGATCGACCGTCGCCTTCTGGGTATCCACTTGCTGTTGGGACATTGCGCCGGAACTCTCGAGCAGATCTTTGTAGCGTTGATAATTCAGCTGCGCATCGCGAAGCAAGGCCTGATCCTTGAACAAAGTGGCCTGGGCTTGATCGAGCTGAACCTGATAAGGCCGTGGGTCAATGACCGCAAGCAGGTCCCCTTTATTGACCTGCTCGCCTTCGCGAAACTTCACCTCGAGAAGTTGACCATCCACTCGGCTCTTCACGCTAACCGTGTAGTAGGCCTGAATCGATCCCAGACCACCGAGGTAGATAGGAAAGTCTTGATTTAGGACCGGAGCTACGGTGACCGGCATGGTTTGCGGCGCGTTGGCGCGAGCGGTGGATGGCGCCCGTGATCCACCGTTGCACGCCGTGAGGACGAGCGCGAGGAGAATACCTACCGAGAGCACAATTAAAGTGCGAGTCAATTGCCCTTCGAGCTTACCCATTTTGTCCATGCATGCCCGTTCACAATCCTTAGGATGAAAACTGTCCATCGTACCGCTTTCGACACCTGTTTGATGTGTCCGCAAGTCGATTTTCCTCAACAATTTACAAAATTTTACGGAGCTCCTGAAGTGCTCATGGGCAACCGCTTGCGGTTCCCATTGGGTGAAGCCCTAGGGAAGAGTTCAGAAGCCCTATTCCGGTCGTAGCTTCCCTCTCGTGAAAAGGATCTCTGTTTTGGACTCCTCCCGTCGCCTGACGTATAGTGAACACCCAAAAACCGACGTGCCTCCATCCCCTGCCATACCGGACCTCACGATCCGCGAGCTCGAGTCCATCGCCGATCTGCGCCGCGCAATTCAGCTGGAAAAACAGGTCTGGAGCCTGGACGACGCCGACGCCACCTCCCTTACCGCAGCCGTCGCGGAGCAGGCCTCGGGGGCGCTCTGGCTGGGAGCTTTCGAGAGAGAAGACATGGTCGGCATTGCCTATGCGTTTCCCAGCCTACACGAGGGCCGAATCGGGTTTCATTCTCATTTGCTGGCGGTGCGCGAGTCACATTGGCATCGCGAAGTAGGCTACCGCTTGAAACTTGCTCAACGGGAGCGGGTGCTGAAGCTGGGAGTGAACGAAATCAGCTGGACGTTTGATCCCCTGCGCAGCCGCAATGCTCATCTGAACTTTGCGAGGCTGGGCGTCATTTCTCAGAAATACCTAGTGGATTTCTACGGACCTCAAACCTCAAGCCCGCTGCATGCGAACGGCACGGATCGATTGTGGGTGAGATGGCAGTTGGGATCGCAAAGAGTTGGCGACCGACTTCGAGCGCGGGACCCGCGGGTCGAGGTGCTCGACGCTTTGAGTCACCTGGAACCGTTGGTGCGCTTCAACGGTGACGGTGTGCCTGTGACCGCGGATGTTCCCACCGCGCTCTCGCGACAACGCGTGGCAATCGAGATCCCCGGCGACATAGATCGCATGGAACAAGCGGATATGGCGCTTGCTCGCAGATGGCGCGAGGCAACTCGCGGGGCTTTCACGGCCACGGTTCAAGCAGGATTCGTCGTGAAAGAATTCTGCCGTTCCATCCGCGGGCAGCAAGGTCCGGGAGCGTACCTGCTCGAGAAATCCGCTCCCAGCCTCTGATCAAGCGATCGGCACGAGCAGTTCCGTCTGCAGTTGGTCTTCGGGTGTCGCCCGCGGGTCGTTGAGATAGTTTTCAATGCAGAACTCCGGACGTAGCTCCACCTTCTGCTCTGCCAGGCTCTTAAATATCCGGTCAAACGCCATCCAAATGTGGGCGTAGGGCCCGGTTAGCAGGAATCGTGCATACCTGCCGGCCTTGATCGCCCGGTGCTCTAAACCATCAGGCAGTTTCCCCGGTTTTTCGAGGCAAGCTACTCCCGCCTGGTAAATCATTGCGTCTTCGCCCGGCTTGCTCTTGTCAATGCCACTCAGCCCCAGGTACTCGCGGATCTGCTGCTGTTCCAGGTGCTCGAGCCTGGGCATCAAGTCATTCCACAGCGGCGGCGCTACCTCTTGGAATGGCCCGCGTTTCTCGAGAAATACGTAGTGCGTCAGGGGACGAGTAACCGTCTCGAAAGCAGGTGTCAGGTTCATCGTGATCTCCTTTAATAGTCTCGGACGACTCAGAGCGTAGATCACCTCGTGCTGGCGGTCTTTTCCCAGCTTGCGAAAATCGCTCGGACTGGTCTCGAGCGCCTTGCGGAACGCCTTGTTGAATGCCGCCGAGGTTTCATAGCCAATGCTCAAAGCGATCTCGGTCACGCTCGCCCTAGAATCTTCCTGCAACATGCGCAATGCCATGACCAGACGTAAGCGCCGCATGAACTCAAATGGCGTCTCTCCCACGTAGGCGTTGAACACGCGGGCAAAATGATAAGAGGACGATCCTGCTTCGCGCGCGATGCGATCAAGCGTCATCCGCTCGGGTAGATGCAGACGAATGTATCGCTGGGCGCGTCCGATCTGTGAACGATGGAACTGGCTCTGGTGGGCCTTCTTCCTGTTCATGGAACCCAGTTTACCGGCCGCCGGAAGGGAAGGGCTTTTCCACGATTGCGCGAATCGATCGTACGCGGCAGACAACTCCCCCTGCTGGCAGGTAAAATGCGGAACGAACTCATTTACCCAAGGATCCGCATGGCGACCGTTCCCAGTACCCACATTGATTCCGTTCTTCAGGAGCAGCGCAAGTTTGAGCCCTCGGCCGAATTCCGTCAGGATGCGCACATCAAGAGTGCCGAAGACTACGACCGCATTTATCGCGAGTCCATCGAGGATCCTGACAAGTTCTGGTCGCGCACCGCAGAAGAGCTTGCCTGGTTCAAGAAGTGGGACAAGATTCTTGAATACGATCATCCCTGGGCCAAGTGGTTCGTCGGCGGGGAGCTGAACCTATCCTACAACTGCCTGGATCGCCATGTTCAAACCGCCCGCAAGAATAAAGCCGCGCTGATCTGGGAAAGCGAACCGGGTGAGGTTCGCACCCTCACCTATCAGCAGCTCTACAAAGAAGTTCAGAAGTTCGCAAATGTCCTGAAATCGCTGGGCGTGCGAAAAGGCGATCGCGTCGCAATCTATATGGGCATGACGCCGGAACTTCCCGTGGCCATGCTTGCCTGTGCGCGCATCGGGGCTCCGCACACCGTGATCTTTGGAGGATTCTCTTCGCACGCCCTCATCGACCGGATCCACGACTCGCAGGCCACCTGCGTGGTCACGCAAGATGGATCTTTCCGGCGCGGAACCGAAGTCAAGCTGTTTCCGGTGGTCGAAGAAGCCTTAAAGTCTTGCCCATCGGTCAAAAATGTGGTGGTTTACAGGCGCTCGGGGACACCGATTAACCTGCAGTCTGGCCGTGACCACTGGTGGCACGAGTTGATGGCCAACGCCTCCGACGAATGCCCTGCGGAACCGCTCGATGCTGAGCATCCGCTTTACATTCTCTATACTTCCGGCACAACGGGAAAGCCCAAGGGTGTAGTTCATACGACCGGCGGGTACTCGGTCGGAACCTACATCACGACCAAGTGGGTCTTTGATCTGCAAGAGGAAGACACCTACTGGTGCACGGCCGACATCGGCTGGGTTACCGGACACAGCTACGTCGTTTACGGGCCGCTTCAGAATGGCGCCACCAGCCTGATGTACGAAGGCGCGCCGAACTTTCCCGAGCCGGACCGCTTCTGGCGAATCATCGACCGCCATCAGGTAAACATTTTTTATACCGCCCCCACCGCGATTCGTACCTTCATCCGCTGGGGCGATGCTTGGCCGAAGAAGCACAAGCTGACCAGTTTGCGCCTGCTTGGCACGGTGGGCGAGCCGATCAACCCGGAGGCATGGATGTGGTATCGGGAAGTGATCGGAGGGGACCGGTGCCCGATTGTCGACACCTGGTGGCAGACCGAAACCGGACACATCATGATCAGCCCGATTCCAGGCGCGATTGCCACCAAGCCGGGTTCTGCAACCAGGCCCATGCCGGGCGTGGTGCCGGAAATTGTCAACATGGATGGCGAGCCTGTACCCGAAGGCGCAGGTGGTTTTCTGATTCTGAAGCGTCCTTGGCCCGGCATGCTTCGCACCATCTATGGCGATCCCGACCGCTATGTGAAACAGTACTTTTCGCAAATTCGCGGCGCCTACTTCACAGGCGACGGCGCGCGCAAAGATCAAGACGGCTACTTCTGGGTGATGGGCCGGGTGGATGACGTAATCAACGTTTCTGGCCATCGCCTGAGCACGATGGAAGTAGAGTCCGCTCTGGTTGCCCACGATGCAGTAGCCGAGGCGGCTGTGGTGGGCCGTCCCGATGAAATCAAAGGCCAGGCCATCGCTGCATTCGTGACCCTCGAAGGCGGCCGCAAGCCCTCGCCCGCGCTGAAGGAAGAGCTGCGCAAGTGGGTGGCGAAAGAAATAGGGTCTCTAGCCAAGCCGGAAGACATCCGTTTCACCGATGCTCTACCGAAGACTCGCAGCGGCAAGATCATGCGGCGCTTATTGCGCGAGCTTGCTGGCGGCGGCGAAGTCAAAGGCGACACAACCACCCTTGAAGACTTCAGCGTGCTGGCAAAATTAAAAGAGCAGGACGAGGCTTAACTCTATTTCACCTGAAAGTTAGCCGTATCGAGGGGAAGGTTGTCGCGCAGCCCGGTCACGGTCATTTGCCAGTCAAATAGCAGGGTTCTTCCACTCTGCAACTCCTCGGTCCACTGCAAACGGTAGCTGGTCGGAAGCGTGACCCCTTCGGTGGTTTCGAAGTCGCCGAAGCGCTCTTCGAGCGTGTACCGAATTTCTTTTTGGCTGGCGCTCTTGGTTACATCGCTAGCCATGTTTGGAGCAATTTCAAGAGAGTAGACGGTAAGCACGTGGCGAAAGGTTTCAGGATCGAAGTACATCTTTACCTGCATATCACTCGAGTGTTTCGAGAAATATTGCAGCCCAATGAGTTCCCGGCCATCCACCTTCCTGCGGCCGATACTTTGGACTCTGGCATGGTTCTCTTCGAGTCTCAGCAGAGCCCAGCCGGTCGAATATTCACCCCCCAGCAGGCCCTCTTTGATCATGAAGTCCTGGCTGCTGATGAATTGCGCGAAATCTGAGCGTTGGTGTGAGGAAGTCGCGGCTGCAAAACCCGTCTTCGAACCATCGAAGGTAAACTGTTCGCCATGCCAGTCCCCAACCCCGAACCGCATCACAAATGCCGACATTTGTTCCGAAGAAACCCGTCCCCAGGTGCCATTCACTTCGCCTCCGCCGCCAACCGGAACTCGGAACTTCAACGTCCCCTGGACCACGCGTGATTTGGCAGCCCCGCGAATCGCTGTCGGTGCAATTGAATCGAGATGATGGGCGACAATTTCTTCGGGTTTGAGATCGGGAACAGCAGCCAGTGCAGCCTGGGCAAACGTAAACACCGCCAGGACACCAAGAACGGCAGAAACATGACGCATGAAGGTCTCCCATCGCTTCGAGCAGCCCATCAATTTCTAGGTGGCTGAAGTTTACACAATCGGACCAGTCAAAGCGAGAGTCACTCTATGGGTCTGCGATGGGGTCAGAACTTCGTCACTTCGGTGAAGTTGAAATCCCGAATCTTCATGGCCGGGACCACCATGTCGAGGGATTCTTCTCCGCTCGTGCGCACCGGCGTGCTCATGGCTTCAACCTGGGACAGCATTTCAATCAGACTTTGGTTGAACCGGAAATTGCGCAGTCCACAAACGAGCTTTCCACCTTCAATCAGAAATGTGCCGTCCCGCGTCATGCCGGTGACGATCTTTTCGTAAGGATCTACCTCGCGGATGTACCAGAGACGCGTGACTAGAATGCCGCGCTCGGTGGATGCAATCATCTGCTCGACTGTCTTCGGCTCCTGAGGCGGCTCGAAGACCACATTCATGGGAGCTTCACCGATTTCATTCGGGATCGGAAAACCATGTCCGGTTGTTTCGACCAAGCCTACCTTGGCGGCGTGGCCGGACTGCGTCATTCTCGCGGCGCTCGCCCGGGAATACACCAGCCGCTTCACCACCCCCTGCTCGACCAGTTGTACTCGGCTCCTCCTCATGCCTTCGCCATCGAACGGAGAACCCGACTGCTGGGGATGGGAGACGTCGTCCCAGATCGAAATATTCTCCCCAAACAACTTGCTGCCGATGCGATTATTCAGGAACGACCGCTGGTCGAGAATTGCCAAGCCGCCGAAATCGTAAAAAGCAAATCCCACGGCGTCGAGAACTGCCGCGGGTTCAAGGATTACGGTGTACTTGCCGGGAGCGATCTCGCGCGGTGCCGCCGATTTCGCCGCTTTCTCCGCTGCGATTTGCGCCAGGTGTGCCGGGCTCAGCTTGGCAATGTCCGGCGAGTTTGCCTTCTGCCACCCGGAGGAATCTCCTGCCAGCATGGTGATAGACACTTCCGCCGAGGTTTGCCTATGCCACCGACTCAAGCCCCGCGAATTGAAGATGCCCTCAATGTTTTCGGAGTTGGCGAAAATGCCCGCTGCGGTTAGATTCCGCTTCTGTGCAATTGCAACGACCTGTCCTACCGCATCCGCGCGTTGCGCCGGAGTGAGATTCGAGGTTTCTTCGAAGTGCCGCGAAGGAAGCTTGTTGCCTTCCGGGGCGGCTGCGCCGTTCGAAGGCGGCGAATAACGGCCCTGCGCCTCTTCGCTGGAAGGTATCGGCAGCAGGTCCGGATCCGGTTCCTGCACCCGCGCCAGACTCTCCGAAGCGGACACTACCTCTTGCAAGCTCGCATCGTCGAACTTGTTTGTGGTTGCCCGCGCCGTACGGCCGCCGAACGCGCTACGGACCGAGACCCCGTAGTTCTCCTCCGCCATGTTTTGATGAATGGTATTGTTGGCGAACCGGGTCAGCGCCGACCTGCCTCCGTAAAACAGGCACTCCAGTTCATCCGCCGCCGCGTACTTGCGAATGCGGGAAAAGATCTCAGCAGCCTGATCGCGAGTCAACATTCAGCACTCAGTTCGAGATAGCGACAGCGTCAAAAAGGTCCTCAAGGGATCCCGATGCTCAGTCTGGACGAATGTTCGGTGCGGAATGCTAGGAATACGCACTCCCCACCTTCACTCTCCTGAACCTCGCGGGACTGGCTCCATGCCCCGTTCCCATCACTTGTTGCGGCTGGCCTTTGCCGCAGTTCGGCGTTCCCCAGAGCGTCCACTCATCCCGCGAACAGATGGCGTCCATCGAATTCCAGAACTCGGTCGTAATCCCCGAGTAGGACGGGTTCTTCAGCATTCGTATCCGCTTCCCGTTTTTGATCTCCCAACCGATCTCGGTACCGAACTGGAAGTTGTAGCGCTTGTCGTCGATCGACCAGGACCGGTTGGTCTGGAAAAGGATGGCTTGATCGGTTGAAGCGATCAGCTGCTCCAGAGAGAGGGGCGTTTCTCCCGGAAGTATGCTGATGTTGGTCATGCGGATGATGGGAAGCCGGTTCCAGCTCTCCGCGCGCAAGGTGCCCCCCGAACGCTCTAAGCCGATGAGAGAAGCGGTTTCGCGAGAGCTCAGATATCCGGTAAACAGGCCATTTGAAATAATCGGCGTCGACTGTGCCGGCACTCCTTCGTCATCGAAGGCGAAGGTTCCGAGGCCCGGGCCATGCTCCTCGCGGGCGTCGGCCACCACGTTCACCAGTTCGCTGCCGTATTTGAGCGTGCGGAGCTTTTCTAGCGTCAAAAACGATGTACCGGCAAAATTGGCTTCCATCCCCAGCACCCGATCCAGTTCGATCGGGTGCCCGATCGATTCGTGAATCTGCAATCCCAGCTGCGAACTTTCAAGAATGATGTCGAACACCCCTTGCGGGCACTGCTCGGCGCTGTGCAGGGCGACCGCCTCTTCACCGATGCGCCGCGCGTTCTCAACCAGCTTCAATTCATCGAGGAGCTCATATCCCTTGTTTTGCCACTGCCCGCCAAACGAGTTCGGATATGAGCGCTTCTGAATCTCGTTTCCCGCAAAGGAATAGGCAACGTATCCCGCACCGGAGGTGTACTTGGTCTGATGAATGTCTGATCCTTCCGACGAAAAGAACCATTGCTCCTCCCGCCGGAAGTTCATGTTGGTTTCAGCCAGCGTCACACCCTGAACCGAACGAAGCTCTCGGTCGATGGTTTCAAGCAAAGCCAGGTTCTGTTCAATGGAAATCGAGAACGGGTCGATTCGATATGGCGTGGTCCACTCCGCCCTGACAGGCTTTTCCGGTGCGAGCCGAACATCGCTTTGCTTGACGCGTGCCGATGCTTTCGCAATGTCGGCGGCACGCCCGGCGGTTGCCTCCACTGAAGATCGCTCGAGCTCTGCAGATGAGGCAAAGCCCCAAGCACCATCCATCAGTACCCGGATATTGAAGCCCTGGGAGCGCGAGTCCGAAGCATTTCCTATTTTCCCGTTCTTGGTCGCGAGCGCGCGGCTGCGCTCGTCGATGACACGTACATCGGCGTAAGTAGCACCTCGTTGGTTAGCGATGTTGAGGGCCCAGCCAGCAAGCTCTTTCATGGCAGAAGTCGAATCTACCACAGCTTCGTGACCTAGGTTTGACAAGAAGAATGCAACTTCTGTGCCATGGCTGTGTTGTTATACTCGGAAAAGAAGTTGGAAGTCGCGGGAGGGGCACAGTGGCAAAGCTAATCACATTCTACGTTCCAAGTAGTTATCGTAAGAACGTAAAGTGGGTTCCAGCGGAAGATCGCGGGAAGGTAATCGAGATACCGCGTATTAAGAAGTCGGCGTAGGTTGAGCGTAGCTCAGTTCCGTAAGGTTTTACCGGTCTTAAGCGTGTATTGAATCCTTTCCTGGGTTTTCTTCTCCCCGCAGAGCGACTTGAACGCCTCTCGCTCCAGATCCAGAAAATATTGTTCGCTGAGCGGGGTTCCCGGTGTAACGTTCCCGCCACAGAGCACCTCGGCGACCTTTGTTCCGATTTTCACTTCGTGCTCGGTGATGTACTCGCCCTGTCTCATCAGGTGAACCCCAAGTTTGAGCATTGCCAGGATGTTCTCGCCCGGAGCCGGAATATCGGTTCGCGGCTGAGGCGGTTCGTAGCCGCTGTTCGCCAGTTCGAGCGCTCGCTGTTTGGCATCGGTCAGCAGGCGATCGCGGTTCATCGTGATGCGATCGGAGGAACTCAGCAAGCCGAGGCTTCTTGCCTCTTGCGCGGAAGTTGAGACCTTCGCCATGGCGATGGTCTCGAACGCGCGTTTCATGGCCTCCATCAATTCGACTGATTCGCCCCTTCCTCCCGGGCGCACTGCGCGGGTGGAATCAATCGCGCGCAGCACCATCTCTTTCGAGCCACCGCCGCCGGGCAGCAGACCCAGGCCAACTTCCACCAGGCCCATGTAGAGCTCGGCGTGTGGCTGGCGGAGGGGAGCATGCAACGACATCTCCACCCCCCCTCCCAGGGTCATCCCGAATGGCGCGATCACCACCGGCTTGGGTGAGAACTTAATGGCCTGCGTCATGCCCTGGAACTGTCGGATTGCGAGATCAATGTCGTCCCATTCTTCTTCCTGAGCGCTCATCAGCAGAAGCATCACATTGGCGCCGGCAGAGAAGTTCGCTGCGTCGTTGGTGATGACGAAGGCTTCGAAATTGTCTCCGGCACCACCCGGCTTTAGCGTCTGCGAGACTAACTGCACGATGTCGGTCCCCAGCGTGTTCATCTTGGAGTGGAACTCGATGCAGGCCACCCCGTCGCCGATGTCGACAATCGAGGCGCTCGAGTTCTTCTTCACCGTGCCCCTCGATTGTTTCGCTACTTTCACTGACCACACGCCAGCTGGAACCTCAACCGGCAGGTAGGTGGAGGTCGCCAGATCGAAGTACGCACGGTGCGATGGGGTTCGGGCAAAGTCCTGGTACCAGGACTTCTGTTCTGCCAACAGCCGTTCCACATTCGCCGAGACCGTGCGCCCCTCTTTTTTCATCCGCTGAACGGTTGGCTCGGCGCCTGCCGCATCCCACAGTTCGAAGGGGCCCATTTCCCAGTTGAAACCAAGCCGCATGGCGCGATCGATTTCGACAATATTGTCGGAAATTTCAGGTACGGCGTTCGCCGAGTAGTTCCAAAGGTCCGCTAGGGCGTTCCACAGGAACCGTTCGTCTTTGCCCTTTCCCGGTCCTCCGAGCAGGGTGGCGAGACGTTGCGCCAGATCATCGACATTCTTCGCCATCTCGAGCGAGGTGAATTTGGCTTTCTGCCGCGGACGATACTCCAGCGTTTTCCAGTCGAGAGCCAGCCCTTCGTCTTCTCCGCCGCTCTTCTGCTTCTTATAGAACCCGCCGCCCGTCTTATCGCCGAGCATGTTTCGTTCGAGCATCTTGTCGAAAAAGGCGGGAAGGGGGCTGGGGCGGGGGAGGGGCTCTTGCCCATCAATTTTTTCCATATTTCGAACGACATGCCCAAGAACGTCGAGCCCTACCATGTCCAGAGTGCGGAATGTCCCTGAACGCGGCCATCCGACTGCCGGGCCGGTCAGCGCATCGACCTCTTCGATGGTGAGTTCTAGTTCCTCCATCAATCGCATCCCATTCAAAACTGAAAATGTTCCAATACGGTTGGCAATGAAGTTCGGTGTGTCCTTGGCAGTGACAACGCCCTTTCCTAGGTGCAGATCGGCAAATGTCGAGATGGCTTCTATAGCGGCAGGATCTGTTTCTCGAGTTGGAATGATTTCCAGCAGACGCATGTAGCGCGGGGGATTAAAAAAGTGCGTGCCGAACCACGACCGCCGAAAATCATTCGAGAAGCCCTCGGCGATCTTGGCTACCGGCAGGCCGCTCGTATTGGTGGTAACGATTGTGCCTGGCCTTCGTAGTGCTTCTACTTTCCCGAGCAGGGCTCGTTTGATCGCAAGATCTTCGACCACGGCCTCGATGATCCAATCCACCTCCGCCACGCGAGCCAGGCTGTCTTCAAAATTGCCGGGCGTCACCAAAGACGAGAGCGCTGGTTCGAAGAACGCCCCCGGCTTGGTTTTGCGGGCGGCTTCGAGTCCGGCCGAGGCCACCTTGTTGCGCGCGGTCGACTCGACACCCGCGGGAACGAGGTCGAGCAATAAGCTCGGCACGCCTGCATTTGCGAGGTGCGCTGCAATGCGCGCACCCATTGTGCCGGCACCCAGCACCGCGACTTTGCGGATTCGCTTCACGGGAACTCAGAGGACAGAATAGTAAAACACAAAGGACATGAACTTACACGAAGCCGGCCAATCGGCACCATCTTCTCATTAGAGGCGTTCGTTTGAGATTTTCTAAAACCTAAGGAAGCCGGTTGACCGCCCATTCATACTTTCCGGTGTGAATAATCAACAGTCGGCAGACGCGCGGCTGCGAATTCTGCGAGGTCCCAAACAACACAACCGGAAAGGCATACTCGCCGCCATTCATCTTTTTTCCGCGCTGGATCTCATAGGCGGCATCGCTGCCGGGCGAAAAGAATGCCTGTAACTTCTCGGAGCTTGCCTGCTGGCGTGCCAGGTCAGTCAGCATCAGGATCCCGGCTTCGTGATCTTGGGTTTGCCAAGCGTGCAGAAATCGGTTGGCTGCTGCCAGTGCAGAGCTGTAGGAGGCGTCCGGCGTCCAGCCGCGGGATCGCGCGACGCGCGCGAAGGAGAAAACCCATGGGAAAAAACAGAGCAGAAGCAGAAGGGAAATCCGAAATCGCATTCCATGATTGTCGGCAACAGATTCGTTCGCCGAAAGAGACAAACCAGATTCCCTCAGTGGATGGGGGAACTCCGAGCTACTCGTGCCTTAACGCTTCAATGGGATCGAGTCGCGAAGCGCGCAGCGCCGGAATCATGCCGCTGATGAGGCCGACCGCTCCCAGAATGATGGTTGATGCGATCAGCGTTCCGGGTGCAATCATCAGCCGGATATCTCCAGCCTCGCCGTTTTTGGCGAAAGCACTGTACAAGGTGAGGCGACCCACCGAAAGGGCAACGATGTACGCCAGGAGAATTCCTAGTACCCCGCCGATCGCGGTGATGGTCAATGCTTCTGCCAGAAATTGCGTCAGAATGTAGCGCCGCTGCGCTCCCAATGCTTTCTGCACGCCGATCTCTCGGGTTCGTTGGGTGACCGAAACCAGCATGATGTTCATCAGTCCGACGCCACCGATTCCAAGCGTCAACGTACCGATAACCCCCATCAGGAACTTCAGGCCCATGCTGATAATTTCGAACTGATGCACTTGCACCATGAGATTGAAAACCCGAACGGCCTGACGGTCGGCCTGATTGAACTTGTGCGGAATCGCCAATATGCTGCGAACCGACTGTTCCAATTGCTCGTAGGCTGGGGTTTGATAGGTGAACCAGATGGAATCGAGATAGTGAGTGTCCTTCAGATCACTCATGGTGGTGAAGGGAATGTAGATCGTACGATTGATATCGTCATTTCCCTCCTGCATCTTCGCGGTTAGAACCCCGACGACTTCAAAGCTGAGTCCGTCCAGGCGGATACGCTCGCCGAGCGCGTTTCTGCCGGAAAACAGCTTCTCCTTCGCCTCGGATCCAATTACGACTACGCGCGCGCGTTGCAGCTGATCTTCAAGGTTGTAGAAGCGGCCTTGATCGATCTTCAAAGATCGCACTTGCTCGACATTGGGATCGTTCCCGGTGACTGTCCAGCTGAAAGTGCGAGTTTCATACTGGACGTTTGCCGGTTTGCTGACCTCAGGGGTGATATGGGTAATTTGCGGAAGATTGGTTGTGAGGGTGTCGACATCTTCCCGCGTGAACCGGATCGGGGTGCCTGACTTTTCGCCACCGGCTTGCATGGATGTCCGGTTTGGAACCACGATTACGAGCTTGTTGCCGAAGTTCGCGAAGATGTTCGCGCAGGCCTGTCCGAACCCGTCGCCGTATGCGAGCAGCATCACCACCGTGGCGATGCCCCAGGCCATACCCAGCATGGTGAGCGCCGTTCGCCGCCGATTATGGCGCATCGCTGTGTAGGCTTCTTGAAGAAGGTCGCGGAACATCTGCTATTCCTGTCGCAGCGCTTCCACCGGCTGCAGAAGAGCTGCTTTACGCGCTGGATAAAGGCCGGCAACAACCCCAGCCAGTGTAAGGCTGCCAATCGCCAGCATCGCCGACATGGGCACAAGCTTCGGGGGATCGAATCCGCCCGGACCGTGAACCGTCCCCATCGCGGCCATGATGCCGCCCGCTAGAGCCATGCCGATCAGGCCGCTTCCCAGCGTGAGTAGGAGTCCTTCCAAAAAGAAATGGAACAGAATGTTGCGGTTGGTTGCGCCCAGTGCCTTGCGCAAGCCGATTTCGTGGGTTCGCTCGGAAACCGCAACCAGCATGATGTTAATGACCCCGATTGCCCCCAGCGCCAGGGTCACCATTCCCACCGTCCCCAAGAACATATTCATGACATCGAAAATGGTGTTGACCATCTTCGAGGATTGGATGGAGTCCCATTCGTCAAAAGCGTTCTCATCGTTGGGGTCAAACTGGTGATTGCGGGCTACGATCTTGTGCACTTCCTTCTGTGCGAGTTCGTGGTCGTTGGTCCTGGTGGGCTGATACTCGATAAAGGAAATCGCTCCCTGCTGGTTGTCTCCTTTAATGGGGAACGATGCTTCCATCACCGAGAATGGAATATATCCGCGCATGTTGAGCCACAGATTGTCGCCTCGGCCCAGGTGCGGCAGCGTGCCCACCACCTGGAAACTCATGCCATTGATCAGGATTGTGGCGCCCAGCGCCGGACGGCCGGGAAACAGCGTCTTCTGCAACTCACTGCCGAGCACGATTACATTGCGCCGTTGCACCGTATCGAGATCATTCAGCCACCGCCCATCCTTCAAGGGAAGATAGCTGATTTCGCTCATCTGAGGTTCGACCCCTAAGATCGTGCCGCTGCCGGTGGCGAATTCGCTGACTTCGCGCAAATCATTGCGGTCGATGATCGGACACGCCCGGCGCACATGCGGGGCTAAGAGCATATCCCGGTAGTCGTTGTAGTTGAGCCGGTACCACCGTGCCGAGTTCATGCTGCCAGTCACGGCTGGTGCCCGGCCGGGGAAGATGAACATGATGTCTTTGCCGAACTCAGCCATTTCCCGCTTGTTGCCGGAGCGGAAGCCCTCCCCGACTCCTACCAGTAGGAGCAGGGAACCGACACCCCAGGCAATGCCGAACATCGTGAGAAAGGAACGCAGCTTGTGGGCCCACAAGTTCCGAAAAATCTGCGCAAAGATGTCTAGCAAGCTCCTCATGCCTACCCTATGGTACGGAAGATCCCTGGCGGGAGTTCCCTAGAAAGTATTGTTACAGGTTCGGCGCCATATAGATAGACGCGAACCGAGGATTAATGTGAGATTTTTCGGCTTTCAAAAGTCGTTAGCTGTCTTTCCGGTACAGCAGGTCACGCATGGCCCTTCTACGGGCCGCGTTTAATTCGCTATCGGGTGGCGGATTTGGGCCCCCATCTTTCGATGCGGCCTCATTCTCAGCGCTGCATTCCGGGCAGCGGTTGGCAAAACCGGGCTTGCCGGGCTTCAACTCGAATTCCTCTCCGCAGACAACGCAGGTCTTGATGGGAAACGCCATAAGGAAATGATACTGGAGGGGAGAGATATATACTTCCGCTTCGGCCGGAGAATGACGAACCTTTTAAAACTCTCTCTGTTCCTTTGTGTGCTGCCCGCGGCATTGGTGCTGACTTCAATCGCTGCGGGACAATCGGGGGCCTATCAAGAGCTCTACCGCCCGCAAGTCCACTTTTCTCCGCGAATGCACTGGACGAACGACCCCAACGGTTTGGTGTTCTTTGAGGGCGAGTACCACCTTTTCTTCCAGTACAACCCTTTTGGCGACGAATGGGGGCACATGAGCTGGGGGCACGCGGTCAGCCGAGATCTGCTGCATTGGCGGGAGCTCGCGGTGGCCATTCCCGAGCACGACGGCGAGATGGTCTTCACCGGTAGCGTCGTCGTGGACAAGAACACGAGTGGACTATGCGGCACCCAAGTGGAATGTTTGGTGGCTGTCTACACCGGTCATAGAAGCACGCCTGAGCTGACACGCCAGACTCAAAACCTTGCCTACAGCCTTGATCATGGGCGCACCTGGACACGATACCGCCGAAATCCAGTAATCGATCTCGGCATGGCCGACTTCCGGGACCCGAGCGTGTTCTGGGACGAGCCCTTGAAAGGGTGGGTCATGGCGGTCGCGTTGCCCAAGCTGCACAAGGTTCGGTTTTACACCTCTCGAGACTTGAAGCGATGGACCGAGCTCAGTGACTTTGGCCCGGCCGGTGAGGTGGGTGGGGTTTGGGAATGCCCCGACCTTCTGCACATTCCAGCGGGGGACGGGGTAGGTGGCATGTGGATGTTAAAGGTGGGGCTCAATCCCGGGGCTCTCCAAGGAGGCTCGGGTGAGCAGTATTTCCTGGGTGATTTCGACGGCAGGCATTTCACTCCTTCGAGTGAGCCCGGTTGGCATGGCTGGACCAATTACGGCAAAGACGACTACTGTGCCATCAGCTTCAACCACTTGCCGGCCCGAGCTCAGCCGGTGCTTCTCGGCTGGATGAACAATTGGCAGTATGCCTCGAAGCTGCCCACCTCCCCGTGGCGCGGGCAGATGAGTCTGCCACGGCGGCTGGCGCTGCTAAGGGACAAGGACGGTCTCACCGCCAAGCAGACACCGGTTGTCGCCGGGCTTCGGGAAGGGAAGCCGGGCGATCCGTTTTCCGGTGCATCAGGCAGCAAGGTCCCCCTCGAGGCCCCGTTTGAAATGGAACTGAACTTCGTTCCCGGCGAGGAGAAGTTGTTTGGAATTCGGCTGCGTACAGGCGAACAGGAGTGGACCGAGATTGGTTTCGATCGAGAAAAGCAACAATTCTTCATGGATCGAACCAAGTCAGGCGCCATCCTTGCGGAAGGCTTTGCCGCTCGCACCACTGCCCCACTCGCGCCAGGCCGTCCTTTCGATCTCAGGTTAGTCGTTGATCGTTCGTCGATCGAGGCCTACGCCCAGGACGGCACCATCGCGATGACCAACCTCATTTTTCCCCCGTCAGGGCACACCAGAGTCGAATTGTTTTCAAAAAGTGGAAAGCCAGTCGACGCCAAGGGTACAAGCTGGAAGCTGCGCAGCATCTGGAAATGATTTAGGCGATCCACTTGGCCAGCGCGAACGCCACCGCGGCGGCGACTCCGCCAATGAGCACGGTTTGTCCCGCACTTCTGAGCGAGTGAGCGCCCGTGTACTTGCCCTTGATGAACCCAAAGACGCCCAATGCAAGCAAGGTCACAATGGCCGAAACGATTAAGCCCCGGACAGCATTGTTCAGCACAATATATGGCGAGAGCGGGATCAAACCGCCGGCCACATACGAGGCCGCAATGGTCGCGGCGCTGGTTACCGCCCGCTTCGGGTCCGGCTCTTCCAGCCCCAACTCGAAGCGCATCATGAAATCTACCCAAGCATCCGGACGCGCGCTCAGGGCCTCGACGACGGGCGTGCTTTCCTCGACGGTCAATCCGTAGTTCCGGAAAACTTTGCTGACCTCGGCCTTCTCCTCTTCGGGAATTTCTTCGATTTCGCGATACTCGCGGGCCTTCTCCTGAACGTAGTGCTCGGCATCGCCGCGTGCCGCCAAGTATCCGCCCAGTCCCATCGCAATCGAGCCCGCCGCGATCTCGGCTAACCCGCCGATCACGATGAATCTGGTATTCGCGATCGCCCCCGAAAGGCCGGCGGCTAGCGCAAAGGGAACCGTCAGTCCGTCCGACATGCCGATGACGACATCACGGACGAAATTGCTGGAAGTAAAGTGCTGCTCGCGGTGGATAATTCTTGCCATCACGGCACCTCCTCGGCGTGCGCCTTCAACCACTCTTGCGCCTTGCGGACTACGTCACGCTCGCCGCGGTAGCTCAGGCGACGTTCCGCACCTTCGAGCGGGATCCACAGAGCTTGCTTCACTTCGATCCGCATCTCCCGCGTCACACTGTCAATTTCTCCGGACTCATACCTCAACAGGAAGAAGCTCACGATCTTGAACACTCGTTGTTTGTCGCCCCAGGACCGCACATAGACGTACTTGATATCGGCGAGCTTTGAAATGATCACGGCCTTGACGCCGGTTTCTTCGAGCACTTCCCGCACGGCGGTTTGGGCGGCTTGTTCTCCGGGATCGACGATCCCCTTCGGAAGTGCGAGCACCTGACCCTGTTTGCCTGATTTGCGCTTGGCGGAGTTCGACGTGCCACCCTCCCGCCGAGGCTCAATCACAGCAACTTCGAAGCCCGTCCCGGTCTTCCGTACGACCACTCCCCCGGCTGAAATTTCTCTTGGCATGGCCCTCCAACTTATCAGGAACAAAGGGCTTCGTCATCCCTGGTTACCTGCCGTCCTAGAGTAATTATCTCTGCTAAATACCGTCGCCTTACACTACTTCAAGCAGCATCTTACCTAGTAGCGGGATGGTTCGGCAGGAGGACGGATCAGCCTTGAAGGGTCTGCGCAAAATCGTGCGCTCGGTTCGCGCCCTTGGACGCGGCTTTTCCCCTATCCCAGAGTCCCTTCCATCCGCGAAAACTCCCTCGATTGGCCTTGCCCTTGGGGGCGGATTTGCCCGCGGAATCGTGCACGTCGGCGTCCTGAAAGCTCTTGAGGCCGAAGGCATCCCGGTTCATTTTGTTGCCGGAACCAGCGTCGGTGCACTCATCGGCGCGGCCTATTGCAGTGGTGTAACTCCGGCAGAACTGGAATCGATTGCTGCCCGAGTCCGCTTTCGGGATCTTGCCCGCTGGACCCTCTCACGTTACGGCTTCGCAACCAACCTTCGCATGATTTCATTTTTAAACCGGATTCTAAAGGCGAAGACCTTTGAAGAACTCCGAATCCCACTCGCCGTCACGGCCACCGACTTCGTCTCGGGCGAAGGAGTGGTGTTTCGCTCGGGCCCACTTGCCGATCCCGTGCGCGCCAGTTGTGCCTACCCTGGGGTTTTCCTGCCGGTTACGGTGAACGGCCGGATGCTCGTCGATGGCATGCTGGCACACTCGCTTCCCACCCAGCCGGTGCGCGATATGGGGGCACACCGCGTGATTGCCGTGAACCTGAAGAGCACATGGTCGACCAAAGATGGCCCCCGCCACTTGTTCGATGTGATCGGCCAGTGTTTCTCCATTGCGCAAGATATGAACTGTGCCCAGGCGAGAGCTTGCGCTGACCTCATCATTGAGCCCGACGTCTCCGGCTATCGCCACGACGACTTTGAGCATAGCTCCGAGCTTGTCCGTATCGGCGAACAAATTGCCCGAGCCGCGCTGCCAAAGATTCGGAAATGGCTTCCGAAACCGGTAGACGCCTCCGAACCCTCGAGCACGAAATTGGCATCTCCCATCCCCAACCCGGCCATTTCTCAGGTCTAGCTTCTTCCCTGAGTCTCAAGACGCGCAGATTCTTATCAGCTGCATGGCTGCCCTTTGCGCACTACAGAAACCACTGTATAGACGTTGTGCCTGTCCTCATTAGAATTTATTGCGTCTGTAGAATCTATTAGGTCTGTGAGACTGCGTTGGGGGGGGCGCTTTTTGCGGGGACAAAAGGCCGTCGACCGTCTGCTGCGATTTTCCTCGAAAGTACGTACGTGAAGTCGTCTTTTCTCGACTGCATATGGTGAATACACAACTGAAAGAGGCTGAAGCCGGGACTCGTTCCAGCTCCGGATGCTCTGGGCTTGACGATGTTTTGGGAGGTGGTCTTCCCTCCGGGCACGTGTATCTTCTCGAAGGCGAGCCTGGTACAGGCAAGACGACTCTGGCCATGCAGTTCGTCGCCGAAGGCCTAAGGCTCGGCGAGAAAGTCCTTTATGTGACCTTGTCGGAATCTCGCCAGGATCTTCTGAACGTCGCCCGTGCTCATCGCCTCAAGCTTGACGGCATCCGCATTCTCGAACTCAAACCGACCGAGCAAGAGCTCAAGCCCGAAGGCCAGTACACCGTGTTTCATCCTGCCGAGGTGGAATTGAACGATCGGGTGCAGATGATCATGAAAGAGGTGAACGAGCATCGACCCGATCGCCTGGTCATCGATGGGCTCTCGGAAGTCCGCATGCTCGCGAAGGATCCGCTGCGCTACCGCCGCCAGGTACTTTCGTTGAAGGAGTCCGCGCCTCGAAATTGCAGCGTACTTCTGCTTGATGACCGCACCAGCCGTGAGCGTGACCTCGAGCTGCACAGCATCGTCCACGGCGTGGTCTCGCTTTCAAAGAATCCGGTTGAATATGGCAAAACTCGCCGGCGTCTTGAGGTCGCCAAGCTCCGCGGGTGCGCCTTCCGCGAAGGCTTCCACGACTACATGATTCGCGAAGGAGGAGTGGTTGTTTACCCGCGCCTGATTGCTTCCGAATACGAAGAACCACCGGCCCGGCGCGGTTTTGTCCAGAGCGGAATCAGGGAACTCGACGAATTAGTGGGTGGAGGACTCGATCTCGGCACGAGCACACTTCTACTGGGTCCGGCTGGCTGCGGTAAAAGCACCATCGCGGTTCGTTGGGTGGTCACCGCCGCTGAGCGTGGCGAATCGTCATCGATCTTTCTTTTCGAAGAAACCATCAGTACCCTCATCCAGCGTGCGTCCGGTCTAGGCATGGAGCTCGTGCCCCATATCCAAAGCGGGCGCATCAAGATCCATCGCCTTGATCCTGCCGAGATGTCGCCGGGGGAATTTGTCGAATTGGTCCGCACCGCGGTCGAGAGTGAGGACACCCGCACGGTCGTGATCGACAGCCTTAATGGGTTTTTGCAGGCAATGCCTGGAGAACAGTTTCTTGCCTTGCATCTGCACGAACTGCTCACCTACCTGAACCATCGGGGAGTGGTTACGCTCATGGTGCTGGCGCAGATGGGGGTGATTGGCAGCGCCATTGAAACTCCTGCCGACGTCAGCTATTTGGCTGACAACATTATCGTGCTTCGTTACTTCGAGGCGCAGGGGGAAGTGCGGCAGGCAATCTCCATTATTAAGAAGCGCAGCGGTGCTCACGAGCACACCATTCGTGAGTTGAGGTTGGGCCCGAATCAGATTCATGTGGGCGATCCGCTGAAGGATTTTCATGGTGTGCTAACCGGCATTCCTGCCCTGGTCGGCGAAGGCAATGGGAGCAGCCACGGAAATGGTCTTCGGCTTGGAAGCTAACTCGGCAAATAGCGATCTGCGAGTATTGGTGCTTGCTCCTTTTGGCAAGGATGCCACTCTGATTAAAGCTGTTCTCGACGATTCGAAGATCGCAAGCCACCGCGTCCTGGGCGTCTCCGAGCTCACGTCGGCGATCTCGGAGGGTGCCGGGGGCGCCGTCGTCACCGAGGAGATTTTGCAAGACCAGGCCGTAGACCTGCTTCGAAGCCATCTCTCTGAGCAGCCGCCCTGGTCCGATTTCCCGATGATCGTCCTCACCAGTGGGGGAATCAGCACGGCTGCAACCGAACGAGAGGTGCGTTCGCTTGCTTCTCTTGGAAATGTCTCCTTGCTCGAGCGGCCGCTTCGCCCGGCAACTTTGATTAGCTCGGTTCGCACCGCGCTCGGAGCGCGCCAACGGCAATATGAAATCCGCGATCACCTGGACGAGAGGCAGCAGGCGGAAGAGGCCCTGCGCCGTACAAGGGATGAGCTTGAATCCTTGGTGGCTCAACGCACGACCGCATTGCGCCGATTGAGTTCCCGGCTACTTCGTGTGCAGGACGAAGAGCGGCGTCGCATTGCCCGCGAATTGCACGATGGCCTGGGCCAGTACCTGACGGCCGCAAAGATCAATCTGGACGTGCTTGCGCGTTCTGACGGAGATGGTGGCTTGTATCTTCGCGAGGCTCAACAGTTGATCGATCGCGCCATTTCCGACACTCGCACCTTGTCCCACCTCCTGCATCCGCCGCTCCTCGATGAGGCCGGATTTGCTTCTGCGGCTCGTTGGTATGTGGAGAGTTTCGGCAAGCGCTGCGGTATCGCGGTTGTTCTGGGAATTCCCGACTTGCACGAGCGGCTTTCTTCCGAAACCGAGACTGCACTTTTTCGAATTCTGCAGGAAGCCTTGACCAACGTTCATCGCCATTCCGGAAGTCGATCGGTGGAGATACATCTCACCCGAAATGCGTCCTCGGTGGTTCTTTCCGTTCAGGACCACGGGAAGGGAGTTCCACCCGAGACCCTCGCGCGATTCCAAAAGGATGGCACAAACGTGGGCGTGGGCTTAGCTGGTATGCGGGAGCGGGTAAAGGAACTCGGAGGAAGCCTTGTGATCGAGTCCAGCTCGCAAGGAACTCTTCTGCGGGCAACCCTCCCAATTGCTCTTGCCGAAAAGACCCGATTGCCGCAGTCGACCGCTCCGTCGCGCTCAAAAAGCACAGTGGGCGCCCAGGTTCTCTAACTACTCTGTCCCTGGCTCTTTGTTTTGGCCAAGAATCGCACTGGCCTTCTCATGCGCCGCTTTGATCAGCCTGTCCAACTTTGGAAAGCGGGTGCGCACCTGTCCCAGAATCCGCCTCGCCCAGGAATATTCGGTCGAAAGAATCACCAGCCCAATGAGCAAGAAGAGAATTCCTTGGAGAAAAGGCAGAAACAGCCCCGCGATCCCCAAGGCAATAAATAGCCATCCCGTGGCGAGGATCGCAACGCGTTTCCAATCGGGAGAGTTCATAGAAAATCTGGCAGATAGACCAGGGCTACTCAGCGCCTTCATCCAGCCTAACAGGTGCTGATGCTGGTCGCCCCGCCGCAGATGCCAAGAGAACGGGTCGACACCCTGGCAAGGGCCGTGGCGGTCTGTAGGCGTGAGGAGAGCCGCCACGGGAGATTCAGGCTTACTTCTTAATGAACTTGCCCTGCCGCAGCTCGGAGAAAGCCTGCTGCAGCTGTTCCTGGGTGTTCATTACGATGGGTCCATACCAGGCGACGGGTTCTTCAATCGGTTTGCCCGAGACGAGAAGGAAGCGAATTCCTTCTTCTCCCGCCTCGACCACGACTTCATCGCCACGGTCAAACAGCACCAAGGAATGATCTCCCACGGTTCGTACGGGGTAATCTTCCTCGCTTCCCACCCGCTCGGTTAAGACTCCCTGTGGACCGGAGGCATCGCGGAACTTGCCCGATCCCTGAAAGATGTATGCGAACGCGTGCCGCGAGGTCTCAACCTTGAGGGTTTTGCGCTTGCCCGCAGGAACCAATACATCCACGTAGTTCGGGTCGGCGGCAACGCCTTCGACCGGACCGGTGATGCCCATGAAATTCCCGCAGATCACGCGAACCTTGGTCCCGTCATCATCGGTCACCTCTGGAATCGCCGTCGAGGGAATGTCCTGGTACCGTGGATCGGTCATCTTCAGATCTGCGGGCAGGTTGGCCCACAGCTGAAAGCCATGCATTCGGCCACGGGGGTCTCCTTTTGGCATCTCCTGATGCAGAATGCCGCTGCCGGCGGTCATCCACTGGACGTCGCCCGCCCCCATTTTTCCTTTGTTGCCCAGGCTGTCTCCGTGCTCGACCGATCCGGCGAGCACATAGGTAATGGTTTCAATCCCGCGATGTGGATGCCACGGGAATCCCGCGAGGTAGTCCTCGGGATTGTCGTTGCGGAAATCGTCAAGCAGCAGAAAAGGATCGAACTCCTTGGTCTGCCCAAAACCGAAGGCGCGCCGCAGCTTGACGCCAGCTCCTTCTAAGGTCGGCTTGGATTCAATCACTTGTTTTACAGGTCGGAGCGACATAATGTTCTCCTTTTTGGATGAGCGAAATGGGCCGGCGATTCAAGTCTGGCCCCCGGGTTTGAGGAGTGAAAAATCCCCTTGGTCAAATGGCTTTGACAAACTGAACGTCGAGCGTGATGGTGACTTCGTCTCCGACTAGAATGCCTCCGGTCTCGAGCGCCGTATTCCAGGTCAAGCCAAAGTCTTTGCGATTGATCTTGGTCGTGCCCGACAATCCAATGCGATGGTTGCCCCACGGATCCTTGGCTGCTTCACTCGGGCCTTCCACCGTGAAAGTTGCCGGACGGGTCACGCCGTGAATCGTAAGCTCTCCTGCGACCGTCAATTCGTCCTCCGTCTTCTTAGACACCTTGGTCGAGCGGAACAAAAGAGCAGGGAACTTCTCCACATCGAAAAAGTCGGCACTCTTCAGGTGCGCGTCCCGCTGAGGCTCGCGCGTGTTGATCGTCGTGGCGTCAATCTCGGCCTGTACGCGGGAGTTCTCGATATCCTGCTCGTCGAACTCGAGCGCACCTTTCAAGGTCGTGAACTCGCCCTTCACGTTTGAGATCATCATGTGCTTGACCTTGAATTGGGCTGTGGAATGCACCGGGTCAATGTTCCAGGTCGAAGTGGTTTTGTTTACCTCGGGGATGACAGCGACGCTCATGGTCGTTCTCCTTATACGTTATACAGATGATCGTTATAACGAATAAGATTCACCCAGTTCTTGCTCCTCCGGCCGGCGTAGGTCACTGAGCAGTTGGAGCAAGCCATGGAGCTTTTCGGGTCCGAGGTGGCCAAGCAGTAAACGGTGGGTGTCGAGCACGGGTGAATCGAGCTGGCTGAGGAGTTTGAGGCCGGCCTCGGTGATGCGAGTTAAGACCGTACGGCGGTCGCTTCTCTGGCGGCAGCGGGAAACCAGTCCACGCTTTTCAAGCCTATCTAAAAGTCTTGTAATATCAGGGTCTCGGCTGATCATGCGGTTCCCGATCTCGGTGCAAGCCAGACCCTCGGGCGCGCCCCTTAGGATCCGCAGCACGTTGTACTGGGTGGGCGATATGTCCGCCGCTCGGAGCACCGGCTCGAGTCTTCGGGCCAGTTGATCGCTGGTGATGGCGAGGGCAAGGAAGACCTGCTCCTCTAAATCTCCGGGGCGGCGCGCTTTTCGATTGTTCTTAGGAGGCATCGCATTCCTTATAGTATTCGTTATAACGAATACTATCAAGCTCGGGACAGACTTACGGGAGCAGGGTTAAGTAAAAAGCGTTTTTTCCTGAGCGTAGGTCTCTGCCGTAAGAGAAAGCCACTCCGCTACCGAACACCCGCAGCTTGATTTGAGCGCCGGTGTCCCACAGCCATTGCTCTGAACCGAGCGATGCGACCGGGTCGGTAATCTTGCCGGTATCAAGAAAGGGTCCAATCTTCAACCCTACAATTCCGTTTCCATAGAGGTTCTTGTCCGCCTCCCAAGTGGCAAGGAAATAATTGCGGCCCAGAGGTGCGCTGCCTTTGCGACCGTCATGAGTGCCGATGTGGGCGCGCATGGGGAGATCGTTGTCGCGTTCCAGCCCCAACATGAACAGTTCGTCGAAGGGCACGCTCCCGAAAGTCTTTCCCGCCCGGATCTGTTGCTGCATTTCATAATCATCTCCGGTTGAACACGGGAACCAGTGCCACCCTAGCGAGCCTTGCAACTTCTCCGAGGTTGCGATTGGTTTCGACCAGAGTCGTGCAGCCTGGGACGAAAGTTTTGCCTCCCCTACGAATCGCCCTTCTGGCATGCTCCATAAAGTAGTTTTCACCTCTGCCCGTTGTTTGAGCTGGTAGCCCTGGGTCAGGAACGCTGGCGTCAAGGCCGTCCCGGCCAAAACATTCCGGAAGTCACGATGGGAAAACTCCGCCCCCATCGACCATTGCCAGCGGCTGCTCGCGTAAGAGGCCAGACTGAATCCCAGGACTTCGCGGCGAAGATTCAAACTGGCAATTGGAAGCGAGAGCGGTGCTGGATTCAAAATCTCCCAGTTCTCGTTGCGTAGGTCAGCGGTCAACTGGTAGCGGTATTTGGCGCTGTGCTCGAATGGAGTTGAGAGCTCGGCAAACACCCGCCGCTTCTGGGGGTCCCAGCGAAATAGCGATACCACATTGGTCGCCGAATGGCCGAGGTTGTAGTACTCAGGATGGATGGTCAGAAATGGAAGCCCTCGCAACAACCGGAACAAGCCTTCCCACTTGGTACTGCCGAACCCGTTGCGCTCTTCATTGCGAAACCATACGTCGAATTTGTCATCTTGCCGGGCACGCAGATCCAGTTGATAGCGGGGAAAGATTCCGAGAGAGCGGATGCGAGCATCCGTCGTCGCGAACTCCGAACGTTCGAGCAGACTAGCGGGCGAGAATACGAAGGCTCTGTCGAGAAGCCGGGCAGATACCTGGGGCTCAGGGTCCATCTTCACGTCCGCCAGCAGCGGTTTGTCGACACGATTCCAGTACTTCAGGGCCCCATCGAGATTTCCTTGCAGGAAATAAATCGTTGCCAGAAAGTCGGTGGCATAGGGATCTCGCGGCTCGAGCTTGAGGGCTTGGCGCAACCGTCGAGCGGCTACGGCATACTGCTTCTGCTTAAACGCCACCCCAGCCAGTTCGACGGGGAATCGCGGATCCCTCGGCGCACGTCGCAGTCCGGACTGGAACGCCATCTCTGCTTCGTGCCATCGTCCCAGGCGCGCTAGCGCGGTTCCATAGTAGAAATCGAAATCCGCAGAGCGCGGCATAACCCGTTCCAGCAACCCCACGATCTCCTGCCAGTGTTGCTCTTGCGCGAGTTCCCGGAGTTTATGCTCCGACGGGGCCTCGGTGGAACTTTGAGCACCCAGTTCGCGGCTCCCGCAAAGCAAGACCAGAAGCAGGCCAAGAAAAATGTTCAACCAAAGCCTGCACGGGGCAGGTCGGATCCGGCCTTTGCCGTGCTCGGCTTGGCATGTCCGGAATGGTGACATGAGGCAGGTGTGTGCCTTCTGACTGAACATCGCACGGTACAAACTTGGGGATGACCTAGGGCGCGATGCCATCTGGAAGCGCGAGCAAAGTCCAACGCCCGGCGCCTTTCCACTCCCGTTCAAACCGGGAACGATCCTCCTTGAGGAGCTTGCGCTGCGCGGGATCATTCACGAGGACAAGCTGGCGTTCTTGATCGATTCCGGCGACCACTACGTAATGAAGCGGCGCCATGGACCCGGGCTTAAGCGCCACAATCAAGGGGCGGCCTTTTTCTAAGTGCTGCTCCAGATCGGACCATCCTCCGGCAAAGGCGAACGCCACATATCCATTCTGCTGCAAATAGCGTTGCATATCGGAAGCAAAGATCCCATGTGCCGCCCTCGAGTGCAGACTGCGTTCGATCCGAGCCGCGTCGACGCTCCCGGGAACAGATCCACCTTGTTGCGCCACCCAGTACTCCATCACCATGGCGAGGCTGGCCGCGCCGCAGCCGTCTTTTTCCTGCACCACAAAAGGAACGTCGAGCCAGATGCCGGATGGGTTGGCGGCAAACAATAGGCCGCTAACCCATAGCACGGTGGCAAGGATAGGCATCATCCGAGGCATGGGATTCGTGTTTAGTGCACCGCGACAATGATCAGAATCAGACCAGCGATGGCGATCAAGATAATGATCAAGTCTCGATCGCTCAGGTGGCCGGCAGCGAAGTCGGCTTGCGCTGTTTGAGCGCGGGACGCTAGTTGAGCTAGTTCATCATCGCTCAGACCGGCCACTGCCTTCTTCACTTGCTCCGGGTTCGTATGAGCGGCCTTGAATGCCCGCTCGGCACGCTCGGAAGAAAAGAACTCAGTTAATGTATCCAGATTCTTCTGTCGTGCCTGGGAAGCGTCGGTTACAGCTTTCTGCATCTCCGACGGGCTCACTACATGTTGGGTCGTTTGGGCTAAGAGGTCTTGCGGGACGGAAAAAACCGCGACCAGAACACACGCAGCAAGAACTCGAACACACTGCTTGGCTTCAAAGTGCATTCTTCGCACCCTCCAAATCAAGGTTATGGCCAGATTCGAAAATTCTACATGATGGGTGATTCCGGTCGGATGACGCGGAAGTTCAACCAGTAACCGTTGTAATCATCGGTTTCTATCGCGCGAAAGGGCTAGGAAATAGCTTTTCCAGGCGCCCCCCAGGGGCGGGTGGGCTTTCCCTATGACTTGAGTCGGGGCGGAAACCAGCCAAAGTTCTTACGACTCAAATAAATAGCAGTTGATTTGACGCAAAACAGGATTACAATTCCATCCCAGAGTTGTTCACCCCCCAGGAAATAACGGGATTTTTGTATCCCCCTGGTATGTCGTGCCGGAGTCTCAACCCGGAGGCCAGCCGTGAAAACGCACATCTCTGCACACCATAACTGGAAAGACCACTGTGTTGATGCCGCACTTATAACCATGGTCCTTGGTTCTGTCGTGGGCCTAACCTTGGTATTCCTTCAACGATGAGTCCTCTGTTTCTTTGAGAGAAGCGAGTCGGAGAGCGCGCGGCCGACTCGTGATCTGATTTCCCGCCATACTCGTTTCGGTGAAGCCATATGTTTGGAGCGTGCTCGTCAGGGAAATTCCTTGCGCTCCTACAGCTGCGCGATATTAAAAAAGCGTGAAGAATCGCAGCCCTGCTGCCTCCCCGGGCGAAAATTCTCAATCTGATTCCCAAAGAAAAACGTTGTTGCACTACATAAGTTGTAGAAGCCCTGCAACTTTCTGGGAATTGACCGCTGCGCGTTACCGAAGTAACGTTCAGACTCGCGCCAACGGAATACAGGCAAGACGGTCTCAGTCGACTTCGCAAATTTGTCTCGAGAGTAGCGAGATGGGGCTCTCTCGAATTTACTCGCCTCCCCCCAGGCTCCCCCTTACGTGAGACCGCCTCGTCCGGTCTCGCTTCGCGATAAAGGAGAACAGCGCCACTATGAACACCAGGAAGTATTTCTCTCCCAGCCCCAGACTTGGTTTTTGTCTGGTATGGACCTTAACTGCATTGGCTGCCTTTGCAAACGCGCAAGTGAATGGGGCAATTCAAACCACAGATGTTTCGGGAACAACAGTCAACTTCAATGTCAATCCACCACTCAGCTGCGACGCCGTGTACCTCACCGGCGGACCGCAAAATACGAACAATTCTGGGCTCACACCCGGGACCTATTATTTCCGAGTCACCGATCCATCTGGTGCAAATGTGCTCTCGCCGGATGCTGGTACAGCGACCCTCACTGTTGCCCTCGTCAATGGAAAAGGCGTGATCACGACGAGCAACGATCTCGTGGATCACCCTAATGGAGCTACCGACCCGAGCAGCGGGGAAACCACTGTCCGGCTTTGGTTCTTTAACCCCACTCCCAACAACGGTGGTGTTTACAAGGCGTGGATTTCCACCGATCCCACGTTCACCAATAGCTCAACCAAGACCGACAATTTCAAGTGCACGCAGCCGCCTCCGTGCGATCCAACCGATCCCTCGTGCATCTGTAACACGGACCCAACAAACCCGATTTGTCAAAGTCCGCCACCTTCCGCAAGCATTGTGGGAACCAAGTTCTACGATACCAATGCTGATGGTGTTCAGGACAACGGCGAAGTCGGCATACAAGATTGGCTCGTCGGTGTCAGTCCAGCAGCACAGACGGGTACTACGTGCAACCTGACCGATAGCTCGGGCAACTACCTCTTTCTTGTGGATCCCGGCAGCGGCGATTACACAATCACCGAAGCCGACTCCATCGAAACCAACTGGGTGCATACCACCCCCACCTCTGGGATCGCTACCGCGGGCGAAGGCACCATTCAAGGCCCGAATTTCGGCAACCTTTGCACTGGAGCAGGCGGTGGGCTAACGCTTGGTTTCTGGAGCAACAAAAATGGCCAGGCACTGGAAAGCGCATCGGATTTCACGAACCTAACGGCACTGAATCTGGCCAAGGCCAATGGTGCAGCGCAGGACTTCACTGGCTCGCTTTCTCAAAACAAAACCGCGCTAAACAGTTTTCTGCTGAACGCCAATGCCACCAATATGGCAAACATGCTCTCGGCGCAGCTTGCTGCCATGTACTTGAACGTCGTCCATGGCTTCGTTAGTGGAAGCGCCGTATTGTACGTCGGCAACCAGCCGGCCGGATGCACCATTCCGGTTGTCAATGGCGAGATTACCGTGTCTGCCCTAATAACGGACGCCAACCTAGAGCTGGGTGCTCCCGGCGGCAATCTTACTGTTGCTTCAGGTCAGCAACGAACTTGTGAGGAGTTTAAGAAGACGGCTCTTGACAATGCAAACAACAACAAAAACTTCGTGCAGCCGACAGCGTGCAAGCACACGTTCAACACTGCTTCTTGCACGTTCTAGCTATGTCGCGACTGGAAGGCCGGTCCAGGGTGACCGGCCTTTCTTATCCAACCTATTGCACCAAGAACATCGTGCTCGCGCCCATCGTTGCGGCGGCACCGACTCTTGAGGTGTTTGCCTGCACACTATAGGTGCCGACTGCAGCGTGCTTCCCTAACTTGTAGGAGAATGAAAACGTTCCATCGCTGCCCGTCGTCCCACTCTGAGTCGTCGTCTTCCCACTGGGCGGTGTGATCGTAGAACCGACGCTTACGCCAGCATCGGGAGCTGTCCCTGACAGCAGACTGACCGTCACAACCACTACTTGTCCTGGGGAGTAGCTCGCCTGGTTTGTGGTTACGGAGACGTTCAACGGCGCCGGTGTTGAAATCACGTACGTGCCCGTTCCCGACGAATTGAACGCGGGTGCGCCAGAGTTCGTTACGCTCACCGCGACGTTATAGAAACCGTCCGACGTTCCCGAAGGGGAGGTCACAGTGAGCGTCGCTGAGGCGCTCCCGCCGGGGGAGAGTGCGAGAGCTGACGTGCTCCACACACCACTCCAGCCGGATGGAAGTGTATCCGCCAAATTGAAGGTCGCCGGCATACATCCCGAACTGTCGTTGTCCTTTACCGTTACGGTGAAGTTCACGGTTGTGCCTGAAGTGACATAAGCGCTCTGCAACGGCGTGATGTTGACGGTTGGATTGGCGTTACTGCAAGCCGCGGGGCCATAGGAGACCTGCACGGTAGCTCCCGCGCTGGACACCGCAGTGGGCGTAATCGTGACCCCAACCGCCGAGTCCGTATAGCTCTGTCCGAGTACGAGTGCTGGGTGACTGAAGGACGCCGGGCTGGTGGCAGTAAGATCTAGCAGGTCGCTGCTGTTGGAGTTTGTGGGGCTCGCCAGGTGCAGCAGCAACCCATTCGTTACGTCGGAATAGCTGGACAAGAAGCTGTCAAACCCTCGCGCCTGACGAAATTCCACATAGTAGTAGGAACCCGTGCTGCCAGATTGCAAAATCTTCAATGCCTTCGGGTTCGAGTCTTGAGCTTCGAAAGGGCTGATCTGGTACGTTCCGCTCGACGTCACCGTCGCGATTGGAGGTTGCCCTGAGGTGTTCAGCCATCCCAAGCGCTCCTTTTGGAATGCATTGAAATGTGGGCCGTTGTAGGTTGACGCTCCCATAGAGTCAAAACCGTCACCATATTCGGACAACGTTCCACTGCTGCAAATCACCTGCGTGCCGCAATCAACCGTGTGCGAATGGTTCAGGCCCAAGTTGTGGCCCATTTCGTGTGCAAACACATGGACAGCAATGTTGTATTGCCCATTCACCCACACGTCACTGCCGCCGATGGTTGCCAGTCCCCACCACGAACTGCACCCGCTGTTGCTGGACATCAGATAGATAAAATGCGAATAATTCGAAAGAATGTAACCGGCGGCTTGGGCAGCGGATAGCGCCGCCGATTTGATCGTGCCGGTGGAGCAATTTGTACTCGACACGGGGACGGTAAACCAACCTGCAACGTCTCCCGTAAGCCACGTGCGCTGAAACGAGTTCTCCAAGTCCCAGTTACTCGTTTGCGTGAAGACCATGTTCTGAACGGATGCGGGCGTCCAGGGCTGCGCAGTCGGCGCGTCCTGGAAGTTGACCAGGATCAGAAGGGTGTTGAGCGATCCGGCATTGCTTGGAGCAGAAGCAGCCGAAACGGTCTGCAGGCTGGTCCCGCTGGTATTGTTTGGGCTCGATGAGAGAGCGAGGTTGTTATTTACGCGAACGCCTTTTACCCGCACGATTGATCCTGTGAGGAGATTTGTTGGCGGCGTATCGGTGAAATGGAGCGACAACTTAGCGGACGTTGTCTTCAGTCCGTAATGCACCTTCGCTCCGCTATTAGAGTCTTCGATAAGAACCTCAAGCACACCTTGCGTCTGCACTGTTTGCTCGACGTAACTCTGCACCATGGCGGGCATCGTGCTCCGGATGTCGCTCGGAATCGCCACGCGGAGCACATCTGCCGGATTGGTCTGAATCAATGAACTCAGCAGTTGCTGGCGCTGGGCAGCCATGGCCCGGAATTGCGTTAAGGCTTGCGATTTCTGGGCTGTTGGGGTCTGCATGTACGCGGCGTTCATCTGCAGAAGCGCTGTCGACGCCTTCTCGCCCAATATGCCTTTTGGGGTTTGCTGTGCAAATAGAGAGGGAACGAGCGCGAACAAGACCAACAGAGCGGAGGATCTCCGGTTGGTGCGCATAGGAGTGTTTTCTCCTGCCGCAGCGGGCGGCTAAGAACAGCCTATGAAGAAAGGGGGGTAAGACAAAGATTCCTAAGGGATAGCACCACGCGGGAGATGGTACGGTTGTAGGTGTGGAATTTGGTAACAGGCCGACGCGGTACGAACGTGTCCCTGGTTGATCTTAACTAGACAATGACATTTCTCAACAGCTCACTGATTTGTCTTCCTGCCCATCGTCGGGAGGGGATACTCTGCTTTGAAGAATGCCCAAAAATTCTTGCTTCTAGTAGAAAAACAAGAGCTCTCCAGAAAGGGCTGGCAGTGCCTGCCTCCGCCACTCGCGCCCGAACCCTGGTTCGGTCAGGCTCAAGTAAAGCGCGTTTATACAGTTCCTTCCAGCCAAGTTGAGGTTTACTGCCTGCACTCATTTACTCTAAAGCCCTCCACTTGGGTTCCTAGAAATTCGCCCTGGTGGCTTCTCTTCACCATCGTCCCCTATTTTCTGGAAGCCCTTAGGAAATAGCCTCATCCAGTCTCGCTAGTGTAGAGGCAATACATATCAGCTGTCTAATGTTAAACTTCTATATACGGTTTTGATGGATCCGAAGGCATTGAAATCGAGCGTTTGGTGGCGTCGTTGACCTCGCTGTGCGTCGAAGGTAGGATTCCTCTGCAATGTCCACGACTCGCAGAGCTCAACGAAGTTCCAAAGGAAGCAACGAACCCTTGTTTAAAGTGCGGGATGCGGCTTTAGAGCTTCAGATCAGTTTCCCAACCATTAAGCAATGGATTTACAAGAGAAAGATTAGGAGCGTAAGAACGGCTGGCGGGCATCATAGGATTCCGCAAAGCGAAATTGACCGGCTGCTCTACCGTACAAGGGGCAAAACCAAGCCCGAACGTGCCCTCCTGACACGGCGGGTCAGCGGAAGAAATCAACTCGTTGGGCGGATCGATGGTGTGCGGATCAGTGGCTTGATGGCGGAGGTCAAGATCTCAATCGGCGACCAGCAGATCACGTCGATTATCACCGCCAGTTCTGCCCGTGAAATGAATCTAAAAGCTGGCCAGACTGCCGCGGCTTTGATCAAGGCCACTGAAGTCATGATCATACGGGTGTGAGATGAGAAGATCGCAACAAGTCATGGCCAGGGAAACGCGAGCCAAATATCACCGAGCTGAATGCCTTCGATTTCCCCACGTAATTGGTTCCGGGGAAGGATTGGCCGGGCAGCAATCCTAAGGCAGAAGCGACCCGAGAGGATAGGATAATGAAGAATGCGCTGTTGCTTTTGATATTGGCAACAGTTGGTCTATGCGCGCCCCTTTGTTTCGCCCAGGACCTCACGATAGCGGCAGCCTCCGACCTTCAGTCTGCCATGCAGGCAATTACTTCTCGCTTCGAGAAAGAGACGGGAACAGAGATCAAGGCAATCTACGGCTCCTCCGGCAATTTCTTCCAGCAAGTTCAGAATGGCGCGCCCTATGACATGTTTTTTTCTGCCAATCTCGATTTCCCCAAGAAGCTGGAGGATGGTGGATTGATCGAGGCTGGAAGCTTCTATCAGTACGCGCGGGGCAAAATCGTGATCTGGGTTCGGAATGATTCCAGGGTCAAGCTCGAGCAGGGTTTGCAGGCGCTTCTTGATCCGGGGATAAAGAAGATAGCTGTGGCGAATCCGCTTCATGCCCCATACGGCCAAGCCGCCGTTTCAGCGCTGCGTAAAGCAGGCATCTACGAGAAAGTGAGCGATAGATTTGTTCTAGGCGAGAATATTTCGCAAACAGCGTCTTTTGTCACATCCGGGGCAGCGGACGTAGGAATCATCGCCCTTTCTCTTGCCCTGTCTCCAAACATGAAAGGGAAGGGACGTTATGCCGAGATTCCTCCGAGCGAATACCCGCCGCTAAACCAGGCATGCGTGATCCTGAATTCCTCAAAAAACAAAGCACTTGCACAGAAATTTCTGACCTATGTAAAGAGCGCACCAGCCCGCAAAGAGCTTGAGAGCTACGGCTTCGACGTGACTTCTCAAACTGCGCCATGATGCATCTCTCTACATCCGCCCCCGGTTGGGAAACCAAGGCGTTCTTCACGAATCTGTGCGAGAAGGCAGCGGCTGCTCGTCCCTGTGGGCCCAGCCACAAAGGATTGTGATGGGCATCACATCTTCCTCGGTTGAGTGCGAGTACCCTCAGCGAAAGGTTGGCTGGCAGGAACTACTCGATGGGTTTACCCCGCGCAAGCAAAAAGAAGCCACAACAGAAGTGTGAGCATCGCGTGCAGGCCTGGTGGACTTCTGGACGCACAGGTATCGCCCGCACAGACTCAGCACCGAACGCCTTGCATTTTACCGCACCGTCGGAATTCGGTGGCCTAGAAGGGCGGTGGACGCCGGAAGACCTACTGCTCGCGTCGATCGCAAGCTGCTACACGACGACCTTCCGAGCATTGGCGGATTATTCCAAGTTCGAGTATTCGGACTTGGAAGTTGAGGTCATCGCCGAGTTCCAAAAGGTCGAGTCGGGCTACGCATTCACCGCCTTCTCGACGCGTCCCACTCTGACGATCTTCAGCCAAGCCGAGCAGTCTCGTGGTCGTCAGTTGCTCGAGAAAACCCAGCACATGTGCCTGGTATCGAGAGCTATCGCCACGCCTCATGGACTCGAGTCTAGTGTGAAGGTCAAGGACAGAGGCTGAGCGAGGGAGTTTCCTGGTCCAGTTCTTACTTCTTACTGTTCCATATCCACACTGGCTTGCCTTTGTCGTCGCGGAGAATGAGGGTATCGCTCCCCTTCTGGGCTTGTCGTACCAGAACCAGGTCAGCGTCCCCACTTTTGACCTTGGACCCAGTCACGGCAATTTCGTCTCCCTTCTTGAACTCGACTCCCATTTCATCGAGAAACGATTTCGGGCAAAGGTAAACGTCAATGGTATCGTTGTCGATTTTTAAGACAAGATGCACAACTTCTTTCTCGTGCCCGGACGCGGGCAGCGTGACATCTTGGACGGTACCTTTGATCTTTGTTTCAGTCTGCACATCGTACTTCGGCGGATTGGCTTCGCTGGCTACTGCAGGTCTCATGACCAATGCCAGAAAAGCGGAGGCGATCAGCAAGGATAGTAGGGATGCGCGCTGCCAGATGGCGGAGATGGGTGACATGGACTCCTCCTCGGGACCTGCAGATCAAACCTGACGCCATTAGGAGGTCTGTTTTCTTGTCGCAGATCCCAATAAGAATGAAGCCGACCCTATCGTACTCCTCGGGCTTGGTTTGTCCAGTGTTCTGTTACACCTACCCGGTTTACTGGAATAACGCACCTCGAGGCAGGTCGCCCGGTTGGCGAAACAAGACTGGCGAGGAAGGCGGAGCGACCGCTTTAGGTACCGATTTCAAGCTGTATAAACCGCTGAGTGCTGTTCACAGATCAGTCGGTGGATCTCTGGATGCATTCTCCCCTGGGCGAGCAAGTACGCACAGAGAATTTCCAAGTCGTACTTCCTGGCCAGTTCATTACCAAGCCTTTCCATCTGAATGGCTGCTTCGGGGTTGCCGCGTTCCCACAAGAGATGTACACATTCTCCGAAGACCGATACCCGCGAACGCCGTCCCTTTCCCGACCCGCTCGCGGTGGTAATGACACTGTGAAATACGGTCAACATCCGGCTTGGATCAATCGCGCCATTGAGCATGAATGTTGCAAGGGCTTCCTCGGCGTCGAAAGAAAGGTAGCGACCCTGCTCGATAGCCCGGTTAACGTCGATCCCCAATTCCTGCACTTTCCCAAGAATCATCTTTCGGTGGGCCTCGGTAGCGAGCACAACTGCCGCATTCCCGCTCTTGAGGGCGTTTCCTATGAACGAGGTCGCACGATCGAGCAGCACTCGTTCTTCACTGCAAAAAACTGCCTCGTGAAACCTCGGGCCCTCAACGTTCCGCGCGGCAATTGGCGGGCGAGTCCTTGGTTGCGCACGATCAACTATGGCTGGGTCCAGTACACTTTGGCTGACGTATTGCTTGCCTTCGAGAGCCGCCGCTAAGGCGGGCAGAAGTTCTGCGCCGGCATCGGATTTGAGCACGTATCCAGTGGCCCCAAGCTGCAGGGCCTCATGCAAGATCTCTAACGAGCGGTTGGAGCTCACGAAAACAACTCTGGACCTAGGGGAGACCTCCCGCAAAGTGCGGGCGGCTTCGATCCCATTCATTGCCGGAAGGCCGATGTCTAAGATGATCAGATCCGGTTGAAGCTCTCGGCCTTTCTGAATGGCTTCGAGGCCGTCCACGGCTTCTCCGACGACTTGAAGTCTCTCGTCAGCGAGAAGCGAGACCCGAAGGAACTGGCGCCACGGCTCGTAGTCATCTACGATCAGAATTCGAACGGGGGTGATTCCCATAAGGCAGGTATGTCCTCGTGCAAAACCCACGCTGCCAATGGGTAGTGCTGATCACAATGGTCCAGCCCAGCTATGAGACGTCTCGTCTCACGTGGACATGAGACCAGGGGACAACATAATACTGCCGCAGGCGCGGGTTGTCATCTCCTGGTTGGCCCGGTCTTGGAGCCTAGTTCCCATGGAACCACTCTCGAGCACGGCAGCGTGCTTTCGAGCAGGTCCGATGGGGAGGCGCAGCAACAGGACCGAGCCAGATGGAAGAATATTTGCTCAGCGAGTTAACAGTCGTTGCCCTGAGACAACCTCTCGGCAGCGAGAGAATGGCACTTCTTGCCGATGTTTGCTGGTTCTAGACGGGATCAACCTAAGTCGAATGTGGCCAAGGACCTAGGCTGCCGCCGAGCGAGAGATTCAGAGTGGATGTAAAAAAAATTCTTATCGGCGCGCTGACTGGCGCAGTCGTTTTGTTGGCGGCCCTCTATTGCGGAGACTGGATCCTGTTGCGCATCCGAATCATGCGAAGCTCCGGATATGGAAGCGTCACCGTCCGCGAGTATTACGCGATCAACGAGAAGAACAGCCGCACCGAGTATGTGTACGGCTCAACCGAGGACCAGACGTGCGTGAACTCGCTGTTCGGCCACCAAGGACTGCTGCCATGCTGGTATTTGCGCCGCCATCCGGATCACCAGGTAAAGATCTGAATCGCCTACTGCCATAAGAGTGTCGCGATCGATTTTTCTCCCACTCGTATTGTCGTCGCTTGCTGTCCGATGCGAGCTTCAACCGCGCGCGCAGCGCC
>DATJEL010000070.1:0-6386 GCA_035496675.1 Terriglobales bacterium
TCTTCCGCGACCGACACCAGAAGGAAGTCACTAACTACGCCATTGTGGGACAGAATCTGTTAGATCTCACCCCGCAGCATCACGAAAAGATTCCGCTCGCGAATCTCGATCTACCCGCGACAACAAAGGCCAACGATGATCGCGGTGTCACCTTCCGTGTTCCCGGCTCTCAGGGAGGCCAGTAGTACCTCCTAGGTAATTCCACTCACCGCATCCCAAGCCCGTTCGCTGCATCCAAGAGTGCATTGGACCCGCAGGCATTTCTTTTCCGCCCAGGGCCTTGTACATTTAAATCAAGCATTTAGGCCACGATTCAATACCTGGGGGAACCTCTTGCTATAACGGTGACTCGCAGGGATAACCGTTGCTTAAATGTTAGAATGCTTAAAACCCCAATATGCCTTTAAAAACGCTGTTCCTCAATCCTCCCTCTTTTGAAAATTTCGACGGAGGCGCTGGCTCTCGCTGGCCCGCCACCCGCGAAATCGAAAGCTTTTGGTATCCGGTGTGGCTGGCTTATCCCGCGGGAATGCTGGAAGGCGCCCGCTTGCTGGATGCGCCTTCCCATCATGTTTCGGGGGAAGAGACGATCAACATTGCGCGCCAGTACGAGTTTCTTGTGCTCTTCACTTCCACCCCCGGGTTTCCTGGCGATATGCGGCTGGTGAAGGCCATCAAGGCTGCTAACCCTTCCATCAAGATTGCCTTTGTCGGACCGCACGTTTCAGTGCTGCCGGAGAAGTCCCTGCGCGAGTGTCCGGAGATTGATTTTGTTTGTCGCAAGGAATTCGACTTCGCGGTGGTCGATTACGCAAAGGGCAAGCCGCTCGAGGAGATTCCCGGAGCCTCGTTCCTGAAGGACAACAAGATCGTCCACAATCCCGACGCTCCGCAGATTCAGGATCTGGATTCGCTGCCCCACGTCACCGAGGTCTACAAGCGCGATCTCGACGTCACGAGGTACAACGTACCTTTCTTGTTGAACCCGTATGTGTCGCTTTACACCACCCGCGGCTGTCCGGCTCAGTGCACCTTCTGCCTGTGGCCGCAGACCTTGAGTGGACATCCGTGGCGCAAACGCTCCAGCGATGACGTTGCACGCGAAATGGCCAAAGCCAAAGACTACTGGCCAAATGTCAAAGAATTCTTCTTCGACGATGATACTTTTAACATTCAGAAGGCGCGCACGATTGAACTCTGCGCCAAGCTCAAGCCGCTCGGATTGACCTGGTCCTGTACCTCACGCGTGACTACTGACTTCGAAACTTTGAAGGCCATGAAGGAAGCGGGATGCCGTCTGCTCATCGTCGGCTATGAATCGGGCGATCAGCAGATTTTGAAGAACATCAAGAAGGGCGCCACCATCGAGCGTGCGCGCCAGTTCACCAAAGACTGCCACAAGCTCGGACTCGTCATTCACGGCGACTTCATCATGGGTTTGCCCGGCGAAACGCCGGAGACCATCAATAACACCATTGCCTTCGCCAAGGAACTCGATGTCGAAACCATCCAGGTTTCGGTGGCGCACGCGTATCCCGGAACCGAGCTCTATGACTACGCCGTGAAGAACGGGTTCATTGTCGGCGACAACAAGATGGTCGATGAAGGCGGACATCAGCTGGCCCACATTCAGTATCCCGGCCTTCCCGCGGATGAAATACTTTCGGCCGTGCATCGCTTCTACGACGAATATTATTTCCGTCCCAAGGCTGTGTTTCGCATCCTGAGAAAAGCCGCTTTCGATAGCCATGAGCGCAAGCGCCTTTATGGTGAGGCCAAGACCTTCCTGAAGCTGCGCTCCCAGCGAAACAAGCTGGTGAAGAAGCACGCCAAAGAGGCTGCGGCGGGCCAACCACCGGCCGGTCCGACCACCGCCAGCCGTCCGGCCGACGCAGTAGGCATGACAGATTAGGAACGGGTTTCCGGTTGCCAAGTTCGGTTCTAAGCCGACTGAGAACCGGGAACTGACAACTGAGACTGCGTTTGACCTTTCGCAAGTATCTAGTGCTGGCCGGGGTGACCGTCTTCGCGGCGGCCGGTGATTCCATGCTGTCGCACGGCATGAAGCAAGTCGGCAATATTTCCGTTCACAATATTGGCAGCCTGTTTTTGGCCGTGAGCAATCCCTGGGTTGCCATCGGCATCCTTCTGCTTCTTGCGTTCTTCGCGTCTTACATGAACGCGCTTTCCTGGGCCGATCTCACGTATGTGCTGCCCGCATCTTCGCTGGGATATGTTTTGCTGGCGTTGGTGGCTCGCTTCGCACTGCACGAGCAGGTCAGTCCCTTGCGCTGGGCGGGAATTGCTTTGATTTCCGGCGGTGTCGGATTTGTGGCGGGAGGACCATCTCTCACCCATCCTCAGGATCCGGGCGCCTCTTCGGGCAGTGCGCACTCCAATAGTGTGGGTGCAGGCCCGCGCAACCAGCAGCAAGTGCGCGTCGCCACCGGAGGCAAGCCGTGAGGCACCTCTACACCTGGTGTGGGATTCTGCTGGTGGTGTCCTTCTCTGTGGTGGGTGATGTCACCATGTCACGCGCAATGAAGCAAGTGGGTGATCTTCACGCGCTTCGCCAACGCTTCGGAATCGGCACCGTCATTTGCCGCATTTTCTCCAATTCCACGTTCTTTGTTGCTGTCGCTGCGATGGCGGTTTCTTTCTTCAGCCTGCTGTTCTCGCTTTCTTGGGGAGACGTGAGCCTGGTCGGCCCGGCCGCCGCTTCGCTCACCTTTATCGGCAATGCCTTCGCCGCCAAACTCTTCCTGCGCGAAAAAGTGGATCGCCGCCGCTGGATGGCCGCTTTGTTGGTTGCAGGCGGTGTGGCCCTGCTCGCCGGCTAGTTCTCCCTTGAACTATTTGCTTGGGCTCGGTTTATCCGCTGCTGGTTTTGCTCCAGGAGTTCGTTCAATTCCATCACCAGTTCGTCGAATGTCTGGGAGGCCTGCTCGACTTGGATTCGCTCGCAGAGATACCCGAGTCGCTCTCGTTCCTCGGCGGTCATTGCTCGGCCTCCTAACCTGGAGCTAAACCTGGGCGCACGATTCCGTGCTTGTCTGTCGGGGTAGTCACTAAAAGTGCCCTGGACGGCTTTGACAGTCGAGGCCAGCTTCAGAACGTAACAATTTTCGTGGATCGCCCGGCCGCACTCGTCGGTTTTTGCTGTTTCCAGCTCAACTGGTTCGTTGCATATGGAGCAAGCTGGTTTCGAACTGCAGCGCCACACCCCTCCGAGATCCGCGAGGGGTATGCGGTGAAAATAATGAATTGTCACGATTCAGCCTCGATGCGTCACAACCCTCTATTGTCGGACGAGCGGAATTGCTGGGGTCTGGGACTGCTTGCCTACAGGATACACCCTAGGCGGACAGCCACAAGCGCCAAAACGCGCCAAAACGCGAGGGCGTGGGAACAAAGTACAGTTTGTGAGGTATCGCGTACCCGCGCAGAATGTGGTTTTCTCACTACAGCACCTGCTTCGAGGACGCTTTGTGAAACTGCCGCCGGATGACCGCATTGCCGAACTTCCCGAATTCTTCGACCACAACCGAAACCTGGAAGATCGCATGCGCGAGCTTTGTCAGCAGCTCGCCACGTCCCCCGACGACTGCGACCTGGATCAGATCCGCCAGGAACTGTTGTGCCTCTCTCATGAGAAACTCAGCCGATCTCGGAATGTCCCGATAGAACTGCCCGAGGGCAAGTTTCTCGCGACTCGCAGGGTGAGCCGGTGTTGAGCCTGGAACGGCGATAGCGGCATTGCCGGCTTCATTTCAGCGGCCTACTCACTGGTAACTTTGGTCATACCAATTTCGCCCTATACTTTCGCACCCTCACGACCGATAGTCTCTTCCCAACTCCGCTAACAAATAGAACGGCTTCGATTGCTTTCGTCGGGAGAAACGATGGAGCGGCGCCCCCTTCGCGTGCTTGTGGTGGACGACAACGAGAGTGTGCGTCGAAGCATCTGCCAGATACTTGATTCCCAAATTGATATTGAAGTGATCTGCCAGGCTGTGGACGGCGCCGACGCGCTCAACCAAGCGAGGCAGCATCACCCTGACCTGGTTCTGCTGGACATCACCATGCCAACGATGAATGGGCTGGATGCCGCGCGAATTCTCAAGCGTGAATTTCCCGCCATGCACGTTGTGATTGTGAGTCAACACGATTCTCGCGGCTTTCAGTGGGCGGCATTGGCCGCTGGCGCAAGTGGCTATGTGGTGAAGAGCAATGCTGCCCAGGATCTGCTTCCAGAGGTGCGGCGCATTCAGAATTTGCGCATGTCGGCTTAAAGCACCGCCGGGGGCAAATCTTACGCTGCGTTTCTGGAACCTTGCGGCTTATCGTCCTCTTTTATGGCTTGCAGGACCAGCTCTCCACAGTTTGATTCCGGCACTGCGAGATCTGTGCCCCGAGGCACTTCGTCCTTGTGTCCAGCGTCGGTGACAAAGATTACCCGTCCTTCGGGGCAGTTTCGTCGAAACAACCGGGTCAGTTCCTCTGCCTGCTCCTTCGAAACTCTGTAGCAGATGACGAAGACTCCACACCGGCCCATCTCGATTTCGAATCTTGCCTGAATGGGGCTGAGCACCGAAATAACCTGCAAGCCGCCGCTTCGAAGCGTGGCTTCCCGCACGGCCAAAGCATCGGGATTGGGGCTGAGCGAGAGGACCGTATTTTTCTGCATCGAAAGCTCCAAAAGCTTCACTTCAGATGCGCCGGCCATGCACTCTTGTTGCACAAAAGCCCACTCCGGACGTGCAAGGTGGAAGCTGGAAGGTGCCCGACTTAAGCCCTCCTTTGGCTTGCGTGGGGATTGTGGCTGACATTTGGGATTTTCGTTCATCCCGCACTCGGCCTGGCATCATCGCAAAACTCAGGCAGCCAAAGCACCTGCGGTTGCACCAAAGTCAGCGTGAACCAATGCCCCGAATACGAAAAACTCTCCTCCCGCGTGGACGAAATGCTGAAGAAGTTAGCCGACACCACCAGCTTGCAGCTTGAAATTTTTCGCTCGAAAAAACCCGGCGAGTTCATGCGCGTAGATAAGGAACTGGAACTAATGCTGGGTGAGAAGGAGCGCAGGATCGGCGCCTTGCAACAGCACGTCAATGAACATCAGTGTCAGGAACGTGCTGCGGCTTAACGCTCTGCGTCTGTCTTGCCCGATGATCCCCGCGGCCCCGGTGATCCCCTGTGTTTCCCTGTGGTGAGCACGTCTCCAGCCTGGGAACCACAGGGTTACAGAGGAAATAACTATGGGTGCGCTTAAAACGCCCGTCCATAGCCGACTTTGGCGGCAAAAAAGAAATGTAAGCAGCAGGATTTTCTGCAACCTCGATTTTTGCCATCTGCATCTCAAGGCCAAATTAACGGGCTTCTACCGTAAGCCCACCTAGTTCTCCCCCTGCCGCAAACCCCATGCGGGAGAACTCCTTGTAGACGTACGATCCAACCACAATACGGAGAATCCAATGAATCACGTAAGCGTAAGACTACGCCTCACCACAATCCTCGCCCTGTTGTCCTTCTGTACGCTCACCATGGCCGCCACCGGCGCTATGGCACAGCCCCCCGCGCCACCCAAGGTTCCGCATTCCCTCAGTGCCTTCGTGCAGTGGAGCGACGGTGCCGGCAATAGCATGAACGGCCTGGTCAGCATTACGCATTTCTCCATTCAGGGAAACCAGCTCGTAGCTGAGGGCGTATTGAATGGCACCGTCACCCGGGACGGAACTCCGACTGAGATCTCTCAGAACGTGAGCTTGCCCGTTATAAGTGCGGATCCCAGTTGCAGCCTCGTCAATCTTGTCCTGGGCCCGCTCCACCTCAATATTCTTGGGCTTGTAATCGACCTCAATCAGGTCGTGCTCAATATCACCGCGGTCCCGGGTGCTGGCAATCTGCTGGGCAACCTGCTGTGTGCCGTTGCCAACCTGCTGAATGGCGGAAGCCCTCTAAGCACGTTGCTGACCCAACTCCAGACTCTGCTGAATCAGATTTTGGCTGCGCTTTAAAAGCTGATGGGGAGGGAGAAATCCCTCCCCATACCTTTCACCCGAGCAGCAACTAACGGCAACCGGGCTCAACGCCTTGGCTTCTAAAATGCACCTCTTCTTCCCATGGCCGCTGAACCTATCCCACCTATTGAGCGGCGTAAGAAGAATCCTAAAGAGGAAAAGCGCCTGCGCGCAGGTGTCTCGAAACCCGTGCCTGGCGGGCGATTTCGCTCCCTCGGCCTCGGACTGATTACCGGCGCGTCCGACGACGATCCTGCGGCTATCGGAACTTACGCCGCCGTCGGTGCCTCGCTGGGGCCGTCGTTCTTGTGGACCATCCCGGCGCTCCTCCCCATGATGTATGCCACCGTGTATCTCTGTTCGAAG
>DATJEL010000071.1:0-38175 GCA_035496675.1 Terriglobales bacterium
GCTTCACGTATCCTTCCGGAACCTTTTGTTCTTCAATCAACACCAACGACGTCGAGGTGTACTGAGGAGTGAAGGCGTAGGAGACACCAAACCCGACAGCCGGCGCCAAGACTGTGGGCAGCAAAATGACCCACAGGCGGCGGCGCAACATCGCCAGGTAATCGTCAACCGTCATTTCGCGGTTTTGAATCATCGTGAGTTCCGTTCTGCCAGCCCGGCTGGCGCAATGCTCTTAGTCAAGTCGGATCGGCTTGGGATGCCAATTCAGTCCGATCATTCCCGTGTGTCTCGAGTTGTTGACACTACACGTCGTTGAACCACTGCTCGGACAAGGCCCCAGTCCCAGATCGTTAAACTGGTAGCTGGCGAAGGCGCTGAAGTGCTGGCCCAATTGCCGCTGTAACGAGGTGCCGGCATACCAGAACTGATAGGAATGCGATTTCCCACCCGTGGTGATTGTGCTGGACCTCTGCAGGTTGGTGTTATGGGAGTATCCTCCGTCGGTCGTGGTCATCCAGCGGCGACCGAGGCGATGTCCGACTGAAAGTCGCACCGAGTCCGTGTTGGCTCCAGCGTAAAAACCAGAACCCGGCGTGACATACCGGCGGTACGCCAGCTGAACATTCGTGCGGTTTGACACGGTGTAGGCCAACGTGACCGACCCGTTTGTCGAGAGCGCCTTGGTTTGGCTGGGAATCAGGGGGTTGCCCGAAGGCGCATGGTGCACGATGACCAGTTGCGGGCCGGCCGCTATCGTGAGGTTCAGTTTGCCGCTAATACGGTGCCCATAGAGCACATTGCCGACGTGCGCGGTGACGGTTCCGCTTCCGGCGTTGGGGAAATGGAGTTCCTGGAATCCGTAGGCCAACCCAATCTGGTCCTTGCGGCTCAACAGGTGGTTGAAGCCGACTTGCCCGTTCACCTGCTGACTGTTGATAACCGGAAACTGCGGGTTAGGAACCTCGAGATAGTGGGCAAGGCCATAGCCCCCTGCCAGTGTCACAGTGGTTCGTGGCGAGAGGCCTTGGGTGATATCTACGATGGCTGTGTTATCGATTCTCGGCTGATAGCCGAGTGAGCCGAAGGAGCCTGAGCCGATGCCCCCTGTGCCCAAACCGCTACCGAGCCCCGTTCCCGCACCGGAGCCCGAGATCCCGCCCCCCAGGGAAGAACCAAACGAACCTGCCCCTCCATAGGAGCCGAAACCAAAAGACCCTTCCGGCAGATAGTCAAACGAGTCCCGAATCGCAAGCTGCCCGGTTCGCCACAAGAATCTTTGCACCGCAGCGAGTGTGTGCACTTGCGTGGCTCGGCTCCGATTTTTGTCGATGAGTGGCCCAGCGTAGAAATCTCCCGCGGCGATGTAGTCAAGGCCGAATTGGTACTGTCGCCATATTTTCTGAAGATCCGCCGACGCCAGCGCCCGGGTAATCTCCGAGGTGTGGGAAGTGGTGCTGGAACCGCCCACGTTTGCGTCAACAGACTCGCTGAGCTGGAATCCGGGCATGAGGTAGCTACGCCCGCCGAATGCCGGCTCCGCGGTTGGCTGGTCCAGACCCGAAAGCGGTGGGTTCTCGACATTGTTCTGTTCTGCTGGAGCCGTAGCAGCAGGCACAGCACCTGTACTGCCGGTGCCACTATCGTCCTGAGCGACTGCCAGGGAAGCTGCCAGCACCAGTGCTGCTAGCATGCTCACCACTCGCTGAATTGGGAATCCTAGGTGATTCATATGTATTCCTACGGGACGACGATCGTGTCTCCGGGCTTCAAGACAATGTTCTGAGCCATGGCTTCGCCCTTGATTAACTTCTTGTAAGGTACGGGAATCTTCTTTTGTGCTCCGTTATCGTTGCGGAGAACATAAATACCTTTCGTATTGGCGAATTGGGTAAAGCCGCATGAAGCGAGCGCTTGTAGAACGGTCATATTGGGCAGCAGAACGATCGTTCCCGGATGCTGTACTTCTCCCATGGCGTAAATCCGCTGGCTGGTCATCTGAGTGACAGTCACGGTCACGCGGGGATCAGAGAGATATTTCTTCAGCCTGTCCGTGATATCGGCGGCCAGCTGCATGGGGGTAAGGCCCGCCGCCTTCACATCGTTCAGCAGGGGCAGCGAGATCATGCCATCGGCTCGCACCGGCAGAGTGGAGGTAAGATCCGGCTCCTTCCAGACGTGGACCGAGAGCACGTCGTCACCTCCGATGACGTAGCTGGCATTGTTAGCTTGAGAAACCGGCGGGGTGGACTCCGCAGCCGGCGGATTGCTCTGCGCCATCACCGGTAGTAATCCAACCGCAAGAACCGTAAGGGATAATATTTTTACTCGCTTCATGTCTTCTCCTGGCTACGATGCTCCGTACTCCGTGTAGCCGATCTGCTTCAGCTTGTAGAGCAGGGCCTTGTAGCTGATCTGCAATTCCTGGGCGGCACGTCTGCGATTCCAGCGCGTGCGCGTCAGCACTTTCAAAATCAATTCCCGTTCCGCTTCCCGCGAAGCCGCACGCGAAGCTTCTTTCAAGGACGTCCTTTCGCCGTTTCCTCGTTGATCGCCCCGGGTCAACATCGAGCGCAACCCACCCATGGCCACCGACTCGTCTCCAACGGCGACAATCGCTCGCGCGGCTGCTTCAAGCTCGGGAAGGTTGCCCGGCCACGAGTGACCCACAAACAATTTCTGCGTCGCGGCGCTCAGGACGGGCACCGGCCGGTGATAGGCCTCGGAATAGCGTTGCAGGAAAAAGTCCAGCAGGTGCGCCACATCCTCTTTTCGTTGACGCAAGGGAGGAATCCTCAGGCAGACACTGCTCAGGCGATAGTAAAGATCCTCGCGAAAGCTTCCGGAGCGCACATCCGCGTCCAGATCGCGCGAGCTGCCGCAAACCACCCGGAGCTCCCTGCGCCCGTTTCCATTTCCATTTCCGTTGCTTCCTTGCTTTGCGAGCATTTCCAGCAGCTTTTTCTGGCATTCCGCCGAGAGGTCTCCGATCTCGGACAAATAGAGGCACGAGCCTGCGGCGAGCGCCCTAGGATCGAGAGCTTCGGGGCTGAGTGTGCGGCAATTCTCAACCTGGAAATTTTCTGGCTCACCGCCGGAATTCATATGAATGATGCGAGCAATACTGTGTTTCCCCGTACCGTGCTCGCCGATCAGCAACACAGGAACCCGGCTATTCGATAACTCGCCAATGACCGCCACCACCGCCCTCATGCTCGGACTGGCGGCCTCAAGCAGCGGAAGGTCCACGAAGTCGTCCTCGATCAGGCCTGCCAAGGAGAATTCTTGTTGGTAATTCTGTTCCATGATTTGGTCGCGAACAGGTTGGGGGGCACCACACTTCGCGCGGTAGCAAAGTGCTCTTATTTGCACGGCTTGTGCCACACAGCCAAGAGGCGGACTAGGGGAAGAAGAAACTTCAGCTATCCAACATTTTCAAAGGGTTAACCGCTGCCTTCTTCGAACCGGGCACCTCAACAGAGTACCGGGTTCTTGGAAAAAGAGAAAAGTTTTTCCCATCCAGCAGTAACTCTAAATAGTAACTTTTGTCCCATAACGGCCGCGATTTTGCGTAAGTTGTTGAAAATATGTGCCATTCTCAAACGGCGGATGTCCCGAACGTTTCCCAAACAGTGGAAAGGAATTGTCCTTTTGGACAAGCCCCTAAGACTCCGCTGGCCCGCTCGGTATCTACCCGGGTTCTCAAAATAAGCCACTTAGCGTGGCCCCCCTTTAAGCACAGCGCGCGGGAATTCGACCGGGGTTGCGGCTGCTAAATTGCAAGTCTTGTTGGCAAGGAATCGAATTACGCGCGCCAACCCATGGCACAACTGGCCCAACCCGTTCAACTTCCGCAGGAACGCCTGTCGCCGAGCTTAGGAGGCGGTGCCCGATGGCGGCTGCTCGTCTTGGTTGGGTTGATTCTGTGGCTTTATGGAGCCGTATTGGCTCGCCTTGCCCACCAGTGGTGGACGGACCCGAACTTTTCCCATGGCTTTTTTGTTCCCGCCTTCGCTCTTTATGTTGTCTGGCAGAAATGGGACAGCCTAAGGGCGGTCCCGAAGGCACCCTCGGCCTGGGGCTTAATTGTGCTCTTATTTTCCCTGAGCACGCTGGTTCTGGGCGTCCTTGGCGCGGAGCTTTTCCTTTCTCGAGTTTCGCTCATCATGCTCCTCGGAGCGATGGTTCTGTTCCTCGAGGGATGGGGGATGCTGCGAGCCTTGGTGTTTCCACTGGCAATCCTTCTTCTTATGGTTCCGATTCCATCGATTGTCCTGAACCAGATCACCTTTCCCTTGCAGATCCTCGCTTCGAAGTTGTCTGCCTGGATCCTTCCCCTGATGGGAGTGCCGGTCCTGCGGGAAGGAAACGTGATCAACCTACCCGCGATGCCCCTCGAAGTGGCAGACGCCTGTAGCGGAATTCGTTCCCTTCTTTCCCTGACCTGTCTGGCCGTGATGTACGGCTACCTTATGGAGAAGCGCACTGGAATTCGGATCATTCTGGCCCTTGCTTCGATCCCGATTGCGGTAGTCGCGAACGGACTGCGGATCGTGGGAACTGGGTTGCTGGTGCAGTACTGGGACCCGGAAAAGGCGGAAGGGTTTTTCCACGCTTTCTCCGGATGGCTGATCTTTGTTGCGTCACTTTTCATGCTGTTCGCCTTGCATCGGCTAATCGTCATGCGCTCCAACCACCGCGAGGTGAGTGCATGAGGCAGCAATGGAGATTTGCCCTCTCGGTTCTCCTTCTGGCCGGCACCGCCATCATGCTAGAGGCGCGCAATGGGGCCGAGCAGATCCCGTCGCGGCCCGCTCTTGGGTCGTTCCCTCGCTCACTCGCGGGATGGAATTCGACCGATATCGCGCTCACTCAAGATGTCCTCGACGTCCTCGGGCCGGGGGACTTTTTATTACGCGACTATAGCGATCCCGAGGGGAGAGGGAGCGTTGCTCTCTTCATTGCATATTTTCCCAGTCAACGCGCCGGAGACACCATCCACTCGCCGAAGAATTGCTTGCCGGGAGCAGGATGGGCGCCCATTCGAACTGGAAGAATCACGTTGAATGTGCCGGGACACGATCCCTTCGAGGTGAATCGCTATCTGATCGCGAAGGGGGAGGAGCGGCAGCTGGTGCTCTATTGGTATTGGGCGCACGACCGAGCGTTAGCGAGCGAGTACGCCGCCAAGTTTTATCTGGTGGCCGATGCCATTCGCATGCATCGGACCGACGGAGCATTGATCCGCCTTTCGGTTCCTTTGCGGCCGGGCGAGAGCGAAGTTGAGGCGGAACGGAACTTGACCGCTTGGGCGGGCAACGTCGTTCCACAACTGAATACTTACATCCCGCGCTAAGCCGGGCTGAGTGACGCTGGTAATTTCCGCGTAAACGTTCGATGCATTACCGTTAGAAGTTAGAAACGAATTTTGGAGCAGTGGGAGCCTGCGGCGCTCCCGGGAGAGTCGTGATGAAGGCTTTTAGAAAGCTTAGTTTGTTCCTGGTGCTCGGATCGATGGCGGCGTTTCTTGTCGGCTGCTCGCGCGACCCGAATGTCCGCAAGCAGAAATATTTCGAGAGCGGTGAACGCTATTTCGAAAAGAGCAAATACCGCGAGGCCGTCATTCAGTACCGCAATGCCACCGACGTGGATGGTTCTTTTGCCGCCGCCCACTTCAAACTGGCGGAGTCCTACATGAAGCTGCAGGACTGGCAGCGCGCCTACCAGGAATTCACAAGGACAGTGGAACTTCAGCCCGACAATTACAAGGCTCACCTTGAAATCGCCACCCTCTTGATCGCCGAAGGGCAGGCCGAACAGTTGAAGGCGGCGCAAGATCACGTTGCGATCCTCATGGATAAGCAACCGAACGACCCCGATACTCACGTGGCGCAGGCAAACATTCTGGCCAAGGAGAGGCGCTTCAATGAGGCCATCGCGGAAGTGCAAAAGGCCATTGCTTTGGCTCCGTCGCGTGGAGATTCCTACTACAACCTGGCTCTTCTGCAGAATCAGGTGAACCTGCCGGAACTCGCTGAAGCGAGTTACAAGAAGGCGGTTGATCTCAAGGCAACCGGAGTGAATCCGCGGCTGGCGCTTGCCGCTTTCTATCAATCGCGAAGACGATTCTCCGAGGCGGAGCAGCAAGTTCAATTGGTTATGGCGGCTGATCCGAAGGACGTGGATGCGCGTACCGCGATGGCACAACTCTATATTTCCGAAGGGAAAGGGACTGAAGCGGAGTCGTTCCTGCGTCAAGTGAAGCAGGACTTTCCGGACAACTCGGTTGGCTATCGCATGCTCGGGGATTTCTACTTCGCCGTTGGGGACCTGGACAAAGCCGTAGCCGAATATGAGTCGCTCTATCGTGATCACGGGAAAGATCCAGTTGTCCAAAAAAATTACGTGCAACTTCTCATCCTGAAGGACCGGTTGCAGGAAGCGGACAAGCTGAACGAAGAGGCTCTAAAGGCACGGCCCAAAGATGGAGACGCACTCACCTCCCGTGGCGAGATTCAACTGAAGCAGGGGAAGACGGCCGACGCGCTCCGCACTTTGCAATCCGTGGTGACGAGCGATCCCGATATCGCGGTGGCTCATTATCAATTCGGACTGGCGCTCAGCCAAACTGGCGAAATCGACCGTGCCGCCCAAGAATGGCGGGAAGCCGTAAAAGAGCGCCCCGATATGATTGAGGCCTACCGGATGCTCGCGCTGTACTCCCTCCAAAAGAGCGACTTTCACGCGCTCGAACAATCGGCCACCAAGATCATCGAGCTTCAGCCTGCAGGCCCCGACGGTTATGCCCTGCGCGCGGCTGCGCTCATGAGTCAAAAACAGTTCGCCGGCGCCGAGCAAGATGCACGTCAGGCCATCGAAGTAGCTCGGCAAGCTCCGACCGGATACGTGCAAATGGGGAATCTGTCCGCTTTGCAACAGAAGTTCCCGCAGGCAGAAAGCTGGTACCGCCAAGCTTTGAGCCTCGATAAAAGCTCGATCGATGCACTTCGCGGTCTGGTTGCGATCTATTTTTCCCAGAAGCAGCCTGACAAGGCTCTAGCCGCGGTCAATCAACAGCTTTTGCAAGCGCCGGACAACAGCGCCTTCTATTCTCTGCTTGGTTTGGTGCAAACCAACAAGCAGGATTCTGTGGCAGCAATCGCGGCATACAAGAAAGCTTTGGAACTGGACAAGAAGAACGGCGACGCCAGCCTAAAGCTAGCTCGCTTGCAGGCTCAATCTGGGGCATTCGATGATGCCCTGGCGACCTGCACTAAGGGAATTCAGGACAACCCAAAGGAATTTGATTTGTTCATGCTTATGGGCAGTGTGTACGAAAAGAAGAATGATCTCGGTAAGGCACAATCCTCGTATGAGCAAGCCTTGCAAGTGAAGCCGGATGATCCGCTGGCCTCAAACAATCTGGCTTACATTCTTCTCGAGACCAATAGCAATCCGGATCTCGCCCTTCGACTGGCACAGACGGCGCGCCGCGGTCAGCCGGAACTATCCGTTGTCGCCGATACGCTGGGATGGGCTTTTTACCAGAAGGGCATTTACCAATCGGCCATCGGCATGTTCCAAGAAGCCATCAAACTTGGCGCCAAGTACAAAGAGCCGGAGAACGCAACGTACCACTATCATCTGGGTCTTGCCTACGCCCGGGCCGCACAACCGACTCTCGCGAAACAACACTTGGAACGCGTGTTGAAGATCAACCCGCACTACAGCGATGCGGACGACGTGAAGAAACAATTGGCCCAGCTGAGCTCGTAACCATTTCCGGAGCAAAAACTGATGAAAGCGTGCCCGCCGATTTTGGCGGGCATTTTGTCTAGCAGCGGAAAACCAAGCGAATGCCTTGGATCTTAGGAGGCGCCCGCCGAGAGGCGATGCGTCTTGGTTTGCGCAATTCCGTACTGACGGATCTTGTAGAGCAGTGCTTTATAGCTAATCTGCAGCAGAGCCGCCGCCTGCTTGCGGTTCCAATTGGTCTCGTCTAAGGCCTTGGCAATGGCTTCGGCTTCGGCCTCGTCCTTGGCGCTCCGCGCTAGCCCCTTCAGTCCTCCCGGGGGTTCCGGGGCATTGCCGCTGCGTGAAGGCGTCGGATCAAACTGTGCCCCCGACCCGTCGCTGCGGGGTTGCAGTTCGTGAATCGCGAGCTTTTCATCGCCAAGCACGAGATAGCGCTTCACGAAATTGCCCAGTTCGCGCAGGTTTCCCGGCCACGGATAGGCCAGGCAAGCCTGAAGAAGATCTGGCGTGAATGGCAACGTCGAACGGGCATACTGCTCCGAAAGCCGCGTCATGAAGTGCTTCAGCAGAATGGGAATTTCTTCCTTGCGTTCACGCAAGGGCGGAATGTGCAGGGTGAATGCATTCAGGCGGTAATACAAATCCTCTCGTAAACGCTTGTTCGCCAGAGCTTCGGGAATATTGATGTTGGTTGCCGCCAGAATGCGTACATCCACCTTGACCACGGAGCGGCTGCCGAGCCGCGAGAACTGCTGGTCTTGCAAAACGTGCAGCAACTTGGCCTGCAAGCTAGGAGGCATCTCGCCGATTTCGTCGAGCAGGATCGTGCCCTTGTTGCAAAGCTCAAATTTCCCCGGCTTAGCGTGTGTCGCACCCGTGAACGCGCCGGCTTCGTATCCAAACAGTTCGCTCTCCAGCAGATCCGCAGGCACGGCCGCGCAGTTCACTTTCAAGAAAGTCCTGTGGGCGCGGGGAGAAAGCTTGTGAATCAGGCGTGCCATCACTTCTTTTCCCGTGCCGCTCTCTCCGAGCATCAGAACTGGAATGTCAACGTTTGCAACCAGCGCCGCTTGCGAGCGAAGTTTGCGCATGTTGGGCGAAGCCGCGACGAAGAAGGTCTCGTCGCCCAGTTCTTCCACTTCGCTCGTGTAGTTCTGTTGGTTGGTGCCGAGACACTGATCGATGACATTGTCGAGTTCGGCCTTCTGGAAAGGCTTGGTGATGTAATCAGTCGCGCCAAGGCGAATCGCCTGCACAACTTTTTTGGTGTCGCTCACACAGGAAAGCATCACGACTTTCATGCCCGGGCGCAGCTTGCGCAGGTTTTCCAGGGTTTCGAGTCCGTCAATTCCCGGCATCAGCAGATCGAGGAGCACGAGGTCCGGGCTCATTCCCTTTTCAACAATCGCCAGCGCCTCTTCGCCGGTCGAGGCGGTAGCGACCTGATGGTCTTCCACTTCGAGAAGAGTCTTGATGTAGCGCAACATTCCGGGCTCATCGTCAACGAGTAAGATCTTGGCCTTGTCCGTCATTTGCTTTTTCCTTCGGAGTGCTTAGCTTCGGATTCTGCAATCGCAGGTCTGACTGGCAGGATGAATGAGAACTTGCATCCTGCGCCAGGTTCGCTCTCAACCCAAATCTTGCCTCCCATTCCATTCACCAGCCGACGCGCGATCGCCAACCCCAGCCCCATCCCGTCGGTCTTGTCGCTTGAGGGCAGGCGAAAAAAGTCATCAAAGATTTCCAGGTGATACTCGGGCGGAACACCCGGGCCGGTATCGGAAACGCTGATCTTCACCGAATTCGGGGTGGAGAGCGGACGGCGCCGGCGTTCGTTGGGAACAGCGGAATTGCTGGTGGTTCGTCGCTCCCACATATAAGGTTCCGCGTGCAGCCAGACGGTACCGCCGGGTGGCGTGAACTTGTAAGAATTCTCCAGCAAATTGGAAACAATCCTCTCCACTTTTGCCTCATCGAAGGGAAATTCGATGACTTTTTCGTTGGCGAGGAAGTAGAGAGCCAGACCTTTTTCCTGAAAACGCGGCGACCACAGCCGACAAACCTCCGACAAGCAGGCGTTGATATTTGCGGTCTCAAACTTCATTCTCAGCTCACCGGTTTCCAACACGCTGAAGCTGAGGAAGTCCTGAATGTAGCGTTGCAGGCGCTCGCCATTGGAGCGCATGTCGCGCAGCACTTCGCGCTGACGGTCATTCAGATCGCCGAGTTTCTCGCTCTGCAGAAGTTCGACATAGCCGTTCAAGATCGCCAGCGGGGTCTTGAGATCGTGAGCTGCCGAAGCCAGAGCATTGGTAGTGCGGAGATAGCGCTCGCGGAGCTGCGAATATTCCTGCATTTCCTGCGACTCCGGAGTCCCACTGGGAGCCTTCAGGCTGCTCGCCGCTGCCGCGGTTCCATCTTTGGCTGGTATAGAGGACACTAAAATCTCTCTCGACACGAATCCCTATCAGGTTTTAGTTGGGGGAGGGGACGGCGATCAGGTTGGCCAGTAAGGCTGAGCACCGACAAGCGAAATGCTAGGGTAAGGTACATGGCAGTGTCAATGGAAAATGCAAAAGATTAGTCACTTTCGGTAAATCCTTTCCAGTGACCGGCCTCCTGAAATCTACCTCGAACGGCCCCTGAGGATTACTTTAAGTCTTTCGTTTTCCTGCAAATACGGCATCAGACGCGAGTTTTTGCCGAACCGTCCGGCCGAAGACGCGATATCGCGAGGGGATCGAACCAGTTTGGCCCAATAGGTGCGAGAAGATCGTTCTCGTACCTGTGGGGGCACAAGTTTGGATCAGCGCAAGTCGGCAGCAGAACGACGCGAGTGGGTGAGATTGCCGCTTGCGATCCCGGTTTTTGTTCGCAGTCGCGATAACGGCGGCAAGGACTTCTTGGAGTTCGCAACCGCCCTGAACGTGTCCGCGGGCGGAGCTCTGGTTGCCGTCCACCGCGCTCTTCGGCCAGCAGCGCAGGTTTCGCTCGAAATCCCGAGCGCCCCGCTCGCCGCTACCGCGCCCGTTCCCAAAAGCGCCAAGAACCTTCGGGCAAAGATTGTGCGGGTGACGCACGGCGAAGGCTATCATCTCCTCGGCCTGAAGTTCCAACATCCGCTGCTGGCCTCAGTCGCGCCGCCCGCCAAGGCACGAAGGAAAGTTGCTTCTTCTGTGTGAAAGTTTTTTCCCATCCAAACTCTTGATTCTCAAGCCCTAGTTACGCATTCCCGCCTAGCCGCCCATTACCAACGTTTGACCTACAAGCCCTTAGCGCTGTGCAGCTTAAGGCGGGTGAACCGCCGATTGACAACTGGCACAGGGGTTTGGTGCCTGGGGTGCACCTGAACTAACCGCAAAGGAGCCTGAAGATTCGCCATGGCAGCCACAGTGACAAATTCTGTCAGTTCTCTGGTACAAGCGATCGGGGAAATCCCGTCCGAGGCAATCGTTTTCGGGAGCTCAGAGGCCATGCATGCCCTTCGCGACCGCTTGTCCAAGGTCGCCGGTGCTAACGTACCGGTCCTGATCCACGGGGAGAGCGGAACTGGAAAAGACATCATCGCCCGCATGGTCCACGCGCTGTCACCTTGGAAGACCGGCCCTTTTGTAAAAGTGAACTGTCCCGCCATCCCAGGGACCTTGCTCGAGAGCGAGCTATTCGGATACGAGCGCGGAGCCTTCACCGGCGCCTACGGGTCCAAGCCCGGGCGCGTCGAAATGGCGCATCGGGGAACCTTATTTTTGGATGAAATTTCCGAGTTAGACATGTCCCTGCAGTCGAAACTACTGCAACTCCTGCAGGACGGCCAGTTCTGCCGCATCGGCGCGCAGGCGGACAAAAAGGTAGAAGTGCGCATCGTGTGCGCTACCAACCGCCGGCTGGAAGAGGAAATCGAGAACGGCACCTTCCGCCAGGACCTGTTCTATCGCATCAATGTCGTGAATCTTTACATGCCGCCGCTGCGCGAGCGTCGCAGCGATATCGATAACCTCGCGAATTACTTCCTCGACTACTACAACCGCAAGTACAACTGCAAGGCACGGCCTCTGTCTGCCGAGTTAATGGAAGTGCTTCACAAGTATCATTGGCCGGGTAACATCCGCGAACTCGAAAATCTCATGAAACGTTACGTGATCCTCGGAAGCGAGGATGTAATCAGCGCCGATTTGCAGCCGCGGGAGGCTGATCTGCTGACGCCTGATATCAATCTCGACGGTCCGATTTCGCTCAAGAAACTCACCCGCCAGGCGACGAGGGCTCTTGAGAGGAAGATTATCCTGAAAGTCCTGCACAACCATCACTGGAACCGCAAGCAAGCTGCGCGAACATTAAACATCAGCTATCGCGCCTTACTCTATAAGATACGGGATGCTGGCCTTCCGGCGAACCGCGTGCGGCGTGCTGAAGATGCTAAGATCCAGATCGCAGCGGACTGAATCCGGCTGCCCCGATCGACTCTCATTTCAGAATTGCGGGCTCGCCTAACAAAGGCGTGTTAGTCATTGACTTCATCGCCCGCACATACTATGTTCTGTTTCCCAAGTGATCTTTCCATCCGTAACTTGGTAGCCGCGGACGGTCAACTGAAATCTATTCCACGACCAGCGTGACCGAGGTGCTTCGGGCTGCGGTGCCCGAGGTTCCACTGAGGGTTACCGTGTAGGTCCCTGCCGGGGTCCCCGCGGTGCTTGGCGGGCTCGAGCTCGAGGAACTGCATGCTGCCTGGAAGATGGTGAACGCCAGAATGGCAACAAGGAAGACCCCAACCATCCAGCGACGCTTGCGCGAGACTCCCACGCCAACAAACGCCAGGCCAGAAATCGGCAACCAGAAAGCATAAAAGATACTTCGATTGCGGAGAAGGCCAGCAGGTGTGGTAACGCGGGCAGTGGTCGTGATGTTCAGGGTTCTGCTTTGGGCGAGGTTGTTGAGGTTGGGAATGGGGTTTCCGGAGAAGGTGCACTGTGCGCCCGCCGGCAAACCTGTACAAGACCCGAGCGAAACCGATTCCGGAATGATCCCGGTGGGAGTTACCGTAATCGTATAAGTTGCTTGATTCCCGGCAGTGACGGTCTGAGAATTCGGGCTGGCGCTCACGACAAAATCGTTGACCTGTCCTTGCGTACCAAGCGTGCTCTGCAAAGTGCTTCCCGCCACATTCAACACCCCGGTAACGCCAATCGTTGTCGTGGCAGCAAAGGGGGTTGTCGGAGCAGTTGGCGTCACCGTAACCTGAATCGTCGCCGACGACGACAGCGTGGTCACAGAATTGGTGGTGGCGGCAACCGATGTTCCCAAAGTGCCTAAGCTACATACGACGCTCGACGTAGTCCCGGAAGTCGTGGTGCTGCAGGTCCCGGTGTTCGAACTTCCGGTCGAAGTCCCTGAGCCTACCTTAGCCGAGTCGAGCGTACCTGCTGTGCCAAACATCGAGGCAGTGAACAAGCCGCCATTCGCCGGGTCACCGGTGTTGTAGATAGGGAAGAAAAAGTTTATTTGGTTTCCTACTCCGGCTGGAGTGGGGTTCACGTTCGCTGCCGTCGGATTGCAGCCGGCAATGGAGGTGCCATTGAAGATCACCCCAGTTGGGCAGGTAAGCGTCAGGCCTGCGATCGTCGGTCCGAGCTTGCTGATAAAAGCGTCCGTGTTACCCGAACGAGATGCCTGCAGAGGTGTGACTTGCGGCTGTCCAGGGGAAGACGCCGCTGGGAAATTTCCGGAGTTCGTTTCTCCGCCGATGTAGCTATTGAGGGTCACATCGGTGGCAAGACTCGTACCCACGTCGGTGCCGGACCCACCGAGGAGACTGGTCGAGGAACTGCCACCCGAAGTCGTATCGATTCGCGCATAGAATGCGTCGGTGCCGCCCCCGGAGACGTTGGGCAGGGGGGCAAGATTCGAGAAACCTCCGGTGGTGTAGCCGGTAAGTCGCGCGTTCTGTATGTTGTCTGCGTTGATGGCAAAGCCAGCGTCGTCGCCACTGCCACCCACATAAGTAAAATAATTGAGCGGCACCAAGCCTTGTGTCGTCCCCGTGCTCGTGGGAGTTCCGAATTTGGCCACAAAGGCGTCGGTCGCCCCGCCGCCGTTTGCCGACTGAAAGGTGGTGACGCCGTTGGGAAGAAGGAAGTCCTTCGACGAAGTAGAACCAGTCACGAACATGTTCGACCCATCCGTGGCTACTCCCAATCCCACGTCATCCCCCGTGCCCCCAAGGTAAGTCTCGTACAGCAACGAGTACTGTTGCGTATTGGTGGCGGGTGCTTTCAGTTTCGCCGCCCAGACGTCCACCCCACCTTTCAAGGTGCTCTGATAGGCATTGACAACCGGAATATCGGTGAAGTTCGTGCCCCCTGCGACATAAACGTTCAGGTTCGAATCCACCGCAACCGCACCGCCGCGCATCGACCCGCTCGAAGAAGTTCCCCCGAAGTAGGTCGCGTAGAGAAGACTATTGGAGCCGGTTTGCCCCGGGTCTAGCTTCGCGAAGAAAAACTGGTTGCCGACACCCGCAGGAAACGAGCCCTGCAGAGCACCGGGAGTGACCGGAAAGTCAGGAGAAGTCGTGGTCCCGATGACATAGGCACGGGCCTGGGTATCGATCGCCAAGTCGCTCGCAGTTTCCGTTCCTGACCCAGCCAAATAAGTCGAGTACAGAAGGGCCGCTCCCGGATCGAGCTTGCTCAAAAATGCATGACTGCCGCCGGAAGGAGAGGCCAAGCCATTCACGGTTGGGAACTGAGACGAGTTGGTGTTTCCTGCGACATAAACGTTGAAGCCGCTGTCAAGACCAATCCCGACTGGATATTGGGTTCCTGAGGCACCCAAATAGGTCAAGAAATCGAGCACTAAGCCGGTGCCCGAATTGCTGATCCGGGCAACAAAGACGTCGGCGGTTCCTGCCAGAGGCGGGCCCGATGAACCCGGGAACGTGCTGCCGTCCGAAGTCGTCGCGCCAGCGATATACACGCGCGAGGCTGAATCAACGGCGATGGCGGGACAATGCGGAATCGGCGAATTAATCGACCCCTTGACGATCACTCCGCAACTCTCATCTCCCGAACCGCCCAAATAGGTGGAGAAGGCCAGTACCGGATCAATCACGAGTTCGCGACTGCTGTCATAGGCCCCTATTTCAAAACCAGCGCGGTCCTTGGCGAGCAGAACGAATCGGCCTGCGACGGCCTCATCCCCTGCCCTGGACTTCTGGTAGACGCGGGGTGCCTGGAAGCGAATCTCCCGTCCGGCAGATGTCAAAACCAAATCGCCGTTCTCGGCGACCTCAAGGGTCTCGCTCCCATCGAACTTTAATGCGATCTGCCGCGGGTCAGCCCCGGGGGCGACGGTAAAGTCATATTCCAGATGCCCCTCGCGTCCATAAAAATCTAGATCGATTCCCGGATAGAGTTGATCGTAGCGCACCCGTCCAAACTGGGCGACGTTGCGCTGCCAGCGCGAAGGATCGTTGCCAATGAAGTAGTTGGTGTGTCCGGGAAGCCGCTCGACTCCGCTGACGCCAGAGGAAGTGGCTCCTGCAAATTGCATCCGCACCGTAGGACGGGGTGAGCGATCGGCGCTCCTCAGGGTAAGGACTGCTTCCTGGGGGGTCAAAAAAAGTCCATATCCGCGGCCATGCGCGAGGAATTGCACGGGCTGGCTCGTCTGTCCTACGTTGGGTTCAAAAACCAGCGGCAAACGGGCCAGCAACGCATTGCTCGTCATTGGAGAGGCGGGCACATTTTTGCCGCGCGCGTTGAAGACATCGTGCCGGAGGAGGGTGACCCCGCCGAGAACTAGAAGAGCAACCAGCACAGAGACGCGTCCTCGTCTGAGAACCGCACCCGACCGACCACAATTAGCCATTAATACCCCTCCGCGTTCTCGCTGCCTGGAAAAAGAGAATGGAGCTGAAGCGAAATCCCGGGCCTGCCTGGGAGACGGGACGCGCGAAGCCTGGGGGCCATCGAAACTGCCCGTCGCCTGATTGACCTAAAGTAAGTAATTACTTAAACATCTGGTGAATACCGTGTCAAGTTGGGGCCCGGGAATTGCGGCGCTCTAGCGATCTCAGAAAGTCAGATGCGGGCGGGTTCATGCAAAGATGCCGTGAGAGCGGAAATCAGCGATTCCCTCCCCCGGCCATCCGAGCGGTGTGCTGCGGTTTTGCATTTCTCTGCAAGCCAGGTTCATCTGGAGTCCCGAACGAGGGCTCGTCAGGTTATGAAAGTAGCGATTTTTAGCGGGATTGCGCCCCCCCGGGGGCAAAAGACCGGTGGCACTTCGAATGCAGCCGCCACCATGCGCCTTTTAGGCGCTATCTCCTCCCCAGCCGGAAGCGTTAACCGACGCTATCCCCCTCCGGCGTTTCTCGTTGCAATTGAACCCTAGCTTCGGCAAGGCTGGTATAGAAGCTTCTGTGCCGGCGCTTCGAAAAGAAATGCTCCTCGGACAGGGCCCGGACAACAACGCAAAGCTCGAACGGCGCGCCTTGCGACGATTCAGCATGAAACTGCCCGCGCAGGTGCGGGTTTCTGGCATTCCCGTGCCCTTTGAAACCGAAACGGAAAACCTCAGCGCACGCGGTATTTTTTTCTACATCGATCGCTGGATGAAAGAAGGCTCCAAGGTTGAGGTCACCATGGACTTCCCTTCCCAACTGACCCTGGCAGATCCAGTCCGAGTCCGCTTTCTCGCGCGGGTGGTTCGGGTGGAGCCGCAAACTGGAATGCGCATGGGGGTTGGGGCGGCCATCGAAGAATACGAGTTCCTCCGGTCAGAGGAAGATGGTTCCCGGGCGCTTGAACCCGGGTGGAGCTTTGGGGCTTAGTGGGGCAAGCCTGGGACCATTTTCCCCGCACCTGGGCGCTCCCTTATTTCAGTTTCTCGATTTCTCTCCGTAGCCTCTTTGCTTTGCGCGCCAGGATGTAGAGGTACGTCCCGTGAATCGCCCAGGTCATGGCGTAGGCGGCATACAGGTAGTGGGTCGCGTTCATCGCGCTTCCTCCTCCTTCAGAGACTGCATGGCTTCTGCTTCGTGAACGGCGCGTTCGGCAACCTCAAGCCGGTAACGTGTCCAACAGATCAGCCAAGCTAGCGCCATAAAGGCGATCCAGTTATAGAGCAACACCCGTCCCATGCGCGGATCGAGTGAACCGCCTCCCCCGATGACGGGTGAAGGATGTTGAGTCCGGAAAAACCAGATGGAGAAATACACCATCGGCACATCCAGTGCCCCAAATACAGCCAGTACGGCCGCAAGCAGCGGGGTCTGGCTGCTCATCGAAAAACGCCGCAGAACCAGATAGCTGACGTAGATCAGCCAGAGCACCAAGGTCAGCGTGAGGCGCAAATCCCAAGTCCACCAGATGCCCCACACCGGCCGGGCCCAGATCGGACCTGTGATCAATACTACGGTGCAGAAAACTACGCCCACCTCTGCACAAACCAGGGCGATCATGTCCGCTTTCGCGCTGCGGCGAATCAGGTAGATAACCGAAGCAACGAAATTGATGAGAAACAACTCGAACGCGACCCAGGCCGAAGGCACGTGGTAATAGAAGATGCGCTGAACATTGCCCATCGTCTGTTCCGTTGGTGCGATCAGGAGTGCCGCATAGAAGGCGAAACTCAGCAGGATTGCTGTCAGCACCGCGAGGATGGTGAATCCGCGTTTCATTCTGCTTCCAGAACCGTCTCAAACAGCAGAAGACAGGCGGTCGTAAAGACGACATCATACGCCACCAGCAAGGCAATCCAAAGCGCGGGAGACGTCTCGCCAGTCAGAATCGCGGTGGTGGCGTTGACCATGCCCACCAGGGCTGGAATGGAGAGCGGGAACAGCAGCAACGGCAGCATGATTTCCCTTGCCCGGGTGCGCAACGACACGGCCGCAAAGAATGTTCCATTGACCACAAGGGCCCAGGTTCCGAGAATTGCAAGGGGGATCAATTGCCAACCGGCTCCAAGCGGCCTCAGACGGTAGAAGGCGATGAATAGGGGCGTCATCACGGCTTCCAGAGCAGCGACAAAGATGAGGTTGCCGATGGCTTTTGCAAGAAACAGGGGCGTTGCCGGAGCCGGAGAAACCCGGTAAGCATCGAGCACCTGATTCTTCATTTCGCGGGCCCATGTCTGATTGAGAGCAACGATCGCAGCAAACAGAAAGGCCACCCATATCAGGCCGCCGGCGATTCGGCGCGATTCCTCGGCGGTGGGATCAAAGGCGAAGCTGAAGATCACCACAACCAGAAGCGAAAAAAACAGCATGGCGTTGATCGCATCTTTGGATCGCCATTCCAGGCGCATGTCCTTGGCAAGAGTGGCGCGGGTGATCGCAAGGAAGTTCACTGCCCTGCTCCGGACAAACTGGTTGTGCGATTCACGATTCGGCCGCGTTCCATCCACAGGAATTCGTCGGCGTGTCCCGTGAGCTGAGCCGGCTGATGGGTCACGATCACCACCGTCTTCCCACGATCGCGGATCTCGGCCAGCAAGGCAGCCATTTCGGCCGCCGAGCGAGTGTCTACGTTCGAAAATGGTTCGTCAAGCAGCACGAGTTTGGGATCGTTCAGCAACGCTCGCGCTAGCGACATCCTCTGACGCATCCCCTGCGAATATTGCCCGACAGGACGCTCCAGATCAGGATCCAGGTTCACCGATGCGATGGCCTCGCGGCATCTGCGATCCATCTCGCCTGAGCGAACGCCGTAGAGTTCCGCAAAGTAACGCAGATTCTCCATTCCGGTCATTTCGTCATAAAGCAACGAGGGGTGGGCCATGTAGCCAATCTGCGCCCTCGACGCTTTCCTGTCCTCGCAACCGAGAACCGTGATTTTGCCGCCGCTTGGCTGGGCAAGTCCTGCAATGGTGCGCAGCAGGGTTGTTTTTCCCGCGCCATTATCGCCCAGAATGACGTAGAGTCTGCCCGCCAAGAAGTGGGCGTTCACGCCGCGCAGTGCGGCAAAGCGGCCAAATTGCTTGATCAGGCCGTCGGCAACAACCACCGGCGTACTTTGAGTGTCCGCCATGCAGATTGGAGAAGTTTCTTTTATAGCATTCGCGCCTTGGACAAGTCTCTTATCATGGAATCATGGGCTTATCGTCCACGCACGCACAAGAATGGAACTCCTCCCGCTATGCCACCAACGCCCGCTTCGTCTCCGATCTTGGGCAGCCGGTGCTCGAATTGCTGAACCCGCAACCGCGCGAACGCATCTTGGACATCGGCTGCGGTGATGGGGTTTTGAGTGAACGACTGGCGGCGGCCGGAACAGATGTGGTCGGCGTCGATGCTTCGCCGGACATGATTCAGTCGGCCAAAAAGCGAGGCGTGGACGCCCGCCTCATGGATGCCTACCATCTCCGGTTCGAAGCGGAATTCGATGCAGCCTTTTCGAATGCCGCCTTGCACTGGATGAAAGACCATCCCGATGCCGTCCTCCAAGGCATTTTTCGGGCGCTGAAGCCTGGGGGCCGCTTGGCCGCCGAGATGGGAGGTCATGGTTGTGTGGCGGCGATTGTGGTCGCCCTCTGCGCGACCCTCGAGCGGCGAGGGATTCCAAACGCTCCCTCTTTCCTCCCCTGGTACTTTCCAACTCCGGATGATTATGAAGATCGGCTAAAGCGCGCGGGCTTTGAGGTCAAGTCCATTGCCCTGATTCCGCGGCCCACACCGCTGCCAACCGGGATGCGCGGCTGGCTCGAGACATTCGCCATTCCATTCACCAAGATTTTGCCCCTACCAGACCAAGGCCCTTTTCTCGATGAAGTCACAGAGCGACTCCGCCCGGCGCTTTGTGATGAGCAGGAGCGGTGGACTGCGGACTACATGAGGCTGAGATTCCTCGCCGTAAAGCGGTAAAGATCGATTCTGATCTTTGGGAAAGAAGGCGGCGGCTCAGCAAGCGGCGCTGGCTTGAACGAACGGCCACGCCTGACGGCTACATGGTCGAGTTGGCCTGTGAATTCCTGTCCGCTCCGCCTTGCTGGGGAGCGTACTTTGACGCGCACTTCGCTTGGATCTGTTTGGCGTAGAAGACATTGTCGTGCCCGAAATTGCCCTCGGCGAGGGCCTGCGCATTATCCTTGAAGGTGTCCGGCGGCGGTTCGGTGCCGTTATAGACGACGCTCAACAGCTGGTCATTCTCAACCAGGACGAAGCTCATGTTTGTACCGCTGCGCTTGATCGATCCCGGCTGGACGTTTCCGGCGACTCGCAGACGCTTGGTGTAAGCGCCATCCCCCATTCCATGCAGTTCTTTGATGGTGACGTAATAGCTCTTGCTCTGCTGTACACCGGTGTAGGCGAGATAGCCCAAAGCGAGCAGGATGACGACCATCGCGATCCCGAATTTCAGAAATCTGCTGGTTTGGGAAGACATTTGGGGAGACATAGAAACCCTGTTAAAAAGCCTACTCGCCCGCCCAGCGAGGGTCAAGCTACCACTTTCGTTAGAATCAATACCTATGATTCACCCCTGGCACGACGTCACCCCCGGCGGCAAACTTCCACGCGAGTTCAACGCCATTATCGAGATCCCGTTTGGATCGAGTGTGAAATATGAGCTCGACAAGGGCAGCGGGCTGATCAAGCTGGACCGTGTGCTCTATTCCGCGGTTTACTACCCGGCGAACTACGGATTCATCCCGCAGACGCTTGCCGAGGATGACGACCCACTCGATGTTCTAGTGCTTTGCCAGGAAACGGTGGTACCGCTCACCATCATTTACGCGCGCGCCATCGGGTTGATGACCATGGTTGACGCTGGCAAGAAGGATCATAAGATCATCGCCGTGGCCACAAAAGACCCGGAGTTCAACGCTTATTCTGAGGCGGAGGAAATGCCGCAACACCGGCTGCTCATGCTGCGCCGATTCTTTCAAGACTACAAACAACTGGAGGGAAAAGCGGTGGAAGTCGACCAGATCCGTCCGGCTTCAGAAGCTTACCCCATCATCCGCGATGCCCTGCACCGCTATAGCGAGCAACGCCGCAAAGGATTCGTGCACCACGAATAGGACCTGCTAATGCCGCGTTCGATGGCCAAGGAGCAGGACATCCTCCGGACACCAGCGCCCAAACGGCCGCCGAAACTGACCTCACGGCGCATTGGGATTCATACCTCTGCTGCCGGGGGCGTCGAGAACTCTGCCGAGCGTGCTTACCGGCTCGGCTGCAATACCTTTCAGATTTTCTCGTCAAGCCCGCGACAATGGGCGCAGTATGAACTCGGACGCCCCCAATGCCAGCAGATGAGGGGCCTGCGTGACCGGTATGGCCTCAAGCCGCTCGTGATTCACACGAACTATCTCATTAACCTGGCGAGCACCACGGAAGCGTTCCTGAAGAAGTCCGTGGAGGCGTTTCGTGGAGAGATCGAGCGTGCGTTGGCGCTTTGCGCAGAGTATCTAGTCCTGCATCCCGGATCCTTCAAGGGGGCGAACCGCGAAAAGGGATTGTTGCAAACGGCAGCCGCGATTGCCGCCTCTAGCCACGGCCTGGATCTTGAGAAAGGCGGCCTGGTGATCCTGATCGAAAATACTGCGGGAGCCGAGTTCTCCCTCGGCGGGAGCTTCGAACAAGTTGCCGAACTGATTGAGCATGTGCGGGATCAGGTGCCGGTCGGTGCATGCATCGACACCTGCCACACGCACGTTGCCGGATACGACATTGTCTCCGAAAAAGGACTTCAGAACACATTGGCTCACCTCGACTCGACGATCGGCCTCGAGAACGTTCCCGTCTGGCACTGCAATGATGCAAAAGCTGCCCGCGGCTCCAGGCTCGACCGCCATCAGCACATCGGAAAGGGAATGATCGGCCTGGACGCGTTTGGTCGCCTGCTGAACGATCCCCGGCTTGCGCACGCCGCCTTCATCGCCGAAACTCCCATCGACGAACCGGGCGACGACCGCAGAAACGTCGAGGCACTGAAGAAGTTGGTGAAATAGCGGCCTGGAAGCTTGAGGGGTTGCGATACACTGGCGCGATCACGATGGCGAACATCCTTGCAGCACTGCATGGAGAGGGCTTCAGAATCATCACTTGGATTGTTGTCCATCCTCTTTTCCGGGCGGTTGCTGGAATTACGCTGGGCCCCTACCTGTTTTTTCGCGGATTTCGAGTTCTCCAGTTAAAGCGCGAAATCATGCATGCTCCTCATTCGACCACCGGTGGGGCCGCCTTGGGGAGGGTCGAGGTGAGTGGAAAGGCGGTCGGACCTTACACCTTAGTAGCTCCCCTGAGCAAGGAAGAATGCCTGTACTACCGTTTAGTGGTCGTAAACGATCCCAACAACAGATTTCCCAACAAGACTCAGCAGGCCTGTGTGCCCTTCTATATTGACGACGGTACTGGGGCGTTGATGGTGTACCCGCCGAGCGCCGAACTGAGGCTCAAGCCTTCTCACCAAGAGGGCAGTCTGGGCGGGGCAATGGAGAGTTACAGGTACGGAAACGACCCAAAGTTCGTGCAGGAATTCTGCATTAAACCTGGTGACAGAATTTTCGCCCTCGGAACCTTACAGGAGAATCGCTGGGCAAAACGACGTGCAACCATAGACGATGATTGGGATGATGAGATGACCCGCATCGGTCCGGGTTTTGTCAATGAATCTGAGGCAGACTTTCTTCGACGCGAGGCGTTTCCGTTTCTTGATGCGAATTCACCCTCTGGTGCAACGGTGGGAACGACCCAGAAAGTTGATCTGAATCCGCCAGTGATTCTAAACAAGGGGAAAGGGCCTTTCATCATCTCCAGCTTCAGTGAGCGCCAAGTACTTGCGAAATTAAGTCTAAGTTCCCTGCTCTGTATAGGGGGCGGTTCGATTGCCACGTTGTGGGGAGTCTGGGAACTGTTGTTTGTGCGCACGGGACTGGCGGGACTACTCTTCTAGGCTCATTGGGAACACGTCTCCACTTCTTTTACGAGAAAAGTGGGAATCTCCGCACTCCTGTAAAATTTAGATCCAGCTATGCCGCAGGAGAAAGACACCCTTATTCGCGACGAGCGCTACAACGCCAACCAGGTGGAAGAAAAATGGGCGAAACTCTGGCAGCGGGATGCCTCGCTGTACGCCGCCGAGAGGAATTCGACCAAGCCCAAGTACTACGTGCTCGAAATGCTTCCTTATCCTTCGGGCGCACTGCACATGGGCCACGTTCGCAACTACGCCATTGGCGACGCGCTCGCCCGCTACATGTGGATGAACGGCTACAACGTGCTGCATCCCATGGGGTGGGATTCGTTCGGCTTGCCGGCCGAGAATGCTGCGATTCAGAACCAGACCCCTCCGCGTGAGTGGACGCTGCGCAACATCGCAAACATGAAGGCGCAGATGAAGCGCCTGGGGTTTGCCTACGATTGGTCGCGCGAAGTGACCACATGTCTTCCCGATTACTACCGGTGGAACCAGTGGTTCTTTTTGAAGTTGTACGAACGCGGGTTGGCTTATCGCAAGAAGAGCAAAGTCAACTGGTGCTCTAAGTGTGCGACCGTTCTCGCAAACGAGCAGGTTGTCCGTGGCTGCTGCTGGCGTCACGAAGACACGCCGGTCGAGCAGCGGGAGCTAGAGCAGTGGTTTGTGCGCACGACCCATTACGGCGAGGAGTTGCTGCGCGCTTTGGACGGCCTCGCGGGATGGCCGGAAAAAGTCCGCACCATGCAGCGCAATTGGATCGGGCGCAGCGAAGGCACGCTGGTCGATTTCAGGTTAGACGGCCCGAGCCCTGACGCCATCTCTGTCTTCACCACGCGCGTCGATACGATCTTCGGCGCCACTTCGGTGCAGCTTGCGCCCGAGCACCCGGTAACGCAAAAGTTGGCAGCCGCTGATCCCCAATTGCGTGAGAGAGTCGATCAACTCATCTCCGAGCAAGCCAAGGCCAAGGAATCTGGCGATATCGGAAACATCGAAAAGCACGGCGTGAACACCGGGCATTTCGCAATCAATCCATACAACGGCGAAAAAGTACCCGTATGGGTCGCTAACTACATCCTGATGGATTACGGCACCGGCGCGATCATGAGCGTCCCGGCACACGACGAGCGCGACTACGAGTTTGCCAAGAAGTACGGGATTCCCATCAAGCAGGTGATTGCGCCCCCCGGCTCGGCCCCGGGTGCCGAGCTTCCTTTCACCACCCTGGATGGGGAGCTGATCGACTCGGGTGAGTTCAGTGGCCTCAGCTGCGAGCAGGCGATCCGGCGGATGTCGTCCTATGCCGAGCACCATGGATTCGGCAAACCCACCGTGACATTCCGGCTGAAAGATTGGGGCATCTCGCGGCAACGCTACTGGGGAACGCCGATTCCCATGGTGTATTGCGATCGAGACGGCGTGGTCCCGGTGGCAGAAGGCGACCTGCCGGTCATTCTTCCCGACAACGTCGCGATCACTTTGAGCGGGGGCTCGCCGTTAATGCGCGTACCCGAGTTCTTGAACGCTACCTGTCCGAAGTGCGGCGGGCCTGCGCGTCGCGAAACCGACACCATGGACACGTTTGTGGATTCATCCTGGTATTTCTATCGCTACACCGACGCGAAAAACGACAAAGCTCCCTTTGACTCCGCCGTTGCAAAGTACTGGTTCGGCGACCAAGGGATTGATCAGTACATTGGCGGTGTCGAGCACGCGATCCTGCACCTGATCTACTCGCGCTTCTGGACGAAGTTCATGCGCGACATCGGCCTGGTGAAGAACGATGAGCCGGTGGAGCGCCTGTTCACCCAAGGCATGGTGATCAAAGACGGTGCGAAGATGTCGAAAAGTCTCGGCAACGTAGTCACACCCGACGAGATGGTTGTCCGCTTCGGTGCGGACGCGGCGCGCATGTACTGTCTTTTCGCATCGCCCCCCGATCGCGATCTGGATTGGCAGGACACCGGAATCGAGGGCATTCAACGGTTTCTCGGCCGCGTGTACAGGTTTGTGGTGCGGAATTCGAATGGACCGGGGCCCGCCAGTGCGCCCGCCGGGAACGCTTCTCCCCCGGCTCGGCAGATACAACGCAAATTGCACCAGACAATCAAACGCATTACCGACGACTTCCAAGGCCGTTGGCACTTCAACACATGCATTGCGGCCATTATGGAGTTGGTGAATGAGCTCTATGCGGCTGAGGACAAGCAATTGCCTCCCGCTTTACTGGCCTCGATTGAGCGCGACCTGGTTTTGTTGCTGGCTCCGTTTGCCCCGTATCTCGCCCACGAGTTGTGGGAGATGCTGGGCGAAAAAACCAATCTGCTGAAGGCACCTTGGCCAAAGTACGATCCGGAACTGGCCAAGGAAGACGAGATCGAGATCCCCGTGCAGGTCAATGGAAAGTTGCGCGGGAAAGTTGTGGTCGCTCCAGGTGCGCCAGACGAACAAGTGATCGCGAAATCGTTAGCCGAACCCAAAGTGCAGAGCTTCCTGGCGGGCAAGCAAATCGTAAAGAAGATCTACACCGGCAAGCTGGTCAGCCTTGTCGTGAAATAAGGTTTCAGGCGTAACCTCGGAATGCAGCGTAAGCTTTGAAGCTTGGGAGCAGGTCAGGTTAAGGCTCGGGATTGGAACACGCGAGTGCCGCGGAAATGAATCCTTCATCTTCGATCGCTATTGGCTTTCGACTGCCCATTCGCCGGCCTTTGATCCTTCTGGCTGAGATCGCATGGCGGTGGACGTTTGCTGCGGCGGCTTGGCTGCTCGTGCTTGCCTTCACTCTCGAGTACTTCGATTCTCTGCCGGTAAATACGCTCGACCGGTTGCTGCTTTCGACGGGTCAGCCCTTCCTGGTGGCGCAAGCCATGCGGCGTATTTTCTCGGGCAGCTCGGCTCGATTGGCGGAAGCAGGCATCCTGCTTGCACTCGGCCTCGGCCTGGCATGGATCGTGCTCGCATCCCTTGGCCGGATGGCGGTGCTGCGGTCCATTCTTGAGCAATTCGGCTGGGAGGCGAACTCTGAGCATCCCATCCGCTCGCTCTTCTTCCTCAATTTTCTTCGCGCGGCCGCGGTCCTGGCGGCCAAGGTGGCTGCAATCGGCGCAGTTGTTTTAGCAAGCAGCCTTTGGGCCTCCACGCACATTGCTGTCGTGAATGCGGCAAGACTCCTTAGCATGACCTGGTTTCTCGTCTGGCTGGCGTGGGCAGGGCTGAACTGGGTGCTTTCAGCCGCCGCGATCTTTGTGGTCAAGGAAGGGAAAGACTCGCTCGCTGCCATGGCGGCGGTCGTTCGTCTTCTCGTCTCCCGAACCCCGGCGACGCTTGGCGCCAGTGCGGTGTTTGGCGTCATTCACCTGGTGTCGTTCGGGATAACCGTGGGAATGGTTCTCATGCTCTTGCCCATCGCCGTTGCGCGCCCGCTCCTGCTGCCGCTCGTGATCGCGATTGTTCTCGGATATTCGTTCCTGGCGGATTTCCTTTATACCGGACGCCTCGCGGCATACGCGTATCTGGCGACGGGACAAGAGGCGCTGCCATTATGGATGTCGAGCGAGAGAGCGCCCTCGGGCGAACCGGCCCCTGGCAGCGCTTCGGTCGATAAGGGCGAACCGATTCTGAGCGACCTCCCCTCGCCGGCCTAGAGGCCATGGCAACAATGCTTCCACGGGGCCTGGCAGGAACCCTCGGCTAGGGCTCCGCTTTACAGGGGAAGGAACATTCTGAGAAACTCATTCGTGGAGACTCCCTCAATCGTAGTTCTTGACTTCGGGGCCCAATATTCGCAGCTCATCGCCCGGAGGGTCCGCGAGCAGAACGTTTTTTCCGTTGTTCTTCCCTGCAACACCAAGGTTGAAGACATAAAAAAACACAACCCGATCGGCCTTATCCTCTCCGGTGGCCCTTCGTCGGTCTACGACAAAGATGCGCCCAGTGCTGATCTGCGCATCTTCGATCTGGGCTTGCCGGTGCTTGGCATCTGCTATGGCCTGCAGTTCATGGCTCACAATTTGGGAGGCAAGGTCAAAGGTGCAAAACACCGCGAGTACGGACATGCTCAGGTCGAGATTGTTTCCGAATCAGAACTTTTGAGTGGCCTGCCACAATCGCTTGAAGTGTGGATGTCGCATGGCGACGAAGCCCAGGAACTGCCCCCCGGATTCAAGCTGGTGGCGAAGTCCCCCAGTGCAGTTGCAGGAATCGAGAACGCGAGCCAGCGGTTTTTTGCCGTGCAATTCCATCCGGAAGTCCGGCACACCAAGCTGGGAACGGATATTCTTCGCAATTTCGTTTTGAAAATCTGCCACGCGAAACCGGATTGGACGCCGCACCACTTTGTGGATGCAACGGTCGCTGCCGTTCGGCAACAGGTCGGCGCGGGCCGGGCGATTTGCGCTCTCTCAGGCGGGGTGGATTCTGCGGTGGCCGCCGTGTTGGTCGATCGTGCTCTGAGCGACGACTCAGGCAAGTCGCGGCTGACGTGTGTTTTTGTCAACAACGGAGTTCTGCGGAAAAACGAATTCGAAAAAGTTCAGCAAAACCTGCGTGAAAAGCTCGGCTTGCGCCTGATCGCGGTAGATGCGACCGAACGTTTCCTGAGCAGGCTTGCTGGCGTGACCGACCCCGAGAAGAAACGCAAGATCATCGGCAACGAATTCATCGCGGTTTTCGATGAAGAAGCGCATCGCATCGAGAAAGAGGAAGGCAAGGTCGAGTGGCTGGTGCAAGGCACGCTCTATCCCGATGTCATCGAATCGGTTTCCGTACGCGGACCGTCGCAAGTGATCAAGTCGCACCACAACGTGGGCGGGCTTCCGGAAAAGATGAAGCTGAAGCTGATCGAGCCTTTGAAGGAACTGTTTAAAGACGAGGTCCGCATGCTCGGCCGCGATCTTGGCATGCCCGAAGAACTTCTGCAACGGCAACCATTCCCTGGCCCTGGGCTCGCGGTGCGAATTCTTGGCGAGGTCACGCCCGAGCGACTGCGAATCGTGCGCGACTGCGATGACATTGTCGTGGACGAAATCAAACAGGCAGGACTGTATAAGAAAATCTGGCAATCCTTCGCGGTTCTCCTCCCCGTGATGTCGGTCGGCGTCATGGGCGACCAGCGCACCTATGCCTACACGTGTGCGATCCGCGCCGTGCATTCTGAAGATGGCATGACAGCCGATTGGGTGGGGCTTCCGCACGAACTGCTGAAAGTGATTTCGAACCGGATCGTCAACGAAGTGCACGGTGTAAACCGCGTGGTCTACGACATTACCTCGAAGCCACCGGGTACGATTGAGTGGGAGTAGCGGCGGGCCTCAAGACGCCGGTCTTAGGCCCTGGGCTGTTGAAAGGGCCGAAGGTCCAGCCGAGCGCTGTGATATCTTCGACTTTCCTTCAAACAATGAGCCGAAAGGACGCCCAGGCGCTATCGGCCCAGCTACGGACGGGAGGCATATGAGCGCAAACTTCTCCAAGAAAAGCATTGCAGTGCTGGGCGCGGGCAAAATGGGCGGCATTCTCATCAAGGCCCTGGTCGACAAGCATCAGATTGCTCCCGAACGCGTGCGCGCCACGGTCGCGCATGAGGGACGCGCGCAAGAACTGTCGCAGAAGCTGGGCGTGAAAGTCACGACGGATAACTTGGCTGCGGTCGATGGGGCCGACCTCATCCTGGTGTGTGTGAAGCCCCAAGTCGTCCAGGAGCTGATGGAGCAGATCTCCGACAAAGTCACCGCCCAACAGATTGTGATCTCGGTGGCGGCCTCGGTGCACACGTCGCAAATCGAAAGCGCGCTCGGGGCCGGGGTACCCGTGGTGCGGGCGATGCCCAATACTCCCTGCGCCCTCGGCCAGGGCATGACCGGAATTTGCAAAGGCCAATATGCGGAGCCAGCACATGTAAACGCGGCCTGCGCTCTGTTCAATGTTGTAGGTCGAACGGTGGTCGTCGACGAAAAACACATGGATGCGGTGACCGCACTGTCGGCCAGTGGTCCCGCGTATATCTACATCATTCTCGAGTCTTTGGCTGAAGCTGGCGTGAAGGTTGGATTGCCGCGGGATATCGCGACGCTCCTGGCCGCGCAAACCGCGCTCGGTGCCTCCACAGTTGTGCTTGAAACCGGGGACCATCCGGCATTATTGAAAGACGCGGTCACCACGCCCGCAGGCTGCACGATCGATGCGATTATGGAGCTTGAAGAAGGCAAGCTGCGGGTGACCTTAATCAAAGCCGTAGTCAAGGCGGCGCAAAGGGCGAAGGAGTTGGCATTGGGGTGAGCCGGGAGGCCACGTTCGATGTGCCTGGTGGTTGTGAGATTCAGCGCTTTTTGAAGAACTGCACCGCCCGCTCGTGCTTCTCTGCAGCGGCTCTTGAAGAAAACGTTCCGAGATTCCTCCGCTTTCCCGTTTTCGAATTCTTCTTTCGCGAGTACAACCGGTATTCACCGGATTTCAGTTTGCGGATCATGCCGAGCAGATGCCAGGGGACCGCCCCTGGGTTGGTAGAAGTGTTGGAGGAGCCTGTGCGTCGGCCAGTAAACCACTAGAGGAGCGACGACCAGATACGCAATCAGATAGAGCCAGCCGGGCACCAGGTGCTGTTCGTGGCCGATCCCCCGGGCAAAGTTGATGTTGTCTTCTGCATGCCAGAAGAAATTGATCGGCACCACCACCCCCATCAGCACAATCTGCCATTTCCAGGCTCGAGGGTCATAGCCCAGGCGGCACAAAGCCCACAACAAGAGAATCGGTACAACGAAGTGGTATAGGCCCAAAGCCCGCACGAGAAGGGGTATCGCGGGATCGAACATGTATTCGGTTCCCCCGGTAGCGTGATGGCCGAATAGGAGCGCCGCGAGCAAATCGATGTCATAGAGGATCTGAAATGCGAGCAGGCCAACCGCTTGCCAGGAGACGATGAACCGGCTCTCGAGCCAGAGGCCGAAGGTGATGAGAACATTCCCTAAATCGCAGAAATAGAGGAAGTTCTGCGCGCCATACTGGTGCCAATAGACGGCGCCCCACCCCAGCACGACCGCCGTCCAGACAAGTTTCACCGCCAGCGGGATGCCCCGTCCGGCCCGCCCCCAATAACGCTTTCGGCCAATGACATCAGTAACTTGCGAGGGCATCCTGGGGTACCTACCATGCGATCATGAGCTTCAGATCCCTACTCTTCTGCCCAGACGCGACGACCGCGCGTTTGGTGACGCAAGTCCTTAGTGAGCTTGATTTTACCGTGGAAACGGAGCACGAGTCTTTTGCTGCCGTACAACGGCTCACCCGGGAGCATTTCCACGCTTTGGTGGTGGATTGCCAGAACGAGCAGGATGCCTCTTTGCTTTTCAAAGCGGCCCGGAACTCTGAGTACAACGGCGGCTCTCTTTCGGTGGCCGTGGTGGAAGGACAAGCCGGCGTAGCAAAGGCTTTTCGAATTGGCGCGAATCTGGTGCTGACAAAGCCAATTAACGTCGAACAGTCGAAGAGCACGTTGCGCGTTGCGCGCGGCCTGCTGAAAAAGGCGCAGCCAAAACCCGCCGGGGCAACATCGCTCAATGCGGGCGAGGCCAACTTCCTCGGCAAGTCCGCAGACAGGCTTTCCCCGAGCGCAAATCTCGACCATCCCCGCCTGACCGGGTCCGTCTCCGTTCCCCCAAGGCCAGTGGCGACACCTGCGGCGTCGGTTCCATTTTCCGGCCTGGTTCTAGAAAACGATCCCGAGCCCGTAACTGAGGCCGCAGACGCGGCAGTGCTCGATTCCCTGCCAGAAATCGCCGGCGTGCTCTCGAAGGAGTCCTCCTCGCCAGTTCTACCATCGCGAGTTGAGCCGATCGCTTCAAACACTGCGGGGGGTGCGGCCGCGGCCGCGGCCCTGGCGCCCGAGGTTAAGCCAACCGAATTCCGGCCATCTGGCGCAGCCCCGATGGTGACCAATCAGCCGATCGTTTCAAGCCCAGTCACCGTACCTCAGCCGGCTCCGGTCTTCGATCCCGAGCCCGTGGAAGCGCCCACCTTCTCGTCCCTGGAAAGTTCCACCCGAAGCAGTGGTGGCCGATACTTTCTGAAACTCTTCCTGATACTCGCGCTGCTTGCAGGCGGATATTTCGCTTGGCAGCAGCCGAAAGTTCAAGACTACGCGCACAAGCTCTTGCACCATGAAGGGTCAGCCGAGCCGTCCGATTCTGCATCGCCAGACTCTCATAGTTCGGATCAGGCCGTGACACCGCGCCCGCCGGCTGGAAACGGCGGACAAACCGCCGATACGCAGATCGTAGTCGAGCCTGCTCCTACGGCCTCGGAAGAGAGCAGATACGATTCCTTGTCCATTTCACACTCCCCGCAGAAGCAAACGGATCCTGAGTCCATCGAGGTCCAGGAATTGCCGATCTCCCGCGATGCCGGCAAGATTACTCCTCCGAAGGTAGAACCCATCGTTGTCAGAAGTGCCCCGGGTGGAGGGAAGGCCTCTCCCCTGGCGCCTCCGCCGGTCGATGCGGTTGCCGAAGGCGCCGACGCCAAGCTTCCTGACCTCACACCTGTAAACGTTGAGCTTCCGAAGCCCGCTCCCGGAATCGTGCGGATTTCACAGGGCGTTTCGCAGGGCTTGCTGCTCAAGAAAGTGCAGCCCGTTTACCCACCGATCGCCAAACAACTTGGCCGAGAAGGCGCTGTCCAACTCCTTGCAACCATCGATAAGTACGGCGAGATCAAGAAAGTGCAGGCGCTCAGCGGCGACTCGCTGCTGACAAAAGCCGCAGTCGATGCGGTGAAGGGGTGGGAGTATCGTCCGTACCTGCTGAATGGGCAGCCAGTCGAGATCGAAACCCAGATCACGATCGTGTTCCGAGCGAGGTAGTCAGCCTCGGCTACTTCGTGTCGATCCGTAGAACGACATTGAGAACTTTGCGGTCGTCGAACTGACTGATGCGCTTGGTATCGCTCGTCTTTCCGTTGAACTGCGCATAAATCTCATAGTCCACCGACGCCGAGAGCGCGGGAAAGCGGTAGCTTCCATCCGGCCCCACGATATAGGTCTTGACCGCGCGGGAGCGCGTGTCGGTGACATAGACCACCGCATTCACGAGCGGATTATCTTCCTTGTCGATCACCCTTCCGCTGAGCAAACGGCCTGGGGTCGAGCCTTCCTTGTCCTTGGGCGGAGCCGACGCCATCAGCAATGCGCTCGCCAGGAGCAGTAATCCGAGTACCCGAAAGGTTTTCATAAGCTCCCCCTTGAGCAGCAACTCTCCCTATTTTAGATGTAACCCGGTGTCCACGCGTTCGTTGCTTTCGATGTGGACCGTTACCTGGGGGCTGGGCTGCAAATGCTTGCCATTGCGTAGTTTAACCCCTTTGGTCTCGGCCCATAGGACATAATCGGCCTTGCCCACGGGAACCCGCTGGCCAAATTCCCCGAGCCGGTTGCTATAGACGTGCCACTTGGCCTTTTTCTGATCGGCACGCCGAATATTGACCTGTATGCCATGAATCGGGAGATCATCCGGGCCCCAGACGGTCCCAAAGATCAAGGCATAGTCCGGCGGCTTCGGCCTGGGTTTTTCACCGCCTCGCAGTGGCACGCAGATTGTTGGGAATAGCAACAGGAAGGCAGCCGTCAACGCGAACGTCAGGGAACGCGGACGCTGGCTACGAATAGTCGCCGTCTTCAGTTTCTTCCTCTTCCTCGTCGTCCTCGTACTCTTCCTCTTCGTCCACCGGCTTCAGTTCCACCGGGTTCACGGTCGCAACTTCGAAGTCCGTACCGCACTCCGGGCACGAGAGGACTTCCCCTTCATCAACCTCATCTTCCTCGACATCCAGGCTGGTTTCGCACTCAGGACAGTAAAGCATGTTCCTCCCTCCGGAATCGCAAACTCTTAATGGCACATTTATATTTATTTTCTTCCGGGACATTGGTCAAGTCGGCCCCCGCCCCGAATAGTTCGGGTCGGATGGCGGCAATGGCTGACGGGCTGCCCGTTATGGAAGGAATCTTTGCCATCATGAATGCAAGATTCTCGAACAGCGCTCTACGATTCACCTTGATGTGGGTTTGTGCAAGTTTGGCAGGATCCGCGTGCGCGCAGAGTTTCTCGCCTGACCCGCTGGTGAACTCAGGCCTAGGGGAAATATCTGCCACCAGAATTCAAGCAGACATCGAAAAGTTGGTGGCCTTCCACACACGCAACACGCTTTCTGCGCAAGACGAGGCTTCTCTCGCTAGCGGCAAAGGAATCGGCGCCGCGCGTGAGTGGATCAAAAGCGAGTTCGAGAGCTACTCGCGGGAATGCGGTGGATGCCTGGAAGTGAAAACCGACACCTTCACCCAGCCGGTGAGCGAACGGGTGAATCAGCCAACCGTGGTTTCGAATGTTTACGCGGTGCTGAAGGGGACAAGTCCCGCGGAGGCGAAGCGCATTGTTCTCGTGACCGGTCATTACGACTCACGCAACAGCACGAACGAGAATGTTACCGATCCGGCCCCGGGAGCAAACGATGATGCAAGCGGGACGGCCGTCAGCCTGGAATGCGCGCGCGTTCTCAGCAAGCTGCGCTTCCCGGGAACCATCATCTTTCTGGCGGTCGCGGCCGAAGAGCAAGGCCTTTATGGCAGCAAGCACTTTGCCGAATTGGCGAAGGCGCAGGACTGGCAAATTGAGGCTGTTCTGAACAACGATATCGTCGGCGGCGACAAGAGCCCGGGACAGGATCCAAGCCGTGTGCGGGTGTTTTCCGAGAGCATTCCCGACGGTGCCACGGAAACAGACTTGCGCAGGATCCGAGCTCTCGGAGGGGAGAACGATTCACCCTCCCGGGAACTGGCGCGCTACATCGCCGCCACCGCCCATGGCTACCATCTTCCGGTGGCGCCACTTCTTGAGTTTCGCCGCGACCGATACCTCCGTGGCGGGGACCACATCTCATTTAGCGAAGCAGGATTTAGGGCGGTGAGATTCACCGAGTTCCGCGAGAACTACGATCGGCAGCATCAGAATGTACGCACGGAAAACGGAAAGCAATACGGCGATTTGCCGAGGTTCGTGGATTTTAACTATGTAGCGAATGTGGCCCGAGTGAATGCCGCAACCCTCGCTTCGCTGGCATCGGCGCCAGATGTGCCGCAGAATGTGCGCCTCGAGACCAAGGAGCTGGGGAACGACTCTACCTTGTCCTGGGACGCTCCTGCGGGTGGACGCGCGGCCGGGTACGAACTGCTGTGGCGCGCCACCAGTGCACCCGATTGGGAACACGCACAAAGGGTTCAGAATGCCACCCGGACCACGGTTAAGCTGGCGAAAGACAATGTAATATTCGCCGTACAGGCGGTCGACAAGGAAGGCCACAGAAGTTTGCCGGTGGTGCCCGAACCGGGCCGGTAGTCTCACAAACTGATAGGATTGAATTGGACCGATAGCAATTTCGATCCTCTTCTTTACGAAATGCATCGCGGACAAACGATGACGCTGAGTTTCCCTCCATTCACCTACTGGGTGAAGCGCATCGTGATCGCGTGTACCGCAATCTACGTCCTGACCATTGTTCTCGGGCTCCTCTCGACCGGAGCCGTCAACTTTTTGAGGCAGTACTTCAGCCTGGTCCCCTGGCTGGTGGTGCACCGAGGCATGGCTTGGCAGCTGGTCACTTATTCTTTGCTGCACGAGAACCTCTGGCACGTTTTGCTGAATATGCTGACCCTCTGGATGTTTGGCTCGCAGGAAGAAATGGATTGGGGGGCGAGGAAATTTCTCGAATTCTACCTGTTCTGTGTTATTGGAGCAGGCTTGATCACCGTAGGGGTTTCTTATATCCCGCATATTGGAATGAATCCGCTCACCCCAACCCTGGGCGCATCGGGCGGTGTGTACGGAGTTCTCGTCGCCTTCGGGATGTTGTACGGGGAACGGGAAATCTTCATGTTCCCTTTTCCAATTTCTATCAAAGCGAAGTATCTGATCTGGATCATTGTGCTCCTGGTCGTCATTTCTACTTTGCAACCATCGCAGGGCGGAGTCGCGAATTTCGCTCACCTGGGTGGCCTGCTTTTCGGATTTCTCTATGTGAAATTCCTGCCGCGAAGAGGCCTGATGTTCGCTGGCTCCGAGAAGTACTTCAGCTTCAGAAATTCCTATTATCGATGGAAGCGGCGTCGCGCCGCCCGCAAGTTCGAAGTTTATATGCGGGACCACAACCAGACGGTCCAGTTCGACGAGCACGGGAACTACATTCCTCCGGATGAATCAGGGAAGAAGCCGAACGGGGGGTCGAAGTCGGGCTGGGTGAACTGAATCTCCGCCCCGGAACCGCCATCTATCCAGTTTTGATCTTTCGATCTTAGGGATCTTAGGCGAAAAGCTGAGCGTGAATCGCCCGCAGCCGTTTACGCGCTCACCAGCGAGCCAATCTTCTCTCCGCTGAGAACCTTGCGAATATTTCCGTGCTTGTTCAAGTTGAAGATGATGATGGGAAGATTGTTGTCTTTGCACAGGGAGATGGCAGTCGAATCCATCACCTTCAGGCCGCGTTTGAGCACTTCCATGTAGGTGATCTCACTAAACTTGGTCGCGTCCTTCACCAGCATGGGATCAGCATCGTAAATCCCGTCGACTTTGGTTGCTTTCAGGATCGCATCCGCTTTGATTTCCATGGCGCGGAGTGATGCAGCCGTGTCGGTCGAGAAGTAAGGATTGCCGGTTCCCCCGGCAAAGATCACGATGCGGCCCTTTTCCAAGTGGCGAATCGCGCGGCGCCGGATGAATGGCTCAGCGACCTGGTTCATCTCAATGGCGGATTGCACACGGGTATAAACGCCCTGCTTCTCGAGCGCGTCCTGCAAAGCAAGCGCGTTAATGACCGTAGCCAGCATGCCCATGTGATCGGCGGAGACGCGGTCCATGTCTCGCGCTTGTTCGGCGACTCCGCGAAAGAAATTGCCGCCCCCAACCACGATCGCCAGTTGCACCTCGAGCGAGTGCACGTCGGCCAGTTCCGCTGCGATTTCGTGGATGCGTGAGCTGTCGACGCCGAAACCCTTGTCAGCCGCCAGGGCCTCGCCGGAAAGCTTCAGGAGTACGCGCTTGAAAATTGGTTCGGGCATGTCTTTGAAATCTTATCGCGCAAAAACAAAAAGGGCACCTTAGCGGTGCCCTTTTTCTCTACTCAGCCTTTTGTTCCGGCTTCGAGATGGCGACAGTCTCGCCGGCATCGCCGACTTTGAATCGTGCGAAGCGCTTGACCGATATGTTCTCGCCGAGTTTCCCGACCTTGGTCGCGATGAGCTGGGAGATCGAGCTGGTCTGGTCCTTGATGAAGGGCTGCTCGTAGAGGCAAACCTCCTCGTAGAACTTCGCCATTTTGCCTTCTACCATCTTCTCGGCAATGTGCTGAGGCTTGCCGCTCGCCACCGCCTGCGCAAGATAGATTTCCTTTTCGCGCGCAAAGGCTTCGGGAGTGACGTCTTCCTTGCGAACGAACTTCGGATCGCTCGCTGCAATATGCATGGCGATGTCGTGTACCAGCTCTTTGAAGTCCTCGGTGCGGGCGACGAAATCGCTTTCGCAGTTGACCTCAACCAGCACGCCGATTTTGCCGCCGGCGTGGATATAGCTCGAAACCGAGCCTTCGCTGGTCACACGGGTGGCTTTCTTCTGCGCCGTAGCCGCGCCCTTTTTGCGGAGAATGACGACCGCCTTCTCCATGTCGCCCCCGGCCTCGGTGAGGGCCTTCTTGCAGTCCATCATTGGAGCGCCGGTGGTGTCGCGTAGTTCTTTAACTTGCGTTGCGGAAATATTCACGGTAGATGTACTCATAAAAGTGTTGGCTGTTGGCCACTCACGGACCAACCGATTGTCCTTACAAAATTTTACCCGCGCCGGAAATGCGCACGCGGGTCGGATCCCTCAGGGCCTAAGCCCTGTCGTGTTTGTTGTCATCGGCACGGACTCAGCTCGTGCCTTCCCGCCGCTCTAGAGCGTCTGCTGCTCAACCTCAGCGGCGTCCGCCGCCGTATCAGCCGAGGCTGCCTTTTTCCGCGTCCCCGGTCCAAGCACGTCTTCCATGCTGATGTCTTCCGGGTTTTCGCCAGGAAACTCGGCACCCTCGGTACCATATTCAGACGAGCCTTCCGCCGGTGCCTCTGCCGCAGCGGCTTCCGCCTGCTGCGCCTCGGCCGTTCCTGCGGCCAGATCGGCAGCCTGCTTGTCGTTCAGCAACTGCGACCCTTCGATCACCGAATCCGCAATCTTTGAGGCAAACAAACGGATCGCACGCAGCGCGTCATCGTTGCCCGGGATCACGTAATCCACCTCGGTCGGATCGCAATTGGTGTCGACCACGGCAACCACCGGGATACCCAACTTGCGCGCTTCGCGGACCGCGATCTGCTCTTTATTGGAATCGATGACGAAGATTGCATCCGGCAGCCGGCTCAGATTCTTGATACCCGCCAGGTTCGCCTGCAGGTGCTTGCGCTCGCGTTCGAGCTTAATAACTTCTTTTTTCGGCAGCAGCTCGTAGCGGCCATCAGTGGCCATGTCGTCGAGTTCCTTCAGCCGCTTCACCGACTTCTGCACCGTCACCCAATTGGTGAGCAGTCCGCCCAGCCAACGCTGGTTGATGTAGAAACTTCCGGCGCGAGTCGCTTCCTCGGCGATGGCATCCTGCGCTTGCCGCTTGGTGCCAACGAAGAGGATGGTTTTGCCCTCAGCTGTCAGGTCGGCAACAAATTTCGATGACTCCTTGAACATCTTGAGCGTCTTTTGCAGATCGATGATGTAAATGCCGTTGCGCTCTCCAAAGATGTATTCCTTCATCTTGGGGTTCCAGCGCTTCGTCTGATGCCCGAAGTGAACACCCGCTTCGAGCAACTCTTTCATGGTGATGTTAGCCAAACGACCTCCTTTTTAGTCTGCATCCCTTGTTCAGTCGCGAACTCAGGATTGCTTTCCCGTCCCCGTACCGGAGCACGGGAAGATTAGACCACTCATTGGCTCTTGTTCCTTGGCTTGCTGGCCAAAACCAAGATCCAAAACTCTGGTTTACCGCTTGCTGAACTGGAACCGTTTGCGGGCGCCCTTCTGGCCGTACTTCTTGCGCTCTTTGGCCCGCGCATCGCGGGAGAGCATGCCTTCGCCCTTCAATTTCTTGCGGAGCTCCGCATCAAACACGAGCAGCGCGCGCGCGATACCCAGCTTCACCGCGCCGGCCTGGCCGTTCACTCCCCCGCCCTGAACCCTGGCGATGATGTTGAACGACGGCGCGTTCTCGGCAATCCGTAATGGCTGCCGCGCCAGCCTGCGCTGTGCCTCGGTCACGAAGTACTGATCGAAGGGCCGGCCGTTCACCGTCACTGTTCCGTCGCCCGGACGCAGATACACGCGAGCTATGCTCGATTTGCGGCGTCCTGTTCCGTAGTACTGAACCAAATCTGCCATTTCACCATCGGCGCCGGCGCAATGTGCGTCGCCCAGCGCTCAAACCTTTCCTATATTCAAACTCAAAAAAAACA
>DATJEL010000072.1:0-22366 GCA_035496675.1 Terriglobales bacterium
CCTGGCTGCTCGGCTTCGAAGTGTGCGGCAGGTTCACGTCCGGCCCCTTCCGCATCTGCGGCGCCATCACCATGAAGATGATCAGCAGCACGAGCACTACGTCGACAAGCGGCGTGACATTGATGGCCGCCTGTATCTTGGTTGTTTCACCGAGCCGCATGAGCTTTTGCCTCCAGTGCTACCTTGACCTCCTGCCTTAGAACCTGTGGGTCCCCGGGCTCCCGCTCCATGACCTGCGGCACTTTGAACAGGCAGTTCACGAGCTGGGATGAGGCTCGATTCATTTGGACGTGGAAAGCCTCCATTTTGCCGGTGAAGTGATTGAAGGCGACCACCGCCGGAATTGCGACGAAGATGCCCAAGGCGGTCGTGACCAGGGCCTCGGCGATGCCGCCCGAGACCACAGACATTCCACCAGAGCCCGTGGCTGCGATGTTCCGGAAAGCGTTGATGATTCCGGCCACCGTGCCAAACAGTCCGATGAACGGGGCTGTCGAGCCGATCGTGGCCAGGAACCCAAGGCCGCGCTTCAACTGGATCAGGGTCTCGGAAATCGAGTCTCTGAGCGCACTGGTGACGAGCTCGAGGGATGCGACTGGATCGCCGCCGGCTTGACGCACGCCGTCATACTCCAGAATGCCGGCTGAGACCACCTGCGCCACATGGGAATTCTGGTGCTGCCCCGCGGCCTCGATCAGTTCCTGTACATCTCCACCGTGGAGAAATTTCGTGAATATGGGCTTGAAAACCTCTGACTGGCGCGCGGCCAACCGGAAACGCCGATGTTTGTCCGCGATCACTGCCACGGAAAAGATGGACAGTGCGACAAGACAAAGCATTATGGCGGCACCGAATAGGCCGACGTTTCTCAACAGCTCCGTAAACGTCATTGCTTCCTCCCTTGTGTCGCAGCAGTGAGCTGCGTAGCGTTCGTTTTGGTCAGTACATCGCCGAGTCGCAACGTTTCCGACCTGACTTCGAGCAATTGCATCAATGCTTCTTGTGACTTGATTTCCTCGAGCCGTCGAGCATGATCGAGGTGACGAAGGCGCGCCAATGCCGGGCTAGTTGCCCAGGATGGAGATGCCGAACCGCGCTCCTCGGGGACGACGATCAACTTCCGTCTGTGCCTGCGCTTCTTCGGTCTGTCCCTGTGCGGCTTCCATCTCCGCCAAAACCTCGCCAATCACAACGGACAAATAAAATGTTTTCATCTCTGTTTCCCAAGCAGCCTTTTGTGGCTGTTTCAGACTCCACGTAGTGTTGAGCAGAAGGCGCGCGGCAACAAGAGCACACGGGTTCCGGTAACCTCAGCGACTCATTCCCATTTCCCTGCGACTCATTCTCGCTCTCCGCTGTGACCCGCAGGGCTATGCGCGACTGATACCTTCGTGCGAGGCCACAAACTCGGAAAAAACACGGCAGGAGGCAAGACCAGGCACAGGAAAACGGCACAACTAGGAACCCAATAGAGAACCAGAATCAGTGCAAGCACCGAATTTGCATGAGGAAAGACATCTGCGAGCGCTCAAGGCAAAGGCGCTTGTCTGCATGAGTGGAAGATGTCAGACCGGCTGCTCTTGGAGCTACAAGGCCCTAGGCCGCGTGGTTCCAGCACAACAACGTTCATAGGAGCGTGATCGCTTTCGGCCGGAACTCCTTCCGTCGGCCAGTTGCATGAAGGCAAGACCCTCTCTCAAGATGCTGTTGCAAGTTTTTTGGCTTGGGAATAGGCGATCAGATCGGGAAAGATGAATACAGCCGGGAATGAAGCTCCCATCTCCAGCGGGCGTTTCAGCTAGAAAATGCAGCGAACACAGCCGTGGCGACTGCGGGCATGGGCGCCGCAGCGTCGGCAAGAATGCTCATGATGATCTCGCGGACGATGAACTTAACTTTTACCCTCAGCCGCACGTGAGCAGTGACTCATGGCTTCGGTTCGGATCTGATCTCGTAATAGCGAAGCGCCCGCATGAAGACTTCCCTGTCCACGGGTTGTCTGGAATCGTCGAGCATCGGCGAGACGCTCAGCGAGCGGCCGACTTCCGAAGTCTTCCAAGGAACGATAACGAGCGACGTAGGCGCTTCCTGATTGCCTAGAACGGACATACCCAGGGCCTTTCCTCCTGGGACGGAGACCAACTTCGCGTCTTTGTCTGACGGCGCCTGTGCCGCCTCGCTCGGACCGTCTGTCGTTGCTTTTTCACTCTGTTCTTGCGGCTCCTCTATGTCTGGCTGCGCTTGTTCTGTCTTTACCTGCGCTGCCTTCGTGTTTGCCTCAGCTTCCGCCGTCTGTCCACCCGCGGCTGCCACCTTTTTCTGGGCCGCAGCGGGAACGGTGGCGGGTTTGGCCTTGGGCTTTTCAACTGCCAGGGCGACGCCGGTTGCGAGCATCAGCACGACCAACACGTTTCGGCTCATGGTTTCTCCTTCCGGCTCTCGCGTTTGCGAAGGTCGGCAATCCACTTGGCGACTTCGGTGTCGTTCGGTACCAGCCGGCTGTAGGCTTCGTAATGCTCCAGAGCGCACTTGTAGTCCCCAAGGTATAGGTCGCACAGAACCGCCAGATTCCTGTGGGCATAATGAAAGTCGGGGAACTGTGCCAGGGCCGCTTCATAACTAGCGCGTGCCTTCGCAAACTCCCCCTTGCGTCGTTGCACCAGGCCGAGCTCGTTGTAGGCGGCGGGGTGGTTTGGACTCAGTTCCAGCGCCTTCTTCAGGCTAGCTTCAGCGTGCTCGAGGTCGCCCGTGTTCGCGTATGCGATCCCTAGATCAATGTGCGCCGCCGTCGATGAGGGCGCCTGTTCGGTTACCTTGAGCAACAAGGCGATGCCCTGTTCATACTGCCCTTGCTGCAGCATGCGAACCGCCGACTCATATTCGGCGCGCACTGCGTCCGTAACGGCTACACCCTGCGTGATTGTGAAACCTCCGGCATCCTGCTCGACTCGAGCCGGCGGGGGCGCGACCGACGTTGCTAACATCGGCTTCACCATGGTTGCTGTGTTGCCCTCGTGCCGGGCAGCAGGGGTGCAGCCCAGGGCGAGAAGCAGTGCCAGGCAAGGTACTCCGCGGCAAACCACTTTTATGTGTCGGCATTTATTGCGGAGTCGCATGGGTCACTCCTCCATCATTCAAAGCAATCGGTACAGGGCGTTGCGTGGTCTGGTCCGGCTTACCTGTCGTCGTTTGGGTGTCCCCAGAGGCTGGAACGGAGACCTGCGACACCGGCGCGCGGTAGACATAACTGTCGATACCGCTGAGGAAGCCGCTACTTTCTTCTTTTTTCGCGTAACGGCCCGGCATCAGCTCGCCGAGCCTGCTGAGACTCTTCTCAGTCCACTCGTCAAGGACGCCGGCGTGCAGCAACTCCATGTTTTTCTCGTGGACTTTGATAGCTTTCTCCTCGAAGGGAAATGCAGTCTCATCGAGGTCCGCTTCATACTTTTCGAGATCCGCAGCCTGCAAGTCAGTCGGACGCTCCGACTCCTTCAGCGAGCGACTGAAATCGAAGTAGGTTTCCGCCATATAATAGGTCGCGGCCGCTGTCACGTCGGCGATTTCGTACTCCACCAGCTGGTTCATCGCATCGATCGTGGCATCCATGCGCTGCTGTTTCTCCTTCAAGCTGGTCTCGAAGGGTTGTCGCAACTTCACGGCTGCAAAGTCCCGGTAGAGCTGTTCTGCGAGGACCAGCGCCGAACGGGCCGCAAGCGTTCGCGTACGACTGGTCCTTTTCGACCCCGCAGCTCGGTCGATGCGTACGATTTCCGCCAGTTCTTTCTGATAGAGAGACTCGTCATGAGTCGCCTTGTATATCTCGGAGATCTTGAAGCGGGTCTCCAGGGCTGTCTCAACTGGACTTGGAAACTCGTTGAGGTAACGTCGGTACGCGTCGACGGCCTTATCGCTTGCATTGGACTGCTGGTACAGGTCGCCTGCCGCAAGTAATGCCTCGCCACGCAATGCTGGATCCTCGGACTCGGATGCGAGTCGGTCATATTCCGCAGCGGCGCGCGACAACTGCCCGCTTTCCCGGTAGGCGCGCGCAATCAGCTTGGTGGCTTCACCATGCATCTTGTCCTTGGGGTAAGTGCTGCGAAACGCTTCTAACACTTCCGCGGCGGACGTCCAATCCTGCAGAGCGACCAGCGCGGCACCCGCGTCGTACTCGGCCGTCGCACGGATGCTTGACGTAGGAGCTGCCGTGCGAATCCTCAGAAAGTGATCCGCGGCTGCCCGATAGTCCTTCGCGTTTCTCGCAATCTCACCCTGTTTGTAGATAGAGGCGGCGAGGTTATCAACCAACCCGGCGCGCGAGGGGTCGGCCTCCGGCGTGAGCGTCAGCACCTGGCTGTAGGCATGTTCGGCCTGGGGGTACTCGGCAAGCTCGAACGAGCCATGCGCAATCACAATCCACGCGGAGCGCCGGATGGGCAGTTCGGCGCCTGGATACTTATCAATGACGCGCTGGGCGGCATCTAGGGCGGGTCGGTAGTCCTTTATCTCATAGAGGTCATCCGCAGCCCCTCCCAGAACTCCCGCGGCCTCTGCATGGTCCGGGAATGTGTCGGCAAACTTGAGGGAACTTGCGATCGTGGCACGTTTGACGGCCTCCTGCTGTTCCTTGGCTGTGTCCTTCAGCTGTTGGCGGTAGGCATAGACCGCCGCGTAACCAGCGGCTGCCGACTGGGAGTGAGTTGGGTACCCATACGCCGTGCGCTCATATTGTTTGGCGGCCTCGCCGAAATCCTTGTTCTCGAAGAGAAGGTCCGCGAGACGGTAGTTGATGGCCGGTGATTCGGCATCCGACGGAAAGGACTTGAGGTAGTCGCCGTACCATCGGAGAGCCTCTTGATAATTCGCCAGTTTCTCGCTCGCGTCCTGCGTGCTCTGATACTCAGCGTGATAGTGGGTCGCGAGGTCCTTCAGGTTCGTCTTCAGGTAAGCGAGAGCCTCGGGCGATTCTTCAGGCTTGTTGTGCCGCCAGTATTCGGCCTGCAGCCCATACTTGGACGCAAACTCCCGCTTCGACTCCAGCACGAGCTTGGGGAACCCGCCTTTGGTGAAGGTCTCGACTACACGCATGCTGAAGCGCGGGGCAGCGCGGTGGAAAGGATAAAGCTCCAAGAAAGCCTTGTAAGTCTTTGCCGCGTCATCGTAGCGCAGCTTGGCCAGATAGTGTTCGCCAAGATTGCTGTAAACGCGGTCCTCGTAGGCTCGATTCCCGAACTTGGAGAAGTACTCATGCACAGCATCTGGCCCGCCGAGGTTGGTGAAGCTTAAGCTGACAGCTCGAAAAGTATCGGCAACGCGCCGTTCGTCCTCTTTCTGGTGCTTCTGATCAAAGTCGTAGCCAATCGACACCTTATAGTCGAGCAGCGCCATGTACTTGTGCAGAGCGTCCTCGTAGAGTTCCTGCTTGTAGAACGTCCACCCGAGCTTGTACAGCGCGAGCTCGTGGTACGAGGACTTGGGACCCAGGCTGACGATCGCCGAATAGGCCTTCTCGGCATCGCGGAATTTTCTGCGCGTGAAGAAGTACTCACCCCGCCGGAACTGTACCTCGTCGTAGTGCTCGGAATTTGGATTGGCGCGGATCAACTGCTCCATGGTTTCCATGGCCTCATCCGTGCGGCCGAGTTCGTCGTAGGCTCGCGCCATCTGATAAAGAACCTGATCGCTGTTCTTGTAGCTGGGATACTCGGTGAGCAGCCGCTTGTAGAGAGCGATTGCCTCGGCGGGACCTTTGGGCGCAGCATCACCGCCCACCATCCCCGCCAGGGAAGGATCGTCGCTGCTTGGGAGAAGGGAGCTTTCCACTGTGGTGCGGCGCTCAAACTCCCGATCGGATTCGCGCGTGGCGGTGCCCTCGCCTGCGGCGGCCTGATCGGATGAGCGGGTTGGCGTGGTCGCAAGAGGCTGAGCGGCCTGCGGGGCGGGAATCTTCCGCGGCTTGACATCGCCTGTGTGTATGCCGAACTGCTTCTCGATTTGCAAATCCGCGAGGCGCCGCATTGCTTCCGGAGTCATCGCTGTTTCCGGTGTCTCATCGAGGAAGCGCCGGTAGCTTTGCATGGCCTGATCGAGGCCTTGATCGACCCTCACCTCCTGCACATCCGGGTGAACGTTATGCAAGTCCGCAAGCGTCGCCCGCGTTGGCTTATGATGCGCAGCACAGCCAACGAAGAGCGCTGGGGCAAGCACAATCGGAATGGTAAGGCGGCGCATCAGTGTCCCTCCGCGCCGGACTGGAGGCGCGCAGTGCGATCGTAACTATCGGCCACGCCATAACGCGCCTGGGTTTGCTGGGCCACCAGCCGTTCCCGGCGGGCCTGAAGCTGGTTGATGGCGACGGTCTCGATCATGTGTCCCTGACGGGCCATCAAAGTGTCGACACGCTCCAGTGCACGACGCGCACGTTCGCGAAGCTCTGCAATCTGGGCGTCGTATCCGACATAGCTGTGTTTGGCCGCCTGCCTTGTCCTGACGAAGGCCTGGTATTGGCGAGTGAGAGCGTCAATCTGCGTATTCAATTCGTTGAGGTGCTCATAGGCTGTGGTCAGCCGGTTCTGGTATTCGGTTTCAAGCCGCCACGTGAGCACACCTTGCAGGCGTGCGGCGCGTTGCCGAAGGGCAAGTGATTCCGCGCTGTCGGAGTGTTCGAGTTGCTTTTCGATTCGTGCAATGCGCTCACCGGTCGCGCGCTCGTCCGCGGTGGCCAGATAATCGGGCCTTGGTGCGGTCAGCATGGTCTGTAAGCGCTCGGCGAGGTGCTTATGTTGCTCGAGCCTGAGGCGCATTCGCGAATCCAGGTCCTGGAATTGGGCATCCACGACCGGCAACAACGGCTCGAAATTTTGTTTGCGGAGTCGGATGATATCGTCAAAGGCGTCGAGGCCAGTTTGCCAGGTTACGAGTTTCGAGCGCAGATCCTCAAGGTCGAGATAATTGTGCATTGCGGTCTGGAAGTCGTGAGATGCCATCAATTCCATCAGGTAGTAGGTTTCCGGCGCACCCGGCAAGGTCCGCAAGCGGATGACCCAGCTTTGGTCTTCACGGCTCTCTTCGCGGATCAGTGCCTTGAGAAAGCGCCCGTCGTTCACGCTATCAATTGACGCGTCCACTTTTTTGATCTGGTTGCTGAACAGCTCGAGTGCGCGGCCATACATGAGAGCCGAGCGGCCGTACAACTTCAGGCTGGCGTACGCATGTGGCACGGTAAGCATTGCTTCCTGCACCGCGACATCCGTTGGTTCGCGATTCGCCAGAATGTTCCAGGGAACAAGCGCACGGTCATAATGTTGCGTCGAGGCCTCAGCCCAGCCTGCCCGCAGCAGAGCCTGGTTCGAGAATGGTCCTTCGAGGCGGACGCGGTCCAGTGTCTGTTTTGCCCGCTCAAAGTTGCCCGATTCAAACAGGAGAGCCCCAAGTACTAAGTTGGACTTGTCGCGAATCGCGAGCGCTGCGGGATCATCCGCCGCCAGCTGCCCGGCCTTGTCCAATTGATCGATCGCTTCTTTTTGCCGACCGGCCTGCAACAATGCAATTCCCAGGTTGTAAGAGGCAAACCCTGACAGGCTCTTATCGTTCTGCAGGTGACCAAGCACTTCGACAGCCTCGCCTGGCCGGTTTGTCGCCATATAGATATTGGCGCGCAAAAACTCGACATCGTCCTTTATCTGTTCAGGCACGGGTCCCCGGATTCTTCCCAGCGCTTCGAGTGCATCGTCGAGCTGATCTTTCTGGAAGTGAATGCGGGCAAGCCTGAACGCGGCTTCATTTCGTACCGCATCATCAACCGAGCCTTCGAGCACTCGCTTGATGGCGCGACCCGCGCGGTAGTGCATGCGGTAGTCGAGCTCAAAATCACCGACTGAGAATTCGGCCTCGTTGGCGTGATAGTGCAGCGTATCGAGTTCGGGTTGGTCCAGACGGTGGTATTGGGCAAGTTCGGTGTCGAGCCGTTGGATGGCCTCGAAATACTGTCCCTGGTCGGCGTGATAGAGCGCCTCGCCGAAAAAGAGGTCCCGCAAGTCCTCACCCGAAGCCGGATGGGCAGCGAGTCCCATGATTAGACAGAGTCCGATGAGTCGGTCGGTCGCTCGCATGAATTACAACTCTCCAATCGTGATTGCGGTCTTGCCGGATTCCGGCCCGGACATCGTCAGTTCCACCAATTTTGGTTTCACTTCCTTATGAAACGTAAAGTGTTCCGTGCGGCTGAAGTCTGTGCCGGCCTTAAGCTTACCGTCCACCAATACGTTGAGCTGGTGGTCTCCGGTCGTCACATTTCCGACGTAGATCCTCTGCACGCCACCCTTGCGCAGCGCTTCGAGCTCTTTGGCGCTGTAGATGTAATGGGCAACCAGCTGACCGTCGATCTCGAGCCGCACAGCGTCGAGCCGCATCTGGTCGCCTTTGGCCAGCGCGACAAAGATTGCGACTTGTGTCCCTGACGGGTACAGCAGTTTCTCCTCCAGCTGGTTCAGCTCAGCAGAAATGCTGAGGACGTCCGACTTGACCTCCTGAACCTGTTCGTCGAGGCCCCTCATCTGCTGTTGGTCAGCAGTTGCGTCGGCGTGTTTCGCCTCTGTCTTCTTGTCATCGGGCAACGGGGCGCCCTCAATTCGCCCGAAAGCGGCAAACGAGAAGGCGAGAACCAGGCCAATCACAAACCACCCATGTGCTGTATTTCTCATCGGTATGTCCTATGCAGCCCTCGATAGTAGTTTTGGACTTCACGTAGTGTTGAGCACACGGCCAAAAGCAACAAGAGCACACGGGTTCCGGTAACCTCAACGCCTCATTCTCATTCCCCAGCGACTCATTCTCACTTTCCGCTGTGACCCGCAGGGCCATGCCCTACCCGATACTTTCGTGCAAGCTGTTTACTGCAGAGCAAGCGCGCAATGAAGCAGTAAAAGGTGGTTAGCAGAAACCCAGTAACCAGTAACCTGCTTGTGGGGAACAGAATCAGCATCAGACATCCTGGATTTAATGTGGGATCGGGCTGCTGATGATGGCGGCAATAGAGCCGGCGAACTTATGATCCGGAGGATTTTGAGGCGATCTGGATGTGCACAGCGAGACTGCCAACCTGAAAGTAAGCCAAGCCTTCGCTCCTACCCACTCGGATGATTACCTGGCTTAGGTAGAGGGGAGGGACAAAGCGGTTAACCGAGCAAATGCGAGGTACTGCCCACCCCGCTCCAGCAAGACTCGCCATCCATAGTACAATCGCCGCGATTCGGACGCCGCTTCCGAAGCTTTCTTCTATGACTGCCGTCCGCGCGTACATATCCCCCACCCGCTGGCGAGCAGCGGAGCAGGCAGCCACGACTGTACCCACCAGATAGAAGCCCAGCCCATCTACGATCCTCAGCACATTTCGTACGGCACAAGCGGAGAAGGACCGGCCTTGGGGTGTTCCCACAACCCGAATTCCCACCATAGCCTTGCCAAGTGTGGCGCCCCATACCGCTTCCAGCAGCCAGCCATAAAGGAAAAATACGGTGGCGTTCAGCGTGACCGCGATTAGTAGCGATGCAGTTGTGAGCTGCATTTCGCCACCCTCAACCGAGCCCCAGCGCGTAAACACCCAGGCATCCACTACGGCAAAGAGGCCGAACAGGAAAGCAGTATCGAGTAAAAAGGCGATAAAGCGGTCGCCCAACCTGGCAAACCGATATCGAGCTTGAGCGCGAGCAGTGCCTGGAACAGCCTGGCTTGCGTCGTCAAAAGCAGCGTCGACCACGCCAGACTCTTCGAGCAGGTATTGGCCAGGGGGAATCGCCTTCCCGCAGCTATTGCACCGCTTGGAGTATGGCCTGGTTTGGCTTTTGCAAAATGGGCATTCCATAGGTTGACCCAAAAGCCCGACTCGCCTATCAAGCATACCTTCAGAGGAGAGAACGCTAGCGTGACCGAGGGACAGGATCAGGGGGACATTGCCCATTGGGTCCTCGGCCGGAAAGACTGAATCTGCGGCGGAAATTCCGGGATGTAAAGGCCAAGCTCACCGAAGGCGAGCGTAAGATGTCTGGCTTGATCGCGTTAGAGCCTATTCAAGACTTTGCCCTACGGGCTGACGCCGTTGAAAATGACCGTTTCGGATTTTAAGACCCTATCCTTATATATATGTGTCTAAATATATGTCCCCCATCATCGGAGAGATATTTGGGCGACTGAGCGATGTCGCCAGACTTCTGTCAAGGACCCAAGTTTGGCCCCACCCGACTCTCGTTTCCCCGGCTCAGCGCACGAGAAAAGGAGCCTGTACGTTCGTGCTCTTCCTGCACTCAGCCATCGCTGTTAACTTCGGAAAATAGCGACGAACTACGGTTGTTCGTGCCCTCGCCACTCGCAAATTTATCTGTAGGCCAAGGAGCAGGACAGCTATGCCGGGTTTAGACGGATCGGAACGCCACAGATTCTATCGACTCCGAATCAAAGAAGGCCACAGCGCCGCCGGATTGCTGGTGAGTGCGACCGGTAAGCGTTGTATTCCATCAACTCAGTATTGGCTTACAGTGGATTCTTGTGACGCTTATCGCTTTCCGCGTAGTGCTGCGTTGCAGGTCCAGGTAAAGCTCGGCAAAATAGGTTTCACGACAGCGTTGGAAGAAATTCAGGATTAAGGACTCGAAGCGTCGGGTTGTTATGCTCCTGATCACTCTCCGCTGAGCGCTCCGGTGACCCAGACAATCGCCAGTCCCGATCGCCGATGAAGCGATGATGGCTTGCCACAACGGGCTGATCATCCTTCAAGATGATTGCGTAGCAGCTCTTCCCATTCGATTCTCATTGGAATCATCGGCGTAATCGATGCGTACACTGCACAGATCAGCGATCAGATTGCCTGCCCAGCGGTAGATATTCTGTTCTTTCACCAGCTTGCGCATGTGCTGCATTCTCGTCCTTCGTTCGTCCGGCGCCATCTCCAATGCATAGCGGATAGCATCTGCCGTCCGTTCAATATCGTAAGGGTTAACGAGAACCGCGTCGACGAATTCACGGGCGGCGCCAGTGAACTGGCTCAACAGCAGCACCCCTTGTTCGTCGTGACGTTGAGCGACGAACTCTTTCGCGACCAGGTTCATGCCATCATGCAGAGATGTAACCAGGCAAAGATCGGCTGCACGATAGTAGCGCGAAATCTCCCCATGGCTGTGATGCTTTTTTAAGAAGACAATCGGCCTCCACTTGCCACCCTGGAACCGAGAATTGATTCGTTCCGCCTCGGCGTCGACATCGGCGAGCAGGTCATGATAGCGCTTAATGTGCGTGCGACTAGGAGCGCCAATCTGGACAAAAGTAAACTTCCCCTGATAGTTCGGATGTTTCTCGAGCAAGCGTTCAATTGCCAGAAACCGCTCAATGATTCCTTTCGTGTAATCCACGCGATCTACCCCGATACCAAGAAACAGTGCTTCAACCCCTAACTCGCGAAACAGCGCAACACGGTCCAAGTATGGCGAATCTCCATCTTCGAGCCCAACCGGTGTTTTGGGGAATTCCACACTGATTGGGAAGGGCTTGACGACGGTGCGGTGCCCAGCACGATTCACCGCAAAGTGCTCCCACTCGATGCGCGATTCGAGAGACCGGTCAACGGTCTCCAGAAAGTTTGTGCAGTGCGCCTGCACGTGGAACCCAATCAAGTCTGCTCCCAGCATTCCGCTCAGCAATTCAGCTTGCCATGGACAAATTCCAAACGTTTCCGAGCTCGGCCAGGGAATGTGCCAGAAAATGGCAATCCGAGCGTCGGGACGTTCTTTCTTGACCAGTCGTGGTAGCAGCGCAAAGTGGTAATCCTGCACGAGTACAACCGGAGAGTCGGTTCCCGACATCTCCTCCAATATTGCTCTCGCGAACTTTTGGTTTGCTGCTTCGTAACATCCCCAATCAGGGGCGCGGAAGAGGGGTCTCGTATGAGCAACGTGACACAGTGGCCACAGACCTTCGTTGGCGAAGCCGTAGTAATAGCCTTCTTCCTCTTGCTCGGTGAGCCACACTCGGCGCAGTGTGTATCGTGGTTCTTCAGGAGGAACGGCGAGGCGGTCATGCCGATCGACAGTCTCACGGTCGGCGTCGCCACTGCCATGCGCTACCCATGTTCCGTCACAGGCGCAAAGAATCGGCTCCACCGCCGTCACTAGCCCACTTGCCGGCACAACAACCTGGATCGATTTCCCTTGGTGGACGTGGCTGTACGGCTCCCGGTTTGAGACGATGAAAAGCCGGCTGGACCCCAACTTGTTTCGCACGTGTACAGACAACCGCTCTGCAGTCCACAACGACTCGCCAGCTTCGCGCAATTGCGCTTCTCTCTCCGCGGATGAGCGTGCCGCTCTGAGACTCTCTGCAAACAGGGTCATCTCCTTCGCCAAAGGACGCAGCACTCCCAAATTTGTAATGGCTGGCGTCTTGACTGATCCTTCGGTTCGCAGGCTCCGCATCCACTGTGCCGCCCGCGCTATGGGACCGGCAATGCTCCAGCGGATCACGAGTGCGGTGATGACTCCTATAAGGAGAAGTTGCACGAGGACACGGACAAACGTTTGCCGCCAGGCACGCCGTACTTGGGTATCCATGTGGCTGGCATCCTGAGCGACAAGAAGCACTCCCGCGAACCCATTCCCCTGCTGCCAGGGCAGCAAGTGGACATGTAAAGAACCTCGATTGGCCGGACTGATGAATTCGCTGTCAATATGGTCTTCCGTCATCGCATGGGCGAGGGTAGCTGGCAGAATCTGCAAGCGCTCTGCAAGACCGGAGGATTCGGCAATCGGCTGAAGGTCCGGGGCAAGCACGGCGGCTCCAGCCAAATGCTCCCGATCGCTGAAGTGTTCAACCATGTCTTGAAGGCTCTTGATGGACTGCTTCCCGAGTTCGGCTTTAACGTTCCCAGCGAAACTCTCCGATAGCACGACCGCCCTGCGCTCCAAGTCCCTGCGGAGGTTGCGTTTTTCGCCATTCACCTCGTAATACGAAGTGATTAGCGAGACCACCGTGACTGCCAGAATCAGAGAGGCTATCAACCTAACGCCGAGAAATCGCATTCGTACTCCAATGGTGGAAATTCGACTATTTGTGCTCAGAACCCATCGATCATGCTTGCCTAAAACACGGCGGTCCGATGGCCATGCCGGGTTTCATTCACAGTCGGAAGCAAATCTGCAAATCGGCTTGCATTGCTCAGGTCTAAGCTGGGCGAGTTCGCTGACTTCGGCAAAGACTCTTTCCTCCTGCCTCGTCATTTTTGCAGTCTTTTTGGCGCGCTGGAAAGTGGGAGAAGGGGAACTTCATGATCAAGAGCCTTCTGTGGCCGAAGAATGGCACAACCGCTGGAGGAATAGCGCGTGGAAAACACTTCCTCAGACACGAAGGTAACTGAGAGGCATGGACTTTGAGGGATGTTGATTGGGTGACAATTTGGGACTGCACCGCTTTCGTGACAGCGGGCTAAGTGCTTGAAAAGAATCGCGAAGGGACGGGGCTGAACCGCCCCCACCTTTTCAGATCCTGCGCCTTGAGAGTTTGGTAATTCGGCCGGTCTGGTTCCAATCAGAAACGAAGACGTTCGCGTCGGAATCGATGAAGCAGCCATGGGCTGCACTGAACACGCCAACGGTGATGTCATGCGGATCGAGCTCGTACTTGGCCCACTGCGCTTTTTCGGGATTGTCGCCTAGGAAAGCGACCGGCACGTTATCCCTGTCGAGAATGGTGACCCGCCCTTCGAGTTCCGAGACCACCGCGTAATCGCCCTGAAGGCTGACCTGGCAGGGGCGGCGCAGGTGCTCGGTCACAGTGCGAACGTATTTCCCGTCAAGGTCGAAGTGGCACAAACGCCGGTTTTCGCGATCGCACACGAGCAGTAGCGGCTGATCGTAGCGCAGGTCGAGGGTGAGACCGTGACTGCAGTCGAGTTGACCCTCGGCCTTTCCCTTCTCGGCGAAACTTCCTTTGTAGTTGCCGTTCTTATCGAAACGGAAAATGCGCGAGTCGCCGTAGCCGTTGGCGATGAAAATCAAGCCATCAGGGGCAGGAACCGCAGCCGTAAGCCGCCATTCATTCGGAGTCTTGAATCCAGCCTCGGGGGGAGCAGTGATTTTCAACGCCACCGTGCCATCGAGCCTCAGTTTCACAAACAGCCAGTTTTCCGCAGGAGTGCCCTTCTGCACGGTGGAATAAAGGAATTCCTCTCCGTGCTCGTCGGCGTGCACCATGGAGTGAATCTCGGGAAAGGCGTTGGCTATGGTTCTGATCAAGCGGCCGTCGCTCCCATAGACGAGCACCCCAGTCGTACTTTGAGTGCTGACGTAGATGTGGCCAGCTTTGTCTTCCGCGACAGCGCCATGCGTCCCTCCAAAACTTGTGCCGGAAGGCAGCGCTCCCCAGCCCGGTACAACCTCATAGGTCCAATCACCATTTCCCGTCAGGACCCTTGGCGATGCTGATTTGTTGGTCTCCGCCGCAGCCAGAAGCGGCACCGAGGGGACTGCCGCCGCGATTCCTGCAACGCTGATAAAGGTACGCCGATTGGATTTTGTCATTGGGTGCTCCTTAGGCCGTTGTCCGCTGAGGCCGGTTCTGCGGGGGTATTGAAAAGATAAAGATGGCGCAAATTGGGCAGCCTCTTTAAAGGACCGAGCGAATCACCCGTCACTTTGGTCTCACTCAGATTCAGGTAAGTGAGTTGAGAGAGCGAGGAAAGCTTATCCAGAGTACGCCCTGTCAAGGCGGTGTCCTCCAAATGGAGAGCCCGAAGATTCTTGAACTGGGCCAGAGTTTCAAGGCTAGCATCGGTGACTGCCGTCCGTCCCAGTTCCGCCTCAACAATATATGGAGCGAAGCGCGCGAATGTCGCAAGCTGCGCATCATCAAAACTGGCCGCGATGTCGGTTGTGCGAAGGATGAGACCATCCGATGGCTTCGCCGACACCGGGACGAGCTTCGCCCCTTGCGATTGCTGCATCTGCCGAATCTCCCCCATCAAGGAGTTGTAATCGCCAACCGGAAGAGGGGCCTCCTCGCCCTCCCCGGCGATGACAATCCCTGGGACGCTAGAAGCTTCCGGCGAAGCTCCTGCGAGCACCCATGCCCGGATTCTTGCAATCTCATCTAGCGAAAGGGGAGTGCGGCCTTCAGCGGGCATGAAATGAGGATCGTTCGGAGGCAGCGTGACCTTTTGCAAAAGCAGACTGCCACCGGGATTGCGGGGCGCGATTACGATCCCATCTTTGCCTCCGGCCATGAGCGACTCATAAGAGTCTAAGCGCAGGCCTCCCTGCTCCTTATTGGTGCCGTGACAGGCAACGCATTTCGTATCGAAAGCCGGATAGATATGCTTGGCGAAAAAAGAATTTGGATGAGAGGTGATTGCGCTTGGGGCGAAGAAGCCTTTCATCCCCGCCGGCATGTACCGGGTCAAATAGTCGCTGCCATGAGTCAGGGAGCCACCTTGATGGGCTGTCCAGGTAAGGATAAGCAGGACGGCTGCGAGGAGGATGAAATACCTGCGGGAGTGCTCGCCTAGAAGCCAGGTGCGCCGAACGGCCAGACACAACATCAGCCCGATTGCCAGGAGAATTCCTCCACGCATGTGGCGCGTGACTGTCGTGCCGCTTTCTCCCCCGCCGTAGGCGAGAAGAACTCCAAAGACAATCGCGACCAGACAGGTGGCCAGCGCGATCTCTAGTACCAGGCCGGCCGCTTCCCGCAACGATGGGCGTCGCGTCCCCAAAACCTCGAGCACCGGCAAAAGCACGATCAGTCCAATAGGAAGATGCACCAACAAGGGATGGAAGCGGCCAAAAAATTGAAGCCAATCAGCGTGGGCTCGTCCGTCTAAAGGTATAAAAAGAAGCGAGAGTAAAGCCAGGACAGTCGCAAAGGCGGACCAGGTCCACACTCCTCGGCCAGCGCGCACCATGCGCCATAGATCGACGGAGTTGCCCACGATTTTGTCTGCCAAGTTCAAGCCAGAATTCCTCGCACCACAAACGCCGGCACGGGACTGGTGAGCTTTTGATCCAAGCCTTGGAACTTATAGGTAAATTTGTTGTGGTCGATGCCCATGCAATGAAGAATAGTCGCATTGAAATCGCGAACGTGTACCGGGTCTTTTACCACGTTGTAGCTAAATTCGTCGGTCTCGCCGTATGCAACCCCGGGACGCACGCCCGCGCCAGCCATCCACACCGTAAAACAGCGAGGATGGTGGTCGCGTCCGTAGTTCTCCTGGCTCAACCCGCCCTGGCTGTAGACGGTGCGCCCGAATTCCCCACCCCAAATCACTAGTGTGTCATCCAGCAGGCCTCGCCGCTTCAGGTCGGTTACCAGGGCATAGCAGCCCCGATCCGTCTCCTGACAGAGTACGGGTAGGTTGCCGACGACATTGTCGTGCACATCCCAGCCTCGTTTATAGATTTGCGTGAAGCGAACGCCTCGTTCCGCCATGCGCCGCCCGAGCAGGCAATTGTAGGCAAACGTTCCGGGCACTTTTGCTTCCGGACCATACAGCTCCCAGGTCGATTCGGGTTCTTTGCTGAGATCCGTGAGTTCGGGCACTGAAGACTGCATGCGAAACGCCATTTCATATTGCGCGATCCGCGAATTGGTTTCCGGATCTCCCACTTCGGCGAGCGTCTGACGGTTGATCTCTTCGACCGCGTTCAGCATCTTGCGCCGAATCTCCCGGCTAACGCCCGCAGGGTCCTCGAGGTACAACACAGGATCCCCCACCGAACGGAGACCTACCCCCGAAAATTCAGACGAAAGAAACCCGCTGCTCCATAAACGGGAAGAAACGGGCTGATTGTTCTCCTTCGGATTCGTCTTGGTCTGAAGAACGACGAAAGTCGGAAGGTTGTCGTTCATGCTGCCGAGCCCGTATGCCAGCCAGGCGCCGAGGCACGGCTTGCCGGCATTCATGTTGCCCGTATTCATAAGCATGATCGCGGGCTCGTGATTAATGGCGTCGGTATTGGTGGACTTAATAAAGGTGAGGTCGTCCACCATGCGCGCCGTGTAAGGGAGCAGATCACTGATCCAAGTGCCGGTTTGCCCGTGCTGAGTGAAGGGCCAATGTGCGGGAGCAATCGGGAAACGAGCTTGACCGGCGGTCATGCCAGTCAGCTGCTGATTTCCCCGAACCGAAGCGGGCATGTCGTTGTTGAATTGCGCAGCAAGGTTCGGCTTGTAATCAAAAAGATCGACCTGCGGCGGCGCGCCAGACATAAACAGGTATATGGCGCGCTTGGCCTTGGGGGCAAAATGAGGCAGGCCAAGGTTGTTCATTCCGGATCCTAGGGGCATGCCAGGGCCGGAGGCAAAAGCGCGATGGTCAAAGCTGGCCTCCCCAAAAAGGCTGGCTAACGCTGCCCAGCCAAGAACCTTTCCCGACCTCCCAAGAAACTGTCGCCGGGACTCAGCTTTCGACCATTCTTCCTTGAGTCCGGAGGGAATCGGCAGATCCATCGGGGTGATCTTGTCTTCGCAATCGCTGCACAGTGGTTGCTGTTTCATAGAATCCTGACCTACTTATTAACAGTCTCATCCAGGTTCAGCATCTCGCTTGCGACCATCGTCCAAGCGGCCAATTCCGGCTCAGGAATGGACCGGTCGCGTCTGCTTTCACCAATGCTCATCAGGGAATGCGCATCCTTCGGATTGGCGGCGTAGTGTTTCTGCATTTCAGCCAACGACTTCTCGAGAACGGCGGCCATCGGCGGAGGAGGAACACGCGAAAGCAGAATCACCCCCATGCGGTTTATGCCTTCTTCTGGACGCGGTCCCGCTTCGTGAATCACCCGCTCCGCCAAGGCTCTCGCTGCTTCCACCCACTGCACATCGTTCATGGTTACCAGAGCCTGCAGCGGAGTATCCGTACGCTGCCGCCTGGTGCAAACCACGTCGCGTGCCGGAGCATCGAAGGCATCCATGTTCGGAAGCGGTGCCATGCGTTTCACATACGTGTACATGCTGCGGCGGTGGAGAGCTTCGCCGTGGTCTTGGACGTAATGCACGGTGTCGCTGGTCGGATAGCTCACTTGTTCCCAAATGCTTGGCGGCTGATAGGGCTTGACGCTGGGTCCGCCGATTTCTTGCCGCAACAACCCGCCCGACTGTAGCGCGATATCGCGGACCATCTCCGCATCCATGCGGAACCGGGGGCCACGAGACAAAAGCTCGTTTCTCGGATCCTTCGCCAGCTGCTGCGGGCTAGCTTTGGAACTTTGCCTATATGTCGAGGACATTACCAAGAGCTTGTACATGTGCTTGACGTTCCATCCGCTTTCGCGGAACTCGACTGCCAGCCAATCAAGCAACTCGGGATGGCTCGGCCGCTGGCCCATGATCCCAAAGTCTTCCGTGGTCTCCACCAGGCCGGTTCCGAACAGCTCATACCACATGCGATTCACCGTGACGCGCGCGGTCAGAGGATTTTCGGGGCTCGTGGTCCATTTCGCCAGGGCAAGGCGATTTCGCGGTTCTTTCGGCGGTAACGGGGGGAGAAAGTGGGGCGTGTTGGCTTCGACTCGTTCGGTGCGCGCGGTATACACGCCACGGGTCAGCACATGCGCATAGGGGAGGGTGGACTTTTCCCAGGAAACCAGGGTCAAGTTGCCGCCCGCGGATAGACGGTCCAATTGGGAATCGAGAGAGACTACTTCGCTTTGGATCCGGCGGTATGTGGGGTCAACATCGTTTAGGTAGAACTCGGTGATTGCGTGCCACTGATCTTCCGTCCATTTTGCCCGCGGCTGTCCCGCGATTTCCGCGACGTAGTCCTCGAACGGAAGTCGCTTGACCTCGTTTGATGCGAGCGCCCGCCCATAGAGCCGAATGTCCTGGTAGCGCGCATCCTTGGCCGGATGCTCATCGGGATTGCGCCATCCAAGCTGCGTGGGGGCGTCGGTGCGAATGCTGGCCGTGCCGAGATTGTCCTTGAGCACTCGCGTAGCGACCGGAACACCATCGATGAAAATCTTTATGCCGGACGCGCGGCCTGAGCCACCATAGGTAAAGAAAATGTGTTTCCACGCGTTGTCGAGCGGCAGGGGCTCGAGGGTGGCAACACGGATCGCGATCTCGGGTGCGTGGTCGCTCGGGGTTTCGGTCGGTTTTGACTTCTTGGCTTTCTGTTCCGCCTCGGCTTTTGCCTTTGACTTCTTTCCTGCGTCTTTCTCGGCTTTTAGCTGTTCGGGCGGTTTATTTGGAGCCAGGTCCTGCTTGCTGAGATCCTGCGGCGTGGGGTAGTTGAAAGGTTCTTTCGCAGTGGGCGGTTTTTTCTCCGGGACTTTCTTGTCACTCTTTCCGGTTTTTTCTTCCTTCTTCTCTGGTGTCGTCTCTTTGGCTGCCTGATCCACCAGAGCGACACTGATGATGCCGTTATCATCTGCAGCGAGTTCCCAGCCGCGGTCGTGCTGGCTCGATTCCATTTTCGACATCAACGTACCGAAACTGCCGGGGTGAAATGGCGCCGCCCTGAACATGAACCAACCACCCGCACTGAACGGTTGGGTGCCTTCGTAGTCGCCAACCTGGCCGAGCGGTACTCGCGTGCTCGATTGCATGCGAAAGTCCGGCCACAGCCATGTGGTCTCACCCCACTCAGGCTTCATGGTGGTGGTTTTGAAGCTCGCCGGATTGGCATTGGGTGCGCTATTCTTCAAAATCTCGCCACGACCCTCATCGAGACGCAGACGAACCGTAAGTCCGGCAGAGGAAACGGGACGTGCTTGGTCCTTGCTCGACGTCAGCCACTGCTCGACCAGTCGGCGCGCGTCGGCTCTGATTGCATTCAGCTTTCCCTGAAGTTCAGAACGGTGGGCGAGCACGCGATCATAAGCTTCTTTTTCGCTTGCTTTCGGGAGGCGTACGACCGGTGTCCACACCGGACGATCGTCGTTAAAAGGCTTTTCATCGAGATTATTGAAGAATGCACTCAGGGAGTAAAAATCGTGCTGCGTGGTTGGGTCGAACTTGTGATCGTGGCAGACCGCACAACCGACAGTAAGCCCCATGAACGTGGCGCCGAATGCCTCTGTGCGCTCGCGCGCGATGTTGACTCGGAGTTCTTCGGGAATCGTGCCACCTTCGTTGCTGCTGACACCCAGGCGCACATAACCGCTGCCGATCAAAGGATCAAGCGTTTTCATCGGCATCAGGTCGCCCGCAATCTGCTCCATGGCAAATTGATCGAAAGGTTTGTTGTTGTTAAACGAGCGGATTACATAATCGCGGTAGGGCCAGATATCACGGCTATTGTCGAAATGTAGGCCGTAGGTGTCGGCGTAGCGGGCGTAGTCGAGCCAGTATCGCGCGCGCTGTTCGCCGAACGTGGGACGGGCCAACAGTCGATCAACCAGACGCTCGTATGCATCCGGGGAAGAATCGCGTACGTATGCCTGAACCTCTTCCGGCGTAGGCAGCAGCCCGGTGAGGTCCAGCGTGACCCGCCGAATGAGTGCCGGCTTGTCGGCTTGCGCAGAAGGCTGCAGGCCCCTTTTATTCAGTTTCGCAAAAATGAAATTGTCGATTGCATTCTTTGCCCATCCATCAGCCTGGCCATCCTGGGGGACCGGCGGACGAACTGGTGCCTCAAAGGCCCAATGGGGACGATAAACAGCACCTTGCTTGATCCACTCCGTGAGAATCGCGATCTCACCCGCGCTCATCGGCTTGGCGTCGCCTTGCGCATCTTGGGGCATGAGATAGTGCGGGTCTTTGGACTCAATTCGGTTGACTAGCTCGCTCTTCTCAGGGTGACCGGGAACGATCGCGTCGCGGTGGCCATCCCGCTTCCTCATCGCCCATTCCGCAAGATCGAGACGCAGGCCCGCTTTGCGCATTTCCGGATCGGGACCGTGACAACTGAAACAGTGACTGGCCAGAATCGGCTGAACATCCTGGTTGAAATCGAGATGTCGGGAGGTCTGCCCCCGGTTACAAGCGATCGTCATGCCCAGAACAAGAGCCACGATGACGAACCGAAACCTGAGCTGTGCCGTTCTGAGGGATGTCCGAACAGGCTCTTGGCCACAATCACAGGATGAAGAGTGCCTGCCGAATAAGAGAGTCAACGTCGGCCTACAAATAAAGGATGAGAAGTGTAACAACCCAGGCGTCATCCGGCCACGAAGTCCACGAATCGAAAGGAGCGCCGAAACAAACGTTCTTACAGGAACAAAAGTCTCTCACTGCCTGCAGGGCTTGTCAAACCCTTCCTAGCCCTTCCGAACAGACATTTCCCAGGGCCCGACTTGGGGCCTATTGAGCGATGCCGCTGCGCCTTTCCTCAGCGGCATCGCTGGGTCACTTGTGCACCCGTTTTATTTTGCGGTTCCTTCGAGCCTTCCTCCTCTTCGGACCCAATCGATCAAGGCTAGATCTTAGCTCCCTCATCTTCTCCCTGATCTCCCGCTTGCGTGTGTTGGCTTCAAAGAAGACATCATCAGGATCCTTGAACTGAGCATTCCATTCCTTTTGCATCTTCCAAAAACGCACCCCTTCCTCCTGTTCGTAGTCGCGGAGCGTTTCTATTAACTCGTCATTTGCGGCAGCACGGGTATGTTCAAGTTCGATCTTGCAGGCGTTCAAATACTCAGATCTGAAAAATCCAAGATCCTCCAATCGTTCGAGGCTGAGCAAAGTGGCATGGAACGCCCGATTGAGGTTGAAGATTCCCTCATAAATGTGGAGTTTTTGGACTTGAGGTCTCCAGGAGGGGCCGCTCATAGCCCACCTTCTAAGTCTCTAGCAGTTCCGTAGAGTATTTCTTGGCCTGAGTTGAAGCGAGAGCGGATCTGAGGCTTGTCAAGTTGCGCCCAAAGAATGGAGCGTATAACGTCAGTGGTAGCCATCGGTTGCCTGCCTCCGCAGGTGGCGCTTGGTTAGGGCGCGCTCGGTGGTCACACACTGGGCGCGGCCCGGTTTGTTAGGTATTCTTTTTTATTCGTTTTCCCTGTTTGTGATATCTGCTCTTTCGTCCATTTCTCAGAGACGGAAGAATGGCTCTGATCTTTTGAATATCTGCCCTGCTCCAAAGGCGGACCTGTACGCCACCGACGTGTGTCAGTGGAGGAGCAGAAATTTTTCTCGCCGCGATGTATCGATTCAGAGTCCTGAGGTCGATTCCAAGTCTCTGAGCAGCCTGTCGCGTAGAGTATTGGATCATTCTGCCTCTACCTATGACAGATAGATATCGAGGTGTCAAGGTGAATTTTACGCACCCATCAATCTAGAGTTGAAGACTCTGGAGCGGAAGTGGCTGAAACTTCAGTCGAGATCTCTGACCCAAATGTTGCGAAAACTGATCGGCGGGCTGGGGTCGCCGTGCGCCTGGAGCATGATT
>DATJEL010000073.1:0-2999 GCA_035496675.1 Terriglobales bacterium
CGACGGATCGATTTACACGGCGGGAAAATCCCCACGGGATCAAAGTTTCAACCCGCCTGCGATAGCTCTGCTTGATCCGCACTCCCACCCAGTGCTGCCAGTGGGTCAAGAAATATCGGCAGTTTGCGAGAAGCCTCCGCACGTTTCCCGCTCGGAGCCGGGTATAGTAGAACTTTTCGAAGTACAGCAGAATGTCGCTGCCTACCATGGGCCGCAATCGGGTCTTTTTCATGCCCGCCCAATGGATGATGAGAGGCGGCGCTGTCCGCTCTGTGACCCTTTTGGCATCCACGCCGTCCATCGAATGCCCTGGCCAGCGCATGATTGGTCGACGCTCAACCTGCAGCTCCTCAAGGGCCATCTTTCGATTGAACAGGTAGTTCAGGACGCCTTGCTCTCCGGGCATAAAGAGTTCCGGATGTCGAAGCTTCCGCGGCATCGTCCAATCCAGCCAAGGTGCGAAGTCAGCGCGCGTCAAGACGCCGGCGGTTCCGAACCATTGACCGGAGTTGAAGACGAATTCAGGCCGCTGAGCGCTCGGATCGATTTTGCGCACATTCTCCCAGTCGTAATAAAGCCGCTTCGTGTCAGCCTCAGATTGTTGTTCATCATCTACAAGGAACGGCGCACAACTGTCGTTCCACATATTCAGGACCGGTCCAGTGAGGACCGTGTCGGAGTCGAGCATTAGAAATCTCTCTCCGGGTGGGCCGTAAAGTACTTCCAACTTTACAAACCCCCAGCCGTAATCGCCGCTGGCAGAAAGTTGTGCTGTTCCGACGTTCCAATACTTTTGCAACTCGTCGGCCAGTCCCCGCTGAAGACGCCCGCTCACGAGGAGCCGAATGGGGATCTCTGGGTAAAAGTAGCGAACGCTCGCGACGCAGATACGAGTGTATCGAGCATCCCCTGCGGAAGCCGCGATGTAAACACAATCAACCACCTGACTGAGATCTCTTTGATTCTCTTGCTGATGCGGGCCCGAGTATCACTTGCGCCCCTCTAAGGCAACGCTTTCAAAATTGAGGAGTCCCTTAGGGTAGCGCTGTTGGATTTCCATGTCTTGCAGATCGAGATGACGGCTCTCTCCCAATGCACGTCTTTCAATCGACCCGAATCCCGCGGCAAGCATTGAAATCCTCAACGTTTCCTCGTCATAAATGAACTTGTGTCCCCACTGACGAAACATTGCGTTGATAGCGGACACGGCGTTAGGCGGACATTCTTGCGCAAATGTCTGACAAAACCACGAGAGGTATTCGTGCTGATCGGCGCAGAGTTTGCCTCGGTACAGCCCGACAATGGCGGCCAGGTCGGGCGTAACCACACGAATGACACCTTCACGCCGCATGACGCGATGACACTCTTGCAGCATCCGTATCCCCTTCTGATACGGGACGTGCTCTATCATGTGTTCGGTGTAAATGCACTGGAATGTCCTGTCTGCAAAGGGGAAGGGTTGCGTTGCGTCCATGCGCATAACGCCCGGGATCAGGTCAATGTCGGTGTTTAACCACCCGTCCAATCGGTGCCATCCCCCGCCGATGTGTAACTTTGGTTTTGCCGTTTTGTGAAGGTAGTCATTCCGCAGGCGCTCGTCGGACCGCAGGATAGCCCGTCGCAGTCGATGTGCACGAACGATGAAAGGATGAGCCGGGTTGCCAAGTCCGACCCAGTCGAGCAGGTCCTGTCTATGCCGCACAGTCATTCGGAAGCTTGGGCGACCTCTCCCGCGTATGCTCCAGCAGCAACGGCTCCTGCCGGAAGCGCGCCCAGCCCTTCCATTTGTTGACCAACCGTGAGCAAAGTCCGTCCGGCCTTGCACCTCGTCGAGCCGCGTAAAGCATCAACAACCCCGCAATCCGCATATGTAGTGGAGCTCCCTGTTTACCGCAGCCCCGGTTCCAGGCATTCATTCCTTGACGAAGGCCCCTCACCTTCACCCATGATTCAGCCACACCGAAACTAAGTCCCAGGAGTGCTCGCTGCCGGCTCCAAGTGAGTAAACCGCACTTCGTAACCGCATCGAGAAGCTTTCCCTGCACTTTCTCGGCTGCCTCAATATAGCTCGGATCCTGAAAATGTCGCACGCTGGTCTTGGCAGCGTCGTTCTGCCACCGAATATCGTGATCTGTGTCAGGGAAACAGACGTACTTGGCGCGAGCACATAGAGCCCTCACATGAAGTTCCAAGTCCTGCATGCTGAGCAGCGTTTCATCGAAGCCCCCCATCGAATCAAGGGAGCTGCGTCGCCAAATCGGCCCCGAGGTCTGCCAAGGGCACTCCAGAGTCAGGAAGCGCAGCAAATCATCGCCCGGATTCTGGGAATGATACAGGCGCGTCAGGTCGCCCACTGAGCTTATAAAAACACCGGCACGGAAAACAGCGAAGTCCAGAGTCGAATTTTGCTGCATGATCTCGACGCGCCGCTCGAGACAATTGGGCCTGAGCAAGTCATCGGAATCCAAAAAGACGATGAGGCCAGCGCGGCTTTCTGTGATGCCGATGTTGCGGCAGACATTGGCGCCGGACGTCCCGCCATGGCGCTGGAGGTATCGAACACGCGAATCGTCAGCAGCGCGCCTCCTAACCTCTTCTGGCGTGCCGTCGTCCGATCCGTCGTCCACAACAAGGTGTTCCCATCTATGGAAAGTTTGTGCCGCCACTGAATCCATGGTTTGGCGCAATAGACTCAGCCGGTTCTTAGTGGGGGTAACGACGGAAACCGCAGGCAACACGTTCATTATTATGCTGGCTTCCGGCAGACAAATACCTCGCGATAAGAGGGCGCCCTCAGGGAATAGCGAATCTGGTCAGGGAGGGGCACGCTCTTGGTTGAGAGCATTTCGCACGCGAAGCCACTCTGCTCAATGCGGATCTTGAGATCTCGTCCGTAGAGCCTCACATGGTCTTCCTGTAAGAACTTCTCCAGTCGCTCGGATTCCGAAGTAGCCGTGGGATCCTCAAACGTCGTTTCACCCCGAATTGGCACTTGCAGT
>DATJEL010000074.1:0-3242 GCA_035496675.1 Terriglobales bacterium
CGGCATGGGCATTCCAGAGTATGAGGCCAAGCGGTACGAAGGTCGAGTCAAGGACGGTGGTGTGTTGTTATCGGTGCATTGCGACTCGTCCGACGACATCGCCAGGGCGAAGGATCTGCTGAAGCAGACCGGAGCAGAAGACATCTCCTCCGCAGGGGAAAAAGCGGTCAGTTCCCATGGTGTGCAGACCGGCACTGCTTCGAGCAAAGTCTAGCGGGTCCAGCTAATTTGGGCAGCATCCAGGGTGAGTGGGTGCTGCCCGTTTATTTCAAATCGCAACGAGGTGGAACAACGTGTCGTTTCTTGCGTGGATTGTGCTTGGTTTGCTTGCCGGTTTCATCGGGAGCAAAATCGTGAACAAAAAAGGCAAAGGCGTGATTCTGGATATCCTTCTAGGGATCGTCGGCGCCGTGCTGGGGGGCTGGCTGTTTAATACTTTCGGGGCTTCGGGAGTTACGGGCGTAAATCTGTACAGCCTGTTGGTCGCAGTGATTGGCTCGATTGTCTTCCTGGTGGTTTATCACGCTGTGACGCGAGCCGCCTGACGAGGGCCCGCCTAACTCTGCCCAGACCAGTGCCGGGCACCGATGCATGCCTCCGACCAACAGCGACTCCATCGCTCTTCCAGGGAGCATCAGGACATGGAAACTGCAACGTACCAGAACGTGCAAGAGATCGCTCGAATTGAACGGGAGGCATTGCTGCGCAGGTCTAGGGCGGAACGCCTTGGGGATCTGATCGCTACCCACGCGGGCCGCATCTGGTTCATCGTGCTTCACATTGTCTGGTTCCTCCTGTGGATCGCGCTGAATGCAGGATGGGGATCGCAGGCGCTCGGATTTGATCCATTTCCCTTTTCATTATTGACGATGATTGTCTCTCTGGAGTCCATCTTCCTGTCACTCTTCATCCTGATGAGCCAGAACCGATCGGCGCGGCAAGCCGACCAGCGTTCTCATCTCGACCTGCAGATCAATTTGCTATCCGAGCGCGAGAACACTAAGATGCTTAAAATGCTGCAGGCCTTGTGTTCTTATCACGGCCTGGCCGCCGGCGTCGACCCCGAAATTGAGGACTTGGCGGCGCGCACGAAACCACAGGAAGTTCTTCAGGAGCTTGCGAAAAACGTCCCCACGTCTGAAAACATAGGTGCTCCTGGCAAATGAATCCGGCGCTGAAAATCGCGCGCCCGTCTCCCCGTAACATGTTCACAGCCGTAAGAATTCCTCGGGACAAATGGCAGGCCCGGAGCATCTTGGAAGCTTTGGTATCCGCTAAGGCGTATTCTTTTCCGCCGTGGCCTTTTGGGCCTCTTCGACAGGGCTGGTGCCGCCGGGATCGAGGCCAAACTGCGGATCCGCGGCGCTTCCCACGACTTTGATATGCAGGAACGTGCCCGCTCCGCGTTTGGAAAAGAATGGGTCCACCGCCTTCAACACCCAACGCTTCCACCCGCTCTGCGTCTCGGAAACCTTGGCGTCGAGCATGAGTGCGCCGTGGAAGTCGAGTTTATCCGCAGCCATGTCGAATACTCCGCCGATATTTATGGCCGCGCCCGGAATGGCAAACGCTAGCGTGCGGAACGTAAGGGATTCGTCGACCAGCTTGAACTCTCCGCTCATCCGATGAACGACTGCATCGATTTCTTCGTTCTCCGTTATACTTCATTGCCACGTCCTTTCCGACGGACGCCATTCGGACGTCGTGAATGTCGAAGCGCAGTGGAACTTTCGCTTTGTCTTTGGGAAGAATAATCAAGCGAGCGTTCCGCACCAGGACCTCCTCGATCACCAACGCCGCCTGACGCCGCTCTCGCCGCGGCCGTTTCCTCGGGCAACTGCTGCGATCCGAAGTGCGGCCTTTCCCCTTTTGGCGGTATTTGGATCTCGAGGCCATCGAGCGTTACCCGATTCACGGTCTTGGGCGTATCTAGAAGTGCCCCGAGGTCGGCCTCGAAACTAAAGTGCTTGATAGCCAACATGGGGGGCACATCGCTTCGGCCGTGGTGACGCAACGATAAGTTAGTGCCCCTCCACTTGCGCCAAGGTGCCTCGCCCGCCGCCGAAGAGCAGGCGGAGCGGCGAAACAGGTGGCACGTGCACCTGAGACGAGCTAGCTCGACTTCGCTATCAAATCGCTTGCGCAGATATTGGATCGCTTGTTCCCGGTTGTATGGCTCGACACGCTTCGCCAGGATGAAGGCGGCGACGAAGACTCCCCCGGCTACAACGGTGAAAACCAAGGTGGTGACGACGAGCCACTTCTTTCTCCGAGAGGTCATATTCCTACCCTCTAGACCTTTCCACGCTGAAGTATCGAAACCGGTCTCCGTTTATGTCCACCTATTTAGTCGCGGAGGGCGCGCTTCTCGCGCTCCACGCTGAAATCGAGCATCACAGTCACGTGAGCGCCGCGATATCGCTCCAAATTACCCAACAAATCACTCAGTGGCATGGTGGCTCTGTTATCCTGGAATCTTAAGCGTCTGTCCGGGGCTGATTTTGTTCGGGTCGCTCAACACATCTCGATTTGCCTCGAAGATCTTCATGTATTCATTGGCATTGCCGTATAGCTCTTTGCTGATCTTGAAGAGACTGTCGCCCGGTTTTACTGTGTACGTGCGCTGCTGTCCTCCTGAAACACTGGCTCCCTGCGCTTGTGCGGGTTTGGCGTTGGGATCGACACTGATGTCGGCGGTCACTTCCTGGGCCCAATTCGGGTTCACCAGCTTGATCTGATCCCAGACCTTGTTTTTAGCTTGCTCGGAGGGAGCGAGCCCCTCGATGAACAGCTTGTTGTCCTGGATGTGAACATGACTGAGCTGGACCTGCTGCTGCTGAATGGTCGTCAGAACAGAGGCGTATTTCTGTTTCATCTGCTCCAGTTGATTGTCACTTGCCATATGCAATCCTCCTTATTTGTTGCCTCGTCCGAGGAATTTGTGGGTAACTTTGATCGACGAAGGGTCCCCAGGCATTCGCCAACCCGCTGGTAGATCGAGCGTTCAGTAATTGTGCAAGCTCGCAGGAGCCGTTGCTTCTTTCGCCGTTGCTTCTTTCATAGATAGGTTTTTTTTGCGCTCGTGCGGCATCCTGGATCGCACGCATTGATCTATCCCTTGTATCGTCGTCGTCGGGTGTTTTTCCCTCCCGATCACGCTGGAGGGCCGCTGGACAGCGTGATGGACGCATCGAGGTCCCGCGCTCAGGGCTCCTTGGCGGCGTAGTTCTTCCGATTCACAT
>DATJEL010000075.1:0-4712 GCA_035496675.1 Terriglobales bacterium
AAGCGTTCACCTGGCAGGTTTCGGTACGTTGAATGAATTATTGTTCAAGTCGCTTTCCGGAACACTGCCGTCGTTGACAATCACTTCATCAGGTGAGCCCGGCAGTTCGATGCGAACAGTTGCAGTCGCCTTACCACGCACTTCCAATCGTTGACTCGCTTCCCGATTGCCGGAGCGGGCAGTCACCGGTACTTCGGCGCCCGCAGCCCCGAGATTCTCGACCGACACTGTAACCAGGTAGGCTTCATTTAACATCTGCCGAGGATACACAGACACGATGCGAAAATCCGGCAGACCGCGGTCGCGGTAGATCCAGTCATCGAAAAACCATTCCAGATCGCGGTGAGACTGTGTCTCGATGAGATGCTGGATGTATGATGGCTGTCGGTCATCCGGGGCGCGGTAGGCTGCTACAGCCTTACGGAGAGCCGCATCGCCAACCATGTCGCGCAACATCCACCAGACGAACATTGCTTTACTTCGGTACAGCTCTTCGTCTCCGGTCGAGATGAGCGATCGTGCTGAACCTCGTTCTGAAGAAGCGACCCTTTCTGCATCGGCCAGAGCTGTGCGATGCAAGCCGAGATAGTCCAGTGCAGCGGATCGGCCGTTCTGCTGCTCCCGCCAGAGGGCCTGGGCGAAGTGAGCCAAGCCCTCGCGAATCCAAGGCCGATCCGACGAGAGTGCTGCGTGGGTGAGCTGATGGACAAGCAGGGTTTGCGCGAGCTTCAGATCTCTACCGACCGGAGCAACAACTAGTCTTCCCGCTTCGAATGGAGCAGCCGCCGCATCCGCCAACTCGACAACCTGAACCGGTCGTTGCGGAGTACCAAACCAGTCCTTTACCAGGGGCAGGACCTGATTAGCGGCGTCGGACCAATTCTGCGCCGCGGTCTTATGATCGTCAAAGAAAGCCAGCGTTGCTGAAGAACTACTAAGTGTCGAATACGGGCCGACCAGGAACGCCGGCACCACCTGATCCAGGCGGCTGTAGGTGCACCCGCTGTCCGAGCCGGCAGTGTTTGCGGGCCACCCATCGAGGTTGCAGGTTTCGGCATTCTGGATTGAAATCATACCCGGCCCAGCCGAGGCGCTGCTCACCTGCAGATTGATCCGCATTTCGGCGCCGACTTCCCGTTGCTTCCAGCGACCCACCGTATCAAACGCGCTCTCGCCTTCGGACAAATTCGCCGCTTCGGCAGCCACTGGGTACCAAGCCACGTATCCAATGCCACGGACCGCCGTAAATTCCCGGCCGATCTGGTCCCAGTCGCTGTGCGTCGCCCGATCTTCCGGCACGCCGATGCGAGTCAGGCGAGTGGCATCCAGAACGATCTTACCTTCGTATCCAATCTCCAACGCAATAGTGCCCTTGGCAGGAATCTCCCGTGGCAGGGAGACGATTGCCTCGGATAAGCTGCCAGTGTGATCAATGTCGGAGGTGTAAGGCTGGGAGACAAACTGCACAGGCTTGTCATCTATCTGAATGGAGCGCCAATCCAGGGAGGATGAGATCTGCAAAGCAGCATTCTTCTGCTGCACAGTTGAGTCGTTGCGCAGGACAATCTTGCCGCGCACGCCGATTCGCTGCTGCGCGGGTTCGATTTGTACATTGAGATTGTAGTTCGTGAAGGTGAAAGCGTTGCGGTCGAGGCAGAAGGACACTGGAGTTACCACAGAGAATAAACCCAGAACCAGGCATGCCCGCAAGTTCATTGCGCAACCGGGATCGAACCTTTGATGCGGCGTTGTCTGACGATTTCGTAGAGCACTACGCCAGCGGCAACAGATACGTTAAGAGACGAGACTTTTCCCATCATCGGAATCGAAACCAGGAAATCACATTTCTTGCGCACTAAATCGTGAATGCCTTTACCCTCGGCCCCCAGCACCAGCGCGCAATTCATGTTGTAGTCGACCGAGTCGTACGCCTGAGTTGCGCGTTCGTCGAGTCCAACTGTCCAGAGATTCTGCCCTTTCAGATCCTCCAAGGTGCGAGCAATATTTGTAACCCTGGCAATGGGCAAGTGCGCAGTCGCACCGGCCGAGACCTTGGTCACCGTTCCACTAACCCCGGCGGCCCGGCGGTCGGGGATAACCAGACCATCGACGCCAGCGGCATCCGCGGTGCGAATAATCGCCCCCAGATTATGAGGATCCTCAACCCCGTCCAACACTAAAACCAGCGAGTACACGCCGCGTTTCGCCGTGATCACGTCATCCAAATCGCTGTATTGTTTGGCAGAACTGACGGCCACAATGCCCTGGTGCGCCACGTTTCCCGCCATGTGGTCAAGTTCCGCCCGGCCAACAAATCGCACCGGCAGACCGATTTTCCGGCACTCTTCGATGATTCGCTGCAACCGGAGATCATGACGTTCTTTGGCGACGGTGACGTACTCAAAAGCTCGTCCACGCGCCTTTAGGCCTTCCGCAACAGAGTTGATGCCGTAGATCAGGTGCACATGCATAGTGTAAATGCTGAAAGGGCTCGATTAAACTGGGTGGGGAGCACAACGTGAAAGACGTCTTCATTGTTTCCGCAGTGCGAACACCCATTGGCAAGTTTGGGGGCTCGTTGGCGTCGGTGAGTGCGGCTGACATGGGCGTAATTGCCGCTGTTGCCGCTCTGGAGCGGGCAGGTGTCCGGCCGGAGCAGGTGGAAGAAACCATTTTCGGAAATGCCCGCCAGGCTGGAGGAGGCCCGAATCCAGCACGTCAGATTTCCATTCGCAGCGGCGTTCCGCAGGAGGTACCCGCCTACACCGTCAACAAGGCATGCGCTTCAGGAATGAAGTCGATCGCGCTGGCTTATCAGGAGGCCGCAACCGGCAACCTGGATTGCATTCTGGCGGGCGGAACTGAGTCCATGTCGCGTCTGCCTTATTATCTCGACGGTGCACGCTGGGGCTATCGCATGGGTGACCAGGAACTCGTCGATGGCATGTACCGTGACGGGTTCTTCTGCCCTATGGCAAAAATGGTTATGGGGGAAACCGCCGAATTGTTGGCAGTGGAATACAAAATCTCGCGGGAGGAGCAAGACCAATTCGCCTTGCGCTCACAGACCCGAGCTGGCAATGCGATTGACACGGGCAAACTCAACGACGAAATTGTGCCGGTTACGATTGAGGCCAAGAAGGGCACGCGGGTTTTGTCGAGCGACGAGCACCCGTTCCGCGATGCCACAATGGAAAAGATGGCAAAACTTCCGGCGGTTTTCTCAAAAACCGGAACAATTACGGCCGGCAATTCTTCCGGCATCACCGATGGCGCGGCTGCAGTTGTGGTCGCCAGTGAAGAGTTCATCAAGAAGCATAACCTCAAACCCCTCGCTAGAATTATGGCCGTAAGCTCGGCGGGGGTGGATCCACGCAGAATGGGGATTGGCCCCGTGCCGGCACTGGGCAAGCTCGAACAGAAACATGGACTAAAGCTGAAAGACTTCGGACTCATCGAGTTAAATGAAGCTTTCGCCGCCCAGGTACTCGCATGTGATCGCGAACTCCATTTCGATCACGACAAACTTAACGTAAACGGTGGGGCCATAGCGCTCGGGCATCCGATCGGCTGCACAGGCACGCGCATAACGGTGACCTTGTTACACGAGATGCGCCGGCGCAAGGTCCGCTCCGGCGTGGCAACCCTGTGTGTGAGCGGAGGAATGGGAATGGCCTTAGCCTTGGAGAATGTAGCCTAACTCTGAGATGGGAGGATTGACTCCTATATACTTTCATTGAGGTAGTTGATGCCACTCTCCGCCGTAATCGTGGACGACGAACAATTAGCTCGGGACGAACTCGCCTTTTTGCTGAAGAACGTAGGCGACATAGATGTCGTGGCCCAGGGGAAAAATGGTTTGGAAGCGGTCAATCTCATCCGCGAACACAATCCCGATCTGGTCTTTCTTGACGTCCAGATGCCCGGCCTGGACGGCTTTGCCGTCATCAAGAAGCTTCTCGACAAGAAGATTTCGCTACCACAAATCGTTTTTGCTACCGCCTTCGACCAGTACGCGGTCAAAGCTTTCGAAGTAAACGCGGTTGACTACCTGCTCAAACCGTTTGACAAGAAACGAGTGGCGCAATCGGTGCAGAAGGCACGCGAGAAAGTGGAGTCCGCCGGCGCTCCCAGCGACAAGCTGGAGACCCTGGTCCGCATGCTTGAATCGCAAAAATCGTCTACCTCCAAGATTTTGTTGAAAGCTGCCGGCCGTCTGTTCCTCGTAGATCAGAAAGATATCTGCTACGCTTCGATTGAAGATGGCGTGATCACGGTAGTCACCGCGGGAGCGAATGGCATGGAAGGGGTTTCAAATTGCCGGACGCTTGAAGAGTTGCTCGACTCGCTTGATCCCAATTTATTCTGGAGAGCTCACCGCTCTTTTCTGGTAAATATCAATCGCATCCGCGAGGTGGTTCCCTGGTTCAAGAGCTCTTATCAGCTGCGCATGGATGACAAGAAGCAAACCGAGATCCCCGTGAGCCGCGCCCAAACCAAGCGTCTGAGAGAGTTGTTCGGTCTCTAGCTTTCGGTCAGGAAGCGATCTGCTCAAGTCCAGTTTTATTGCGAATCACCAGAGTGGTGCCTTCCAGACGAATCAATTGTTTTCGTTTGAGCTGAGTCATGACGCGAGTGACTGTCTCGCGCGATGCTCCGATCATCTGGGCCATTTCCTCGTGCGTCAACATGGAGCGAACTCGGCCGTCTCC
>DATJEL010000076.1:0-3288 GCA_035496675.1 Terriglobales bacterium
CAGCTTGAAATGCGTCGGAGACTGGAAGGGATCGTAATTCTTCATCAGGCAGAGCGCCATGCCGACGACAGTGAGAAACTTGCCGCGGGCGGCGTCGTTGACCTTGGCAATGTCCTTGGCCAGCTGATCGCCCTTCAGGAAGGCCGTGACCGGAACCGCTTCCTTGGTGTCCTTGTCGAGCATGAGCGCCATGCCGGTGCCGCAGTTGGGTTGGCATCCACAGCTCAATTGGCCCCAATCGTTGTTCGAATCATTGACGTGCATCAGGTCGGCCCAGTCGGAAAATGTTCCCATGAACGAAATCGGGAACCAGTCGCGGGCGGGCTCGCCCAGGCCAGTCTGATTCTTCACGTCATGCGCCAGGTGAGAAAGCGTGTAGCGCTGCGCTTCGCGGCGATCGTCGGTGACCGCTTCATCACGTCCAGTGAACGACACCGGTTGAAACGAGAGGAACCCGATGGTCTTGGGATTGTCCAGCGCGAACTTGATGATGCGTCCGACCTGCTCGTTGTTGATGCCGTTAACGATGGTGACGACCGGAACGATCTCAATACCGGCCTTGTGCATGTTCTCGATGGCCTTCAGCTTCACGTCAAACAAATTGCCGACCTTGCGGTGCGCGTTCGCGGCGTTGCCGATTCCGTCGAACTGGAGATAGGCGTACCGCATGCCGGCTTCCGCGGCCTGCTGCGCGAACTCAAAGCTTTTGGCAAATTCGATTCCGTTGGTCGCGGCCTGCACCGAGTTGTATCCCACCTTGCGGGCGTAGCGGACGGCGTCCAGGAAGTACGGCGATAGCGTGGGCTCGCCACCGGAAAACTGCACCGACATCTGGCGGCGCGGCTTGATGGTGATGGCGTTGTCCAGCATGGTCTTGATGTCTTCCCAGCTCAGTTCGTGGACGAAGCCAACCTGGTTGGCGTCCATGAAGCAGGGATCGCACATCATGTTGCAGCGGTTGGTGAGGTCGATGGTGAGCACCGAGCCGCGGCCATACTTCACGGTGGAAGACCCGTGGTGATGCAGCTTTTCGTCATTGTGGGCGCGAATGTCGCGGCCGGGGAATACATCTTCCAGGTGCTTCGAGAATTCGGTGTCAATCGACATCACGTCTTCGAAGTGGCCGTGGATGGCGCAGTCCTTCACCATCAGGATCTTGCCGTCCCGCTCGACGATTTCGGCCTTGATCTCGCCGACCTTCTCGTTCATCAGCACTTCGTACGGCAGCTTGCCGTCGAGAATCTGCTGACGGATTTCGGGCACGCACTTGGGGCAGAGAGAGTCAGTAGAGCGGGGCCAGCCAAGGGGCGGCTTGGTCTTCTCGTAGGATTTCAGCAGCGGCTTCTCCGACCATTTCGGGGTTGGCGAGGGGTTCTGCTTGATCTTATTCAGGCTGTTAAAGACCACCCACGCGCCTTTGGCTGCGACTGTGACTGCCTTCTCCACGTACTTCACTGGCTTGTGCATGCGTTCTCGCTTTCCTCTGCTGGTATGCCGCGGCAAGTTAGTGTTTTACCGGAGATTCCCGGATTGAACCCGGAAATTCCCTGCCGTGGTGTGACCTCGGTACAAGCTTCACCCGCGGAGCGCCGGTTAGCGTCTGCCGCCTGATGGATTAATCTGACTTTATGTTATTGAAGACATGGGAGAAGCACGAGGATATGTCAACGAAAGGGGAAAAATGGGGGTTCAGCGGGGGAATAGCGCATTAGTTGGTTTGTAAAGTATTGAAAAATAACGAGTACGTTCGCAACTCAGTACAGCCTAAGCGGTAAAAGCTTGCTGTAGCGGGCAAAATCGCGATCCGTCGTGAAGACTTCCCAATTGCGCAAATGGGCAATGGCGCAAATCAGGAAGTCTATCGCCGATCCCGCAATGCCTCGAGCACGACATATGTTGCTCATGCGGGACGCTTCTTCATAATCCTGGACCCGGAGGTGAGGTTCGTCGAAGGCTCGCAAAGCGTCACGCAGCCTGCGAAAGGTTTCTTCCGCCCGTATTCCGGAGAGCAACTCCTGACGGACAGGGCCGACAATCTGAGCGCGGCCGTCCACCACTAATTCTTGCAACGCGGATTTCAGGGCCTGTTCTCCGGGACTCAGATCCGATTGCTTTCGTCGCAAAGCCAAGGACCAGACGGACGTGTCCACCAGCACCATCATGAGCGTTTTCGGTTACGTTCGGCCTTGTAGTCGTACTTCGGGTCGAAATCCACTGTGCCGAAAGCATCCAGGATGCGGAGCTGTTTACGGCGCTTCACGTACTCGGCAAGAGCGGCGGACACGGCTTCGCGCTTAGTCTTGTGCCGGCCGACGCGGCGAGCCTCTTCGATCAAGCGATCATCCAGTGCCAGGTTGGTTGCCATGTGTATATTGTCACACATCGCAATGTGTAAAACAAGCTCGGCCAGTGCGGGTCGGACACCCCCTTCGACGTCGCTTAGGGCAGGCTCTGTCCGACGCCCTTGAAGTTGCTTTTGGGTTTGAGGGCATTCGGTAAAAAAAACGAAATCCAGTTCAAAAGCGTCGGACAGGAGTGTCCGACCCACACGGGCTTCTCAGCTCAATCGCTCTCCTGCTCTTTGTATTTCTCCAGGACATCCTCGCGGGAAATGACGCCTTCCAGGCGCCGGAAATCGGCGCGATGGACTACCGGCACCAGCGGCACGTGGTACACGTGGCGGAGCGCCGCTTCCAGGGTCAGATCGGGATGAAGATAGGGCAGGTTTCGTATGGGCAGAGTGGATCCGAGCGACAATTCCCCCTTGCCTTCGCCGACCAGCCGCTTCAGCGTATCGGGGGTAACGCTGCCCCATCCGCTGGGGCTCATGCGGACCAGAAACGTTCCGGGCAAGTCCTGCACCCGGCGGAGCGCCTGGTCCACGGAATATTGGGCATCCAACACGGGCGTAGGAGCGGGTTTCATGGCATCTTCCACCCGCAAGACGGTCTGCTCCCGTTGCTCTTCAAGCGAAGGCAGGTCAAGGCCGTCCTGGCGAGTGAGCAGGTCAAAGATCGGCGTGGGCTCCAGTCCGCGGGAGATCAGGTAGGCCAGCGTGTTCGCTAAGATCACGGGCACGATAATGGAATAATTACCGCTGACTTCCAGCACCATGAAGACCGAAGTCATGGGCACGCGCAGGAAGGCTGCGAAGAGCACCCCCATGCCGACCAGGGCATAGGTGGCCGTGGATCCCGTCAGGCCGGGATACAAGGCGCGTTCCACGCCTCCGACCGCTCCTCCCAGCATGGCGCCGACAAAAAGCGTGGGAGCAAACATGCCGCCCGG
>DATJEL010000077.1:0-52992 GCA_035496675.1 Terriglobales bacterium
CAGGGGAAAAGCAGGCGTCCGGCGAGTGAGTTTTTCTTATCGAACCCTTTCAAACCCTCGGCGAAAAGGTCCGATTCCAATAAATCATTTATTTTGTTGGCGTCCCCGACGGGATTTGAACCCGTGTTACCGCCGTGAAAGGGCGATGTCCTAGGCCGGGCTAGACGACGGGGACGCTTGAGGAACTGGCTCTCAAATTCTAGCATTCATAGGGCGGATTGAATCAGGGGAGATTTGTCTGCGTCCCAAAATGTACTAGATCGCCATCTCATGTATCAGGATTGAGCGCACAAGCATGGGCAGATGCTGAGAAGGGCAAACAAATCCCAAACTCAAGAATCCGAACGGGAAGCCGAGAGGCTGAGGCTACTGCTCCACTCCTCGTTGCGCGATCCCGATATTGTCGCGCGTGCTGTTCTTGACCATGTACATCATCTCGTCTGCTTGACGAATGATGTCATGAGGAGATTTCGCGTCGTGCGGATACGTAGCGAGTCCCATCGAAGCCCGCACATTGAGATTCAATCCTTCTTCTTTGCAGAAACAGCTAGCGCGCAGGCTATCCCGCAGTCGATGCGCGACAACCAGCGCCTGGTCTTTTCCGGTCTGTGGGAGCAGAACTACAAACTCGTCCCCGCCGTAGCGGAACGCAAAATCGATCAATCGAAGCTGCGCTTTGATCAGATATCCGATCTCTGCCAACAGTTTGCTGCCGATAAGGTGCCCATGGGTATCGTTCACGCTCTTGAAGTGATCGAGATCGATGAACAGAACAGAAAATTCATATCCAAACCGAGCTGAGCGGTAAACCTCTGTCTCCAGGGTCTTATAAAGGTGGCGCGCGTTAAACAGCCCCGTACAGTCATCGGTAATGGTCAGTTCCTGAATCTTCTCCACCGAGCGCGCATTTTCAATCGCGATCGCGGCATAGTCGCACAAGGCTTGCAAGAAGAATTCTTCCTCATGCGTGAAGTGTGCCATGTCGACGTTCACCAGCTGAATCACGCCCAGCACTCGCAACTTCGACTTGAGCGGAACGCAGATAATGGAATGGGTTTCGAGTTGGGTGACTTCGTCGATGCGCTTGGTGAATCGCTTGTCAGCGCGAACATCCGGAACCACGAGTTTCTCGCCGTATTTGGCCACATGTCCGGCGATTCCTTCTCCCACCTTAAGCCGAACATTCTTGAGGGCCTCCGACGCCGCGCCAACGGCGATGGCGAAGTACAGCTCCATCTTCGCCTCTTCCACCATGAGCAAAGACCAGGTGTCCGGACGGAAATATTCCGCCATCTTCTCCATGATTGTCTGCAGGATGGAATCGAGGTCTAGCGACGACGTCAGCGCCTTCGCGACGTCGTGAAAGATGTGCAGCTCCTGCGTTTTACGGGCGGTCTCCGCTCCTGTAGCGTGGGCCATCAAGGGGTCCTTCACTGGCAACCAGTTGAGTGATTATAGGCACCGCTCGGAACCACGAGCAATGAACCTTAGTAACGCCTGAGGCGCGACTCAGGGAAAGGCCGGACCTTCCTGGAATCAATTTCTTAGAGGCAGTGGACTCACCGTTTTTCCAGCCATTTTCGAAGGAAGAAACGGCGATGTGGAAAAAGCATGGGTAGAACGCAACTTGCACGCGGTCTCGAACCCATGTCGTATGGCGATTCTGAATGAGGTCGCACGGCCGTTTCCTCCCGTTCACCCTGGTTCTTTCCCCGTCCACCGCAACTAACCTCAGTTCCGGTGCGAGTACCCCTCGGTTACCCTGAATTTTATTGCCTCGAAAGGCCTTCTTTGATAGCCTTTTTTAGACCGCAACATATTCATTTCATGGCCCTTGTGGTGCGAAACGGTTCCTGTTTATCCTGCCAGGCAAAACCTTCCCAGGGCCTTTGAAGGAGAGCACATTGCCATCGAAGAATCGGTATCTTTTTACGTCGGAGTCCGTAACCGAGGGTCACCCCGACAAAATCGCCGACCAGATTTCCGATGCCGTCCTTGACGCCTGCCTTGCCGAGGATCCCTCAAGCCGCGTTGCCTGCGAGACCCTGACCGCCACCGGCTTGGTGGTGGTGGCTGGTGAAATCACCACCAAGGCGTACGTGGAACTACAGGCCCTGGTGCGAGGCGTGATCGCCTCCATCGGCTACGACAACGCACTCTACGGGTTCGACTCCAACACTTGCGCGGTTATCTCGAGCATCAACAAGCAGTCCGGCGATATCGCGATGGGGGTAGATACCGGCGGCGCCGGCGACCAAGGAATGATGTTTGGGTATGCCTGCAATGAGACGCCCGAACTGATGCCGATGCCGATTTCGCTGGCGCATAAGCTCACGATGCGCCTGTCACAAGTGAGAAAGCAGGGGAAGCTGCCGTATCTGCGGCCCGATGGCAAGTCGCAGGTCACGGTTGAGTACGACGCGAAGGGGAAACCGGCCCGCGTCGATGCGGTGGTTATTTCTACCCAGCACTCTGAGACCATCAGCAGCGAAGAACTTCGCGCGGACATTCTGAGGCATGTGATTCAAGCCACCATCCCAGCGGAACTGCTCGATGCAGACACGAAGTACCACATTAACCCCACCGGACGCTTTGTGATTGGCGGACCGATGGGGGATACGGGCCTTACCGGCCGCAAGATCATCGTTGACACCTACGGGGGCATGGGACGTCACGGTGGAGGCGCGTTTAGTGGAAAGGATCCGACCAAGGTGGATCGCTCGGCGGCGTACATGGCGCGTTACATCGCAAAAAACGTCGTGGCCTCTGGCCTGGCGGACCGTTGCGAAGTGCAGCTTGCCTATGCCATCGGCGTGCCTGAGCCGGTCAGCGTACTCATCGACACCTTCGGTACAGGCAAGGTCGATTCCGAGAAGATCGCAGATCTGGTTCGCGCGAACTTCAAACTGACCCCCAAAGGCATTATCGAATCCCTGAAGCTGCGCCGCCCCATTTACCGCAAGACGGCCGCGTACGGACACTTCGGACGAAACGACGCAGATTTTACTTGGGAAGCGACTGACAAGGCCGCGCAGTTGGCGAGCGAAGCAGGTCTGCGTGAGCCGGCACTGGTGGGAGCAAAGAAGTAAAATTCCACGAGGAACGGAAGACAAAGTTCGGAAACAGCCATCTACTCGGACCAGATTTTAGCAAACGGATCATTAGCAAGTAGCCACTAACAACCAGGAGATATATGTCTACAGTAAGCGCCACGACGTTGCAGTCTGACATCAAGAGCATTGACTCCGCCGACTTAGGCAAGAAGAGAATCGAGTGGGCCAATCAATCGATGAAGGTTCTGCAGATTATTCGCAAAGAGTTCATCAAGAACCAGCCGCTGAAAGGCGTGCGAATCTCCGCCTGCCTGCATGTGACCGCCGAGACCGCGAACCTGGCCATCTGCTTGCGGGACGGCGGCGCCGACGTTGTGCTGTGCGCGTCAAACCCACTCTCTACGCAGGACGACGTCGCTGCGTCGCTGGTGCGCGATCACGGCATCGCCGTTTTCGCCATCAAAGGCGAGGACAACGATACCTACTACAACCACATCCTGGCGGCGCTCGATCACAAGCCGCAGATCACCATGGATGATGGTGCCGACCTTGTCAGCGTTCTGCACACCAAGCGCACCGACGCTCTTGTGGACGTGATCGGAGGCACCGAAGAGACCACGACTGGTGTGATCCGCCTGCGGGCCATGGCGAACGAAGGCGTGTTGCGGTATCCCATCATTGCCGTCAACGACGCCGACACCAAGCACCTTTTCGATAATCGCTACGGTACCGGACAGTCCACCATCGACGGCATCATCCGAGCGACCAATTTCCTGCTTGCGGGATCGAAGTTCGTGGTTGCTGGCTATGGCTGGTGCGGACGCGGGTTGGCCTCGCGCGCGCGCGGCGCTGGTGCCGAAGTCATCGTCACTGAAGTCGATCCGACCAAGGCGCTCGAAGCCACGATGGACGGCTTCCGCGTGATGGCAATGATCGACGCCGCCAAACTTGGCGACGTCTTCTGCACCGTCACTGGCAACAAGAATGTTCTCAGCAAAGACCACTTCGACGTAATGAAGGACGGTGCGATTATTTCCAACTCCGGCCATTTCAACGTGGAAATCGACATTCCGGCGCTCGAGAAGATGTCCTCGTCGAAGCGCACAACACGCAACTTCGTCGATGAGTACTCACTGAAGGATGGCCGCAAGATTAACCTGTTGGGCGAAGGCCGGCTGATCAATCTGGCCGCCGCCGAAGGACATCCGCCGTCAGTCATGGACATGAGCTTCGCCGATCAGGCGCTCTCCGCCGAATTCATGGTGAAGAACTACAAGGACCTGGAAAAGAAGGTTTACAAGGTTCCAGATGACCTCGACAAGCGCGTGGCCCGCCTCAAGCTCGAGTCGATGGGAATTAAGATCGATAAACTCACTCCCGAGCAGGAAGAGTATCTGGCCGGGTGGAGCGAAGGGACCTAGGGCCGGTGGCCAGTTTTCATTGGAAAGGGGTGGCGTAAAAGCCGCCCCTTTTCGATTTTATGCGGACGCGCTACCCGCGATCGTAATCCTTACCGAGACTGCACCGGGAAAAGCCCCGGCATCCGATTCCCGAGAGAGGCGACCCGCTCTTAGGTGCTTAGCTAAAATACCGAAGTGAAAATTTCACTTGCGAGAAATCCAGTGCGGTGTTCGTGGGCGCGGAATGCGCTGGCGATCGAATATCACGATCGCGAGTGGGGTGTTCCGCAACATGATGACCATGTGCTTTTCGAGTTCCTGGTGCTTGAGGGGGCGCAAGCCGGTCTGAGCTGGGATACGATTCTGCGGAAACGCGAGAACTATCGCTCTGCGCTCGATGGATTCGATCCGCAAAAGATCGCGCGTTACTCCAAACGCAAGCTCGATTCGCTCATGCGGAACGATGGCATTGTGCGCAATCGACTGAAGGTTGCTTCCGTCGTGAAGAATGCACGGGCGGTTCTCGAGCTGCAAAAGGAGTTCGGATCGTTTGATCGCTATGTGTGGCAATTTGTAGGAGGCAAGCCGCAAGTAAATGCCCGCCGCGAGCTATTCGAAGTGCCGGCAAGAACCCCAGAGTCCGATGCCATGAGTAAAGCCCTGCGGAAGCGAGGGCTGACTTTCGTAGGATCGACCATTTGCTACGCCTTTATGCAGGCGGTCGGAATGGTGAACGACCATCTCGTTACATGCTTCCGATATCGCGAAACGCAATAGCACGTCATAACTTTTTGTGGTTTCGAACGGCATCGACGACCCGGCGGATGGCACTTGTAACCTCTTGCGGGACTTCCAGATTCATGTTGTGTCCGGAGGGGACGATCACCTGCCGGCTATTCCTCGAGAGCTGGGTAAGCTGGCGCTGGCCCTGTTCTCGCTCCTGCTCATATTGCGCCGCGGGAACGTCCAGGTCGGCGTCCGTGTAACCGCCTTGGTCTCGTGACAGAACGACAACGGGAATGTTGCCCAAGGTCCCTGCTTGCGGCTTAGCCAGCCATTTTGCGAAGTATTCGCCGGACCATTGGGTTTCGCTCTGCTGGGCGTCGTAAACGCCTGGCTGTTGTTGGGCCCAGAGTTGCATCTGCCGTTCAAGTTCTGGCAAGACCCTGAACATCGGATCGAGATTCTTCAGTTCTGGCGGCAAGTCTTCGGCATGAATCGTGGGCTTGTCTGTCGGACGGAGAGCTTCGCGGGGCTTGGGAATTGGCATGCCTTTTGCCTCTTCTCCAAGCCGCAGAGTTTTCTTCGGTCCAATCGGCACCCGCAAACCCTCGTGGGCGGCATCGACAAAAACCATGCCAGCTACCTCATGGGGATACGTAAGAGCGAAGTTACGCGCCACCGGACCTCCGTAGGAGTGTCCCACAAGCAGGAAAGGGCCATGTTCGCGGAGTTTTGGGAGTGCGTCGTGGAGTTCGAGATTGAGTTGCGCGAATGTACGCGGCTTGGGACCGGTGTCGCTCCAACCGTATCCGGCGCGGTCGTATGTGCAGATACGGGTGAAGGACTCGACCTTCTCCTGAACCAGAATCCAATCAAAAGAGTAGTCGCCAAGGCCGTTCTCAACGATGACGGTCGGGCTGCCCTTGCCCGTGCAATTGACGTGGAGCTTGTGTCCGCCGAGGTCGACGAGTTGGCCCAATGAAGCCGGGGTGCCAGCGAATGCGAACGACGGCACAAGAACAAAGGCAACGATTATGCTGCGGGAACTGTGAATTCGGCCCATCGGGATCCTCCGGGAGCAATGGATGGACTACGTGCGGTGAAGGGGAAGAGTTCATGAAAGGGTAAGAAAGGAAGGAGCCTGGGGATGAATTCAGCAGATGTGGGGATGCGCCGAGGTGCACCTGCGCAGCGGAAGTGCCCCAAAAAGGCCAGCGATAGCTTGCGCGATCGATTGGCTCCCTCAGGCCAGTTCTGACAGAAGGTGTCGGGAAGTTCCGTCGAACGCGACGACGGGCGAGAATGCCAGACATGCCTGCTCAGGGAGGGAAATTATCCCTTGCCCACTTGAATTGAGCCGTCGCCGGTATGGACAGTGATCAATTTCCCGCCGCCATTGAGCTTGCCGCGAACTTCACTCGTTTTGATTCTTCCTTCGGTAGTCATCGGTAGGTTCACGTCAATGTGTCCATCGCCGGTGTGCAGGTACAAATCCGCAGAGAGATTCTCTGGAAGTTCAAGGCTGACGCTGCCATCGCCGGTGTGTAGCATCCATTCTTCGGCGAGGGTCGATCCCCCGGCAGCACGAGCTTCAATGTGGCCATCACCGCTCTTCAGGTTGAGCGCATCGAAGCGACCGTCGACGTTGATATGGCCATCGCCCGTGCCCGCGCGAAGATTGCCGTCAACTCGGTGGATCTCTTCGCCTCCATCGCCGCTACTCAGGTCCATGTCCCCCTTGAAATCAGCCAGCTCGATTCGGCCATCGCCGGTGTGGAGCTTAACGCGACCCTGGCGGGGCATATGGATGTTGATATCCACTCGATGGCTCGTAAAGTTGAAGTTCACCCCGTTGTGAGGGAAGTGCAAATTGATTTCGACGGTGTCTCCAGACTGTCGCTCCTCGACGTTAAGCCCGCCGGGACCGAACTTGTAGTGCGAGCTGACGATAGTAGCCTCGATGTTTTTCTGGTCCCAGGTGTCGACATGGATATTGGCGTCGGAGGTCTCGACGCGCAAGTCAGGGGTGCCCGAGAGGTTGTAAGTCTTTGACCATTGCTCGGCGCGAGCAGCAACCGAGTGGGCCAGGACGACTGCCAGAATAAACATTCCAATCTTCTTCATTCGCTCCTCCTGCAGGGCAGACGGGTGCCGATTGATAGACGTAGGTACGCCGGAAAGGTGAGAAAGGTTCCCAGAAAATTCACAAGCGGGCGCCTGTCAAGGCGAAACCCGTCGGGCTCGGGAACCTTGTGGGCGATGCCCCAAGCCGAGCGCTGCTGCGGGACGCGAGGCCGATCTCTGCGTGCTCGCGGACGGCATCGAAAGTCAGCCTCTCGTGAGCTTGTAAGAGTAGAGATCCCTTCTTTTGTCGGCAAAACGAAGACGAGTCTTTACCATTTTTTACGCTCAGGCCGTTGAGCAAAGCGCGTCTTACCAAGAGAGCCACGAAACAGGGGATCGGGGCCATTCCAAAACAGGAAGGTATTGGTATGGAGAAGAATGAGCCTCAACCATGGGAAGAGTTGTATGCAGCAGCGGTTTTCGAGGCCGATCCTAGCAAGATTGCAGACCGAGTCAACACCGCCCAACAGGAGCTCCGCAGGCGATGGCAGTCATTGCACCAGACGCCTCTTCGCAACGATCGCGAACGACAGCGGGTCGAGGATGCTATCCGAACGCTAAACTTGATCAGTCAGACGACGCTAGAGCCACCGGCATGATCAATAGCAATCACCGAAGTTCCATCCAGGCGCCAAACGGCGCGGTCAGTGCGGCCTGGTGCGGGAATCGTCGTTCTTCTAAGGACGGGTTCCGATGGCGGGAGAAGGCTAGTCGGAAGTCTGGATCTGCATGGTCTCGTCAATCGAGATTTCCGACGGGCCGCCGCCTTCCCCGGATCGCGTGGCGATGACGCGAAATCCCGAGGAACTGGCTTCAACGCTGTAAGAATAAGGAGGCCGCGAGCCGCGGATCGTAAGATAATGAGCGTTGACCAATTCATCGAGGGAGGAGGCGTACTTCCCCTCGGAGGCTACGTAACTGCGTTCCGCATTGGCAATGGATAGCAAGTCGCCTTTAACCCCCGTGATCTCGGGCGCCGACTTGAGCGTGCCTCCGGGAACCGATCCGGCAATCGTCTGCGACTGCTTCGCGTAAACATAGATGCCGATGGCGATCGCGATTAGGGTGACGAACAAGCCGAACGTCCGTGCCATAAGATCCTCGAGGGTAATTCCATCTCGTTCAGCCATTCCGGGCAAGTGACCGGGGTTCAGGGACGGCTGGACGGGGACGTGGAATTACCGACTTGGCCTGGTCGCCGTGAAGGTTTACTCGGGGACAGATTTCTCGTGCCAAGGGCAGGGCCTTAGGGTTCGAGCGAGCAGGCCTGTGCGATCGGAGATGATTCCATCCACTCCCCACTCGGCCAGACGAAGCATTTGAGACCTGCGGTTTACCGTCCAGACATATAAATGCGTTCCGGCCTCGTGCACTTCCTGTAACAATTTGCGGGTCGCGAGTCTCTGATGCGCCACGACGCACTGGATCGGCAGTCCCCGCCAGGGTCGAAGCTGAGGCGCACTCTCACAAATGAGTGCTAGCGGAACCGAGGAGTCGAGACGAGCAAATTCAAGCAGTATGCTCGGCAGAAAAGACGAGATGACCAGCCCTTTAGTTTTCCTTTGAAAAATGCCGAGAAAGCAATCGATGGAGCTGCAATTCCACGCCCGGCATCTTCAGCTCAATATCGAGAAACCCACCCGTGAGGTATCGCTCGAGTACAGCCTCGAGGGTGGGCAGCTCCTGAAGGCGGGACGCAGCTGTTCTGCCCACCGAGAGCCGCCCGACTTTGGCGTCGCGGCAGACAACGGCAACCTCATCGCCGGTCAAGCGCACGTCAAACTCAAAGCCACCGCATCCATGCTCGAGTGCAAGATCAAAGGCAGGAAACGTGTTCTCTCGAGCCGAGCCGGACGACCGTGAGCCGCGATGGCCAAGCAGGAGCATGGGGCGCGATTCTAACTGAGTGCCACGGACTTCTGAGAAAGTGGCTCGATGCCTGAGGACATTGCGGAAGGCCCAGAATCCCGGACGCTGGGACCCACAGTTCGGGTGGACCGAGGATGCGCTGGCAGAAGAAGTTGGCTTATGAACCATCAATTCTCGATAGAAACGAGCCGCATCCTATCCCTCGGATTGAGCATCTAAAACTTGACAGTAGAACACTCAACTCGCATAATAATCCAGAGCGCAAATTGTGAGTAGTTGAATATAAAGCACTTATAACACCCGGTAGACAGGGATCAGTGGCCAAAACCAAAATTTTGGCGCCTGATGGGCCCATGCCAGGGTTTCAAGCGTTTACCAAGGAGAGCATTATGGCCAAGATTATCGGAATCGACCTGGGGACGACCAACTCTTGCGTGGCCGTCATGGAAGGCGGCGAACCCAAGGTCATTGCCAATGAAGAAGGCGGCCGCACCACGCCGTCGATCGTCGCCTTCACCAAAACCGGCGAGCGGTTGGTAGGACAGGTGGCCAAGCGTCAAGCCATTACGAATCCCGAAAACACTGTTTATTCGATCAAGCGCTTCATGGGACGTCGCTATGACGAAGTCACCGAAGAAATGAAGATGGTCCCATACAAGGTCGTCCGCCAGGGCGATCATGTGGCCGTGGTGGCGCAGGGTAAGGAATACACCCCGCCGGAAATTTCGGCGATGATCCTGCAAAAGCTGAAGAAGGCGGCTGAGGACTACCTCGGCGATAAAGTGACGGAGGCGGTGATCACGGTGCCTGCGTACTTCAACGATGCGCAGCGCCAGGCCACAAAAGATGCCGGAAGGATTGCCGGGCTCGATGTAAAGCGAATCATCAACGAGCCAACGGCGGCCGCGCTTGCCTATGGGCTTGATAAAGGTAAAGACGAAACCATCGCCGTCTATGACTTCGGCGGTGGCACGTTCGATATTTCGATCCTGGAAGTCGGCGAAGGCGTGATCGAGGTCAAGGCAACCAACGGAGACACCCACCTCGGCGGCGACAATATCGATCAGCGGCTGGTCGACTGGCTCATCGATGAGTTCAAAAAAGACGAAGGGCTCGACCTGCGCGGCAAAGGCAACGAGATGGCGTTGCAACGTCTACGCGATGCGGCTGAGCGCGCCAAGATCGAGCTTTCTACCACGATGGAGACCGAGATTAATCTGCCATTCATCACGGCGGATGCAAGCGGCCCGAAGCACCTGGTGAAGAAGCTGACCCGGGCGAAGCTTGAGGGCATGGTCGAGGACATCATTCAGCGTTCGGTGGGTCCCTGCAAACAGTGCATGAAGGACGCGGGCGTTGATGCAAGCAAGATCAATGAAGTCGTATTGGTCGGCGGGCAGACACGCATGCCTCGCATTCAGGGGCTGGTGAAAGAACTGTTTGGAAAAGAAGGCCATAAGGGGGTGAATCCGGACGAAGTGGTCGCGGTCGGCGCCGGAATTCAGGGCGGCGTGCTCAAGGGCGAGGTGAAAGACCTGCTTTTGTTGGACGTGACTCCGCTGACGCTCTCGATTGAAACCCTCGGCGGCGTGGCGACACCGATGATTCCGCGTAACACCACCATTCCGACCAAAAAGACGGAAACGTTTTCGACGGCCGCCGACAGCCAGACCTCGGTTGAGGTCCACGTGCTGCAGGGTGAACGTCCCATGGCTGCGCAGAACCGTACGCTGGGTAAATTCCATCTGACGGGAATTCCTCCAGCACCCCGTGGCGTGCCCCAGATTGAGGTTACCTTCGACATCGACGCGAACGGAATTCTCAATGTGACGGCAAAGGACAATGCCACGGGCAAGGACCAGAAGATCACGATTACGTCTTCTTCTGGTTTGTCGAAGGAAGAGGTCGAGCGCATGGCGAAGGATGCCGAATCGCACTCCGCCGAAGATAAAGCAGCGCGCGATACGATCGAAGCGAAAAACCAGCTCGACTCCATGGTGTATCAGATCGAGAAGATGTTGAAGGAACAGGGGGACAAGATCTCCGGCTCCGATCGCGGCGAGATCGAGAATGCGCTGGCCGATGCGAAGAAAGCGCTGGAATCAAACGAGAAGGCGCAGATGGACCGGGCCCGCGAGACCTTGACGCAGGCTTCCCACAAGCTGGCCGAGCAGATGTACAAGTCGGCGCAGGCGCAGACACCGCCACCAGGCGGGGGAGCTGGGCCGAGCGGCAGCGTGGGTGGGCCCGAACCCGGGGGCAACGGCGAGGCCAAGAAGGATGAAGGCGTAATCGACGCCGAGTACGTGGACGTGGACAAGAAATGAGCTTCTAGCGATGACCGGCTAGTAAGGGAACTCCTCGGCCATGGATTTACGCGGATAAACACGGGTGGAACATCCGTGAAATCCGCGTGAATCTGTGGTTTTGAATTTTGGGGATCAGACAAAGGGGAATTAAAGTGCAGTTTCGAATCAAAGATCAAGAGTATTTCTTAGCATTTGTGGAGCAGGAGAAGCGTTGGTATGTCTTTTCCCCGACCCCACAAGGGGTGCACCGCATCCCGGTGTATGTCGATTTAGAGAAGTGGGGAACGCCAGTGATTTTGGAAGGCGAGACGCATCTGGCATCTTGAGGTTGAAGAGGAAGTGCCTTGCAGACCCCAGGGCGCGGAGTTTTACCAGGGAAATCCGAGACCTGCTAGGTTGTCCACATCGTCGTCGGGGGAGATGTTTCACTGAGCGCTGAATGAGGATTGCTGATTGTTAGCTTATGCCGGCCACTGGCAAGAAAGACTATTACGAAACCCTAGGCGTCAAGAAGGCTGCTTCGGCGGACGACATCCGCAAAGCCTTTCGCAAGCTAGCGCGAAAATATCATCCCGACGTCAATCCCGGAGACAAAGCTGCAGAAGAAAAGTTTAAGGCTATTTCCGAAGCCAACGATGTTCTCAGCGATCCCAAGAAGCGGAAGATTTACGACCAGCTAGGCTTCTATTCCGACAACATCGATCCAGCCGCCGCCGAGGCTTATGCCCGTGGCGGCCCGACCGGCGCTGGTGGCTTCGGTGGGTTCCCGGGTGGACAGCCGGGAGGAGGGGCGGGTGCGGGAGGCTTCGACTTCAGCGGCTTCGATTTCGGAGATATGTACGAAGGCGCGCGCGGGGGGCGTGCAAGCACGGGCGGCGGTGGATTCCGCGACATCTTCTCAAGCATTTTTGGGGGAGGTCGCGGAGGAGCTGCGGCGCAGCAAGGCTCTGAACCGGGTAGCGATCTCGAATATCAGGTGAACGTGCCGTTCTGGACGGCAATCCGCGGAGGCGTGATGCGGCTGAACATCACCCGCCAGGATATTTGCGGCAATTGCCGCGGCAGCGGACACATTGAGCAGCCGGGCGTCTGCCCGCAGTGTCAAGGCAAAGGAACGATCGAGCAGACCAGTGGTCGCATGAAGTTCAACGTGACTTGCCCGCGCTGTGGAGGGACGGGCAAGAATGTTTCCCCTTGCCCGGTGTGCCACGGGGAAGGGGTGGTCAGCCGCAGCGAGCCGCTCGAAGTTCGCATCAAGACCGGAACCCGCGATGGCCAGCGCATCCGTATTCCGGGGAAGGGAAATGCCGGCAATGGCGGCGGCCAGCCCGGCGATCTCTACGTGATCATCCGCACCGGAAGCCATCCGGTGTTTCGCCGCGAAGGGGACGACATTCATCTCACGGTTCCGGTGACTGCCAGCGAGGCGGCACTGGGGGCTCGAGTTGAGGTCCCCACCATCGATGGACGAGCGCAGCTGAAAATCCCTCCCGGCACTCAGTGCGGGCAGAAGCTGCGTTTGCGCGAAAAGGGTGTGCCCTCTGCAACCAAGGAAGGCGTCCGGGGAGATGAGATCGTGGAGGTGAAAATCACCGTCCCCATGCCGCGCGACGAGAAAACGAAAGAACTGCTGCGCGAGCTGGCAAAACTCAATCCCGAAGATCCTAGGGAAGAGCTGTTCAAGAACGTGTAGTGAGCAGATCCTTTCTTCCTGCCATCCTCATTCTCAAGCCGTGCCCATAAACGACGATCCGCTTTGCGCGCTCTGGCGACCCCAGCCCGCCTATCTACCCGGTTCGAAGCGGCCCCAAGCGGGATCTGCCTCGACGACGAAAATGCAGGCGCCGACTGATCGGGAGTATCATCACAGGTTTCCCGCGGAGGTCTGCGGAATTCAAAGCAAGTCTAGGGGGCTATCGTGAGAAAAATTCTGCTGGCATGCATGTTGTCCTCAGTAGCGGTGTGTTTCGGGCAAAGCGGCAATAACAGTGATGCCGCGACGTTTGCAGCGGAGATGATGCGCTACGAAGCCCATCCCAACATCGTGTATCACACGGCGAACAACTTTGCCGCGAAGCTCGATGTGTATACCCCTGCTGACGGTGCACGGCCGGCTCCGCCGACGCCGGTGGTGGTGGTCATCCACGGGGGCGGATGGATTGCAGGCAGCAAAGAAGAGCGAGTGCTCGAGATGATGCCCTATCTGCAGATGGGCTTTGCGGCGGTGAATGTCGAGTATCGTTTGGCGAATTCGTCGCTCGCCCCCGCCGCGGTGGAAGATTGCCGGTGCGCGCTGCACTGGGTGTTTGCGAACGCGAAGAAATACAACTTCGATCCAACTCGCGTGGTGCTCCAAGGCGGATCTGCGGGAGGGCACCTTGTGCTCACAACCGGCATGCTTACGCCCCAAGATGGGTTCGACAAGGAGTGCTCGACCGAGGATGAGGACTACTGGAGCAAGAACCCGGGAACAAATCAAGATCCGAAAGTGGCGGCCATCGTGAACTGGTTTGGCATCGCTGACGTCCTAGATGAATTGCATGGTGCGAACGCCAAGGGGTATGCCGTCCTCTGGTTGGGAGACCAGAGGAATGCGGATGAGATTGCAAAGCGTGTTTCCCCGATCAATTACGTAAACCGGAATAATCCGCCAATCATTACGATTCATGGCGACAAAGACGCGCTCGTCCCCTACCAGCAATCGGTGCGCCTGCACAAGGCGCTGGAAGCGGCAGAAGTGCCAAATCAGCTGGTCACGATAACGGGCGCCGGACACGGCGGATTCACCTACGAGCAAAATCAGCAGGCTTGGGCTGCGATTCGGGCGTTTCTGAAAAAGCACGTGAGAGGGCTCGCAGAGTCGCCCGCGAGGTGAACTTCTGTGCCTGTGACCCGCAGCTAGAATCCAACGAATACTGGCTCCGGCTCAAGCCGCACGCCGAAGGTCTGTTCGACCTTGGATAGAATTTCATCGCGCAAGGCAAGGATTTCAGCGGCCTTCGCTCCCCCCCGGTTGACAATGGCGAGGGCATGCTTGCTCGAGATACCGACCGCGCCTTGGAAATAGCCTTTGTAGAATCCGGAGTTTTCGACGAGCCAGGCTGCGGAAATCTTGCTTTGCCGTGACAAGGCGGGATAGCGAGGGACTTTGAGCCCGCGAGCAGCGGTTTTTTGTTCCAATTCTGCGAACTGCTCAGCCGAGAGGATGGGATTCTTGAAGAAGGATCCGGCGCTGCGGCTGTCAGGATCGTTGGGATGGATGACCATGCCTTTGCGGGCACGAATAGTGAGGACCGCTTCGCGGACTTCGGCGAGTGTTGGTTCGGGCTTCGATGCGAAAAGTCCTTCAAGATCGGCATAGCCGAGAGCCGGGCGTGCTCCGGGCTGCAACGCGTACCTGACGAAAAGGATGACGTAGCGTCCGCGCTCGGTTGAGTTGAAAATGCTCGAGCGATAGGAGAAGCCGCAGTCTTGGTGCCGCAATTCGCGGACGCGGTGTTCGTGAAGGTCGTAGGCAAGAACCGAGACAATGGTTTCAGAAACCTCCTGTCCGTAGGCGCCCACATTCTGCACCGGAGTGCCTCCGACGCTACCGGGAACGCCGCTGAGGCATTCGACACCTCCGTAGTTCTTGCTCACGCACAGAGCGACAAACTTGTCCCAGTCGACTCCGGCCCCGACATCGAGCGCAACTTGTTCAGAAGCCGCCTCGGTTCTGGCCCCTCGGCTTGCATCCTCTTCTCCGGCCTTGGGCGGTCGTTCCTTGATTCCATCAATGGCGATTCGAAGGACTAAGCCGTTGAAACCCCGATCAGAAATGACTACGTTGCTGCCGCCCCCCAGAACAAAAACCTGGAGCTCGCTTTCTTTTGCGAACCTGAGGGCTTGTTCCACTTCCTCAATGCTCTGGGCGTTGATCAGGAAGCGAGCCTGTCCGCCTACGCCTAGGGTGGTGAGCGGGGCGAGGGGGACGTTTTCAAGGATTCCGAGATTTAGGGTGGTCATGAAACTTGTAGTGTCCGCTAAAGCCGACTGGCTTGCTAGTTCTTCTTACCTGAGCTAACGCGCTGGCATTTTCCAGTGCCCCGGGTGCCAGTGAGGCAATGACCGCCTTCAATATACTGTGAAATAACGATTTGTTGTTGATGACGAGGAGGGCTGTTCCACGTTAAGATTCAGAGAATTCAGGGGAAGTACTCTAAGTTCAAGAGGGGGCTTATGTATCCGGAGATCATGGTGATTCCTATGCGGGAGGAACTGACCCGACTGGGAATCCGGGAGCTGAAAACCGCAGCAGATGTAGATCGCGAGCTGGCGTCACGGCAAGGCACCGCGATGGTGGTGGTTAATTCCATTTGTGGCTGTGCCGCTGGACGTATGCGGCCGGCGGTTCGCATGGCTTTGCAGCATGCCGCCAAGCCCCAGCGGCTGTTTACAGTATTTGCAGGGCAGGACCCCGAAGCGACTGAGCGGGCACGGACATATTTCACCGGAAAGCGGCCGTCGTCGCCATCCATCGCGATCATCCGCGACGGGCAACTGGTCCACATGCTTGAACGGAGCGATATTGAACACCGGGATTCGACCGATATCGCCGGAGAGCTGAAGAGAGTGTTCGACCAGCACTGCGCATCCACGGTCTGAGATTTCTTATTCAGCTGAGGTGGACGCGAAACGCATCGTCAGCGCTATCGTCCCTTTAGAGGGCGGACGGGTGCGGGATGCGATCTGATTTTCCCATCCTCGAAAGCCGTGCAGGGGCAGGAAGCCTCAAGCCCTTGCAGCGGTTGCGGTTTGGCCGCTCGCGCTTGCAGAGACCGGCGGGTGTGGGCCGGAGAAGGCGAAGGCTTCGAGCAGTTCGGACGAGGGCGCGCCGTACTTCACCTCGGTGACATCCACGATTGCATACCAGTCGCGACAGAGCTGGCCGATCTGCTTGGGCGTGACTTCGAGCAGAAGATCCGCGCGGAACAGATTGCCCGCAACGGCGGCACGGACGTAGTGCATTTCGAGCCCGCGGCGGGAAACGGCGGTCAGGATGCGCATGAGCGTGCCTTGCGTATTGCGGTAATGGATGTGAAATGCGTGCATGTTAGTTCTCTCCTACTCGGTTCGTTCTCACCCTTGAAACCCGTGAAGGTCAGGCGAACCAGCTTTTCCGTCGAGGGCGAGCAGCCCCCGCCGGCTCTTTCAAGTGCAAAACTATTCTTCTTCGAACAGCATTTCTGATAGGGCCGCTCCTGCCGGCACCATCGGATAAACGTTCGCTTCCGGAGCGCAATCAAATGCGAGCAATTCTGGCTCTGACGAGTTCAGGAAGCGCTCCAAAAGATCCCCGGTATCCTTGCTGACCGGAAATTCCTGCATGGCTTCTTCGTACATGCGCTCGGAGTTGATCCGGTAGGCCTTGCCAATTTCGACGAAATCCGGATTGTCGCTGAGGTCGGTTTCGGCATAATTGCGCTGATAGAACAGCTGCTGCCATTGCCGCACCATTCCGAGGTACTTGTTGTCCACGATGACCATCTTGATAGGCAGGTTCAGGCGGCGAACGGTGGCAAGCTCCTGGATGTTCATTTGGAAGCCGCCGTCACCAGACACGCACACGACCAGAGCGCCGGGGCGAGAGAGCTGAGCGCCCACTGCAGCGGGAAGGGCAAAGCCCATCGAGCCCAGTCCGCCGGAGGTGATGAAGCCGCGAGGCGAATCGGAACGATAGCGCTGCGCTGCCCACATCTGATGCTGGCCCACGTCGGCGATGACAATGCTGTCTTGGGGCAGACGGCCGAAGAGTTCGTCGAGGAAGCGGATGGTCGGCTGGGCAAGACCGCGGGGATCAAGTTCGGCGCGGTCTTCACCGCAAGCAAGGTCGCGCCATTGTTTCCAGTCGGGCAGCTTCGCAGTCTTCAGCTTGCGCGAGAACGCGGGGATGGTGGTCGAGAGATCTCCGAGCACGGCCAATTCGCAGTCGCGGACGCGGTTTAACTGGGCGGGGTCGATCTCGAAGTGCACGATCTTGGAGTTAGGAGCGAAACGGGTGGGATCGCCGGTGACGCGATCGTCCAGACGTGCGCCGAAAATCAGCAGCAGGTCGTTCTCGTGCAGCGCCATGTTAGCGGCGCGGGTGCCGTGCATCCCGACCATGCCCAGATAGTACGGAGCGCTCGGCACGACGGCGCCGAGTCCATGAACGGTCGCGAAGGCTGGAATGTTCAGCTGGTCCAACAGTTGGCGAAGCTCCGGAATGGCGCCGGAAAGCTTTGCACCCGCGCCGATCAAGGCAACAGGCTTCTGGGCTTTTTCTAACAGCGAGATCACCTGCTCTGGGAATGCGGCGTCGGCTTGCGCATCTGAGGGGCGCGGCTTCGGCGAAAACTTTGCCGGTCCGCGGAACTCAGCCTTGGCCTTCAAAAAATCAGTGGGAATATCGATGACCACTGGGCCGGGGCGTCCTTCACGCGCCCAGTAAAAACCTTCTGCAATAACCTCGGGAATCTCATCGATCGAACGAATCAGGCGGCTCCACTTGGTTAGCGAGAGCGTGAGGCCAAATACGTCGGTTTCCTGAAATGCATCGGAGCCAATCAAAGCGCTGCGCACTTGTCCCGTGATGCAGACAAGCGGGACCGAGTCCATCTTGGCATCGGCGATGCCTGTGACCAGGTTGGTCGCGCCGGGGCCGCTGGTGGCAATCGCCACTCCGACTTGTCCGGTGGCCCGGGCGTGGCCCTCTGCGGCAAACACCGCACCCTGCTCGTGACGAGTGAGCACGTGACGAATGCCGCTGCCATCGAGAGCATCGTATAACGGCATGATGGCGCCGCCGGGGTAGCCGAACATGAGTTCGACGCCCTCTGCCTGCAAGCACTTCAGGAAAATTTCTGCACCCTTAAGCATTGACCACCTGTTTCTTAGAAGCGTCGCTCTGGTCTTTCTTGATCCACGACATCATGCCGCGGAGGTCCGCCCCAACTTCCTCCACCTGTAATTGCTTTTCGGATTCGCGAAGGGCGTTGAACTTCTTGCAGCCAGTCTTGTTTTCGTTGATCCACTCGCGGGCAAACTCGCCGCTCTGGATCTCTGCAAGAATCTTCTTCATGGTCGCGCGAGCTTCATCGGGGACGACGCGAGGGCCGCGGGTGAGGTCCCCGTATTCGGCAGTGTTGGAGATGGAATAGCGCATGCGGGCCAGGCCGCCTTCGTAGATGAGGTCCACGATCAGTTTCACTTCGTGGATGCACTCGAAATAGGCGATCTCGGGTTGATAGCCAGCTTCGACCAACGTCTCGAAGCCCTTTTTCATGAGCGAGGTCAGGCCGCCACAGAGAACAGCCTGCTCGCCGAAAAGATCACTTTCGGTTTCTTCTTTAAACGTGGTCTCGAGAACTCCAGCGCGGGTTGAGCCGATGCCGTAGGCATAGGAGAGTCCGAGTTCATGCGCTTTGCCGCTTGCGTCCTGATGGATGGCGATGAGTGCTGGAACGCCGCGGCCTTCGGTGTAAACGCGGCGCACCAGGTGTCCGGGACTCTTCGGAGCGATCATAACGACATCAACGTCAGGAGGTGGAACGATCGCCTTAAAGTGAATGCTGAACCCGTGCGAGAAACCGAGCACCTTTCCCTTGGTCAGACCGGGCTTAATATCATTCTCGTAGAAATCGGATTGGGTTTCGTCGGGAGTGAGGATCTGGATCCAGTCGGCTTTCTTCGCCGCCTCGGCTGGCGCTAGAACCGTGAACCCATCCGCTTTGGCCTGGGTCGCGCTGCCGCGGCTCGGGTCAAGACCGATGATCACGTTGTAGCCGCTGTCGCGAAGATTTTGGGCTTGGGCGTGTCCCTGGCTTCCGTAGCCGAACACGGCGATGGTCTTGCCCTTCAGGGCGTTTGGATTGGCGTCGCGCTCATAGTAGATGGTTGCCACGTTAAAGGTTCTCCTGGGTGTGCTCTCAGAGAGAGCTAAATCTGGTTCTCGGGGGCTAAATTGCGAAACCGCGATTCCTGCCCGGCCTTGGCCCCGCCGAGCTCGAAGCTGCGCAGTGGCTGGCGTTCCCCTTGGCTACCGACCGGTCGGTCGGTATGTGATTATGCTAGTACCCCTGCGTAGGGCAAGTCAAGGGGAATTCTGGAGCCTTCAGTCCTCGAACTTTGGGCAAATAAAAAGCGAAATCGCAAGCCCAGGACCCGCGTAAGATCGGGGTATGGACTTTGGGGACCATTTGCGGATGACCGGCAGTGCGCTGAAGAACTGGGTCATCGCGCAGGTACTGGATTCCTTCGCGGCCGGTCTGCTTTGGGCGGTTGGCCTCTACGCGCTGCAAGTGAGGCTGGCATGGCTGTGGGCATTGCTCGCTGCCATGTTCCAGATCATTCCACATCTCGGCCCGGTGTTGGCGTTGATTGGGCCCGTCGTCGCGACAGCGATCTGGTGGCGGGATTGGGAACATCTGATCGGCGTTCTGATTCTGTACGTGCTCATTGCGCTCGTGGATGGATTTTTGCTCCAGCCTTATATCATGCGAAGAACCGCCAAGGTGCCGATCTGGGCGTCCATTCTGGCACCCATTGTGTTGGGGATTCTCTGGCCTTTCTGGGGCGTGCTACTTGCACTCCCGCTGCTTGCAGTCGTCTATGCCTACAAGCAGCACTACCAGAAGTCCTCGAACCCGTAAACGCCTGAGACCAGCACAAGCGCAGGCGAGGACCGGGAAGCAGAGCTTGTGCCTCCGCTGTTTTCGGCCCCTAAGCACCATGACCGTTGCAGTGCAACACACCCAGGTAGGCCTGGAATGGTCCGGTGCAGTTGCGATATTGGTGGGCCATTACCCGAGACAACTGATGAAGGTGATTGAGGTCGTGAACCGCCCAGGTGGCAAGAAGTTCTGATGCCTTAACCGGGCCCAGCGCCGGATGCCTCCCTCGCTTTTCGAGATCCTGAGGTTGCAGGTTTAATTTGTGCAATCCGGTCAGACACTCGGCTCGAACCTGGGCAAATTCGCTTAATAGCTGATCGAGAGTTTTGCCCCGGCTCGCCTGGACCTGTCCCAAGCGATCGAAGGGGTCAAACGCCACCTGATCTCCATGCTCCAGGATTCGGAGCAGTCGCGGCATCCAATCCGTGCGGTCGGCGAAAATGAGGTGGCCCACAATGCCGAAGGCTGTCCAGGTGTCTTTGCCTTCGTTTTGCTGGACCCAGAAATCTGGTAACCCCCGCAAGAGCGCATCGACTGACACCGGCGTGCGAGTGAGGATCGACAGGGTACGGTCAAGAGCAAAAACTTCGGCTGTCTGCATACGCTGAATGATGTTCCGAGCCTTTGCTTGGACTCCGAGAGTTTGGGGAGACAGCCCCCAGCCGATCTGCCTGCCGTCCGATCGAAACCGCCGTTTGTCGGGTGGGGGAAGCCTTTCATCGGGAACTTGGTGCGTTCTTGCCTGGCTTGCACCAGAATGCAAAGCGGGAGGAACGACGATGCCAGTCAAGTTCGCCGTGCTGTTCATACTCATGATGACCATCCATCCCGGAAGCTTGTTGGCCCAAGAGCCGAGCGCTAGGCTTTCGGTTGCGACCAGCAGGTTGCCGAAGGGCTTGAAGGTCACCGATCTCGGTCCGCGCACTTACAGATTCAGAGTCGATTACCACAACGCGAATAGCCGAGGCGAGATTTTTCAGCGCCAGCGGCTCATCGGGGAATACACTCGGGGATTGCCGGGCGGGGAAGTTGCTTGGAAGAACGTGACCGAGGCTTCCGCGCAGGGGGAAACCGCTCCCTTCGGCGAGCCGCAAAAGCGCGAGTTCATGGAAGGATTTCGATATCGCGATGACGTAGGGGGCACGTTTGCTCCGGAATTCTTCAAAGGATTTCCGGCGACGGCCTTCATGGAGCGGAACCTGGTGTGGGACACCGGGATGATCGAAATGTTCGGCCAGAACTACTTCGAAAAGCTGCAATTGAATGAGCCGTATCATGCGATCTCAAACACCGACTTGCAGATCCCCGGTGCCGGCCGGTTCACCAACCGGGATGTCGTTCTGAAGTGGATCGGCCAGTCGCGACGCAATGGACAGGAGTGCGCGTTGATCCAGTACCAGGCCTTCTTCAATCCCATCGATCTTTCGATCGCGGGGATGACGATGAAGGGCCGCAGCGATTATTGGGGAGAGATTTGGGTTTCGCTGACAACGAAACAAATCGAATACGGGACTTTGTATGAGAGCGTGGTGGCGGATCTGCAGTTGCCCGGCCAGGCCTCACCACAATTGGTCAATATCTTTCGGATCGGTACTTTTGAGCCTGTCCCCGCGAAGTAGCGAGGGCTCGGGAGGCACGAGATGCAGTCAAAATTACGCAAATGGCTGGTTCCGTTCGCCTGGCCCAATATTGCCGTTGCCTTGGTGATGCTGATCCTGCTGATTACCAAGCAGGGATTGAGCCTCAGAGAGTTCGAGCGCGTTCTGGCCTATTCGCTGCTGTACTCCAATCTGGTAGCCATTTTTGCGATGTTCCTGATCGGCGTCATGGTGAAGAAATTTGCCTGGCGAAGGTTTCCACTGGTTCCCGTACTGATATTTTGCGTCCTGGTCATTGTCCCGGTGGGTTGCCTTGGAGTGCAGTCTCTGCTGGCCAGCGTGGGGGCCATTCGGTGGCAATCCTTTTGGCCGCAGTACTTTGCCATGATGCGGGCCTGCCTTCCGTTGGCGGCGATTTTCTCCCTCGGGGCATTTGTACATTCTTCCCTTCGCTTGCGTTTAGTATCGACCGAAGAAAAACTCCGGCAAAAGGAGCTGGCGGAAGAGCGGGCCAGCAAGCTTGCGGCCGAAGCCCGCTTGCAGTCGCTCGAAGCGCGGTTGCGGCCGCATTTTCTGTTCAACACGCTAAACTCCATCAGCGCTCTGATTGCGACCGATCCCGCCCGTGCCGAACAGATTGTCGCGCGCCTGGCGACCCAGTTGCGCACCTCGCTCGACACCAGCGACCGTCCATTAATCTCGATGCGGGAAGAATTGGTAATTGTGCAGAGTTATCTCGACATCGAGAAGGCGCGGTTTGGCGATAGATTGTCGGCAGCGCTGGATGTACCGATGGCTCTTGCGGACGCCCAGGTGCCACCGATGTCGGTTCAGTCTCTGGTGGAAAATGCCGTGAAGCATGGAATCGGACAGCAAGCTTCTGGGGGCCAGATCCGTGTAGCAGCCTCTTCGGAAAATGGAGATTTGCACGTGGTCGTGAGTGACTCAGGGCCGGGGTTTGACCTCACGGTTGTGCCGGCGGGTCACGGGTTGGAGAACCTGGTGGAGCGGTTGGATGTGCTTTTCGGCGACAAGGCAAAGCTGAAAGCCGAGCGCCGTGACGGTCACTGTGTGGTCGAAATGGTACTTCCGAGGGCATGAACCTTCGCGCCTATCTCGTCGATGATGAGCCGCTCGCTCTCGAGCGCTTGCGCCGCCTATTGCAGCAAACCGGCAGGGTCGAGGTGATGGGGAGCACGACGGTTCCCGAAGAGGCCGTGGCTGCACTCACGGCGAACCCGCCCGACATCTGCTTTCTCGATATCCAGATGCCGAGACTGAATGGCTTCGATGTTTTGGCAAAGTTGCCGCGTCAGCCGATCGTGGTCTTCACCACAGCTTATAGCCGCTATGCACTCCAGGCTTTTGGCGTGAACTCTGTGGACTATCTGGTGAAGCCCGTCGAAGTGGAGGAGCTCGAGCGAGCAATCAGCAAAGTGGAAGCGCTTCGCGGAGCTGGCCCTGCATCGCAACCAAACTTGGAAGGGTTGTTGAAGCAGATTGTGGGGTCAGTTCGCGAGTCGCGGCCAGACTATCCAGAACGAATCGCGTCGCGACTTGGAGATCGAATCTGGTTTCTCGATCTCAAGGACGTCACCCACTTTTATGCCGAGGACAAGCTGACCTACGCAGTTTGCCAAGGCAAACCATATTGCGTGGACCATGCGATTTCCGATCTGGAAGAAAAACTTGATCCACACAAGTTCTTCCGCATTCACCGCAGTACGGTCGTGAACCTCGCGTGGATCAAGGAAGTGACTTCGTTGGCTGGAGGCTTGCTGAATGTGCGGCTGAAAGACGGGAAAGACTCCGATCTGACGGTTGCCAGAGACCGGGCGCGCGAGTTCAAGGAACGGGCCGGGTGCTAGCCGGAATCAGGTCGCGCTAGTCCACAACCGCCCCGCCCGTGTATATTGTCGCCGTGCCCCGCGAAAGTATCGTTGACCCGCGCCAGGAAATCCTACGCACCTCTGCCCGCTTGTTTCAGCAGCAGGGCTATGACGCCACCTCCATGAATGACATCGCTGCTGCGCTCAAACTGAGCAAGGGCGGCCTCTATCATCACTTTCAAAGCAAAGAAGAAATTCTCTTCAACCTGATGAACCATGCCATGGACATCACCGAAGAGAAGGTGCTCAAAGCGGCGAAGGCTATACCCGACCCGGTCGAGCGGTTGCGGACGCTCATTCGACTGCACATTGACGTAGTGTTGAGCGAAAGAGACCGCGAGATCACAGTGATGCTGCACGAAAACCATCCCCTGTCGCCGGCCCTGCGCAAGCGCATCAACATGCGTAAGAAGGACTACATACATTTTGTCGAGAACCTGGTGGCTGAGGTGCATCGCACAAAGGGATCGAAAGGCACCGTCAATCCTCGTGCGGCGGCCTTCGCCCTGCTCGGAATGATCAACTGGATCTATCAGTGGTATCGCCCTGAAGGTGCGCTGCAAGAAGACGCCCTGGTGCAGCAATACACCGAAATCTTCTTTCAGGGTGCTCTGGGATAGGGTGTCCGCTGGGGGCGATACCTTCGCGATACGGCCCCTAATGCAGCGATGACCGGCCCGGTTCGCGAAATTTTATCTTGAGGGTATTCTCACCGGCAACGCCACCTTCGAATCAGAAGCAGGTCTTTGGGGGGTGGGACACCGGTCATCTTGATCCGTTCGTCACAGGCTGCGGGAATTTGGACGGTGCAGGCAGGAATCTTTGCGGAGAATGTCGTGAGCATTCATCTGCACAAGTCGCTGGATTTCCGAGAGAGCGGGTAGGCAAGATGGGTGAGCCTTGGCGAGACGTGATGCTGCTCGAACCGCGAAGCCGAGTGGTTGGAATCAGCTAAATCGAAGCGCACTCAGAATGGCGTCGGTTTCGGAGCTGTTTCCCAGGAAAAGCCGTCGGATCCGAGCTCGGGTGATTCTTCCTTCTACGTAGCCCCGATAGATTGTCTCGCCTTGCGAGTCCAGTTCCTGCTCCTCGGCCTGGGTCCCGGGTGACAGGAGTCGTGCTCCGAAATGGGCGAGCGCAGCTTCCATCTCCGGCGAGTCTTCCTTCTTCATCCCGCGACAGGCGTGCAGCAGGAACCGAGCCGATTGGGCGGCGACATGCGGCATGTTGAATTCCCGAACAAAGATTTGGTTCGTGCCCGCGACATAGCAGCAGCCGGTGTCCTCGATTCGTTCGAGAACGTCGCTGGGAAGATTGCCCCAGGCACACGGTTTGTGCTCCAGTTCGCCCACACTGACAATTTCAGGCAGCGAGTCTGCGAGGTATTTGGGTTGGGTGCCGTTATGGGGCGAGTCCAGCCTGAATCCCAAGGTCCGCGCGAGAGAAAAGATGACGTTGTACACGGCGGGAGCAAAGTCGGTCTGGTCGTCGCTGTTCCAGCGTTCTAGGCAAAGGCGATAGCTCTCGTATTTTTCTAGCGGGCTGGAGTTGAAGACGCAAACTGAGCCCGGGCCGATGTCTACAGCCAGAGCATTTTCACCAACTGCCTGCCAGTAGAGAGAGTCCACATTCTGCAGAATGGTCAGCATGGATTCATTGGGGAGATGCTCCTTTGCAAGGCGGGGAAGATGCTCCGGGGCCATGTGGGACTCTCCGAAAAGTACAAGGAAGACCGCGTCGGGATGCTCCGAGCGAGCCTCGCTGATTTTTGCCGCAGCGTGGCGGTCTCGAGAGCGGATGCGGCGCATGTCTTCGCGAGGCATGCAATCGAGCCCGTAAATGGCATCGGCATGATCGCGCGCCGAGGATAGAAGTTCTAACGTTGGCTCCCAGGCATAACCCCATTCGCGATCGAATCGCAGCCGCTTGCGAAGTTCTTCTTCGCTGATTTCACGCCGCCACCAGGAATCGAGAATGGTTTGATCGCGGGACAACACGGCTTCGACGCACAGAACCACACCCCGGGTGGCCGAAATCTGCTCAATCAGGCTTGCGGCGAATCGCTGAGAAGCAGGCAGGGCATGATAGTCGCCGACGAACAGAATGTCGGCTGCCGCGATTTTCTGGTTGAGCTGCTCGGGGGTAAGAACGGAGTCGTACCTGCGAAATGCCTGGGTGTATTCGCGAAGGTATTTGCGCCCACCGCAGGAGTCGCGCAACACGATTTCCCGCCGCACGGCTGCAAGGGCGTGCATCTGCGCCGCGGAGCGACGTTCTCCCGCTTTGGAAGTGCGCTTCATCTCGCCTTGACTGAGTGCCTCCGCCTCCCTATGCTCGAACTTCCTGCCCCTCTCGCAAAGAGCCCACGACGGGCGGGCAACTGCGATCATCGATGCCGAACACGCCCAAAAACCTGACCATCGCCGCCACCGGTGCCAGTGGTGCGATCTTCACCCGCCACCTGCTTCAGGCCGTCGAAGCCGACGCGCGCGTTGAGACCGTGAACTTCATCGCCTCCGACAGCGCCCTGCGCGTGATGGCCGAAGAACTCGATCTGCGCGGCCGTGATAACCTCGTCCGGCAATTGCTAGGAACCCATTCCCGTAAAATTCAGCCGCAGGCGAACGCCGATATCGGAGCCAACGTGGCCAGCGGTTCGTATCCTGCCGAAACCATGTTGATTCTGCCTTGCAGTGTGGGCACGCTAGCCCGCATCGCCAACGGAGTTGCTTCACACTTGATTGAGCGCGCCGCCGATGTTTGTCTCAAAGAAAAGCGACCGCTTGTTCTATGTGTGCGCGAAACTCCGCTCAACAAAATCCATATCCGCAACATGTATCGCGCCGCTGACGCCGGGGCGACCATTTTCCCGCTCATTCCGGCCTACTACTTTCTGCCGGCCACGCTCGATCAGTTGGCGCACGAATTCGCCTGCCGGGTCCTGGCGCACGTCGGCCTGCCTCAGCCCAATGCGTACCGCTGGAAGGGCTGACCCGGCGAACGTTTCTGAGGGAGGACTTCAGTCTAGGAGCCGGGAACTGCGGGCAACAGGTTTCGAGCGGACATGTACAAGTGGGACCTCAGCGGCGTCCTGCACCCGTCAAAGCAGCCACTTGTCTTTCGTCGAGAGGGGTGAGTCTTCGCTAGCGAACATCCCTGATGGATGAGGCCTCGGCTGCTCGCGCCTGTCGATTCAAAACTCCCGCAGTCCGTTCCCTGTGCCCGACTGCACTCCACAGAGTTAAAATGTTATCTTTGAGTTGTACGGTTTCGGATTACGTGGCGAGTCCCAGCCGACGGTAACCGGTTCAGCCCAAATGCCATCAACAAGGGAGCGGATGAAGGAGAGCAGCCTAGCTTTCGCCGAACAGCAGCACGCGTCCATCACCAGCCGTCTCATTGCCAAAGCGCGAGACTATTACGTCCTCACCAAGCCGGAGGTCAATCTACTGATTTTGATGACGACTTCTGCCGGCTACTTTCTCGGCTTGCGAGGGTCATTTCACTTTGCCGGATTGCTGAATACCTTGGTGGGCACGCTGCTGGTGGCAAGCGGAACCGCTACTTTAAACCAATGGATGGAGCGAGTTTGGGATGGCAAGATGCGCCGGACCGCGCGACGCCCGCTCCCGTCGGGACGGCTGATTCCAGCTGAGGCCTTTCTGTTCGGCATGCTGTTGAGTGTTGCCGGCGGAGTTTATCTCGCTGTGATGGTAAATCGGCTCTCGGCCGTGCTCGCCATCTCAACCTTATTGAGTTACCTGCTCATCTATACCCCCCTCAAGCGTCGCACCCCGCTGTGCACATTCCTGGGTGCCTTCCCCGGTGCCATGCCAACGCTCATCGGGTGGGCGGGCGCCTCGAATGCCGTGACTTTAGAGGCGATGTTCCTGTTTTCGGTGCTGTTCTTGTGGCAATTCCCGCATTTTTTGGCCATCGCGCTCATGTACCGGGAAGATTACGAGCGTGCCGGGTATCGCATGTTGCCGCATTTCGATTCCGACTCGCGGTTCACTCGTGGTGAGATCGTGTTCTTCACAATGGCTCTGATTGTGACCACGCTGCTACCGGGACAGGGAGTTTTGTATTCAGCGACGATGTTGCTTGCGGGTGGGGTTCTGCTCTTCTATTCGTTGCGCTTGGCGAAGGCTTCTTCCAAAGTCTCTGCCAGCCGTCTCGTGCACGCCTCGGTCATCTACCTTCCGGTTGTGCTTGCCGTGATGGCGCTCGCTCGCCGCTGACCTCAGCCGGCCTCTCAAGACCCCAATTGGCATCGGAAATGCCTGGGCAGACTAGGTTTCTTCGCTCCCGACTTCGCCCCCGCATGGACCGCTTGGAACCCTGAGCCAGAGCTATGCGCTCCGCAGGCGCGCACTCCCCTTGTGCGTTTTTGAGACGGCCTTCGCTTTCTGCCGCCGCAGGGCTGCCTTGGGCGCCGCCACCCGGGGAAGCGATGGTTTTGGGCTGGCGGGCTTCGGCATCAGGCGAAAGCCGGAACGCTCGGGGGTTTCATCAGACTCGTCATGGCGCGGTACCTGTCGCAAACGGCGCACCAGGGCAAGACGCTTGTAGGGGTCTTTCTCGGTCATGGCGTCGACGTAAAGTTGAAGCCAGTTCTTGGGCTCCTCGGCAACCCCTTCGGGCATAGTTTCAGTAATAAGTCCAGGCATAATCATATGAACGGATACGGCAAGGATAGAACTAACAGTACCTTCTAAATCTGATGCAATCGGAACGCTAAAAGATGCGGCTGAGAAGTTCAGAGCGAAAGAACAGATGTGCCGCTAAGTTGTTTGTTTTGAGGCGGGAAGCTGGCCCTTGGATGAAGGGAACTTGCCTTCCAGAGCTCGAGACCCACTAGAGACGTTCATTTCGCGGAACTCCGCTCAATCGGAAGGGTGAATTCTACGACGGTTCCGCCGCTTTCGCGGGGGAAGGCTTGAATGTGACCTTGATGGGCTTCGACGATGGATCGGCTGATCGAAAGACCCACACCGATGCCGTCGGGCTTGGTAGTGAAGAAAGGTTCGAAGATCTTTTCCCTCAGTTCTGCTGGAAGCCCGGCACCCCAATCCTCGACGCGAATCAGGATTTCCCGCCCCGGCTTCCTGGCGGAAGTGAGAGAGACACGCCTGTCGGCTTGGGTTTTTTCCTCGACTGCGTCCATGGCATTGAGCGTGAGATTGAGAATCACCTGCTGTAACTGGACGCGATCAGCTCGGACATCAGGCAGATGCGGTTCGAGCAGGAGATTAATCTGAACGGATCGACGCCTGGCTTCGTCGCGAACGAGAACCATCAGCTCTTGGATGACACCGTTGATATCGAGCCATTCTTTTTCGAGGGGACCCTTGCGGAATAGCGAGCGCATCCGATCGAGGACAAGACCGGCCCGGGTGCCGTCCCGTACGATGCTTCGGGCACTTCGGCTGGCCTTTTCGGTATTGGGAGGAACCGCCGACAGCCATTCCAGGCATGCCTGGGCATTGGTCACGACCCCGGTCAGGGGTTGTCCCATCTCGTGTACTACAGAAGCGGTCAATTCCGCCATGCTGAGCATTCGTGAGAGGCGCGCCAGTTCGCCCTGAGTTTTCATCAGGGTGGCGGTGCGTTCGGACACTCTGAGTTCCAATTCATCACGCGCCTGCCGCAAGTCCCGTTCCGCCTTCTTCTTTGAGGAACTGATCCAGCTGGCGATCGACGCGCATGCCACAAAGGCAGCGAAGTAAGCCTCGGCCGACGGGCTGACGGAGAACGAGTTGAATGGTGGGAGAAAGAAGTAGTCCACAAGCAGGGTCGAAAGCACGACCGACACTAAGCCGGGGCCGGCGCCGCCGAACCAGGCACTTGCCACTACACCGCCGAAGAAAAAGAACAGAAATGGATAGGGGAAGCGCTGTTGCAGGATGAACGTTACCAGGAAGGAGGCTCCCACAAACAGCAGCGCGGCCCCGTAATGGAAAACGACGGCCCGCAAAAACCTCGTATTCCGCTTCCAAGGTGCTGCTGTTAGCGAAGCTTGCGCAGCGCCGTCTGCATTCAAAGGCTTCGGATAGCTCAGTGCCGCAGGGATTGGGATCTCCTTCCAGGCCCTACTTGCGCCGGCCTTTAACTTCTCAGCAGCTTCTCAGCGAGAGATCAGGACACCTCAACCGCTCAAAAGCCGTGTCCTGTATGAGCATCCGGCTCCGATCGACGAGGGAGGGCGCCGGTTTAGTGCCTGGAGTGGATTTTGTGATTTGGCACTTGGGAAGTCCAATTCAAACTTTTTATGGAAGGCATTCGGGAGGGCTTGGAACAAAGTGCTACCGAGGAGGAGCCAATCTGCACTGCAACGAATAGATCCCCCGTCCCGTGAAAGCTGCGAAGGACGGGGTGCCTTGATGGTTAAGCGCTAATTCTTGCCGACAGTATTCTGTGCGTTTGTATTTTCCACGCCCAGGTGCGAAAGCCGTGGGAAGAAAGGCGTGAGTTCGAACGGCATCTTGTCACGGGCGGAGGTGTAAGAGACCGGAGCTGCCTTGATCATCTCCACATGGTCCGCCCAGGGATCGAGCTTAATTCTGCCGCCCAACGGAAGCGCAGCGATCTGGTCGAGCTTGTTCTCGTCAAGAGCGGGAGCTGAAGGCAGCAAGGCATTCAAGCGGATGATCTGTCCCTTTTCGTCGGAAAAGCTATTTCCCAAATGCGCGGTGAGTAAGGCCGACATCTGCGGCGCACGAGCCTGCAGTTGCTTCAGATATAGGCCTGCCGAACCAAGCTTCTGCGCGTATGGCGAGTTCTTCAGAAGTTCAATGGCCTTAGCATCGGCGGCGGTTTCTTCCTCAGGATTGTGGCGGAATCCGAAATTCTGGTATGTCGATTCGTCGGAGAAAAGCATGCGATCGGTGAAGGCGAACTTGCTGCCCAAGTTGTGACCGAGAACGATATGCGCCAGCTCGTGCGACAAGACGGCGGCCAGGCTCGCCTCATCGGGAAGCGTGTCGATCAAGCCGCGGCTGATGATGATGGTATTGCCCACGCTGAAGGTTTCAAGCGGATAGGTGACCATCACCCGCGCGCGGACTGGGCGGGGCAGGTCGATGTTGTTGGTAATCTGGATGTTGTTGATGACGGTTTGAAGGACTTTGTCCACGTCTCCTGTCGGGGCGAGCAAACCCGCTTTCTGGAGACGCTCCAACACGTTGTCTTCAGCCTGTTGTTGCCAGGCGCGCTGTGCTTCCAGGGGAGACAGATCCTGCGCAACCGGGCTGGCGTCCTTTACGTCCTCGATTTTCAGGTCGGTTAATTCGTCGTCGCGGCTGTTCTTCATCACGTCGTAGCCCCAGATGCGGGACTGCGCTTTGAAGGCAAGCTTGTCGCGAGAGCCGTAGCTGAAATCACCTTCCTCGCTATAGATGTAGGAAGGAATCCAATATCCCGGGACCAGGTTCAAGCGCCAGCTGTCCATGTGAAAGTAGAACGCATTCCGCGGGCGGGGGACGTAGGTTCCGTTTAAGCGAACGATGTTGTAATCCTGATCCTCGACCCATATCTGGCCCTGGAACAAGCCCGTACCGGCATTCTTCTTGGGTGAGACTTCAAACACCAGACAACGCACTTCGCCAAGGAACTCGCGGTGCACGTAGTGGAAGTCGTAGTGAGCGCGATCAAAGTTCTGACGATCGGCGAAGATCATCCAAGAAAACCCCATGGGCTGGTACTGTATGCGGAACAGCTTGGTGACTCCGCCCATCAACGTCCGTTGAAAGCTTGCTTCCTTGGTGAGATAGTCGCGGCGATCGATGTCGGAGAGGTCCAGCCGACCGAGGAAGTAGTGATCTTCTTTCGGAACGGCGCCGAGCTTGGTATCCGGCTGCAGGTTCTGGAGATAAGTTTCAACCAGCGGCGTCCGGTTCTTGAGGAACTGGATCAGGGCATGTTCACGCTCGATAATTGCATCCACCACCTGGTCGATGCTGACCGGGGTCTTCGGCGTTTGCGGGGCAAGGGCGAGGCCAGGGGTTGTTGAAACCGGTGTCACTGCCGGCTGCGAGGCTGCCGGCTGGCTTATGGAGGCCGGATCAGAGGCCTGTTGCGCGCTCGCTACGAGAGCAAGCAAGATAACAGTGGTAAAAATCCAACCCCAGCGTTTCATAATCTGCCTTGACCTTCTTTCCCACAAACTTTAAGACGCTAACTGAAACATGACGTGCACGATCGAGGTGGAATCGATGGATGCACCATTGCGCTGTGCCGGCTTAAACTTGATCTTGTTGGTGGCCATCACGGCAGCCTCATCTAATCCATGGCCCAGGCCGCGAACCACGCGGTTCACGCGTAACTCACCATTGGCGCCGAACATGACCTCGAGCAGAACCTCACCCTCTAGGTTCAGCTTACGGGCCTCTTCGGTGTAAGCTGGCTTCGGCTTAAACACAATCTCCACCGGCTGCGTCGCGGGGCCATTGTCTTGCAAGTTGCGATGTCCGGTATTGGTTGCAACCTGCTGCTCTGCGAACCCGGAAGCCTGCACTCCCTGGCCGCTTCTGCGGCCATCACTGTTACTGGGCTGCGCGACTCCGTTGCCGAACCCGGTACTCGCAATTGTCCCTTTAATTCCCTTGGCCCCACCAGTGCCATTGCCGGTTCCAGGGCCTTCGGGAAGGTCGAACGATCCCAGCTTGGCGGCGGTCAACTTTGCGCCTTGCTTGCCTTCCCCAGGTAGCCCATTGGGATCTCCAAAGCCGCCAGTTTGAACCTTCTGAACCGGAGCGTTCACGGTCGGGGTTGCCGAACTGCCGAACGTATTGGTGAGAACGACCCTGGGCATCGGTGCCGCGCCGGAGACTGCAATCCTAGGGGCCTCAAAATTCGCCGGCTGAATCTTCGGTGGTTCGATCTTGGCTTCTTCCACACGCGGCTTTGGAAGCTCCCGCGGAACGATGAGCTTCGGCGCTTCAAACTTGACCTCGGGCAGCAGTCTGGTCCTGGGTTGCGGTTTTACGATCGGCTTCTCGGGCACCAGATCGGGCCGGGGCACGACTTCAGTAACCGTGTACTTCGACCAAATGGTCATGCGATCGGGCCAAATAAGCCGCGACATCAGGAGACACACCAAGAGAAAAGTGACGATGCCGTAGCTCAGCAGAAACTTTCGCCAGTCGAGTTTCTTTTCGGGCAGTAACCCGAGAGTGAGGCGTTCATTTGACCGCATTGGCTCGCTCCAAAGAGACACCCGTAGCTGGGGAGAGACAGTTCGGGCGCTTCTCTAAGCTAAGGGAAAACGATGGACGGTAAAACGTCCCTGCCGCCGGTGTACTTCGGTAATCAACATCACGCGAAGGCAGGTAGCTTTCCGAAATGAACTGCAGACTGCTCATACTCGACGACGAGCGAACGCGTAGTACATGGGTATCCCAGCCGAAATGATGAGTGTTCCGACGACTGAATAACGCAAGTTGCTGGTGAAAGTGTAGTAAAGAAGACCCGCCGACGCCACTATAAAAAGTGCCGGTGCTACGGGGAATTGCCAGGCTTTTGTGCCTGTTTCTCCGGTGTTTCCCCTAGCCCGGAAAACAAATAACGCGACACTGGCGGCGACATAAGACAGCCACTCGCTAAAAAGGGCGAGGGTGAAGAGCTGCCGAAAGCTTCCGCCAACCAGGAGACACATGACCGACAGGGCAGCTTGGAAAATTGTTGCCGTATGGGGAGTGTGGAAGCGGGGATGAACTTTCGCGAGTGTCGAAAAGAAGTTGCCATCGCGGGCGACAGCGAAGGCCATTCTTGCGCCGCTCATCGCAACCCCGTTCAAAGAAGTCACAAGCGACACCACGATGGCTGCCGAGGCGATTAAGGCAGCGGCAGGCCCGAGCGCCGAACGGGTAACCGCATCGGACATAGGGGAGGCGGATTGACCGATTGCAACAGCCGGCAAAACGTAGTGCACCGCCACATTCACCATTAGGTAAAGGGCGGCGATCACACCAAAGCCGCCGATCATGGCGAGCGGGATGTTTCTTTCCGGAGAGCGCACCTCTTCGGCGATCATGTTCAGGTCGCTCCACCCGTCAAAGGCCCAAAGCGCAGCGGCAACCGCAAGGACGAAACCAGTCATGCCCCCGATTGCGCCGGAGTAATGGTCGGCGAAATGCGACCAACTGCCATGCGAGGTAAAAGCCAGGGCCGCCACCGCCACGATGACTAAAATCTTGACCGCGGTGAATGCCAACTGGAAGTTGCCCGCCCTTCGAATTCCGATGTAGTTGAGACAAGATACGAAGGCAACGAAGAAAATGGCGACCAGCTTGCCGCGATTGGTGAGATGTCCGTCAGGAAAAATCAAAAAAGATAGCGCAGGAAAATTACTCAGCACGCGGACGATGCCGGTTGAGATTCCGGCAAGAGATGTCGGCTTTACCACGATGGTCCAGGTCCAGGCGCAGAGAAATCCGGCAAGCGGCCCGAAGGCGTCGCGGATGTAGACATACTCGCCGCCGGCTTGCGGTTTCATCGCGCCCAGTTGTGCGTAGGTGACAGCGCCGCAGAACGAAAACAGCCCGCCGACGATCCAGGCGAGGAAAACCGCACGGGCCGATCCGGCAGCTTTCATCATCTCGGCGGGCACGAGGAATATCCCGCTGCCAATGACGATGCCGATTACAACTGACGCGGCATGGGCGGCGCCGAGGTCGCGGACGAGACTGGGCCGGGTTGTGCTCGACTGATCCAGAGCAGGCATTCAGGGGAGTATAAGGGAAGCCATCCCTAGGGTTGTAGCCGCTGGTTGGCCGATCGGTTCCGGCTCTTCGGATCGGAACCTCAGCTCGGAACTGCCAGCCCGATTCCTCCCGGCTACCAAGTCTCCCCTACTCGAGCATGCCCGTCGGCTCGCGCAGATCGCGCCTACTCTACAGCTTCGGCAACACGATGCCCTTCTGCGCCTGATACTTTCCTTTGCGATCAGCGTAGCTGGTCTCGCAGACCTCGTCCGACTGGAAGAAGATAATCTGGCACAGTCCTTCGTTGGCGTAGATCTTTGCTGGAAGAGGCGTCGTGTTCGAAATCTCGAGCGTCACGAAGCCTTCCCACTCGGGTTCAAAGGGCGTGACGTTCACGATAATCCCACAGCGTGCGTAGGTGGATTTCCCAACACAGATGGTGAGCACATCGCGCGGAATTTTGAAGTACTCGACCGAACGTGCCAGGGCAAAGGAATTCGGCGGTACGATGCAGACGTCGGAGCGCACAGTGACAAACGAGCGCTCGTCGAACTTCTTTGGATCGACCACGGTGCAGTTCACGTTGGTGAAAATTTTGAACTCGTCGGCTACGCGCAGGTCATACCCGTACGAGGAGAGGCCATAAGAAATCACGCCTTCGCGCACCTGCTTTTCAGAGAAGGGATTGATCATCCCGTGTTCTGTCGCCACGCGACGGATCCAGCGATCGCTCTTTAGCATGAAGCTCCTTGAGAACAGCCTTTAGCTGTTAGCTTTTAGCCATTCGCCCAAACGCGAGCGCACACACCGGTGGGTTTTTCGGCTAACAGCTAAGAGCTAAGAGTTAAGGGCGAATCGGCTGGAACGAGAATCTTACGGGATACTGGCGCCCGTTGACAATCTGGATTATGTCTCTTAGCATCAAGCACTTGAAGCAGCTCCAACTTTTCCACGAGGCGAGGCAGACGTGATCAAGCTCGATATCATCAACGAAGTCGTCAACCGGACGGGCATCACCAAAACGAAAGCGGAAATGGCGGTCGAGACGGTGTTTGAAAGCATGAAGCGCTCGCTCGCCAAGGGCGACCGGATCGAGCTGCGCGGTTTTGGCGTGTTCAATGTGCGGCCTCGAAAGACTGGCATCGGTCGGAATCCCCGCACCGGCGCCGAAGTCTCGATTCCCCCGGGGAAGGCGGTACGATTCAAGCCCGGCAAAGAGCTGCAGTCGATCGAATAAGGTACCCAACTCCAGAACGCCGTCTGCTTGCGTCCCAAGCTAGGCAGCTACTCGTGAGCCCTCCAGACTTTCCTGGTGTCATCCGGCATTCGGCATGATGCCGGTCGGGAACCGAATGCCGAGTGCTGGATTTCCCGATACAATCTACTGAGTCCCCATGCCTGACCAGTCTTCCCGGGAAATCCTAACCCCCAGCGAAGTGTATTCGCCTCATTCTGACGAGGTCGTGTTTTACAGCCGGCCGCGACCGCGGTACTGGCTGAATTTGTTGCTGCTGTTCGCCACTTTCTCGACGACGCTGGTGATCGGGGCACGGTTGCAGGTCAATTTTGATGGCGGGCGTCCGGCGTTTCCCCTCGACGAAAGCTTCTTGCCGCCGTTCGTGTGGGCGATAAAAGGTCACCATTTGCTCTCAGGGCTGCCATTCTCACTCACCCTCTTGGGTATTCTGCTGGCGCATGAATTGGGGCATTACCTGTGCTGCCTGAAGTATCGTGTGGACGCCACGATGCCATTTTTTATTCCCTTTCCCAGCCTGATTGGGACGCTCGGCGCATTCATCCGCATTCGTTCTCCGTTGCGCTCGCGCAAGGTTCTTTTTGATATTGGAATTGCCGGACCGATTGCGGGATTTCTAGTCGCGCTTCCGGTGCTGTTGTTTTCCCTGGGCAAGTCCCACGTGGCGCCCTTTGGACAACCAATCCCCCGCATTGACCTTGGTTTCCCGCTGATCTTTCTCCTGGTGCGAAAGCTGCTGGTTGCTACCGGTCATGCAGGGGCGATCGCGCAGGTTCCCACCGCCAGTATCTATCTGCATCCGGTGGCCATTGCCGCCTGGGTGGGAATGTTTGCAACCTCGCTGAACCTATTACCCGGCGGTCAACTGGATGGGGGGCACCTGTTATTCGCGGTTTCTCCGCGGCTTCACAAGGCAGTGTCAAGGCTGACGATTGTTGCGCTGCTTCCGCTCGCGCTGTTTTGTTGGGTCGGCTGGATTCTTTGGGCGATCATGCTGCGAGTTACAGGACGGCACCCCGCAGTGGCGGGATGGCCGGCGATTGGCACGGGACGGCGATGGTTGGCGCTCGGTGCCCTCCTGATGTTGGTTCTTACCTTCACCTACCTTCCCATTTCATCGAGCGATGGGGCTCAGTCCCTGATCGAAGTGATTCGCTCGGTGGCGGGTGCCTGGCACCATTCCCCGTGAGCAGTGGTTTTGCATACGGCCCGGAAAGGCATCAGCAAAACAGCCGCAAAGAAACCGAAACGCAAGCCCTGATCCCTTCGGGAAAGCAGGCAACATCCACTCGCGATTTGCAATTCCGAATTCAGCTCCGGATTCGCGAAACCGTCAACTCTCTAGCAAGTTGATGCGGGGATAACCGTCCCATTTTCAGCGGGTGCCAGGAACTCAGCAGTGGCAAGGGGTTTGCATACTCTTCGAATAGAAATCTAGGTATTCCGAGGAACAAAAATGCAAGCCAGTCGTACGTTCTACATTGTCCTGGTTCTCCTGTTTGCGGGAATTCTCAGCATTTCTGCCGCGGGTCAATCCCTCGTTTCTGGAGACGTAACCGGCATCATCACAGACCCTTCCGGCGCGATTGTTCCCAACGCGACCGTAACCCTGAGAAATAATGGGACAGGGCAAACCCAAACGACGGCGACCAATAACTCTGGAGTGTATCGTTTCTCGCTGTTGCCACCCGGGCAGTACACGGTGGGCGCCAGCGCGTCGGGATTCCAGAATGTCCAGAAGACCGTGACTGTCGCCGTCGGTCAGGCGACAAGTTTCAATCTTCAGCTGCCCGTCGGCGCCAGTAATCAGACTGTAGAAGTTACGGCTGAGGCTGGCGTCCTGCAGACCGAGAATGGAAACATCTCCACCACGTTCTCTCCTGAACAGATACAGTTGGTCCCGAATCCCGGAAATGATCTCAGCTACATTGTGCAGACCGCCCCGGGCGCGGTGATGAACACTCAGGCGGGCTATGGAAACAGCTCCACATTCGGATTGCCTGCGACCTCGAACCTGTTCACGATTAACGGAATGAATGAGAACGATCCATTCCTGAACCTGAACAACTCGGGCGCAACCAATCTCCTGCTCGGACAAAATGACGTGCAGGAAGCGACCGTGGTGAATAACGGTTATTCCGCGCAGTATGGCGGCCTTGCCGGCGCGAACGTGAACTATGTGACCAGGTCAGGCACCAACGACTTTCACGGCAATGCCACTTACTACTGGAATGGCCGAGCCATGAATGCCAACAGCTGGTTCAACAAGCAATCCCAACTCGCTAGTGGTTTGCCAAATAAGCAGCCTTTTGACAATGTGAATCAATGGTCGGCTGCCGTCGGTGGGCCCATCGTTCGCGATAAGACCTTCTTCTTTGTGAACTACGAAGGCATCCGTGTGTTGCTGCCCACGAGCATAGCTGTCAATATTCCCAGTCCGCAATTTCAAGCTGCGACACTTGCCAATATTGCAGCCACGCAGCCCGCGCAAGTTCCGTTCTATCAGCAGATGTTCTCCATCTATAACAACGCGCCGGGGGCTTCGAGCGCGCAGAACGTTCTTGCCCAAGGGACCGATCCCGCTGGAAATGTGATCTCAGGTCCAGGGTGCGGTACGTTCACTCAGTTCGGCAACACGAGCACGGCTTGCGGTCTGCAATTTCGTTCGACAGCCGGCAACTTCACCCACGAATGGCTCCTGTCGGGGCGCGTTGACCAGAACATCGGAAACAACGACCGTGTGTTTGTCCATTTCCGTACCGACCACGGAGTACAGGCAACCTACACCGACCCGCTCAACAGCGTGTTCAACGCGCAAAGCGACCAGCCACAGTACGAAGGCCAGCTCAATTGGACCCACACCCTCAACCCCAGTTCCGTCAATCAGCTCATCGTGGCAGGATCCTGGTACAGTGCGATCTTCAAGCCGGCGGATATGGCGGCTGCGACTGCGCTGATGCCTTATCGGTTGCGGTTCTCTGGCACCGCCTTCTACGATCTGGGACGCGATCTGAACGATTGGCCACAAGGCCGCAACGTAACCCAATATCAAATCGTCGACGATTTCTCGAAGGTGATCGGGCCACACAACCTTAAGTTTGGCGTGAATTTCCGGCGAAACGATATCACCGACTATTCTCCCGGATTATTCACGACCGGCGAAGTGATCGGCGAAAGCCTAGGCAACTTTTTCAATGGCATCGGTGGCGTTTTCACACAAGCTTTCAATACCAGACCAACCCAGCCAATCGCGGTGTATGGACTGGGACTCTATGCGCAGGACGAATGGGCGATCCGGAAAAACTTCAAACTGACGGTGGGACTCAGAGCACAGCATGATTCGAACCCGGTCTGCCAGACCAATTGCTTTGCACGGTTCAACAGCAATTTCCTTGGCATCTCGCACGATATCAATCAGCCGTACAACCAAGCCATCCAAACCGGCCTGCATCAGGCTCTGCCGTCCTACACGGGCATAGCCTGGGAGCCCCGGCTTGGATTCTCCTGGTCTCCGCGCGGTGCCGGTACCAGCACCGTGGTTCGCGGAGGAATTGGTATCTTCCATGACGTTTTCCCCGGCACCTCGGCAGACAGCTTCCTGAACAATCCGCCACTCTATAACCAGTTCTTTGTCGGCGGAGGCACTTTGGCACCCGGCCCGTTGAGCATTCTAAGTCAGGCTTCTGGAGCTAATTCTGCCTTCGTGAATGGTTTCGCAAGCGGTGGAACATTCAACAGCATCAGTTTAGCCAATCCCTTCTTCGTACCCCCCTCGATGTTCAGTTCGGCAAATAGTATCCATGCTCCGCAGTTTCAGGAATGGAACTTGGAGGTGCAACAGGGAATTGGCCAGAAGACCTCTCTCAGCATCAACTATGTCGGGAACCATCAGATCTATGGGCCGATTCAGAATGGCGGACTCAACTCCTACTGCAACGTAGCTCCCATTGCTTCGGTGAACACAACAATTGCCACTACCACGCCGTGTGCGGCTCAGCTGTCAAACAACGTGGGCTTGGTTGGATTGCCGCTATCGCCGACGGACCAGCGCTTCGGCACAGTTACTGAAGTCTCCAGTTCGAATCTGGCCAATTACAACGGAGTTACGCTTTCTCTGCGAAGGCGCTTCTCCGCCTTGCAGTTCCAGGCAAATTACACCTTCAGCCACGCGCTGGCCATCATCTCGAACGGCGGTTTCCTGCCCTTCAACTTTGGGACCAACGAAAGCAGCTCGAATCCGCAAGATCCGTTCGACTTCCGCAGATTCAACTACGGAAATGCAGATTATGATGTGCGGCAGAATGCTAGCCTCAATTACGTTTGGACGACGCCCAAGATGAAGGGCTGGGTTGGTGCCATCGGTAGTTGGACGGTTTCCGGCACCTTATTTTGGCGTACCGGACTGCCGGTCACGGCTTATGACGACAATGCCACAAGTACTCTCAGCGGCTTCAACTACGCGGCCACCAACGGCGATCCTTTCTTTGCAAATCACCTGGGCACAGGCGCGGTGGTTTGCACCCGAGGCGCGATCTTACCGGTCGCTGGTGCCTCGACGCCTTGCTTAAACGCAGGGCCTCAGTTCACGGGCCTCGACTCGCCTCCGGGGACGGCAATCACGACCTGGGGAGCTCAAAGGGCAAATCAGATCTGGGGTCCGCATTACTTCGATACCGACCTGAGCATCGCAAAGAACTTCCACATCCCGCTAAACGAAGTCAGTAACTTCAGCGTCGGGCTGCAGTTCTTTAACATTCTGAATCACCCTAACTTCGACCAGCCAGACGCCAATGTTTCCAGTCCGACGTTTGGTTCGATCATCAACACCGTCGGCGTGCCCACGAGCATTCTCGGATCCTTCCTGGGTGGGGATGCCTCCCCCCGGCTGATCCAAGTGAAGGCAATGTTCACCTTCTAGCGAGCGGTGAATTTACAAGGCGAAGCCCGGAGTGAAAGCTCTCCGGGCTTCTCTTTTGCATTCGGAAGCCGGATTAGTCGTTCTCCACCATCCGAGCGGTCATTTCTTGGACCGGCTCCCCCCCGACCATCCCCTGGGCAATGATCAAACGCCGTGCCTCGACGCGAAGTCTGGGAAGGCGTATGCCGAAGATTGCCGCGCCTCCAACCGCGGCAATGGCACCCATGCCTACTGCGACCGGCGCCGAGAGCCGGTCGGCAACCACTCCTCCGAGAAGCGCGCCGAAAGGGGCCATGCCCATAAACATCATCGAATACACCGACATCACCCGGCCGCGAAGGTGATCGGGTACCATCGCCTGAATGAGAGTGTTCGAAGACGACATTTGCAGCATCATGCAGAATCCGACTGGAACCAGCACGGCTGTGGAAAGCCAGAAATTGCGAGAGATTGCGAACGCAATCAGAGTGATGCCAAACCCTGCACAGGAGAATGTGATCCAGCGGCCTAGTCCATAAACGCCCGTGCGGGTTGCGAGGGTGAGCGCGCCCAATAGGGCGCCAACGCCAGTTGCACCCATTAGGATCCCGAGTCCGCGCGCTCCGCCGTGGAGAATCTTGTCTGCGAAAATTGGCATAAGGACCGTGTAAGGCATGGCAACCAGGCTGACCAGGCCAAGAAGCAGAAGGATGGCCCGAATTGGGGCGGTCTTCTCGACGAAGCGAAATCCTTCAATCACATGAGCGATGGGGGAGCCTTGTGGGCGCTGCTCGCGCGCCGGAACGCGCATCATGAACAAGCCGATAATGACCGCGACGTAGCTCACAGCATTCACGAGAAAACACGAGCCTTCGCCGATTTTTGCTACCAGCAATCCCGCAATCGCCGGACCGATGATTCGCGCGCCATTGAACATAGAGGAATTCAATGCGATCGCGTTAATGAGATCGTCCTTGCCGACCATTTCCACCAGGAAAGACTGGCGGCCAGGGATATCGAAAGCATTGACGACGCCGAGAAGAGCCGCAAGCCAGAAAATTTCCTTTACCGTAATCTTGTTGCTCAGCGTGAGTAGGGCGAGCGCTAGCGCCAGCAGCATGGATGCGACTTGCGTTCCAATCACGACGCGCTGGCGGTTATACCGATCGGCCACAATGCCGCCCAGCGGGGCGGCCAGAAATACCGGGAACTGACCGGCAAAGCCTACCGAACCTAGTAGGAGCGAGGAGTGGGTCATGCGATACACCAGCCACGCCTGTGCAACACTTTGCATCCACGTGCCGATGAGGGAAATCAGCTGCCCGCTGAAGAAAAGCTGGAAGTTACGGTGCCGCAAGGACCGAAACGTCGTGGCAAGGTTAACCCGGCTCTGCTGGGGGGAGCCGTCTTTGTCTAAACGATGAGAAGGGACCACGTTCGCTCATCTTCAATAATGCTGGCCGAGGTGCCTGTTATGCAAATGGGACAGAGCGCCTAGTCACTTTCTGGGGACTTCCCAAAATGCGCTCTGCAAAGGTAAAGTGATCATCCTACCTGTGAGCACGGCAGATCCAATCCGCGTGGAACGCCGAAGTGGACATCGATTTGAGCAGTATCAAGTGCCGGTTCTACTACGAACTTCGGACGGGCAGTCTGGAAACGGGTTTGCCCTAAACCTCAGTTCCCGGGGCGCACTGCTAAAGACGGATTTCCCATTGCTGGAAGGGCAGACGATCGAGATCACGCTGGCCATGCCTTCGGAAATCACCATGGCAGAAGATTTAAGCGTGCGCTGCCGCGCAAAGGTGTTGCGTTTCCAGCCAGGATTAGATCACAGCAAACCCGCGGTGGCTCTGCGCATTGAACACTACGAATTCCTGCCCCACGAAGTCTCGCCCGTGCCCACCCATCCCGAGATATTGCACGCGGTTTAAGTCGTTCCGGCAGCGGAAGTTTTTTCGATGGCCTTGTAGACTGCCTCATTGGTGCAGAGTTCGTAGATCCGGGAGTCGGTCCAGTTCACCAGGTTGAAGTTCCCCGATTCCACCATCGGGATGCGAGCGCTACGCACCACAATGCGCCGGAAAACATCCGCCGCCACGGGTACGAGACCAGTGTAATAGGTGTTCTCTTCCGTTCCCCAGAGTTGCGGGAAGTTGACTTCAACCGGGGTCAGGGAGACTTCTTCGCGCAGGCGCTGGAAGGCAGCTTCGCTCATCCGGATGCCGCCCACGTTGTAGCGCATCGGCTCCGATGCGTGATTTTCGCCGCTGCGAAACTCGTAAGCATTGAACGGAACGTCGGTGCCGTGAAGCGCCTTGCGCAGGCGCTTGTCGCAGGAAGACAGTCGGTCGCTCTCGTTCAACGCGTCGGAAATCATAATGCGGTGCTCGCCGTCAAGCAGATACATGGGCGAGGAGTTCTGGTAGGAGATGCCGATGCCTAATTCCAAAGCGGGCAAGGCCGCCCGTTTCAGCAGGTGATTGTATCCACCGACGATTTCCACCATCTCGCGCGCCAAGACACAGGTCCGAGCCACCGACAAGGCCGGATCTCCTTCGCGCTCGAGCAATGCGAGAATCACCGCGTCGCCTTCCACAAATACCTTGGTCGCGCCGTACTTGGGAAGCAGCTTGTTGACCGGATCGTAGAAGTTGAGGCTGAAGTATGAAGCGGGATTCATGTCGCGTTCGAGCAAGGAGCGAGTTAGACGGGAAGAGTCGCGAACATCGGCTTTGAGAATTACGTGCCTTGCGACCGGCTTCTCGGATTGGGATCTCGATTCAGATTCGAGAAAAAATGAATAGAGGGTGCCGTTCAGCCGCGACAGTTCCGAGAGCTTTTCGCTCGTGATGAGGTTGACCTTCTCGAGCGCGGCGCCCAGTACCTCCAGCCGTCGCATGTCGCGGTAGTACAGAAGAAAGTCGCGTAAGTAACGCGCCGCAATTTTTGAACGTTGCGGGCCGCTGATTTGCGAAATGCGGCTGAAGGTCGAGGTCAACCGGTCCATGGGCAATTTGCCATGCTCGGCGACAAGCTTTTCCACGCGTTCGCGGTCTTTCTTGCGGACCAGCGCATATTTCAATTGCTGTGGATCGAGGAGTGGCGCGAAATCCTTGATCAGAGGCAAGACTTCGTAGGCGGCAATCGCAAAATCGAGCAAGCCGTCGCGTTCGAGAAGCGAGACCCAGATTCCCAACCTCTCTTTTTGTGCGCGATCGTCGGGTTCGCCAGTGCCCACAAGTTCGGCCGCATTTTCCGGAGAACCAAGCCAGCCTTCAAACCAGGAAGAGTCAGCCTCCTCCGCCTGCGACCCAACTGCTTTCAAGAACTCGCAAGATACGGCTCGGATATTTCCGACCGAGTCAGGGTCGTTTTCAAAACCGCCAACCAGTACGTAATGCTCCGCCTGCAGGTACGAGTCGCGAGCGTCCTCCTGAAAGATCAATTGAGTCAGAAACACCTGGTAGTCAGCTCCGGGCCTCTCCCCAAACAGCGAGCGCCGCATGCTGGCGAGGGTCTCGCGTTCAATCTCGCGCTGGATCCGGAACAGCTCTTGCGCGGTCTGGCGAAGAACGCTCTTTTTTGCAATCTGGAATCCAGCGACCCGTTCGCGATACTCCAGCGCCTTTTGCTGGCGGACGCCCTCGTAAGACTTGAGGGTGTTGCGGCAACGATCGAGAACGGTCTGAAACTGAGCGTGTAATTCCGAACGCAGGAATTTGAGAACGGCAGCTCGCCCGAGAAGGTCGACCGTCAAATCACCGCGTGCCTTCGCCTGATTGAGAATGGATTTCTGCAGATCCAGTAACAGCGGTTTCAGGTCCGGCTTTTTCTTCGCCGCAATCGGCACGAACTTGCTCAAGGCCGCGCGGTAAGGCTTCGCTGAGGCATTCCCATCCGCCAACAGGATTCCTTCCACATCACCAAACTTCATGATCAGCGCGGAAATGTGGGCGCGCGCACTCTGGCAAAATGCCGGACTGAGCCAGACGTCATGCCGTACATTGTCGATGCCGAGGTGGAGACCCTCGAGATGAAGGACAGGAGTGTACGATGTGAGCCGCGGCGGTGGCAGTTCGACCGAGGAACCGAGTTTGAAGATCGGAATGCGAGGCACGGCGCGAGGCTCGAACCGGTCCCAGCCCAGCGCAGGGGATCAGCCATTTCCGGATGAAATCTGACGCTGAGCTGACCAGTAGCTGTCCAGCTAAATAAGAGCCTACTACGGGTGTACCTTCGGACAAGGGTACCCAAGGTTACTGTCCATTGGGACGGTGTACGAAAGGACGTGGCCGGATGGATGCCGGTTGAGTTCGCCACCGAAATGCCCATCGGCCCGAAGAAAAAAACCGGGGCAAAATCCAACGACCGGCGAAGCAAACTCCCCTCCGGGTGCTCTCTGGCGAGTTCGGTCTTGGCAGGGGATTGTCAGATCTTGAGGAATACACCGCGCCGGTACAGGCCGGCCATCACGAGCCAGCACAAACCGACATAGGCCAGCGCGTAGATCAGAGAGGCATTGGCCGGACTGGCCCAAGGGGCGAACAGGTGGGTGTAGAAATAATCTTGCAAGCTTACTCGGTTCGGAGGCGAGCCGAGTCTAATGGCATAGGACGAAGCCGCTACTACCTCCGAAAAAACGTAGGCCGCGATCGCATTTTTCCCGAATACCAGAATGGGTTTGGTCCAACCACGACGAAACTGCTTCACGTCCGCCAACCAATAGCACAGGGCAAGGCAGACCAGGGCGATACCTGCGGTGAACAGCACAAACGAGCTTGTCCACAATTTCTTGTTGATGGGAAACCACAGGTGCCAGACCCGTCCGAGGCCGATGAGAATCATTCCCGTAAGAGCCATGCCTATGGCTTTGGCAGGGCCGGTTCTCGCAGATCGCAACCATTTGCCGGTGAGCAGACCCAATAGGCAACCGCCCAGCGCGGGAATCGTGCTGAGCAGGCCTTCCGGGTCACGCACGCCTTCGTACAAGTGCCCCATCAGCAGCTTGCGGTCGAGCCACGCCACCAGGTTGCGATCAGGATCGAGCAGCGGGATGTCGCGTCCGGGAACACCGTAGCCAGGCACGGCAATGTGCCGCATCATCGCCCAATACGCGGCCAGGCATGCCACGGCAACGACGAGCTGTGTGCGCCAGCCGGTCCACAGCTCCAGGACGGAAGTAAGGACGTAACAGATGGAGATCCTCTGCAAGACCCCGTAGATGCGCAGATGCGCGGGGTCGAATCGAGTGGGAAATCCGTTGATGAAAAGGCCGAGGGCGAACAGAACCAGCCCGCGCCACAGGACATGGGCCAGCAGCTTCCCGCGGGACTCGCCGCGATCGAGACGGGAGGTAAAGGAAAATGCCATTGCCACGCCAACGATGAAAACGAACGACGGAAAGACCAGGTCAGTGGGCGTCCAACCGTTCCATGCGGCATGTTTGAGCGGGGCGTAGGTGGATGGGCCATCGCCTGGGTCATTTACCAGGATCATCAGAGCAATGGTGAGGCCTCGAAACAGATCGAGGGACATCAGCCTGGTGGGGGCTGGCGCGGTGACTGTCTTCGCTCGAGCGGGGTTGTTTAATGTAGCTGCGTTGCTCGACATTTTTCCCTCACGGCTATTGCTGGGTGTCCAGGGGATGCTTGGACTTCTCAAAGAACTCGTTCTGAAGCTTGAGACTGTTCTGATCGGCTTTGACTGATCTGATGGACTCTACGATGGCCTTGATCCAATTGTCCATCATGTATTGCCCCAGTTCGCGCGTGGCCGCTGCGCCTTCGCCTGAATAGTGATTGGGAAAGCGGGCGTACCACCAAATACCAGTGTAAAGATTCTCCGGCAGACGAACGCGTGCCTGGTCGGCTCCGGACTGGGAGGCGGCCCGGTCCATGTGCACCAGGTCGGGCCGGGAGATCATCATTTTGGACGTTTCGGACTCGCCGGCGTGCATGTCCATGGAAGTCTTTTTCGGCGGACCCCCGGGCGGGGTCTCGACCAAACCAAGAACATAGACGACATAGTCGTGGGGAGTGTCGAGCTGAGTTTGGGCGAAGTAGGGAAGCAGGTACTCATTCCCGCCGTGCCCGTTGACAATAATGACCTTCTTGCAGCCATTACGGGCCATCTCATCGGTGGTCTCCTGCAGGAGTTCAAGTTGCAAACGGGCGCTATACGCGACGGTCCCGGGCTGGTGTTTGGCTTCGAAAATCTGCCCAAAGTAGTACTCCGGGAAAACGAGGGCGTACTCCTGCTCGGCGGCGTGGAGAGTTGCATAGCGGACGTCGAGCAGATCAGTTCCCAGAGGAAGGTGCGGCCCGTGCTTTTCGATGATCCCGAAGGGCAGTAGGCAAGTGCCGCCGGAACGGGAAATGGCCTGCGCGAAGTCGGGCGCCGTGAGTTCCTCCCAGTGCACGGAGAGTTTTTGTTGGGCCACGGCGGGTAACGAAAGGACAATGGCCGAAAGAACGATGAGAGAGCGAAGCATGCGTCACCTCAGCGGCGCATTCTAGCACTTTAACGATATTTAAGCCTTCTGGGGCGCCCTGTCGAAATCGCAGTTCCCCCCGTGTCTCCGGGTGATGACTACGGTCACCTTGGGATTCATGAAAATGCGATTAACAATGGGTTAACGAGGGGCATACGCATGAAGAAGTTGCGTTTTGTGGTTTCACTCACGACGCACGACAATGACTTTCAGATGGAGCAGGCAGCCTCCGCGCAACAGGCGGCAAACCGCTTGGGCGTCGATATCGAGATCCTTTACGCCGACAACGATGCCATTCAACAGAGCCAGCAGTTGTTGCAGATCATACAGTCAAACTCCGGGCACCCGGATGGAATCATCTTCGAGCCGGCGGGCGGCACCGGATTTCCGCAAGTAGCGAGAGCTGCGGCGTCAGCTGGCATCGCTTGGGTCGTCATGAATCGAGAAGTCGAGTATCTGACCGAGCTCCGCCGCAACTTTAAGACTCCCATCTTCTCTGTAACTTCAGACCACGAAGAGATTGGACGCATTCAGGGCAAGCAAGTGGCCGCGCTTTTGCCCAAGGGAGGCTCGATCCTCTTGATGCAAGGCCCGGCCGAGTCCACTGCGGCAAAGCAGCGCATGACCGGCCTGTACGACACCAAACCCGTCGGAGTTCAGGTGAAGTTGATGAAAGGGAACTGGACCGAAGCCGGAGCGTATAAAGCGATTGGGTCCTGGCTGAAACTTTCCACGTCGTTGCAGACGCAACTGGACGTGGTTGTCTCCCAGAATGACGCGATGGCGATCGGGGTGCGCAAAGCGTTTCAAGAGATCGCTGATCCGGGAATTCGCGAGAAATTTGCTCATCTGCCCTACATTGGCATCGATGGAGTACGTACCACCGGGCAGGAGTGGCTTAGGAAGGGGTTGTTGAGCGCCACCGTAGTTGTGCCTCCGAATACCGATCTCGCAGTTCAAATGCTCACCCATGCGGTGCAGACTGGGATCATGCCACCTGAAAGGACGCTGACTGTTCCGAAGTCTTTGCCAATGGTTGAGGAACTGGCCAAAAAACCCGTTCAAAGAAGCCAGGCTGCCGGAGCTCAAGCTTTCTGATATTTCCCTTCGAAAGCAAATAGAGCCCCTCTAACGGGGTTCTCGTTCTGATCGATAACATCCCGCCTGAGGACGGGCTGCTATAGTTTTTCAATGCCCACTCTTATCGCGCAGCCGACTCGGATCGAAGCCGCGGGAAACAAGCCGAAAATCATCGACGAATACGTTGGCCGTGTAAACAGCGGGACCTCGGCCGCCAGCGTTGCGCACATGCGCAGTCCGGAAGGTTGGGTTGAGCCGGGGCAAACGCCGGAATTCGTAGAGTTCACGGTTGTATTGGAGGGAGTGCTGCGCGTCCGGCATAAGGGGGGCAGTCTCAACGTGCAGGCTGGGCAAGCAGTCATCACCAATCCCGGTGAGTGGATCCAATACTCCACGCCTGAGCCGGGCGGCGCCGAGTATATTGCGGTTTGCCTTCCGGCGTTTTCTCCGGGAAGTGTGCATCGCGACGAGTAATTTCCCCAATCCTCTTCCATCCCGGGAAGTTGCTCTGTCGAAAAAAGTACCGCTAACGATTCTCTGACGCTCCCGTCTAAACCGCATCAGGAGAACCGGCCATGCAAAACAAACGCAACGTTGCTACCTGGTTGGGAGCGGTGCTTGGGGTATTGGCGGCGCTGGTATTGAACGCCACCTTCGCGCACGCTGCAGAGAGCAATTGGGTAACGGAAGAATTTCATCAGACGTATTCGCTGACGTCGGATGGCCGGGTTTCGCTCAACAACATCAATGGCGCGGCGCACATCTCGGCATGGGATCGAAACGAGGTGAAGGTCGATGCGGTGAAGCGAGCCGACGATCAGGACGGGCTCAAGGATATAGAAATTCGAGTCAATCCCCGGCCTGATTCCATTTCCATTTCGACGGAATATCGGCCACAAGAAGACTCCTATAGTGATCATCACTACTCAAGCGTGGAATACCGTATCACCGTCCCGCGTAATGCGCGGCTCGACGACATTCAGCTGATCAATGGTGCTCTGGACATCACCGGCGTGCTCGGAGAGGTTCGCGCGGAATGCATCAACGGGAAGCTGATGGCCAATGGCTTGACCAACCGGGCCAAGCTGTCCACAGTAAACGGTATCCTCGAAGTTCGGTTCGACCGTATGCCAGCCGAAAGCATCGATCTCGGGTCAGTCAATGGGCGCGTGGAACTTACCCTGCCCTCGGACGCAAAAGCCAGCCTGGAAGCGACGACCGTTCACGGGCAGATCTCAAACCAGTTCGGCCTGCATAGCAGCAATCACATGATCGGGCACGACCTGCACGGTTCACTCGGCGGCGGAGGCACGCATATTCGCTTGAGCAACGTGAACGGAGCGATTGAAGTGCTGCACGCAAACGATGGACGCGCCATGAGCCCGGCGAAGAGCGAAGGCAACGACGGGGACGAAATCTAGTGGTTCGAGCGCCACTGCCTCGTTCTTGGTGCTGAGCTTCCCGGGAAGGGAAGCTCAGGCTTCGATCCTCGAACCCCGTACGCCTCCTTTACGGCGCTTCGATCAACTCCATCTTGCCATCGCGGGTCCGATGAAGGACCATCACCTTGCCCTTGGGATCACGGAAAACAAACACATCGCGGTCGCGGAAGTGCGCTTCCTTAATTGCTTCTTCGAGCGTCATGGGGCGCAAGGCCACGGCCTGATCGGTGCGGACCAGGTGGACCTCGGTTGACTTGGCCACGGCGGGAAACTTATGTACGACCATGGAAGCCGTGGGGGCGGGAGTCGAGGCGCTTGCGGCGAGCGCCTTCGCAGCCGGCAGCGGCTCAGTCTGTTCCGTCCACTTCCCGTTCTTGCCATTGATGCGGCGCTTCTTGGTGATGATGCGCGTCTTGTTGCGGAGCGCCTGCTTCTCCAAATGCTCTAGGGCTTCGCTGATGGCAACCTTCATGTCGCCAGCTTCGGCGAGACCGACCAGCTGCCCCACGCGCGATGCGACAGTAATTTCAGCTTTATGGCGATGTTTCTCGACCGCAAGGATCACCTTGGTGTCGAATTTGTTGCGGAGGATTTTGCGGAGTTTGGTTAGGCCAGCTTCTACATCTTTCCGGTTTGCAGGAGTTACTTCGTAGTGCCTGCCAGTGTATTCCACGTTCATTACGTAACCTCCGGGGTGAGGCATGTACAACCGGCACTGCAGGAAACTGTCGTTATTACCGGTTGTTGGCGGTCAGGCGAATCGCAACAACCAATGATCAATCACTATTTCTTAACTCTCCTCTGATGGGTACTGGGTATTTTCATGTCTTCCCTATATTTTGCAACCGTACGGCGAGTGACCTGAATACCCTGCGACTGCAAAATCTTCGTAATCTGGTCGTCGGTGAGCGGCTTGGCGGGGTCTTCATCTTCGATCAGCTTCTTGACCCGCCGCTTCAAAATCAGCAAGGAAGTGCCGCTGCCCTCGGGCCCGTTCACGCTTTCGCTGAAGAAGTAGCGCAGTTCAAAGACGCCCTGCGGTGTGTGTGCGTACTTGTTCGCCACCGCCCGGCTTACCGTGGAAGGATGAACCCCGATCTCCTCGGCGACCTCCTTGATCATCATCGGTTTGAGCTGGTCGATGCCTCGCTCCAGGAAGTCCTGCTGGCGCGCTACGATGGTGTAGCAGACCTTCATGATCGTCTGCTTGCGCTGCTCAATGTTCTTGATCAGCTGTACGGCGCTCTTGAAGCGCTCTTTGACGTAGTTGCGCGTGTCACGATCATTGCCTTCCTTGCTGAGCAATTTGCGGTACGACGGATTCAACCGCAACGTGGGCACGTCGTCATCGTTCATCACAACGATCCATTCATCTCCATGCTTCACGAATGCCACATCCGGCTCGATTAGCCGCGGCTGTACTTTGTTGTAGCGCAAGCCCGGCCGAGGATCGAGCGTCCGAATGTACTCAAGAGCAGCCTGGATCGCCTCGATCGGACGATTGATAGCCTTGGCAATCTCTTTGTGCTGTTTATTCTGTAGGGCCTTCAGGTGCTGATCGACGATGGCAATTGCATCGGCCAAGATCTGTCCCGTGCCGTTTCCATTTCCCGTTCGCTCGTATTGTGCCTGGTGATAGCGCAACTGATAATGCAGGCATTCGCGCAGATTGCGGCAGGCGACACCAGGTGGATCAAGCTGGCGAATCACTTCGATTGCTTCCTGCAGGTCGTCGCGGGTGAAAGTCGGCTTGTAGGTGGGACGCGTGCCGTTGCTCGATGCGACGGGCACACGGCCTTGAGGAGCAGGTGCAGCGGCGGCTTTCGAGGCCACGGCGTAAGCCGAGGCCCAGGCTGAGGAGGTTCCATTCGACTCGTAAGCGGCAGAACTTAGGAGCCCGTCAGGGTAGGTCATCGCTGAAGGAGCCGAGGTCTCTTGTTGGCCGCTGGCTGCGAAGGAATCGTCCGAGCCCGCTGCTGGTTCACTCGAAACTTCCGACTCGCCAATACCCAAGGCCGTTGCTTCCTGCACCAGGTGCTCTACCTTGGCCGCATCCTCTTCTGGCGAGGAAGGAACTACTTCGCCAATCAACTCTTCGTCGCTCGCAATGAGATAGCCGTCTTCGTTCAAATTGCCAATGATCACCTCGGCGGCTTCACGAACCGGGGGCCGGGTCGAAATCGAGCCCAACTGCCACATCAAGTGATCGGTCAGTGTGCTCGGCTTGGAAAGGAAGTTCTCAAACGATGGCCGCTCGATTTCTTCAAAATCGCCGGGGCTACGGAATCCGGGATCAAGGTAGTCTTTGAAGAACGACCCAAAATCGATTTCCTCGAAGGCATCCTTCTTTTCGTCGGTTGTCGGAGTCGGGGCTTCTTCTGAAACGGTTGAAACTCGCTCGCGCTCTTCTTCGAGGCGGCCAACGTCGTCGATCAACGGAACCGAATCCTCGAGTTCCTCAAGGACGGGATTCTCCACCATCTCGGCGTTGATCATGTCCTTGAGCTCCAGCTTGTTGAGCGCAAGCACACTGACCATCTGCACCAGGCCAGGGGTGAGGATCTGGCGCTGGGAGACTTTCAGGTGAAGTTTGGGCTGCAGAAGAACCATAAATCTTGCCGTCGCGGACGACGTACAACTCCTTTTAAACCAGGCTGAAACTTTCCCCTAAGTACACCCTTCTCACTTCCGAGTCGCTGCCCAACTGCTCGGGCGTTCCGTGCCGGAAGATCTTGCCTTCGTTGATGATGTACGCCCTGTCAGTCACCGACAAGGTTTCGCGTACGTTGTGATCCGTAATCAGAACGCCAATTCCGCCGGCTTTCATGTTGCTGATGATCTTCTGCAGATCCAGCACGGCGATTGGGTCAATCCCTGAAAACGGCTCGTCTAGCAAAATGAACTTGGGCTTAATGCACATCGCTCTCGCGATCTCGACCCTTCTCCGTTCGCCGCCCGACAGCGCATATCCCCGGTTCAGGCGAATGTGTTCCAGCCCCAACTGATCGATCAGCTGTTCCATGGTCTCGCGGCGCTCATGCCAGGACACAGGCTGGGCTTCCAGCACGGCGAGAATGTTCTCCTCGACCGTGAGTTTTCGGAAAACCGACGCCTCTTGGGGGAGATAGCTGATCCCGTACTGCCGTGCCCGGCGGTACATGGGCACATCGGTGATCTCGTCCTCATCCATGAGAACCCGGCCTGTGTCGGGTGGTATCAGGCCGACGATCGTATAGAAGGTGGTAGTTTTGCCGGCGCCGTTAGGCCCTAGCAAACCAACAACTTCGCCCTGCCCTACCCTGAGACTGACGCCGTTTACAACCTGACGGCCCCGATAGGACTTACGTATTTCTTCGGCGGCCAGCGTTTGCATTTAGCGAACCACTTTGGTCTCAGTGACAGCCGGCGAGCTCTTGTCACCTTCAACCACGACCCTACCATCGCGTCTAAACAAAGTCAACGAAACG
>DATJEL010000078.1:0-2236 GCA_035496675.1 Terriglobales bacterium
CGATCACCGCACAACCCGCCGAACGGGTGCTCGCCTTCGTTTCTGCCGCGCGCGATCACTTGCGCAAGGCGCCCGGGCTGGCCCGGCAATTCCAGGGCCGATTCGCTCCAACCGGCGCCGCTTAATCCAAAACCGTAATCATTGGGGAGATTATCCATGAGTATTTCTCGCGAACAAATCCGTGAACTAGCTGAACTTCAGGTTGAAAATTCATGTGCTGTCAGTTTCTACTATCAACCCTCCGCACCTCGTAACAAAGCCCACAGGGAAGACATCATTCTGATTAAAGACCTGGCGCGAGAAAGCCTCCGCCGCCTCGAGGACAAAGCAAAACGAGACTGCGCCCGCCAGGACATTGAGCGCATCGTGCGGCTCTCGGGCGAACTTCGTACCAATGGAACTCACGGCAAGGCCGTTTTCGCCTGCGCGGATAAGAACATCTGGCGCGAATTCGACGTCCCGGCTGAGCTCGGCAGCACCCGCATCGTGATCGACCGCCACTTTCATCTGAAGCCTCTCGCTCGCCTACTGGGAGCTTCTCCTCTGCTGGCTGTCGTACTCGTGGACAAGCACCGCGCCAGGATTTTCGATCTGCGCCTGGGAGAGTTAACAGAACGCGAAGACCTATTCCACCCGCTTTCGCGCCGAGGACGAAGCGATGGTTTCGGTGGTTACGATGGCGGCCACGCACAACGCCGTGTGGAGGACGAAGTCCGGCACCATTTCAAGAATGTTGCAGGACTGCTGAAGGACTTGCGCGAAAAGGTTGCATTTGAAAAATGGATTCTTGCCTGCCAGGATGCGCACCGCCCGATCTTTGAATCGCAGCTGCATCCCTACGTCAGCCAGGCATTGATTGGGCACTTCAATGCCGATCTGGGGCACGTCAGCGCCGATGAAATTCGCACGCACGCGCAACAGATTCTTGATCGCTGGCAGGATGAGCGCCGGCAGGACATGATGAACCAGACCTTGAGCCAGGCTCGCAGCAACGGGCGCGGCGTCACCGGGCTGCGGCGCGTCCTGCGCTCCCTGGAATTGGGAGAAGTGCAAACCTTGCTGGTTGGCGAAAATTTTCAGGGGCATGCGGTCGAATGCACACGTTGCGGTCACATCGACGCTCACCTGGTGAGCTTCTGCCCAATCTGCGGCCACGCAACGCAGGAGATTGTCGATGTCGGTGAGGCAATCCTGCCGTGGGTCGTGCGCCGTGATATTGAAACCTTCTACGTGAAGGACGATCCGGAGTTCGACAAGGTGGGAAACATTGCCGCCCTGTTGCGCTTCCGCTCCGAGAAAGTGCAACCCATCAGCATGTCTGCTGCTGACGATCTGGAGAAAGCCGGAGCCGAGTATCCGGGACGGCTGCGGCGGTATGCGCGCCGGTAGAAAACATACCGTTCTTCTACTCACTGGCTGCTCCCCCCGCGGAGCAGCCATTTCAGCCGAAGCTAAACCAACCTTCGCGCCCCTGAAGTCGACCAAGTGCTCGTGATATCCTTCCGCGTTCCTGTGTTCCCCTGTGTTCCCCGTGGTGAAGGCTCTTTGATTTTCGCAAGCGAGATACAGAGGCAACACGCGTAACTTCTGTGTAAATCAATCCTGATTTTTCCGGAGGATCTGTGACCTTCTCGCGTCGTGACTTCGTGAAGACCTCGGTTGTAGGTAGCGTAGCTGCCGGAATCGGAGCCACCTCTGTTTTTCCCCATGCTTCGGCTGAATCGGGCCACCAGGGGCATGCCTCGCAGAAAGAGACTTCCAAGCGCCCTGTCATCCTGTGTGCGAACAATGGCCTTGCCTACGTCGAAGCTGCCTACGCGGCTTTAAAAGGCGGCGCAGATACCCTCGACGCCGCCATTCAAGTGGTCAAAGGGCCGGAGAACGATCCTAACGACGACTCAGTCGGCTTCGGGGGGCTGCCCAATGAAGAAGGCGTGGTGGAACTCGATTCCTGCTGCATGCATGGTCCAACTCGGCGCGCAGGCGCCGTGGGCGGCGTACGCAATATCAAGAACGTTTCAATGGTGGCCAAAGCCGTCATGCAACACACTGGGCACGTGATGCTCGTGGGAGAAGGCGCCGAACGCTTCGCGGTGGATATGGGGTTTCCGCGCGAGAATCTGCTGACCGACCGCTCACGAAAGATCTGGATGCTCTGGAAGCAATTCAATTCCGACCGTGACTGGTGGGGACCGGGAATCGCCGATCCGCACTGGGAACCTCCCGCTCCTGACAA
>DATJEL010000079.1:0-73631 GCA_035496675.1 Terriglobales bacterium
TCCGAAACTCGGTGCAGCCAGCCAAAGAACGATCCATCGAAGGGTCGGTCCCCCTATTCGCAAACGCTCTCCTACACGAGATTCGAGCAGGCTGAAAGGTTCAATGCCTCAACGGCGGCACCTGCGCGCAACCCGCAGCTACCGCCCTTATAATAAATGTCGCGCAGAGGCAAAGCAGAATAGACACGTTGGTCCCTGGGCCTGCGGCTCCCTTTCCAATGGAACCCCAATTCGAGGAGAGATATTCGCGGCAAATGCTTTTCGCTCCCCTTGGCGAGGAGGGGCAACGTAAGCTCCGGGCTTCCCGGGTGGCGATCATTGGCTGCGGAGCCACCGGCTCGAGCTTGGCATCCCTTCTAGCGCGTGCCGGCCTGGGTTCCCTGCGGATCATCGACCGCGACTTCGTAGAGCCCAGCAATCTGCAACGGCAAAACTTGTTCGATGAAAAGGATGCTGCCGAGTCCACCCCGAAAGCACTTGCCGCGGCTCTCAAGATCGCTTCCTTCAATTCCGAAGTTGTGGTCGGAGCGCAGGTGGCGGACCTTCGTCCCGAGAATGCCAACACCCTGCTAGGCGGAGTCGATCTTCTGCTCGATGGCACCGACAACTTCGAAACCCGCTATCTGATCAACGACTATGCGGTGAAGAACTCCCTCCCCTGGATCTACGCCTCGGCGGTGGGCAGCTACGGGGTCACCATGAACATCCAGCCGGGAGAGACTGCGTGCCTGACCTGCATCTTTCCGGAAGCTCCCCTGGGAGCCCTCGAAACCTGTGATACCGCGGGGATTCTGAACTCGGCTGTAAACCTCATAGCCTCAGTGGCTGCGACCGAAGCCATCAAAATTCTGATCGGTGCAACCCACAGCCTTCGCCGGAGCGTGCTTTCCTATGATGTGTGGCGAAATCAGCGGGCCGAAATTTCAGCTGCCCTCCCTCGAGGAGACTGCCAGACCTGTGGGCGAAGGGAATTCCCTCACCTCGCGGGCGAGGGCAGGCCCCACATCACCTTGTGCGGCCGGAACTCAGTGCAGATCCACGAACATTCCCGGCCAATTGATCTCGTCGAGATGGGCGAGCGCCTCGCCCCCCATGGCCAGGTTCGGCAAAACAGCGCCATGCTGAAGTTCCAGAAAGATCCCTTCGAGTTGACCCTGTTTCCCGATGGCAGGGCGATTATCAAGGGAACTACGGACCCCGCCATTGCACGTAGTCTGTACGCCCGCTATATCGGCAACTGACAGGCGTCTTTCAGGGCAAGGCGTGAAGGCGCTCGGGTGCAATTCTCCTTCGTGTTAAACGCAATCTTTTGCAGCCTCAGCAGATCCTGACACTTGACCTGCCGAAGGCTGCCTAAACAAAAGGGTGACACCGGCAAGAGTCTCGGAATGGGCACTCCTCTCGACTGGCCCGAGAACTGCAGGCCTAGAGTTCAGCAGTGTTTCTCTCCAGGAGGGTAGGATGCGAGTATTTTTCCTTTGCGCGACCTTGCTATTTGCGGGTGTCGCGTTTGCTCAGAGACCGATTGAGGTTTACGGCCCCGCATATGGCCCGTATGTACCGCTCGTTACAACGCCGCAGGTATCGCTCTCGACGATATCCCCCAATCCCGCAGGTGCTCGCAACGCCACCTATGGGCTGGTTGCCGGTGCGCGGAACTCAACCTTAGAAATCGTCAATGGCAACACCAGTTCCACCTTCACCGAGCCGGTGTGGTACCAGGGCGGGGGAGCGCCACTCATTTCCCCTGAAGTTTCTCTTCACGTGCGCGAAATAGGCGGCGGAGAGCGCATGATGCACCACATGCCCGCGATGGGCGGGCCCGGAGTGCCGGAGCATGCTGCAGGTGCTCACGCCTGGACCTACTGGGGTGCAGCAGAAATGGCGAGCCCAGTCGAAGCCGCCGCTGGGGCAAAGACCCTGCGCAAGGCCACGCGGACAATCACCAATCAGGACATCGATGCCGAAAACCAGAAGACCGGCACGGTGAAGTACGACGGCAAGACCGAAAAGCTTCAGTAATCGGCGGCTCGCAAGAAGGTTTCAAAGGCGGACAGATATTGTCCGCCTTTTTCAGTGAGTCCATAAGTTTTGCAATCTTGGCAGGCGTTTGGTCGAATGGTTTCCCCTTGAGGGTCGTGGACTTGGTGTTGGCCAGGCCCTCCAGCACAGTTGCCGGTAAGAAATCTAGAGAGGGTCTTTTTCTTGCAAAGAAAACAAGGGACGAGGTTTCCCTCGCCCCTTTAGGACCAGCGGTACTTCGTTTAGAAGGTGAGCTTCAATCCGAAGTCGATCTGTCGCGGCGCTCCGATCGTATTGGCGCCTGTTCCGGTGCCGGAACGCAACGAGTTTGTGATGGAGCGGTCAGAGAGTGGGGTACCGTTGGCTCCGCCAGGCGTTCCGCCGCAACCACTTGGTGTGCCAAATGGGCAGCCCGTAATTTCACCGAAGTCGCCTCCAATGACGTGTCCCGGAGCGTTGAAGTTGGCGAAGTTGAACAAGTTGTAGAACCCGATCGAGGGTTCCAACGTGATCGCCTCGCGAAGATGAATTGGCCAGCTTGCCCTGAAATCAAAGGCCTTCAGCCACGTCATGTTCATCTGATCGGAAGGCGCGGCATCGAGTGAATCAGCGACTGCACCCAAGCTCACCAACTGACTCTGTGTAAACAGGCCTGCATTGATGAGCGCCTGTCCCATTGGCAGGATTGTCCCAGCCACCGTGCTGTTGTACTTGCTGATCACGGAGTTGATGTTGCTGGCTGTAACACTGCGACCCCAGGAACCAAGTTGCTGTCCCGGCAATATATGAGGAGCAGCAGCTCCATCTCCGAGATAGTCACTGAAGAAGCCCTCTCCTGCACGGAACTGGAAACTGGCTGCAAGGTTATTGGCCAGAGGCGAGAAGAAGTGAGAGACAAAACTCAACTTCGGCCCATGCGGCAACTCGAAGCTGCCACCAAACGAGATCTGGTGCTTACGGTCCAGAGAACTTGGGCCGAAGTAGTGGGTTGGGTTGCGGAAATCGAATGTGGAGTTCACGAAGTCCTGGTCTCCCGTCATGCTGTTGAAACGGGAGAGAGCGTAGGAAACCTGCAGACTGCCATTCTTGATTCCGCCCGGTAGGTTGTTCATGCGTTGCACCAGCTTCGTCTGCAAGCCTGTGTACACCGAGCGGCCTACAGGGAAGAGCATCTCGTTCTCGCCCACAAGTGGATTGATTCCCGGGAAGGCCACCCCTGGCGCGCAGGGGGTTGAAAAGTTCACGCATGTACTATCCGGCGTCCCTCCAAACAAAGAGACGGGGAAGCCAGAATAAAAGTTCTTGTCGCCGTCCAAGCCGTTCCCCGCGTAATCGCCGATCGTTGCACCGTTCGCGATTGCGCAGTCAATATCAGCTGCGGCTGTGCCAGGTCCACAGCTCCCAAAGCTGTTATTGGTAGCGGAAATCGCGGCCAAGGCAGCGTTCATGTTTAGATAACGCGCGTCACCAGCGTGGTTTGTGTCATAGGACAGCAAATAGTGCAGGCCAACGTTGCGAAGGAAATCGGCGGTGAACACCATGCCCGGACGAATCTCATGCTGAATGCCAAGGTTCATCTGGATCGAGTATGGAGTCTTGTAGTTCGGCGCGACGAAGTTGTTGCCAGTCGAGTTGGGACCGTTTGCGAGGTTCTCTCCGAGGAAGTTGGGGTTGACCGAGGCTCCCGCAGCGGCGGTCCCTTGCTGGAAAATCGCCTGCATATCGGCTACATCCTGTAATACGTTGCCTACGATGTCGCCGCAAATCGAGCTGATGCTTCTGCCATTAACTGTCGTAACGTTTCCCGACGGCAGAGTGATGGCTCCGCTGGTGCATGGCGATCCTGTTCCCCAAAACAGCCCTACCGGCAAACGTCCCGGTCGATCGAACAAGATGTTGTTGAATACCGCGTTCTCGTAGTAAATCCCGGTACCGCCGCGGATCACGGTTTTGCCATTCCCTCCAACGTTCCAGGCAAATCCAACCTGCGGCCCAAAGTTGTGGTTGGGTTGGTTGACGCGACCACCGTAGTTGCCGCCGAATTGATCAAGAATCCGCGAGCTACCCGTGCAGGGCAACTCGGGTACAAAGTTGTTACTGGCATCGAAATAACCAAAAAGAGTGGAGTCAATCTGGTCGCACGTGAGGGGAGCTAGGTCGGAGTCAGACCGCCCAGAATCACGAGACCAGCGCACACCATAGGTAAGCGTGAAGTTCGGCTTTACCTTCCAGCTGTCACCTGCATACAGCGCGAAACGATTGTCGGCCTGTCCTCCAGCAGGGTACCCAAACGCCGGAGTTTCGGTGAAGAATCCTTGTCCGTTTCCTAAGAGGATTGAGGTAATTGGATAATTCAAGGGATTGCTGGCACCTCCGGGGAATGGCCCTCCAGCTGCCGCGCCCTGAGCCCCGCCACCGCCCACCACAGGATTGCCGTCGTTATTGGTGCGGATTTCAGGAGCGAGTCCGTAGAACGATGCGAAACCGCCGCCGCGGATCCGGTTAAAAGCCACCCCGTAGCGGATCATGTGCGAACCGCTGAGCTTGCTGCCGTCGTACTTCACCTGGTAGCTGCCCTGGAAGGTGGCTTGTGGTGCTAGTCGCGACGGACCAAAACGGGTTACAACACCGGCCGGACCTATGCGGATATCAACCGGGACGTTGCCGGCAGGATCAAACACCCCAGGATTTCCGAGGACCGCGTCGGCGATGTGGTTCTGGAACTTCATGTACCCGAATCGGATGCTGTGAGTGAAGCTGCCATTGACAAAGTTCCAGCCGATCCCATGGGATGGAGTTTGATCTCGGTTTATGAAGGGCTGATAGGTGTTTCCGAAAGCCCGGGTGTCGCCGTTCCATTCGTAGTTGAACTTGTAGAACAACGACATTTTCGAGCCGATTTTCCAGTCCAGCTTGCCGAGCATCATCGTGTCCTTGAAGCCGCCGGGATAGACGCTGGGAAGGGTGTTAAAGGGAGCGGGCGGGGCGAGGGGAATCGTCTGTCCCTGCTTAATTCTTTCCCCGTTGATGAAGAAGAAGAGGTTGTCCTTGACGAGCGGGCCTCCGACGCTTCCGCCGAAGTGATTGCGCTGGTAGTACGTGTCTTGTCCGCCGGGGAAGTTCGCGATCATGGACTTGTCCCGGAAAAGGTAGAAGGCGTCGCCGTGATACTGGTTGGTGCCGGATTTCGAAACGACATTGACTGCGCCAGAAGAGGTCAACTCCGTGGAGAGGTCGAGCGTCGATTGGCTGACCTGAAATTCGCTGATCGATCCTGCAGAAATGTTTTGCGTGGTCGTGCCTACGGTTTCGTCGCTGATGTCGATGCCATCGACTTCAATGCGCGCTGTCCGCCCAAACCGGCCGCCGAAAGACACAGAAGAAAATCCGTTCTTGGTCGGATCGAAGTTGCCGCCGTCCTGAATCTGTACGCCAGGCTCAAGCTGGGCGAGATCTAGGAAGTTGCGGCTTCCGGTAGGAAGGTTTTCGATGTCTTGGCTGGTTAGGACTCCCTGGACCGTCGGTTGTTCGGTATTCACTTCGACCGCGCTGCCAGTTACCTCGACGACCTGATCTTGTCGTCCAACCTGCAACCTCGCGTTAGCGGAGGCTGTGTTACCAAGCTGAACCTGTACCGTGGTGGATGTGGTCCGGAACCCGGTTGCCGAAATCTGCACTGAATAACTGCCGGGCTGCAATGCGCCAGAGTTGTAGCTTCCAGCCGAGTTTGTCGTCAGGCTAATCGCCTGCCCGGTGCCTGCATTGGTGATTGTCACCTTGGCCCCGGTAACCACCGCGCCTTGCGGGTCGGTTACGGTCCCGACGATGCTGCCCGTGCTGATGGTCGTTTGCGCGACCGAGAGGGCTACGGCCGTAAACAGCATGGCTACGGCTAAGATAACGAGTCTAAATTTCCTAAATGTGGACAGCTGATTAAGCATGTGACCTTCCTTAAACGCTGAGAGATTTCTGACCTGGGCTCCAACCGCTGGGAGCAAAGTTGCGCAATTGCTATGCCACCACGGGCATACCTTAAAAACAGGTTGTAAGTTGTTGATTCAGCTCAGGTTGTGAGTTATTCGAGGGCAGCTACATCTTTTGTGCTATATGGAATTCGGGATTTTGGCCCGAAATCGGTGTCAACAGGAGGGGTAGCGCTATGGTTTTCTGGAGGTTTTCAGCCGGGCAGTGGTCAATTTTCGTCGGCTGATGTTACCGTCTCAAAAGACCTTCCAAGGTTTCGAAGAATGCTGGGAACGAAATCACTGCTGCGTCGGCACCTTTGATCTCAGTTTCGCCTCTGGCTCTTAGCGCGGCTACGGCAAAAGCCATGGCAATCCGGTGGTCACCGAACGAATCAAGGGATGCGCCATGAAGTTCCTGGTTGCCGGGAACGCGCAGCCCGTCGTCGAACTCTTCGACCTCGGCTCCCATCAAGCGCAGGTTGGTTGCAACGCTTCGAATCCGATCCGATTCCTTGACTCGAAGCTCGCGAGCATCACGGATTTCAATTCCCTCTTCCGTGTATGGAGCGATGGCTGCGAGAACCGGGATCTCATCAATCAGAGCGGCCGTGTCGCCGCCGGAGATCTTTGCGCCTTTCAAGGCGCCCCCTTCGACTTGCAGGCTTCCGACCAACTCCCCATGCTGCTCCTCAAGTCCGCTCATCGTGATCCTGAGCCCAAGCCCAATCAGAAAGTCGAGCAGGCGTGCGCGGGTTGGATTGAGGAGCAGTCCGGGAATCAGCAGTTGTGAATCGGGGAATAAAGCCGCTGCGCACAAAAAGAATGCGGAGCTTGAAATATCTCCGGGCACGACCGCCTCGATGGCCTTCAGCCGCTGCCCGCCTTCAATGCGCACCTCGCGCATCTGCCGGTCGACACGCGCCCCGAAGGCTTCCAGTGCCAACTCGCCATGATCGCGGGTTTGGATGGGTTCTTCCAGCCGCGTGGTTCCGCTCGCATACAACCCTGCAAACAGCAGGGAAGTCTTCACCTGAGCGCTCGCTACCGGCAGCTTATATTCGATGGACCTTAATTGGCTTCCGGTCAGCCGCAAAGGAGGACGTCCACCGTCCCCGGCTTCAAACTTCGCGCCCATCATCTCAAGCGGCTTGATGACTCGCGCCATAGGGCGTCGGGAGAGCGATTCATCGCCCCGCAGCTCACAACAAAAATCCTGTGCGGCGAGAATTCCGCTCAACATGCGGATGGTGGAGCCGGAGTTGCCGCAATCCAGAAACGTCTCCGGGGTTTCGAGCTTGGGGCCGCGTCCGTGAATGGTGACGGAGTTGCCGCTACGTTCCCATTCAACGCCAAGCGTGCGTAGACATCCAAGGGTGCTCGAGCAGTCGGCTCCGGTGGAAAAATTCTCCAGCCGCGTTGTGCCTTCCGCTATGCCTCCCAGCATGGCATAGCGATGCGAGATGGACTTATCGCCAGGCAGACGCACTGAGCCGGCCAGGCCGCAAGACGGCCGAATCACCTTAGATTTTGTGGAAGACATACCTGGCTTCCACTATAGCGGAATCAGCCCTGCTCGGCCGCATCCGGGATGTACTTTTGTGGCGTTGACACACGCCAGCCTCAAACCTAAGATGGGGGGCATTTGGGAGCAAACTCCCCTGTCCGGAGGGAGAGAGATGTTTTTGCGAGGATCTTTCGCTGCGGTTCTCATATCCTCAGCCTGCTTGGCGACGAGTCATCAGCCGGTTTGCCCTGGTCCTGCCGCTCATGGCAGTGGACGCTGTCATGCACGCGTGGTCGTAGATGAACGAGGACATCCGAAAGCTACCGCGGTACCCTCAGGCGCTTACGGCCCGGCTCAGTTCCGCGGCGCCTATAAGCTGCCTTCCGCTTCAGGCGGCAGTGGACAGACCATCGGAATTGTGGATGCCTACGATGATCCCAACATCGAGAGCGATCTTGCTGTTTACAGCACCCGGTTCGGTCTTCGTTCCTGCACGACGGCAAACGGGTGTTTCAAGAAGGTGAATCAGACTGGAGGAACGAAATACCCTGCCAAGAATGCGGGGTGGGCGTTAGAAATATCACTCGATGTGGAGATCGCACACGCGATCTGCCCAAACTGCAAGATACTTCTGGTGGAGGCAACGACCCCCTCGTTCGCAAACCTTCTGGTCGCGGAAGATTATGCAAAGGCTCATGCGACCGTGGTTTCCAATTCATGGGGCGGGGGTGAGTTCTCGGGCGAAACCACTTTCGATACCCACTTCAGCACGGCCAACAAACCCATCACTTTCTCTTCCGGAGACAGCGGGTACGGCGTGGAATATCCGGCCGCTTCGCAATACGTGACTGCAGTCGGCGGTACCACTCTGAGGGTCAACGCCGACAATAGTTACAAAAGCGAAGCCGTATGGACTGGCGCGGGCAGCGGTTGCAGCGCGTTAGAACCGAAGCCTACCTGGCAAAAAGACGCTGGATGCATACGCCGCACGGTGGCCGATATCTCCGCCGATGCTGATCCGAATACAGGTGCGGCGGTCTACGACTCGGTGCCCTATCAGGGCGCATCCGGATGGTTTCAAGTTGGGGGCACCAGCCTTGCTTCTCCGCTCATTGCAGCTGTCTACGCCCTCGCCGGCAATGCAGCCGGTATCGGCGATGCCCAGTACGTGTATGGTCATGCCACTTATGGCGCCTCCGGAACGCTTCACGATGTCACCTCAGGCAGCAATGGCAGCTGCGGCGGCTCTTACCTGTGCACCGGGAAAACAGGATATGACGGTCCGACTGGCCGGGGAACTCCGCGAGGCACGGGCGGATTCTGACGAAACCTGAGGGTCTAACCCATCTGAGCCCGCCTCGCCTGGGTGGGCTTTTTGTTCTTTCAATGCTCGAGGGAGTCAAGGAAGTTTCGGAACAATCTCCCCACCTCTTGCGGCTGCTCCCATGGCGAGTAGTGGCCGGCTTTCGCGACCACCTTCATCTCGCTCGAGCGGATACTCTGCTTCAGCACTTCGGCATCTGGGACACCGGTCGACGTGTCTTCCTCGCCAGTGATAATCAGCGTGGGAACGCGGATGGTCTGGGCTGTAGGAATCGAGTCGGCGCGATCGGCCATCCCCCGCTGTACCGCGGCAACATCTTCCGGTGACATTTTGCGCATCATGCGAAGCGCGCCCTCCACCAGGTCAGGACGAGCGCGACGGGTGGTTTCGCCCAGTAATTTTTCGAGCAGGCCTTCAAAGAAGGCTTCCGTCCCTCTCTCGAAGACATCCTGAGCGGCTTGCAGGCGTCCGCGGCGCGCCTCCGGGGAATCACTGGCGGCCTTCGTGTTACAAAGCACCAGCGCCGAGACGCGCTGATGGCTCCGGCGCCAGAACTCAAAGATTACATACCCGCCGATCGAGACGCCGATAATCGGTGCCCGATCAACACCGGCGGCGGTCATGACCCGGGCGACGTCACTAGCATGCTTTGCCATGTCTGCCGGGCCTTCGCCCAACCCGGAGTCTCCATGGCCGCGAAGGTCAGGCATGATCAGGCGGTATCGGCTGGATAAGACCTCGGCCAAGGGAATCCAAAACTCTCGACAGACCGGAAATGGGTGCAGCAGGACCACGGGCGGGCCGCTGCCGGCGATATCGAAACAGATTTCTGCGTCACCGCTGGAGATGCGTTCCATCGCAGATTATAGGAAAGCTAGGGGTTTGTGACCTGCCGTTGGCCAGCCACGTCCGCCGGCAGCAGATAAGGCTCTTCCGGCATCACGATCCAACCGATGATGTAGGCCAAAAGTCCGGTGCCTGCTCCAAAGATCAGAACCAGCCAGATCAGGCGAATCAGGGTGGGATCGAGGTCGAAGTACTCGGCGATGCCTAGGCAAACGCCGGCGATCTTTCGGCCTTCACGGGGGCGCACTAGTCGCGTGCGGGCAATCACTGCCCCGACCCGCGTTCCACAGTATGCGCAAACGTTGGCGTCGTCCTGAATGGACTTCCCACAGTAGTTGCAGTACATAGGCCGCCTCCACTCACAGGATACGCCTGATGACAGGGAAAAGTTCCGCGATCACACTATACTTTCGGCGCGAGGGTTCGGATATGCGTAGCGTAATGACGGTTCTCTATTTCCTTGCCGTAACTGCACTTTCGGCCTTTCCCCAGGCTGCGGGATCCCCCTACGACTCGGTCGATCCTTTGATCGGGGCCGGAGCAGACGGCAACACGTTCCCTGGAGCCACGCTTCCTTTTGGCATGATTCAGTGGAGCCCCGACACCAGGCCCGATGGCTGGTATCGCTACGGCGACAATACGATTCGCGGATTCAGCCTCACCCACATCAGTGGCGCAGGCTGTCCTCTGTTCGGAGATCTTCCGGTTCTCCCCTGGCAACAGAGCGTCAGCGGATCGGATGACCCGAGTACGTTCACCGCTCGATTTACTCACGAGCGAGAGAAAGCTCACCCCGGATTTTACGAGGTCCAGTTCGACAACGGAATCAAGACAGAGTTGACCGTGGCCGAACGCGCCGGCATTGGGCGTTTTCTGTTTCCGGCCGGAGCAACCCCCACCCTGGTGTTCAATGCTGCGGGAAGCGCAACCATCCATGCCGAACATCGCGAAAAGGATGAGAGCACCATCGAGATCCGTGGAAGGGACGCTCTGGCCGGAACCGTGCACAGCGGCGGGTTCTGCGGCTCGCCCACGAAATACGTCCTGTATTTTGTTTTCAAGTTCCAGCACCCCTTCGCCTCGTTCGGAACCTGGACAGACAAACTCATGCCGGGATCGGGTTCGGCAAGCGGCCATAAGGCGGGAGCGTTCGTGTCTTTTTCCAAAGGCGAGACGGTTCTTCTGAAGGTCGGCCTTTCTTATGTAAGCATCGCCAATGCTGAAGCGAATCTGGCGAAGGAAATTCCGGGCTGGGACTTTGATGCCGCCCGAGCGGCGGCGAAGGAGAACTGGACCAAGGCGCTCGAGCTCGTACACGCCGAGGGTGGCACGCCGGATCAGCGCACGATCTTCTACACCGGGGTGTATCACATGCTGCTCGCACCGACCTTGTTCAGCGACGAGAATGGCGACTACACCGGATTCGATTGGAAACTGCGGCGCCTCGCGCCCGGGCAGAGCCACTACGCGAATTTTTCTGACTGGGATATTTATCGCAATACGATCCAATTTCTCGCCCTGCTCGCGCCCGAGCGAGCCAGTCAAATGATGCAGTCGCTGGTCGATGATGCCGAGCAGAGCGGGTGGTTGCCGCGCTGGGCGCCTGCCAACGACAACAGCTACATCATGGGCGGCGATTCATCGGCGATTCTGCTTTCCGAGGCCTACGCGTTCGGAGCGCGAAGCTTTGATTTGAACAGTGCGTTGCATTACATGTTGAAGGGCGCGACCGTGCCAGGGAAGGGACTGCACAATTATGAAGAGCGGCCAGGGCTGGCGGACTATCTTTCGAAGGGTTACATCCCGGTCACAGATAAGTTCCAGACCGCAACCTCGTTTTCGCTGGAATACAACAGCGCTGACTTCGCGGTGGCGCAATTTGCACAGGCGCTCAAGGTTCATGCCCCTGCCGAGCGTCTGCTGAAGTCCGCACAGAACTGGCGGAATGTCTTCGACAAAGAAACAGGATGGATCCGACCCCGAACCGAAGACGGAACGTTTATCGCCGGCTTCAATCCGGAAAAGCTGGAGCCGCACCGCACCGACTTCGACAAGTCGAATCAGATGGGATTTGAGGAGGGCTCGACCTCGCAGTACACATTCATGCTGCCGTTCAACTACGCCGGCCTCTATCGCGAAATGGGAGGTGCTCAAAAGGCGGAAGCCAAGTTGGATAAGTTCTTCGAGAGACTCAGCGGTTGGGCGTTGCCGAATTTTACGGTCACCAATGAACCGGATTTTTGCGCGCCCTATGCCTACCTGTGGACCCGGAGCCCTTGGAAGACGCAGCAGGTGATCGACCGCATCCGCCAAGAAACGTTTGCAGCGAAGCCTGATGGCCTGCCGGGGAATGACGATCTGGGGGCGACCTCGGGTGTGTATGTCTGGAATGCGATCGGAATCTATCCGGAAATCCCGGGTGTAGCCGGATTCACCATCGGGACGCCCATGTTCCCGCGGGTGTCCATGCGTTTAGGCGATGGCAAGATGCTCGAGATTAGACGGGTGGGCCAAGGGATCTATGTCCATGGCGTGCGTGTGAATAGCCTGCCGCACGCGAGCAGTTGGCTCAAGCTGAGGGAATTTTCTTCCCCGAAAAACACGCTTGAGTTCGTCATGCAGGACGAACCAGACAAAAGCTGGGCGACTCAGCAAGCGGAGCTCCCGCCGTCGTTTGATGGGGAGTAGGTTTGATGTGGGGTAAGTAAAGACCGCCATTCAGGGATGAAGGAAGAAAACCGATGCCGGGCGGTTCCCGAGGAGAGGGCACCGGGCCAGCCAGGGGGCGATCAGCCGCCGGTATATGGTTCTTTGAGTCTTTTTTTCGCCATCTGTGCCAGATCCGAGTTGGCGTCCACGGCCAGGGCGGTTTGGTAGCGTTTCACCGCCACCTCGCGCTTGTGCAACAAGTCATACATTTCACCAGCCCCGACCGCAGCTTTCTGGGCGGTGTCTGCCTCCGGCCGCTGCACCTGTGAGACAAGATCATAGGCGGCAGCCGCAGCCTCGTAATTTTTCTCACCGCGGAGAAGATCGCCGAGCGCGGTGGCGGCGAGTTCATAACGTAGACCGGAGTACTTTCCGGCGCGGCCATCGTCCCAAACCCGGCGGTAGACTGCTTCGGCTTCACGGACCTGTTTCTTGGCGCGAAGCAAATTGCCCTCTTCCAGGGCAAAGAGCACATTGTGTGGATACTGCGGAATCAACCCGCGGAGAATCTGCAGAGACTCGTCAATCCGTCCCTCGCGGCGAAGGAAGACGACCAGAATAATTCTGGCATCGATGCTTGTTTCCGAGCTTCCTTGTGCGGCGTCATGCAGGTACTGAAGACCTTTTTCCTTGCTTCCCCCCAGGCCCAACATTGCACTCGCGGCTTTTACTCCCCACGGGAGGCTTCCGATCACATAGTTGTGCGCCCCAACGATCAGCTTGGCGTCGACGTTCTTGGGATCAAGCTCGAGGACCTTCTCGTGATCGTGGCGCGCGCCAACCGCGTTCCGGAGGGCCGAGAACCACGCATGCTCGATCAGTGCCGTATAGGTGGCGAATTGAGCGCGCGTGACGCCGCGAGAATAAAGCGCCGCGACGTCTTTAGAATTCGCCTGCAGGCGCTTCTCTTCGAGGGCTTCTGCCCGGCTGGCCAGCTGTTTGATTTCATCGCAGACCTTGGGATCCGCCGGGCGGTGTTTCGAGTTTACGAAGCTGTCATTTGCGTATTCGCCGGCGTTCAGGGCGTTGATGCGATCGAGTTCGCGAAAAAGGATTGCCGTCAGCAGGTGGTTCGCGGCATCCGGGTCGTCGGGGTGCCGCTGGGAAATCTGCGTGAATTCCTGAATCGACCGCTCATAGTACATGTCGTAGAAGTGCTGGAAGGCAGCAGGGTTGAGCGGATCCGCTGGCCGGAACGTGAGTTTCCCCTGTGCGAAGCAGAACGAAACTGAGAGCACGGCCGTAATCGCGGCGAGAATCGGGCGTTTCCGAAGCAAGAAAGTCTCTTCAAGCAGTGTACCCGAGCATGCCGAGGAAGGGGTGTGGAAGCAGCGATAGCCGGGCATCTTTGCACGATGCAAGTAATTCTTGCTCTGGCGAACAGCCCCGCCCGGAAAGGCAGGACGCCGTAAGTTCAAGAAAACTCTAATCTTCGTGCTTGCCTAATATTGGCGAGCGGCTTGCGAAGAGGGGATTGGGCGAAACTACCATGAGTGACTTGGTCCGCGACGCGCAACAAGAGTTCTGGCGCCCTCCCCTTGCCGAACAAACCGCGGAACCGGCCATGGCAGAAGCCTGTCGTCGCTGCGCCACCGAATTCATGGTCGGAGCAGCGTTTTGTCATATCTGCGGTCTGGGACGTCACCGCGCTTCAGCGACCCCGAGCGATAGTTGGACCTCGCACCTCGGCTTCCTGCGTGCCCTCGAATTCACCAACGTCAAACGGTGGTTCGGGCTGCCGTTAGCCTCGCTGTGCGCCTTCCTGGTGGGGTTGGCCTTCCTGGTGGTGGCCCTCTCGATGGGACTGCTGAGCGTGCGCGACAATACAGACTTCGAAGCCGTTCAGCTGTGGCGAATTCAATGGTTAATGGCAGCCTGTGCCGCATTTCTCGCCGGCATTCTGCTGAAGACTCGCAAAATTGAAGACTAGTCCTTTCCGCTCGTCATTCTCTTCGCGAATCCCCCTGGGTGATTTCTCATCCGGTACATGTGATTGACCGGATTGATGCCTTTTCCCACGGGATATCCATTGGCGATAGCGGCGGTCAGGAACGACTTCGCCAACAACACGGCTTCCCCGAGCGGCCGCCCCTGCGCCAGGTGGCACGCGATCGAAGTGGCAAATGCGCAGCCCGTGCCGTGGGTATAGTTGGCATCGAGCTTTTCGGATTTGAAGGTTTGCAGGTCGCCGCTCGCGGACAACAATACGTCAACCGTCGGGTTCAGATGCCCGCCGGTGACGACGACCGACTTGGCTCCCTTTTCCTGCAGTTGGTAAGCGGCCTTCTTCATCTCATCGACGGAGTCGACGATGTTGCCGGTCAGCAAAGAGGCTTCCCGGGCATTCGGCGTGATCACCGCGGCCAGAGGAAAGAGTCGCTCGGCCATTGCCAAGATGCCGGCTTCATCGAGCAATCTCGCGCCGGAAGATGCCTCGATGATCGTGTCGAGAACGATGCAAGGGAGCCGCGAGGATTCCAGGAAGTCAGCAACCGCATTTGCGACCCCTGCCCTGCCGAGCATGCCAATATGCACGGCGGCAATCTTGCAGTCGTCCTTTAGCTCCTCGAGCGTTTCACGAAGCAATGCCACATCCATGGCCTCAGATCTCTTCACTCCCGCGGTCGATTGCACCGTAAGGGCGGTCAGAGCGGCAACCCCAAAACAGCCATGGGCGGCGATGGTCTTAATGTCGGCGGTTGCCCCCGCCCCGGACGAAGGATCGAAGCCCGCAATCGTTAAGACTACGGGTGGAGTTTGCGGCATAGAGCGAATGTAATTGAAGGGCCGGTTGTTGCAAGAGGAATTTTGAGGACCGACGCGGAATGGAACATGGAGTTCTCGAAAGCGCAGTCAAGAAAGCTTCTGGCGATCTGAAAATGAGGGTGAGGTGCCGGGAGACTCGACTCCGCCAGGAAGCAGCCGCTCGAGGGGGCCACGCTACTGGCAAGTGACTGATCTAGAAATCATTAGGGCCGAATCCGTCTAAGTGACTGAAACAACAATTACGAAAAAATTGCTTTGGCTTCGAGACAGGTGGTTACTGTCGAAAACGGCAATAGGGCCGCGCTTTAGAACCAGCAACATACGCGCCTGGCGTGAAACCCGTGTGCTGGTTACTTGGATAGATACAACTACTTAGAAGCACTTCTGGGTAAGTTTCCGGATTGACATGGCCCCCTGCGGTTCGTAGCATCTCCCAATCTGCGCGCATTTCGTATTCCGAGGAGGACGACTTGAACTTGGAGGGTATCTGATGCAAAGACGTATAGCTCAGGGGTTGACGATTGCGTTCCTCGTCAGCTTGGGAGCGGCTCAGGGGCCAAACATCTCAGGGTCGGCCAAGTATGCGGCAGTGCCACAAAGCCTAAGCGAAACGAAGCCCGGGATAGCAAAGCGGGTTTCGGCAAAGCCCTACCAGATTGGAACCGCCTCCTGGTACGGTCGTGACTTCGAAGGCAAGCCGACCGCGAGCGGCGAGCCCTACAACATGTATGACCTGACCGCGGCGCATCCTACGCTGCCGCTTGGAACCTACGTCAAGGTCACCAATCTGCGGAACCGCCGCGTCGTGGTGGTACGCATCAATGACCGCGGACCGGTGGTAGAGGGGCGAATCATCGACGTCTCCTATAGTGCAGCCAAAGTCTTGAAGTTCCACACAAGGGGCGTGCAACGGGTTCGCCTGGACATCGTGCCCGCGCGAAATGCGCCCGTCATGATGGCTCTGCTGCAACGCCCGAAGCTGGTCCCGTAATCTCAGGCGCACCCTCGGTCGAGGTCAGAATCCTCCTTTTGAAATTCTTCCTATCAGTTAGACTGGTGGTTGATGATCGCTGCCCGCGACCAACTCATCGTCGCGCTGGACGTTTCTTCCGCCGCGCAAGCTCAGAAGATTGTTTCTTCCCTGGGTGATTTCGCCCGCTTTTACAAGGTGGGAATGCAGCTGTACACGGCGGAGGGGCCGACCATCGTGCGCGAACTGGTAGGTTCCGGGCGGAATGTATTTCTTGACCTGAAATACCACGACATTCCGAACACCGTGGGTGCGGCAGTGCGCGAAGCAGGAAAACTTGGTGTGAGTCTGCTGACCGTGCATGGTGCAGGCGGCAGCAAAATGCTTCGTGCAGCTGCGGAAGCGGCCCGAGAGAGCAATCCGCGGATGAAGGTGGTTGCCGTCACCGTCCTCACCAGCATGGACGAGGAAGCTTTGCACGAAGTCGGGGTGCCGGGAAACCTGGAAAAGCAAGTTGTCCAGCTAGCGAACCTCGCGATCAAGTCTGGCTGTCACGGAGTGGTAAGTTCGGCTCGCGAAGCGAAAGCCTTGCGGGCGCATCTTGGGAACGACTTTCTCGTGGTCACGCCGGGAGTGCGGCCCGCGGGTGCCGCGCTTGGAGATCAGGCGCGAGCCGTCACGCCCCGTGAGGCCATCGCGGCCGGTTCGACACACCTGGTGGTGGGACGGCCGATCACCGCGGCCGCGAATCCGGCAGTAGAAGCAGAGAAAATCATTCGCGAAATTGAGCACGCCTCGCAGCTGGTAGCCGGATAAAGCCCCTGGCCCGAACTCTGCGGGACTCGCGAGGGAGCTGCCTTCTTCTGACCCTGTTACAATGAGGAGAGACTGAAGGATTGAGTCATTACGGGTGTCGCACCGGCGACGTTTCTATGATTCGCTGATTCAATTCCACACATCCTCGGCCCCGGCCATTCGCTAATCAACCCAGATTCGGGAGAAGACGCCGGATTTGCGCCGCGAAACTGAAGGAGAACCATGCCCGCAAAGATTGCCAAGACAGCTGACCGCAAGAAGGTAATGGACACCACCAAGAGCACCGATTGCCCCAAGTGTGGCAAGCCGACCCGGATCGTCAAGCGCGTGAAGGATCGCGAGCGGAATGTCCCCGGGGGAATTTTCATCTCGTGCTCGGCTTGTGAGTTCTTCGAGAAGCTGTAGCCGCCCTGTGTTGGGCCTCCCCTTTGATCGTTTGATCGGCAAACCTGATCAGGAGCATCGAATTTTCGGAATTGACTCGCTGGCTCAGGTCGCTTACTTTGAATGTTCCATGTTGACCTTGCACCATCACCACCACCATCACGCGCATAGCGCGACGGCGGGTGTGTGAGGCTCGGTTAGCAGCTAACACAAGTTCAAGCCCGCTGGAGCGCCAAGCTCAGCGGGCTTTTTGTTTGTAGCCCCCAACGATCAGCATGGATATGAACTTCACTCACAGTTTCGGGAATACAAGCAACCGCAAATTGCTGGCATGCGGATCGCCGAGATCTTTCGATGAGGATCGAAATGAAGATTGATTTTGAAAAAATGCAGGGCCTGGTGCCCGCAATTGTGCAGGATGCCGTGAAGGGCGACATCCTGATGCTTGGGTTTATGAACCAAGAAGCCTGGGACAAGACGGCTTCAGGCGGCTACGTGACGTTTTACAGTCGAACCCGCAACCAACTCTGGACCAAAGGCGAAACCTCGGGGAATCGTCTGAGGGTGGTGTCTGCCTCGACTGACTGCGACTTCGATTCACTCCTGATCAAAGTGGAAGTGGAAGGAGAAGGCCTGGTTTGTCACGAAGGAACGCGATCGTGCTTCACCAAGGAACTTCGCGTGATGGGCGCGTCGAAAACCGCAAAGCAGCTCAACCAGCCGAGCGAGCTTAAGGGTGGGCCAGCTTCAGGGACGGCTGCTCAGGAGGTGCGATGAGGATACGGCTCGGCATTCCAAAAGGCAGCTTGCAAGAGGCAACGTTGCAGTTGTTCGCGCAAGCCGGCCTGCCGATTCATACCAATTCCCGCTCGTACTTCGCCTCCACCGGCGATCCGGAAATTGAATGCATGCTCATTCGCGCGCAGGAAATGGCGAGGTACGTCGAGCACGGCGCGCTCGATGCAGGGCTTACCGGGCTCGACTGGGTGATTGAAAGCGGGCTTGAGGTTGTCACCGTCACCGACTTGATCTACGCGAAGCAGAGCCGCGGTAAAGTTCGCTGGGTGCTTGCCGTACCGGAGAGTTCGTCGTATGAGAAGGCCGACGATCTTCGCGGAAAAATCATCGCGACCGAACTCGTAAACGTTACCAAGAATTACTTTTCCAGCCGCGGCGTGGATGTGCGAGTGGAATTCTCCTGGGGAGCTACCGAGGTAAAACCACCGATGTTGGCGGATGCGATTGTCGAGGTCACCGAGACCGGCAGCTCGCTACGAGCCAACCACCTTCGCATCATGGACACCGTGCTTGAAAGCAATACCCAGATCATCGCCAACAAGAACGCGTGGGCCGATGGGGAGAAGCGTCGCAAGATCGAAAATCTAGCGCTCATGCTCAAGGGTGCGATGGCAGCGAAGGATCGCGTCGGTCTGATGCTCAATGTCCGCAAGGAAGATCTGGAGCGAGTGCTCGGCGTTCTGCCAGCTCTGAAGCGTCCAACCATTTCGCAATTGAGCGACCCGGAGTGGCTGGCAGTCAATACCGTGATCGAGGAGTCGCTGGCGTGGCAGGTGATTCCGCGGCTCAAAGAAGCGCATGCACAAGGAATCGTGGAATATCCACTGAACAAGGTGGTCCTCTAATGCGGATTCTGCAGGGCAAATCCGCCGAAGCTTACGTGCGCTCGCTCGAGCGGCGTGGTTCGCAGCTGGGCGAAATCGAGCCTGTGGTGCAGAAGATTATTCAAGCCGTGCGGCGGAACGGCGACCGGGCGTTGCAGAAATATGCGCGCAGGTTCGATGGACTCTCCCCCAAGCAGAGTCTACGCGTGAGTGAATCCGAGTTGCGCGAGTCCGCGAAAGCCGCGTCCCAGCCGTTGCGTTCAGCACTGAAGATGGCTGAGAGAAACATCCGTCGTTTCTCTGAATGGCAGAAGCCGAGCGAATGGCGGCGGGCGAAAAATGGCACGGTTCTCGGACAACTAGTCCGGCCCATTGATTCGGTTGGCTGTTATGTGCCCGGGGGCAGGTTCCCTCTGGTTTCCACGCTGCTCATGACCGTCATTCCGGCACAGGTTGCGGGGGTCAGGAACATCCGGGTGGTCTCGCCCAGGCCGAGCCGCGAAGTACTGGCGGCGGCGGGAATGTTGGGCATCAAGGAGTTCTACCGTGTCGGGGGGGCGCAGGCGATCGCCGCCCTGGCATACGGAACCGAAACCATCGCCCGGGTGGATAAGATTGTTGGGCCTGGCAATCTTTACGTTACCTCTGCCAAGAAGCTGGTTTCATTCGATTGTGCGATCGACATGCTGGCTGGTCCGACGGAGGGAATGATCGTGAGCGACCGGGGTGAACCTGCGTTCATTGCAGCTGATCTGCTGGCCCAGGCGGAGCATGATCCCGAGACGTGGGTGAGCCTGGTGACTACTTCAAAGCAGCTGGCGGGGGCGGTGTCGCGAGAGATTGAGACTGGCGGGCGCGGGCGTCGGCCGCTCCGCGAGAATGCCATTGCGGCCAAGTCCATCTCTTCGCGAGGAGCGATCCTGCTCGCCCGCTCGAAATCTGAAGCCTTTGCTTGGGCGAACCGCATCGCTCCGGAGCACATCACCGTCGAAAGAAATTGTCTGCGGTTGGTCCAGAATGCCGGATCGATTTTCGTCGGCGACTACTCGGCGCAGGCGGCGGGAGATTATGCTTCCGGTCCGAACCACGTGCTGCCGACAGCGGGTGCCGCGCGGTTTCGCGGTGGACTGAGCGTGATGGACTTCCTAAAGCTCATGACCGTGCAGGATCTCTCTTCTCGCGGCCTGAAGCATATTGCCAAGTCGGTTGTCGCTCTCGCCGAAACCGAGGGTCTGAAGGCCCACGCCGATTCCATTCGCGTGAGGTGTGCCGGTGCTTAAAGCCCGCGAGCCGATCCGCACGCTGAAGCAGTATCACCCGCCGCTTGGGAACCGCGAGGGTCTGCGGCTCGATTTCAATGAAAACACCGTGGGCTGCTCTCCCCGCGTGCTCGAGCGTTTGCGGCGGATGGATGGCGAGACCCTTGCGCGTTATCCGGTCCGCGACCTCGGCGAATTGGCGGTTGCGGAGCATTTCGGGGTCTCTCCGCAAGAAGTGCTGCTGACGAACGGCACCGATGAAGCCATTCACCTTGTCTGTGAAACGTATCTCGCGCCGAGCGATGAAGCCATCATCGTGGTTCCCACCTTTGCCATGTTCGAGATTTACGCAGCGCAGACCGGGGGCAGGGTGATTTCGATTCCAGCGGCGAAGGACTTCGCTTTTCCGACAGACGCAGTCATGGCGGCCATCAACCCGCGCACCCGGTTTATCGCGGTGGCGAATCCGAATAATCCTACCGGCACATTCGCCGCGCTTTGCGATCTGGTCCGCATTGCCGAGGCTGCGCCTGATGCCGCCGTGTTGATCGATGAGGCTTATTTCCACTTTTCGGGGGAGACGGCGGCGCCGAACTGGAGAACGAACCCAAACCTCTTTGTCTCGCGCACTTTTTCGAAGGTCTACGGCATGGCGGGACTACGGATTGGAGTGCTGATGGGTAGCGTGGAGCAGATGAACATGTTGCGGCGGGCAAGTTCGCCGTACAACCTGAATTCAGTGGCCCTGGCATGCTTGCCGGAAGCGCTCGCCGACCAAGCCTACGTCAGCAGTTACGTGAGCGAGTGTCTGGAGGGGAGACGCCAGCTGCAGCTGGAGTTGGACGCTTGGAATGTGAAGCACTGGCCGAGCCGAGCGAACTTTGTTCTGATGTATCTGGGAGAAAACTGCAAGCCGTTTATCCGGCAAATGCGGGATCGCGGAATTCTGGTGAGAGATCGTTCGGCGGATTACGGGTGCCAAGACTGTGTGCGCATCACCTTGGGCATCCGGGAACACAATCAGCGTATGCTTACTGCCCTGCGCCAAGTCTTTGCCGATCTCGGAATTACCCAGCAGGTAACAAAATGAGAAAGGCTGCCCTAAACCGCACCACCAAAGAGACCACCATCAACCTGCGGCTTACCATCGAAGGTAAGGGCCGTTACAAGATCTCTACCGGGATCCGGTTTTTCGATCACATGTTGGAGTTGCTGACGCATCATGGCGGCTTCGATCTGGAGCTCACCGCCACGGGCGATCTCGATGTAGACCAGCATCACACCGTCGAAGACGTCGGGATTGCGCTCGGGCAGGCGTTCGCGAAAGCACTCGGAGATAAGAGAGGCATTTTGCGCGCGGGATATTTCATGATGCCGATGGATGAAACCCTGGGAGTGGCAGCGGTTGATTTTTCCGGAAGGGTGGCGGCGGTCATAGACACCAAGGTTCGCGTGCGGGTGGTCGGCGATTTGCAGTCGGAACTGGTGGATGATTTCTTCGAGGGGTTCGCGCGCGGGGCCAATGCGAATGTTCACATCAAGACTCTTTATGGGCGTTCGAGTCACCACAAGATCGAGGCATTGTTCAAAGCCTTTGCTCGGGCGCTGCGCGCTGCCTGCTGGCAAGACAAACAGATGAAGAGTCTGCTGCCGAGCACAAAGGGGTTGTTGTAGTGATCGCCATCATTGACTACCGGGCGGGCAATCTCACTTCGGTCAAGAAGGCCTTCGATCACGTGGGCGCCGGAACGCTGGTGACCGCGGATGCCGGGCAGGTGGCAAAAGCGGACAAGATCGTTCTGCCGGGTGTGGGACATTTTCAGGCCACAACCGCGCTCGATGGTGCCGGCCTTCGCGATGCGGTCATCACCGGAATCGAGCGGGGGGTGCCGTTTCTCGGAATTTGCGTCGGCATGCAATGGATGCTGGCGTCGAGCGAAGAAGCGCCCGCTGTCGAAGGCCTGGGGCTCTGGCCGGGTGAGTGTAGCCGGTTTCCTTCCCGGGTGAAGTCCCCCCACGTGGGGTGGAATAGCCTGGAGATTCTGAAACCCGCGTCGCGCCTGCTCGACGGAGTGACGAACGGCGCATTCGTTTATTTCACGCACTCCTACCGTGTGCCGCTGCTGGCCGCGACCTCGGCGGAATGCGAGTACGGTGGCGGATTTTCGGCGGCAGTCGAACAGGACAATTTGTTTGGCGTGCAATTTCACCCGGAAAAGTCGGGAACCGTGGGGCTCAAGATTCTGAAGAATTTTGTCAGCTTGTAATGGGAGCAGTTTTTAGCCGCGAGCATTGCAAGAGAATCCGCCAAGAAAAAAGAAAGTAGAGAGCAGACAATCGCAGATGCTGACGAAGCGAATCATCGCTTGCCTGGACGTGGATGCTGGACGCGTGGTGAAGGGGACGAAGTTCCTCAATCTGCGCGATGCGGGCGATCCCGCGGAATTGGCGAAAGCCCACAGCGAAGCCGGGGCTGACGAGGTTGTCTTGCTCGACATCACGGCTACGCATGAGAAGCGGAATACACTGATCGAGACGGTGCGGCGAACTGCCAAGGAACTGTTCGTCCCGTTCACGGTTGGCGGAGGAGTGCGTAAACTGGAAGATGCGGGAGCGATCTTCGACGCCGGCGCCGATAAGATCAGCATTAATTCGGCCGCGATTGCCGATCCTTCATTGATCACCTGCGTTGCCCAACGTTTTGGATCACAAGCCGTGATTGTCGCCATCGATGCCAAGCGGAATACCGACGGCTTCGAAGCCTTCGTGGCTGGAGGCCGGACCCCAACCGGGCGCGATGCAGTTCGGTGGGCACGGGAGGCGGAGGACCGCGGAGCGGGCGAAGTTCTTCTGACCTCAATGGACCGGGATGGTACGGGAAGAGGTTTTGATTGCGAACTCACGCGGGCGGTTGCGCAGGCGGTGAATATTCCGGTCATTGCGTCCGGGGGTGCAGGCGGCGCGGAGCATTTCGTGGAAGTGTTTCGTGCCGGAGAAGCGGATGCTGCTCTGGCGGCTTCCATTTTCCACTTTGGCTTGAGTTCCATTTCTGAGTTGAAGCTCCGACTCTACGCGGCCGGAGTTCCGGTAAGGCTGCTCTCATAAAATTCTTATGCTCATTCCTTCGATTGATCTGATGGGCGGCAAGGTCGTGCAACTGGTCCAGGGCGAGAAGAAAGCCCTCGAATTCGAAAATTTCACCGAGTGGGTGGCAAAATTCTCCAGCTTCCCCCTGGTGCAATTGATCGATCTTGATGCTGCGATGGGCAGGGCGCCAAATTCTGAGCTGATCAGGTTTTTCGTCAACCAGCTGCCTTGCCAGGTTGGCGGAGGCATCCGCACCCTGGAGGCGGCACGCGCGGCCCTGGACCTGGGCGCGAAACGGGTCATCCTGGGGTCGGCCTTGATTCAAAATGGCGCGATCAATGTTGCATTTGCCCAGGCCTTGGCAAAGGAATTTGGACCGGACAAACTGGTCTTCGCCATCGACGCGCGCGGCGGCAAGATTGCGATCCGCGGATGGAAAGAGGTGACAGCCGTTACCCCGCTTGAAGTCGTCAGGGCGCTGGAACGATATTGCGGTGCTTTTCTTTACACCCACATCGATGGCGAAGGCCTCATGAAAGGGCTGCCGCTTGAGCCAGTGCGGGAATTGCGCGCAGCCAGCGGCAAACAGCTGATTGCAGCCGGCGGGATCACGACCCACGAGGAGATCGACACGCTGCACAAAATGCGCGTGGATGCGGTGGTGGGGATGGCTTTGTATCTCGGGCGTCTCGACCTTCCTGATACTATTCCTCTTTCGAAGTAACTTATCTCAGCAGATCAGGACTCATCGTGGGTGATCCTACATTTGCTCCCGGGTGGCCCGGGATCCCACCCCGCTGGACTTCCAGCGCCAAAAGCGGCGTAGGCACCTCGCTCAGCCGCACCAGCAAAGTCTGGTTCACGCTGAGCCACGGGATTCTCAACGAAATTTATTTTCCTCGCGTGGACATGCCCTGCACCCGCGACTTCGGGCTGATCGTCACCAGTGGCTCGAATTTCTTTTCCGAAGAGAAACGGCATTGCCGCTTTGAAGTTGAACCATTCGAACACGGCGTGCCCGGCTATCGGTTGGTCAATACCGATCTAGAGAATCGGTATCGAATGGAAAAGGAGATCTTCGCCGATCCTTTTCGCAACGTGGTCGTGCAGAAGATTCGGTTCGTGCCGCTGATGGGCAGGCTGGCGGATTATCGGCTCTACGGATTGCTCGCTCCGCATCTGGGAAGTAATGGCACCAACAACACCGGATGGATCGGAGATTATAAGGGCATCCGCATGCTGCTGGCCGACAACCCGACTGGCTATTCGCTGGCGCTGGCCTCATCGACAGCCTGGAGGGCGGCATCGGTTGGGTTTGCCGGATACTCCGACGGCTGGCAGGACCTGTCGCGGAACTTCCAGCTTACACAGCAGTTTGAACGCGCGGAAAACGGCAATGTCGCGCTTACCGGCGAGATAGATCTGGGTGCTTGCGGCGGGGAATTTGTGCTAGCGCTCGGGTTCGGCGGAGTCTGGGCCGAAGCTGCCCAGCTGGCGCGCTGCACCTTGCTCGACGATTACGCGGTGCTGAAGCGCGAGTTCACCGCGCAGTGGTCGGGATGGCAGAAGACTCTTGCGCCCCTCGATCGCCAGGTGGATCACGACCTCTATCGCGCCAGTACAGCCATGCTGCGCACCCACGAATCGAAGGATTTTGCCGGCGGTGTAATCGCCAGCCTTTCCATTCCCTGGGGATTCAACAAAGGAGACGAAGACCTGGGTGGTTATCACCTGGTCTGGCCGCGAGACCTGGTTGAAACCGCGGGCGGCTTCCTCGCGGCAGGGGCGGTGAGCGATGCCATGAGGGTATTGCGCTACCTCGAAAGCACCCAGGAAGCGGACGGACGCTGGCCGCAGAACATGTGGCTCGACGGGCGAGCGTATTGGAGCGGGCTGCAACTGGACGAAGCTGGATTCCCCATTCTCTTGATCGACCTGCTCCGCCGTGAGGCCCCAAGGGCGCTCGGGGACCTGAAGCACTGGTGGTCGATGGTGGAACGCGCGGCGAGTTTTATCGCCTGCAACGGACCGGTCACGCAGCAGGATCGCTGGGAAGAGGATGCCGGTTATTCGCCGTTCACCTTGGCCGTCGAAGTGGCCGCACTTCTCGCCGCGGCCGATGTTGCCGAAGCTCTGGGACGCCTGGAGAGTGCGTCCTACTTGCGCGATCTGGCCGACAGCTGGAACGAGCACATTGAGGATTGGACCTATTCGTCGAACTCCGATTTATCGCGGCAGATCGGAGTGGAAGGCTATTACGTTCGCATTGCGCCGCCCATCACGGATGGCGCCGCGTCGCCGACCGAAGGGTTTGTTCCCATCAAGAACCGTCCACCTGGCCAGTCTTGGGAGCAGGCCTCGCACATCGTGAGTCCGGACGCGCTGGCCTTAGTGCGCTTCGGGTTGCGGGCGCCCGAGGACCCAAGAATTCTAAATACCATTCAGGTCATCGATGCCCTGTTGAAGGTCAAACTGCCGCAAGGTTCCTGCTGGTACCGCTACAACGATGACGGCTACGGCGAACACGCCGATGGCGGTCCTTTCGACGGGACCGGCATTGGCCGCCCATGGCCGTTGCTCTCAGGCGAACGGGCACACTACGAGCTGGCGGCAGGAAATATTCAGGGTGCCGAGGAACTGCTGCAATCGGTGGAACATTCGACCAATGGCAGCCGCTTGCTGCCCGAGCAGGTTTGGGATGCCGCCGACATTGCGGGAGGCGAATTGTTCCTAGGCAAACCTTCCGGATCGGCATGCCCGCTGGTGTGGGCGCACTCGGAGTACATCAAGCTGGTGCGTTCTCTCAAAGACGGAAAAATCTTCGACCAGCCGTCAGCAACCGTGCGCCGTTACCAAGTCGAGAAGCGCGCGGCTGGGATTCATGAGTGGCGCTACAACAATAAGTGCCGCTCCATTCCCGCTGGTAAGAATCTGCGCATTGCGTTGCTCTCTCCTGCCCTGGTGCACTGGAGCAAGGATGACTGGCAGACCACGAATGATGTGAACACGCGGAACACCGGTGTAGGCATCCATACCGCAGATCTGCCTGCGGACGCTCTCCCTCTCGGACGCACGGTTGTCTTCACGTTCTACTGGACCGGCACTGGCCAATGGGAGGGCGCGGACTTCTCGGTCACCATCAGCTCGAAATAAAGGCATAATATTGGGTTATGGCGGAGAGCCAGCCCATTCGCCACGACAGGGCCGCAGACAAGGCCAGTGTCATCCTGCAAGAATTGCTGCGCGGTTACCCCGCGCGTGACTTTGCCATAGAACTCTGGGACGGTACGCGCTTCGATCCGGACGCGGGAAGGCTCTGCCGCTTCACCTGGCACATCAAAAAACCCAGTGCCGTTCAAGCCCTATTCCGGTCCGATCGCCAGGCAAGGCTGGGAGAAGCCTACGTGTGCGGCGATTTCGACGTCAGCGGTGACCTTCTTGCGGTCTTCCCGGTTGCGGACTACCTGCTGGGGCAGCACCTCAGCGCCCGACAGAAGCTGCGGATGATTGCTTCAGCAAGCAGCCTGAGTTCAGCCGCACATCCCAAGGTCGAGCGGACCATGTTGCGTGGCACTCTGCATTCAAAATCGCGCGACCGGCAGGCCGTCAGCTTTCACTACGACGTTTCCAACGATTTCTATCAGCTTTTGTTGGACCAGCGAATGGTGTATTCCTGCGCCTATTTCAAGTCGGAGAACGACTCCATCGACCGGGCGCAGGAGCAAAAGCTTGATTACGTTTGCCGCAAGCTTCGCCTGAAACCAGGGGAACGTTTGCTCGATATCGGCTGCGGGTGGGGCGGGTTCATTCTGCACGCGACGCGGAACTACGGTGTACAAGCCCTGGGAATTACTTTGAGTGAACAGCAACTCGTGCTGGCGAGGGAGCGAATTGCGAAAGCTGGGTTAGCCTCTCGATGCGAGGTGCGTCTCGTGGATTATCGAGAAGCAGAGCAGTTCGGCATCTTCGATAAAGTCGTCAGCGTCGGCATGGTGGAGCATGTCGGGGAGAGCAACCTTGCCGACTATTTCGGCACGGCCTTTCGCCTGCTCAAGCCCGGGGGTATCTTCTTGAACCACGGCATTGGTCGTGCAGGCAGCCGGGCCAAGTCGTCTGCGCCTACCTTCACCGACGTTTATGTGTTTCCCGATGCGGATCTTGTCCCCATCGCATCCACTCTGAACGCGGCCGAACAGTACGGATTCGAGGTCCGCGACGTGGAAAATCTGCGCGAGCATTACTTTCTGACCCTGGTCGAATGGCTGCGGCGGCTGGAGAGGAACGAGGTCCGAGCAAAGCAACTCGTTGGCGAGATGAAATACCGGACCTGGCGGCTCTATCTTGCGGGATCAGCCTACTATTTCCGCACCGGGAAACTGGATCTGTACCAAACCCTGTTGCTGAAGCCCACCGGCGCCCCCAGTGGGTTGCCCTTGACCAGGTCAGATTGGTATCAGGGCAACGGAAAAGCGTGACCCGCCATATCCGAAGTCCCTGGTTACTCGTACCGTCACGCTCAAATTCTTGCTAAAATTAAGTTTTCCGTATATCAGCACCTTTCCAGGAGAAATCGCACTCATGGCCTACGTCATTGCAGAGCCGTGCATCGGCACCAAGGACAGCGCGTGTGTGGACGCCTGCCCGGTCGATTGCATCCATCCCAAGAAAGACGAAGCTCAACATGCCGATTCCGAAATGCTCTACATTGATCCGGTCGAGTGCATCGATTGCGGCGCCTGCGTCCCGGTCTGTCCCGTGTCGGCGATCTTTGCACTCGATGATCTTCCGGAAAAATGGAAGGACTACGCGGAGAAGAACGCAAAATACTTTGGCAGATAAGCCCTAGAACTCTCCGCGCTTGTAATCGACAACGACAAATTCCGGTTCTTCACAGCGTGTGCTGAGAGCACACGCTTTTTTGTGCCCGGCCGCGATGTGCATCCGAGAGAGAACACTTTTCGTTTCGAAATACCGACGTTGACGCCGTTGCGCTTGCAGCGTAGTCTTTGGCGCATTCCGTAGAAGCTTGAAAAAATTTTCGATCTAAGGAGGACCTGATGGTTCCAATCGCCACGTTGTGGTTGCCCATTCTGTTGTCGGCCGTGATTGTTTTTTTTGCAAGTTTCGTTCTTCACATGCTTCTTCCGATTCACCGCGGCGACTATCGCCAGCTGCCGGCGGAAGAAGAGATATCAGACGCGCTTCGCTCTGCGAACGTCACCCCTGGCCGGGCTTACCATTTCCCTTTCACCACGCACAAGGAAATGAAGTCTCCCTCGACGATTGAGAAGTTCAAGCGAGGTCCGGTGGGTATGCTCATCATTCGTCCAAGCGGAGCGCCCGGGCTTGGGAACTACCTGGCGCAGTGGTTTGTGTTCTGCCTGGCCGTGAGCTTCGTGACTGCCTATCTCACGGGCCGCACGCGGTATCCGGGTGCGCCCTACCTGGAAGTCTTCCGGGTCGCCGGATGCGCGGCGTTCCTGGCCTACGGCCTTGGCCAATTGCAAGACTCAATCTGGAAAGGCCAGACTTGGGGCGTAACCGCGAAGCATGTGATAGACGGTCTGATCTATGGCCTGCTGACCGCCGGCACATTTGGCTGGCTCTGGCCGAAATAGGTGCGGTCTGGTTATGGCGTACAATGCTTTGCGCTCGTGGGTACGACACCCAACATCGATAGAACACGGAGGGAGTCATGCATTTCACTCGAGTACTCGCAATCTGTTTCCTTGCAATGGCCTGTTCTGCAATCGCCGAGGACAAGCCCGCGGCAAAGCCTGCCACAAAGGCAGGTGGAGCGTCCGATGCCGCCTACATTGCCAAAGCCCTTTCCGCCGCTCCCGCTGGGATTTCGAAAGAAGCTGGGATCATGAAGCCGGACAAAGACGGCAACATGCAAATGCTTCGCGATAGCAAGAACGGCTTCACCTGCATGGTTGCGCTTGGGAGTCCGATGTGCGCAGACGAGAACAGCATGGCATTCTTTGGGGCATGGATGAAGAAAGAAAACCCGCCCGACAAAATCGGGATCACCTACATGCTTCGGGGCGACAACGGTGCCAGCAATACCGACCCGCACGCCACCAGCAAAACCGCCGACAATCATTGGGTGAAAACTGGGAGCCACATCATGGTGGTGGGACCGGCGGCAAAGTCGATGGGACTGCCTGACTCTCCGGACCCGGATCCCACGAAGCCTTATTTGATGTGGGCGAATACCCCGTACGCGCATGCCATGATCCCGGTCAGTTCGGGATCCCCACACTCCATGTCCTCCATGAAGTCCGAAGGCAAGGGCGACATGGGCGCGATGAAGTGCGGGAAGAAGTAGGGATCGATCATTTGAAATAGCCTGCCCCATCCCTCCGGGAAAACCGCGAGGGTGGGGCATTCTCGCGTCAACCGGTGTGCAATTCCTTGCAGGTCTATTGATTCCTTGGTAAACGCAGTTACTGTTACCAAAGTGCTTAGACTTTCACCGATCTCGATAGAAACCTTTCCGCATCATCTACTTACATTGAATCCACCTGGTTACCCAGATGAATAATTTTTGATTGCGCTCTTTGAAGGAACTCGCCTACTATCAAGCTATTGCGGAAACTTTCATAGACTTGGAAGCCCTGGCCTGGTTTTTGCAGTCTAAGTAGTACATGTGGGTCGCCGCTTCGAGGGAATGCCGTTTCGCAATGAATTCCGGAGACAGGACCAGGGAAGTGACCGTTCACGTGCGCCGTTCTTCTTGCCTCTTCGTCGTCGCCATTGTCATTTTGTTCGTGCAGTCTGCGATTGCCGCCACCATCAACACGCGGCCTTTGACGACCACCAGCCGATCGAAATCACGCAGCGTAAAAGAGAATCCCCGGGCAGGGAAGCACATGCGACACCTAGCCCGCAGCCGTCGCGCGGGGTCGCGCCGCGTGGTGGTCAACAGACGGCGCCGGCATTATGAGCGGTTCTCGGCCAGCTCATACGCCCGGGACGTCACCGATGGCGATAACACGGCGGGGGAAGATCCAGTCGTTCGCCAGGCCGCCATTGAAGCGCTCGGTAATATGAACGGCACCGTGCTGGCGATTCAGCCGACGAGCGGCCGCATTCTGGCGATGGTCAATCAGAAGATGGCGCTCTCAAGCGGCGCGCAGCCTTGCTCGACGATCAAGCTTTCGGTTGCTCTGGCAGCACTGAGCGAAGGAATCATCACCAAAGAAACGCAAGTACGACTTGGTGGCCGCAGCCATATGAATCTGACGCTGGCGCTCGCTCACTCGAACAACGCATACTTCGAGGCCCTGGGGCGCCAGCTCGGATTCGACAAAGTCGAACACTATGCCCGTACGTACGGGTTGGGAGAACTGGCGGGATATCACATTGCCGGAGAGAAGCCGGGTGTTTATCCCGAGGAAGAGATATCTGCCAGACTTGGCGGGGTTGGCAAGATGTGCTCGTTCGGAGAAGGCATTTCGATGACGCCGCTGCAGCTCGGGTCTTTGGTGACCGCCATCTCGAACGGTGGAACCATGTACTACCTGCAGCATCCGACGACCCCGGCCGAGGTTGCGAGCTTTCAGCCGATCGTGAAGCGGCATCTGGATATTGCTGGGTTGATTCCTGAAATTTCCGATGGCATGGCAGGCGCGGTCAATTACGGTACGGCGCGCCGACTGCTCGTGAATTTCAATCAGGAAGAGGTACTCGGCAAGACTGGAACCTGTTCTCACGCCGGTACTCGTTTCGGCTGGTTCGCCAGCTATGCGAACACCAGCTATGGCCGCGTCGTAGTGGTTGTGTTCCTCGAAGGCGGACGGCCGACGTTTGGTCCCAAAGCCGCTGAGATAGCCGGCCGCATGTATCGCAGCCTCTACGATCACGACTTCTTCGCGGAAAAACCGGTTGCCCCCGCAAATGTTCGCAACGCCAGCACCACCGATTAGATCTTCCTGATCTCCAGCAAGGCCGGACGGCGCATCGCGCCGAAGGCCCTGCTCCGCTGTAAGCAACGAGTGCGGGAGCTAACGCGCCGGACGCGGGGCATCAGTGTGGAACAGATGACGAAGGACTTGGCCAGCTACCTGCGTGGTTGGAAGAGCTACTTCGGCTACTGTGAAACACCCTCGGTGCTGCAGAGCCTTGATCAGTGGATCCGGCGCAGGCTGCGATCCGTGATCTGGAAGCATTGGAAGCGAGGCTCGGTACGGTTTGCTCGACTGCGCGAACGGAACATCGGAACTGACCTTGCGGCCCAGACCGCCGGTAGTTCCCATGGGCCTTGGCGGCTGGCGAGCAGCCCGGCATTGCAAGCGGCTCTTTCCCTGGCTTACTTCGACGCTCTCGGTCTTCCGCGATTGTTGGACTCGCTTCCAACTTAACCGAACTGAACCGCCGTATGCGGACCCGCATGTACGGTGGTGTGGCAGGGGCGAGTGGGTGACCACTCCCCCTATGCCGATTGGATCCCATACAATTCGACAAATGAGGTGCCCCCGGTTTTTGCCTGTCCGTGGTGACGAGGGTGTTGGTAGAGTCGAGAAGTTAAAATCATATTGTCTTCCGTCCTTATGAAATTCGAGTTCTTCATTGCATCGCGATATCTTCGGGCCAAGCGGAAGCAGGCTGTGATCGGGGTGATCACCGTGATTTCAATTGCCGGGGTCACGGCCGGGGTGGCTTCGCTCATCATCGCGCTCGCCATCAACAACGGCTTCCGTCAAGACCTGCAGGACCGGCTGGTCGGGTCAACTTCCCATATCAACTTGATGCGAACCATGGGCGATGGCATAGAGGACTGGCGACCATTGATGGCGCGGTTAGGGAAACAGCCGCATGTGGTGGCGACCGCAGCCATCATCTATGAGCAGGTGCTCATCTCTGTCGGTCCGCGGGCACGGGGCGCGGTACTCAAGGGAATTATTCCACAGGATGAGCGCAAGGTGAGCGATCTGCTGAACAGCGTCAAGCAGGGGTCGGCAGATTTGGAGGAGGACTTAGTCAAGAGCGGTGCCGGGGGCGGAAATCAATCTTGGGACGAGTCAGAGAAGGCGGCTCCTCCCGGGCAACCAAGTCGAGCACCCGCCAATCCTGACTCAGTTGAGGGAGCCCGCGAGCGACGGGCCGCCATGCCTCCGATTCTTCTCGGAAAGGAAATGGCGGATGAACTCGGAGCGCGGGTCGGTACCCCAGTGCTGGTCACGAGCCCGCAGGGTGAATTGACCCCCTTCGGGCTGGTCCCGAAGTACAACCGGTTTCGCGTTGCCGGAATCTTCGATTCGGGATTTTATGACTACGACACGGCTTGGTCGTTCGTGCGTTTGTCGGATGCTCAAAAGCTGTTCTCCACCGGAGACGTAGTCCAGATCCTTGAGTTCAAGATTGACGACATCTATAGGGCGAACGAGATCGGGCAGGAACTCGAGAAGGCCGCTGGGGCGGGGTTTCAGACTACGAACTGGATGGAGCAGAATAAGACGATCTTCCATGCACTACGGCTGGAGCGCCTGGTCACCTTCATCACCGTTGGCCTGATTGTCTTCGTTGCCGGGCTGAACATTCTGATCTCCCTCACCATGATGGTGATGGAAAAGAACCGCGATATCGCGGTGCTGATGTCGATGGGTACGCGGAAATCGCAGGTGCGCAAGATTTTCATCGCACAAGGGGCGCTGATTGGAATCGTGGGAACCGTCCTTGGCTTGGCGCTCGGATATAGCCTCTCCTGGGTGGGGGGGCATTACCATGTGTTCTCGCTTGCACCTGAGGTCTACTCGATCGACTACGTTCCATTTGCTCCGCGTGCGCTCGATGGCGTCTGGGTGGCTCTTACCGCAATTGGAACCTCATTGATTGCAACTCTATATCCCTCGTGGTCGGCGGCGAAGATTTTGCCAGCCGAGGCGCTGCGGTATGAGTGAAGCTCGGGATTGCGGAAGACCCAATCAGTCGCCGGCGGCGGCGCTTTTGGCTTCGGAGCCGCTAAGAGTGCGTTCAGCGATGCCGGAGTAGTCGCGCAACTTTTTGAGTGAGGTTTGAATCTCTTCCACCTGCTGGCGATGCCCGCGTTGTCCAGCAAGATTGGCGACGCGATTTCCGTTCTCGGCGGCGTTGTCCCCGAGTACGAGCAAGGTAATCAAAGAATCAGCGTGCAACTTCCAAAGTGAAGGAGAATTGTGGGCGCGCTTGAGTTCTTCGAGTTCGGTGATAATTCGCGCCGTGACCGCAACTAATCGCAATAGTACGCGGGCAACCCCGGCGCGCAGGCTTTTCTCCTCCAAGAAGTCGGCGCAGTAGGCATCGGCTTCGGCGGGGGTGAGCGTCAGGTTGAAAAAGCGCATGGGGACCACCTGGCGAAACTTCGGATCGGCCACCCGCACAAAGATGCGCACCGACTCTTCCACTTTCAGCAACTTGGTTTCTTCGGCGGCTTCCTGCTGCGGTGTAACTGCCTTCCGCATGGCTTTGACGTTAATCACCGGCCGCGCGAGCACGACATTGCTGCTCGTTTTCACCGCCGGCCTTGCCGCCGGGGCAGATTTTCCTTTTCCGCCCTTCTTCATCGGAGGGTTCTGTTCAAGGGTCTGCTTGAGCTTGGACACGCGGCGGAATTTTTCGAGCGCCGTGCCGTAGTCAAGCCGCAGCAGCATGTTTTCGTCCATGGCCTTGACGTGGTCAACGGTAACGTCTAGACCATCGACACTGCCAAGAATCGTGCCGCCCTGCTCTTCCAGTTCGTCGGAAAAGACTTTGATTTCTTTCACCGCGGCGCGGAACAGATCGTCGAACTTCTGGCCGAAAGTCGCGTTGTACGGGGCGACCGTGGCAAGGACGCCGGGATGGAAGAATGATTCATCGAGGGTTTGCTTCAACTGCCGGACAGTCTGGATGATGCCGGATTCGAGCAGCGCATTCAAATCCTGGAAACGCAGCACTTGTTCTTCGAGGGAATCGAAGCGCCGCAGGGTTTGCAGGTGTTCTTCGGGAAGCGCGGGCAAATCGGAGTCGGCAAGAATTTCGATGAGTGCAATTTCAAAGGGCGAGAGAGGAAGCGAGCCGTCGAGGCCGTAACCACGCTGCTCCCACTGCCCGGGCACGCGGGGATGGCGGTAGAGAAACGTTGAGACAATATCGGTCTTATCCCGGTCGGAATCGACGTGGTCTTTCTTGCGAACGAAGTAGCGGAGCATTGCCTCGGCGATCTCAGGGTCGGTTTCATCGTTAAAGGCGCGCCGTAACATGGCCGGAGAAATCGCCATATCCAGCAAGCGCAACCAACGGCGCATGGCGCCCAGGGTCTCGCCTACATCGGCTTCCCCGTGTAGGGAAACTGTTTCGAGGCCAGCCGGGACAGGCACTTCGCCTTCGACGGAATCCTGCAGCAGCTTCTCATAGAAGCCCTGCACGGTGGCCAGGATGGCTAATTCCCATTTGGGATCTTCAGCCAAAGATAAACTTCCCCCTCAGCGCGGAGTTGGTCGAATCAATAGTGCCAGAGGCAATGGGTTACGAGGTAGTTACCTAAGTAAGAGGAGCAAAACGTTTGGCACCGGGCCCCCTGCGGGAGATCGTCAGGGCCGCTACAGGAAACGGCGCGCATGGTGTTGGTTACTCGAATACCACAGTTTTATTCCCGTAGACGAGAACCCGGTTTTCGATGTGCCAGCGGACGGCGCGGGAGAGGACGATCTTTTCGAGGTCGCGTCCTTTCTGGATAAGGCCCTCGATCGATTCCCGGTGCGATACGCGAACCACGTCCTGTTCAATGATGGGCCCGTCGTCAAGGACGTTAGTGACATAGTGGCTGGTGGCGCCAATGATCTTGACCCCGCGAAGAAAGGCCTGGTGATAAGGCCGGGCTCCAACAAACGCTGGCAGGAATGAGTGATGAATGTTGATGATCTTTTGAGGGTAAGCCTTCACGAACTGGTCAGAGAGGATCTGCATGTAGCGTGCGAGGACAATGAAATCCACCTGATGGCGCTCGAGCATGGCAAGCATCTGCTGCTCGGCCGCAGCCTTGTGGTCCTTCTCTACGGGGACGAGGAAAAACGGAATGTGGTAAAAGTCGGCGATGCGCTGGCTGTCCTGATGATTGGAAACGATGCAGGGAATCTCGCACGCCAGTTCCCCGCTCTGGTGCCGATAGAGCAGATCCACCAGACAGTGATCGTATTTCGAAACGAAAATCGCCATGCGCGGGCGGGCATCGGAGAGAGCAAGCCGCCAGTGAAGGTCGAGTTCTCTCGCAATGGGTGCGAACCCCAAACTGAAGGCGCCAAGCGAGTCGCTTAGTCCCGAGGGATCAAATTCCACCCGCATCAAAAACGTATTTGAGTCGTGATCGCCGTGCTCATCAGCGTGCAGAATATTTCCGCCGTGCTCGAAGATGAATCCCGCAACGCGGGCGACCACCCCCTTACGGTCGGGACAGCTGAGAAGGAGAATGGCGGATTTCTTCATTCGATCAGTTTTTTCCGAAGCTGAATCATAACTGATCGTGCGGAGGTCAGGGCGCGGACGACAGCGCAAGCAGCGGACCCGGACGCGCAAGCCCACCCGGCCCCGAACGGGGCGCACCCGTGTCCTCAACCGGGGCGCGGGAAATGAAAATTCCCTCCTCGCTACTCGCAAAGAGGGAATGACGCTCGACCGTCTGCCAAATCTACTTCATGTCTGCCTTCGAAGCCGGCTTTCTTCCCGGAGCTTTGAGTTTCGCCTTCAAAGCATCTTCCGCCGAGATTTCATGGCCGGTGGCATCGACGTAGTGAATGTCGAAGGCACCATCGGTTGCCAGGAAGAAGCTGCAGGCAGAGGAGCAGGTGAACTGGTGCACATTCTTTGAGGGCAGATTGATGTAGTCGCCGCTGTGCAGATGGGCCGGCGCTCCGTCCTTCATTTCGACTTTCGCCGTTCCAGTGACAAACATCAGCTGCTCGCGCGCCGTGTGCCAGTGCCACGGGATCACACAACCTGAAGATGCCTTTGCCATGACCATGGCAGCGCCTTGAGAGGGATCTCCACTGGCTACGGAAATCATTGCGCATTTGGGAAGAACCGGAAAGTTGCCGAATTTAGCTTTGGCCATCGAAGCCGTAGTCATGGCATCTTCCGCCATCGCCGGATTCAGTGTGATTCCTCCGGCAAAAAACAGCAGGAACGTGCAAGCAACAACACGCATAGTGCGCCCTCCTGAGTTGAGTTGCGCACGGGAGTATAGCAGGAAAGCCTGTCCCGTTCCTGCTCGCGAGCTCTGGCGAGCGATCCGCGGCGACGAGTGTTAAACCCCTACCGGCTGCTTGCTTCCGACCGCCACCGGGGTGAGCCAATTGAAGCGATCGGCCTTCTGGCCTTGCACGATGGCGAAGAATTCGCGCTGTAGCGCCCGGGTAAGCGGGCCTACATTTCCCTTGCCTACCATGATCCGGTCGACCGAGCGGATGGGGGTGAGTTCGGCTGCGGTGCCGGTGAAGAAAACTTCGTCGGCAATGTAAAGCATCTCTCGCGGAATTCCAGCCTCGAGTACCGGAATCCCCAGTTCTCGGGCCAGCTTCAGAACCGAATCGCGCGTGATTCCCGGCAACACCGAGTTCCCGAGAGGCGCCGTTTGCAGCACGCCATTACGAACCAGAAAGACGTTCTCGCCCGACCCCTCGCTCACATAGCCATTCATGTCGAGCGCGATACCTTCGGCGTAACCGTTGGCCGTAGCCTCCATGCGGATCAGCTGAGAGTTCATGTAGTTCGCACCGGACTTGGCGAGTGCGGGCAGTGTGTTGGGGGCGATGCGTGTCCAAGAAGAAACGCAGACGTCCACCCCAGAGTCATCCTGAGTCAGGTACTTGCCCCAGGGGTAGTTCACGACGTAGGTCTCGACCGGACACTTGTTGGGCGAAACGCCGGCGTCTCCATAGCCTCGGAAAATGACCGGCCGTACGTAGCAGGGCCATACGCCATTTTTGCCAATCAGATCGATCATCGCGTGCACGAGTTCGTCGCGCGTGTAACCGACGTCCATGCGGTAGATCTTCGCCGAGTCGAGCAAACGCTGTATGTGGTCGTCGGCGCGGAAAATCGCCGGGCTGCCGTTCGGGGCGTAACAGCGGATCCCCTCGAATACGGAGGAGCCGTAGTGGACCACATGCGACATTACGTGAAGGGTCGCGTCTTCCCAGCGAATAAGCTTGCCGTTGTGCCAGATCTTGTCGGTTTTCTCCAGGGCCATGGATGCTCCTATCGGCCCGTCGCATCTCCCCAGTGGGTCATGGAAATCGAAACGGGACTGTTTTGATTATAGCGTGGCCCGATGACGGTAATTTCGAGGGAGGGGCCGTGAGAAAGGCGCGATTGCACAGAAACCGCGCCGCGCAGTGCGGGCCGGGAGCGATTCCGCAAGATTTCTCTCGATCCCGAAGATGCTGTCGGGTTTGACTACGCTAGCCGTTATTGGAAGAATGTCTTGCCCTTTCAGGAGAGACTATGCGTTCTTGCTGCGTCCTACTTCTCGCCGTAGTTACGATTTCTTCCTGTTTCGCTCAAGACGGCCAACAACGCGGGATTTACGTTGACGACTTGGACCGGAAGGCCGATCCTTGCACCGATTTTTTCGAATATTCCAATGGGACGTGGCGAAAGCAGAATCCCATCCCCTCGTATATGGATCGCTGGAGCCGCCGCTGGAAAGCCGGCGAGGACGCCAAAGATCAGCTCAAGACCATCTTGGAGGATGTGTCGAGCCGGACGGATTCGAAGCGGGGAACTGTAGAGCAATTGGTCGGCGATTATTACGGCGCATGCATGGATGAGAAGAAAGTCGACCAGCTCGGCTTCACACCTGCGGTGCCGCTGCTCAAAGAAATCGACGCGATCGATAGCCGACAGGATCTCCAGGCCATCCTTTTCAAACTGCATGAGCTCGGCATCTTTGCGCCCTTTGGAACCGTATCCGCTCCCGACAATCACAATCCTTCGTTCACCATCACGGATCTGGTGGCGGCCGGGCTGGGATTGCCGGATCGCGATTACTATCTCAAACCGGAGCAGCGATTCAAAGAAGCCCGTGAAAAATACCTGGTACATGTGGCCAATATGTTCAAGCTGATCGGCTACGACGATGCGGCGGCGAAAAGCTCAGCCCAGACCGTCTTCACGATCGAGAAAAGCCTGGCGGAAAATTCGCTGGATAACGTGGCCCTGCGCGATCCAGCGAACACCGATCACAAGACCAGCCTTGCCGATCTGAGAAAGCTCATGCCCACCTTCGATTGGGGCCGATACCTCTCCGCCGCCGGGCTGCCGCAAGCTGACCTCAATGTGGACCAGCCAAAGTTTATGCAGGAAGTCGATCGCCAGCTGCACGAGACTTCGCTGGGAGATTGGAAGACTTATTTGAAGTGGCAGCTCTTGCACGCGCAGGCAGAGCTTCTCTCCCAGCCTTTCGTGGAGGAGAACTTTGCCTTTTACGGTGCGTATCTGAGCGGGGCCAAGGAGCTGAAACCACGCTGGAAACGTTGCGCCGAGTCCACGGATCAGCTGCTCGGTGAAGCTTTGGGACAGAAATACGTTGAGAAATACTTTCCCCCAGAAGCCAAGACTCGAGCCGTGGAAATGGTGACCAACATTCTCGCCGCCATGCATGACACCATCAACGGCCTCGAGTGGATGGGGCCGGAAACGAAGAAAAAGGCTCTAGCCAAATTGGCGGCGATCAATGTCAAGATCGGCTATCCCGACAAATGGAAGGACTACAGCAGCATCCCGGTGAGTCGGGATTCGTTCTGGGACAACCAGGTGGCGGCTTCGAAGTGGAACGTGGTCGAGGATACTTGGGCGCTGGCGGGGAAGCCGACAGACCGCAGCCGGTGGGGTATGACACCGCCAACGTCGAACGCCTACTACAATCCACTGCTCAATGAGATTGTGTTTCCGGCTGCGATCCTTCAGCCACCGGCATTCGATGTAAACGCGGTGGATGCCGTGAACTACGGTGCCATTGGAGTTGTCATCGGCCACGAGATCAGCCATGGCTTTGATGATCAGGGCGCAAAATTCGGTGCCGACGGAAAGCTTGAAAACTGGTGGACGACAGAAGACGAGAAGCGCTTCGAAGCCCGTACGATGTGCGTAGCCCACCAATTCGATAATTACTTCATCGAGCCCCAAATTCATCACAATGGCAGGCTGGTGCTGGGGGAGAGTATCGGAGATCTTGCTGGCGCGAAGATCGCCTATCTGGCATTCCAGAAAGCCAAACAGCAGCATCCCGCACCGACGCTCGACGGTTTTTCGCCGGATCAGCAGTTCTTCCTGGCCTGGGGCCAATTCCGGGGCGATGAAATTCGACCGGAGACGCAGAGGAAAATGGTGCAGGGGGATCCGCACCCGATCGCCAAGTACCGGGTGATTGGTCCGATTTCAAATCTGCCGGCCTTCGGCAAAGCCTTCAGCTGCCAGGCGGGCTCGGCCATGGTGAGGCCCGAAAAAGAGCGGTGCGAGGTGTGGTGAGGAACATCAGGGAGAGGGCGAATTCACCCTATAAAGCAACCCCCACCCTTTCGGCCCGCAAAGGGTGGGGCGGGTTTTAAGCTCCGGGTGGTCACCGGCTGCGGATGCTACATCGCGTCTCCCCGCTTGCGCAGGAAGGCTGGGACGTCGAGATCCGCCTGCTCAAAGTTGCGGATCATCGCGTCTCGCATGCTGTCGAGCGCGATGACATCCGGGGACGCGGACGAGGCTTCCACCGCCTGCGTTCCGGCGAATGATGTGCTGGAGGTTAGCGCCGCTGCGACCGGCTCATGTTGCGATTGCATCACCATCGGTGGCGGCTCGGGGACAGAGTCAAAGTCGTCGGATGCGGCGTTGACGGTGAATCCTGTCGTGGTCTCATTGCGGCGGCGAGGGCGGTCTTCGTCCTTGAAGCCGGTTGCGATGACGGTGATCTTCACCGCATCCTTCATCTTCTCGTCCATGACCGCGCCGAAAATGATGTTGGCATTCTCGTCGGCGGCATTCTGGATGATGCTGCAGGCTTCCTGAACTTCCGCCAACTTTAGGGAAGACGATCCGGTGATGTTGATCAGAATGCCGCGAGCCCCATCGATCGCCCCGGCTTCGAGCAGGGGCGAGGCGATGGCCTTTTGCGCGGCTTCAATGGCGCGGCGGGATCCGTTGGCCGTAGCCGTCCCCATGACCGCGTAGCCCATACGAGCCATGATCGCCTTCACATCGGCGAAGTCGCGGTTGATGATGCCGGGGATGGTGATGATGTCGGAGATGCCTTGCACGCCCTGGCGGAGAATGTCATCGGCGACGCGGAAGGACTCGAAAAAGCCGGCATCCTGCGCAACCGCAAGCAGCTTCTCGTTGGGGATGACGATGGTTGTGTCCACCGAGTCCATCAGCTCTGCTATGCCGCGCTCGGCCTGCTGCATGCGGCGCTTGCCTTCGAAAGCGAAGGGCTTGGTCACCACCGCCACGGTAAGAGCGCCCATTTCGCTGGCGAGCGAAGCGATAATCGGAGCCGCGCCCGTACCGGTGCCGCCGCCGAGACCAGTGGTGACGAACACCATGTCGGCGCCCTCGAGCGCTTCGATAATCTTGTCGGAATCTTCGAGGGCGGCCTTGCGGCCGACTTCGGGGTTCGCACCTGCTCCGAGGCCGTTTGTCAGCTTCACGCCGAGCTGAATCTTCATAGGCGCCCGCGACATGCGCAGGGCCTGCAGGTCGGTGTTGGCAACGATGAACTCGATGCCGTCCATGCCGGCTTCGATCATGCGGTTGACGGCATTGCCGCCTCCGCCTCCGATGCCAATCACCTTGATGCGAGCGTCGTTACGGGAATCGTCTGTGTAGTTGATGCGGATTTCATTGGACTCTTTTTTCATGTACATCACCTCAAAGTGAATCGAACCTCAACAAGCAAGTATCTGGGAGAGGGGAACCTTCCCCCGTGGCGGAGAGAACCTGGAAGCTCTTCTGTTTGTTTCTGCCTTCCTATCGGTTGCATGAGCAAACATCAAGCTCCTTTGCCTACCAACATGGCCTTTAAACGCGAACTCCAGCGCTCGTCCTGGATGCCCCGGGCAGTACGCGCGCGATGGCTGTAAGCCACCATGCCGATCACGGTGGCGAACTCGGGTTCGGCTAAAGCCGATGGCATCTTCGCGATGGGTACCGGCCAGGCCATGCGGATGGGTTTGCGCATCACCGAATCCGCGACGTCCATGATTCCCGGCAATCGCGCTCCGCCCCCGCTCAGTACAAGGCCGGCGGCACAAACCTCGAGCATTCCGGAATGGCGCAGGTTCTCGCGCAACATCTCAAAGAGTTCACGGGCGCGCGGCTCGAGAATTTCCCCGACCATGCGCTGCGAAACCAGGCGCGACGGGCGGTCGCCGACCGAGGGAACCTCGACCTCGTTGCCTTCAGGAATGAGGGTGACTACGGTGTTGCCAAAGGCCTTCTTGATTTTTTCTGCCTCAACGATCGGAGTGCATAGGCCAACTGAAAGATCACTGGTGAAGTGATCGCCGCCGACCGGCAGAACGGCGCTGTGTGCGACAGCGCCTTCCTGAATCACGAGCACACCGGTTGATCCCGCGCCGACATCGACCAGGCAGATCCCGAGTTCGCGCTCGTCTGAACGGAGCACGGCGTCGGCGCAGCCCAAGGGTTCAAAAACCGTGTCGTCGACGTGAACGCCGGCGCGATTCACCGCGCTCACGACGTTTTGCGTGGCGGAGGTGGCCGCCGTAATCATGTGCACGCGGACTTCAAGGCGCGTAGCGATCATGCCGAGAGGATCGTGCACGCCGGATTGCTCATCCAGGATGAATTCCTGCGGAAGCAGGTGCAGAACTTCGCGGTCGGGTGGCAGCGGAATGTTTTTTGCTTTCTCGACGGCCTGGCGAATTTCCTCGCGCCCGATCTCACGAGAGCGGCTGAAAACCAGTCCGCCGTGGGTATTGATGCCGCGCACGTGGGCGCCGGCAACCCCCAGCGTGGCATGCTCCACCGGAATCCCGGCTGCGTCCTCGGCGCGCTCGACCGCCTTCTGAATCGACGCCACCGACTTGTCCAGATCGACAATGATGCCCTTGCGCGAACCCCGCGACTCTACCAGGCCGTGTCCGCGATAGCGCAATCCGTTCTCCGTGATCTCCACTACGAGAACGCAGGTTTTTGCGCTGCCTACGTCGATAGCGGTCAAGAAATGTTCGGTCGGCCTGGGCATTAACGGCTGTCCTGTCCTTTCGCGATGGCGGGGCTAGGTTTCCCGGACCCGCTTGCAGTTACTGGTCGACTGGTGCCCGGACGTACGGGGGACCCGCCGGGATTTCCATGGGCCTTCGTCGATGCGGGCTTCGATTTCTTTGCCGGGGCCGGGAGGCTTCGATTGTGCGGGGAAGCATGGGGGCGCGCCGTGTGCGCGGCTGAGCTTTTCACAAGAGATTTGCCGGCAGCTGGCTTGCTTGTTTTTTGGGCATGCGCCGCTTCAGGATTCGGCTTTGCCTTGACCGGCTCATGTTGAACCAGTACCGCCGGCTTTACGCCAGCCTGAAGCGCGGCCTTCACGGCTTTTGCCGAGAGCTGGGGTTGGGCTGGGGTTCCGTGCAAATCCGGATTCACGATGATCTGCCGGTCGTAGCGGAGATCGACGGACTCGAGTCTGGGGAACTGCTGCCGCCATTCCCGCAGGTGTCCTACGTAAACCTTGTAGCGGTCCAGGTAGTTGGACGGACCAAGATGAACCAGAACTTCGCCGTCGGAATCGTTGGTGAGGACCTTCACGTCCTCAGGATCGGAAAGATCGACTTCGCTCAACTCTTGCGAGTAGTGCGCCCCTTCGGAATCAAGCTCGCGCACGAGTTGGTTGTAAATCGTCATTTGCGCCGAACGGGTCGACAGTGGCTGGGTGGAACTCATGCCCAGGATGACTGGGAACGAGTACTTCTTCTTGGTGGAGAGGTCCATCAGCACTCCGCCAGGATCCGCGAGCATGATCTTTGATCCGATCTGCGCGAAGGCAACCGGCGTGCGTTCCTTAATCTGGATCTGGATGCGGTCGGGCGCAAAGCGCATCACACTGGCCGATTCGATCCAGGGGATCTGCTCCAGCTGTTTTTGACGCTGGTCGAGCGGAATGAAAAAGACGTTGCGGCCAATGTCGCCCCCCATGACTTCCATCACCTGGGCGCGGGTGACATTGCTAAGCCCGCTCATTTCGATGTCGTCGCTCGAATTCAGACGGAAGCGCCAGGACTGTTGACCGTAGTGATAGGCAATGTTTGCGCCGATCCAAAACATTGCTGCGGCGGCAAGGACACCCATCGCCCACAAGATCTTGGTGGCAGTTTTCTTCGGTAAGGGACTGCGCCGCGCGGGAACGCGTTTTTGGACGCGCAGGAATGGGGATTCCTTCTCCGCGTCCAAGTCGAGCAGGCGAGCGTCGTCCACTTCTTCGCGCGCCGCCTCGTTGGGCGTGGAGTACAACTCTTCCTGGATGGTGGCAGAACCTCTTTTCGCCATCAACCGGTCAGTTGTCGAGGAAACCGCAGAGCCTTTTCACTATAACTTTAGTTGCATAGACATAGATAGACAAAAGTTGGTGCGTTTTGCACAGAGGGGCAAACGGTTCAGCACTCAGTGGGCGGCGAGAGCTGACGGCTGATGGCTCAAAGCTGTTATCATTCTCGGCTTCCGACGATGCATCCCATTCTCCTCAGTCTGTTGCTGGGCCTGACCGCCGCCGCCGCGAATATTTTTGGCGGCACGATCATCGTCCAGAAGCACTGGGACCGCTCCTACCTCAAGTACTTTGTTGCTCTGGGAGCCGGCTTCATGCTGGCTACGGCAATCGTCGAAATTGTGCCCGAAAGCCTGAAGCTCGGGGGAAAGACTGCAGCCTTGCTCGTACTAGGGGGCTATCTCATCATTCACTTTTTCGAACATACCATTACGCCTCACTTCCACTTCGGCGAGGAAACCCATGCGGATGAGTTTGTCGCCCGGCACAAGGGGTTTTCGGTTCTATTCGGCCTCGTGATCCATACCTTCTTCGATGGCATTGCCATTGCCTCCGGGTTCATCGTTTCCAGTTGGCTGGGATGGGTGATCTTCCTGGCTGTGTTCCTGCATAAAATTCCCGAGGGGTTCACGGTCGCCTCCGTGATGCTGGCCAGCGGACAAAGTAAGCGCATCGCCTGGGGAGCATCGGTACTGCTGGGTGGCGCGACGCTAGCGGGCGTCCTCAGTATGGCGGCTGTGCGCCGGCATATTGGAATCGGTTTGCCACTTGCCGGAGGTGTGACGATTTACGTCGCCGCCTCAGATCTCATGCCTGAGGTCAACCGCGAACCCGGCGTAAAGATGGCAACGGTGGTTTTGCTAGGCGTGGGAATCTTCTTCTTGCTCGATCAGCTGGTGCACGCGGCCTAGGGAATATCGAGACCAGTCGGGGGTCAAAGTCCAACCGGCGGAAGGTGTCGGCACCTGGGATTTGCTACTCGACCGTGTGCTTTGCCGTATATCCTTCCTTTGCGATGACCTGGTACTTCAGGGGCTTGCCCTTCTCGTCTTGCACCTTGAATGGCCCGCCATCCGCCGAGGTCACTTCAACCTTCAGCTTGCGGTAGGTGCCGTCGAGCTTTCCGTTGGTCGGATGGTAGGCGATGGTGTATTCGTGACGGATGTCCTGGCCGATATCCTTGAACGCATCCACCATATCGCCGGTGAATCGCGGCTGGTAGAACCGTCCGCCCGTCATCCTCGCGAACGTCTGCAGCTGGTTGTCGGCCTGCAGCCAGTCGATGCTACCGGAATTTCCATAACTTGCCATTCCATGGGACATGCCGCCGCAGTTGTGAGTTTCGCAGTAATTGCGAATCTGCCAGCCGATGCTCATGGAAAAGATGGTGACGTCCTGCGTCTTCTTAACTTTTTGAAGTATTTGATCGAGTTTCAGCTTGCTGAACGTGTCGAATCCGGTGCTGATGAGAACCACATACTTGTGACCTTCGATTCGGTCCAGCCGGTCCAGGGTGTCGTAGAGGGCATCGAAAAGGTTGGTTTCAGAGAATCCCGGGATCCGCAAGCTGTTGAGCGCCCCCTGAATGGCGTTTTTGTCTTGGGTGAAGTCAACCAGGATGTCGGGCTTCATGTCGTAGGAGATGACAGCGACATAGTCGTCCTTCTTGAGGGTGCTTGCAAAGATGTAGGAGGCCTGCAAGGTGTCGCTCATCAGCCAATAGTTCGTGGATGCAAACTCCACCAGAAGCACCGCAGTGATGGGTGCTTCTTCGACCCGGAAGTCGCTAATCGTTTGCTGGGTTCCGTCCTCAAAGACTCGGAAGTTCTCTTTCTTGAGATTCGAAATGAACTGACCGTTCTTGGTGGTGACCATCACCGGAACGGTCACAAGCGGCACATCCACATGGATGGAGTAATCCGGCATGCCCTCGATTTTTTTCGGCCGCTCGACCGGCGGGGGCGGCGGTTCCGTAGTTTTTTTGGGGATCGCATAGGGCCCGGTGTCGCTGTTCGGTCCACCCGCCTCAGGCGGTGCGTCTTGTTGGTTGGGGTTCCCTTGACCGTTCGAGCCTGATCCCGACTGCGCGGCGAGGCGTACGGGGAACGCAAACCAGAGGGCAATGGAAAAAACTAGGACGAGTGCGCACAATTGTGCGCTGCGAATGAATTTGTGAATGCAACCCATCGAAAACATTGGGGTCCTTCCGGCAACTCCCATGCTAGTATAGACGCACGGCTTCGTGATTGGGATGTTTTGTCCGTGCCTGACCTCCCCGGCGGGCAAAATCAACATACGAAGTGGAATCCAGTAGTTTGGGACCTCCCGGGTCCTGAGGGCAAAATGAGAAAAGCTGCTCTCGGCGTAGCAGTAGTGTACGGTCTTCTACTCTCCTCGCTGACGTTCGCGCAAGATAATAAACCAGTTAACACGTTTCCACTCGAGAAGATCACGGCCGGCATGCACGGGGTCGCCTACACCGTCTTCCAGGGAACCACTCCGGAACCGATGGACGTAGAGGTTCTCGGCATCCTTAAAAACGCCAACGGCCCTAAGGGCGACATCATTCTTGTGCGTCTCGGGGGAGAGAAGGCCAACTACACCGGCGTGGTCGCTGGCATGAGCGGCAGCCCTGTCTACTTCGACGGTAAGCTGGCGGGTGCAGTCGCGTTCCGGATCGGGGAGTTCTCGAAGGAACCGATCGCCGGAGTGACGCCCATATCCGAGATGCTCGAGATTAGCTCTCTCGATACCACTCCAACCAGCGTGCCCGTTCAGGCTAAGTCGCTACCCTCCTTAACTTCGAAGACCTCAGGTCCCGGCATGGCGAGCGTTCCCGTCCAAAGTTTTGCGAACTACCTGAGGCCGATCGAGACGCCGCTCGTATTCAGCGGGTTCTCCGAAGACGCCGTGCAGAAATTCGCACCGCAATTTGCATCCCAGGGGATTGTTCCCGTGATGGGGGTCGGCTCAGCGAGTCCGGTGAAACAGCCCGAGCCGTTGGTGCCTGGATCCGCGGTGAGCGCCGTACTCGTAAGCGGGGACATGAACATCGCGGCAACCTGTACGGTCACCTACATTGATCCTTCGCACCTGCTTGCTTGCGGCCATCCGCTGATGCAGTTCGGCATGGTGGATCTGCCGATGACCAAGGCGGAAGTGCTGGCCACGCTGCCTTCTCCTCTCAATGCTTTCAAGATCGTCAACGCTACCGAGACGGTCGGTTCCTTCGTACAGGACCGTCACAACGGGATTCTGGGAGAGTTTGGCAAAAAGGCCGAGATGATTCCGGTTACGCTGACCATTCATGGTGGCACCACTCCCAAGGCCTTCCATTTCCAAGTCCTGAACAACGCCCGGCTGAGCCCGGTCGCGATCTCGACGACCGTTTACAACGCCCTGCATGGGGTGAACGAATACGGCGATGAGACCACCTACGCAATGAAGGGTGTGATCAGCGTTGGCGGGTTCCCTGAGGTGAAGCTGGAAGACATGTTTGCTGCCAGCCCCGACGGTCTGCAACCAGCGGCGATGATGGCTGCCAGCGCCATCGGCGGCAGTTTCGGCCGCATCTACGACAATCCTTACAGCACGCCCGATATCAAAGGGCTGCAGCTCGATTTTGAAGTTACCAATGATCGTCGGTCGGCGCGGCTGGAGAGCGCACGCACCGATGTCAGCGAGGCCCGTCCTGGCGACGAGGTGATGGTCGAAGTTCTTCTGCGACCCTATCGCGGGGACGCCATCATCGAACACGTGCCGGTTCGGATTCCGACGTCAGCTTCCAAAGGTTCAACCATGCGCATCCTTGTCAGCGATGGCGATATGCTCGACCGGCTGCGCAGGAACCCATCGGGTTCGCAGAGGCTCGACCTTGCTTCGACCATCGGAGTCTTGAACAAACAGCATGTGAACAATCGGGTTTACGTTTCGGTGCTCGATCAGGATCCTGAAGCCATGGTCGCCGACAAGGTGATGCCAAGCCTGCCGCTTTCGGTGATGAATGTGATGGACGGGATGCGCGGGACTCAGGATATGACGGTGCTCGGTGAGTCATCGGTGAGCGAGACGTCGACCAAGCCGCTCGACTACGTGGTCTCCGGCGCACAGCTGCTGACGATCACGATTAAGTAAGAATTCGAGGCCGGTTATCTTTCGGAACCTTTGAAGGATGCCTGGCCTCGGCCAAGGGTATTCGTTCCCCGCGTGATACCCTGGTTTCAGCGTTGTCTTCCCCCATTTCACGAGGCTACAACTTAGTGCACAATCGAGTCCGTTTCTCTTCTTTCTTCCTGCTCACGACCCTTGTATTGACCGCTCTCTTGGTTTCTGGAGAAGGTACTCGTACCTGGGAACAAAATAAGTACGACGATTTCTCCAAGGGGACTTCGCACGGCGTCTCGATGTCGAGCAACGGATTCCTGCTGCTTGCGCCGGCTTTCAAACTTGTGGCCACCACCCCTTCGAGCGCCGTCTGGGCCACCGCCGTCGCTCCGAACGGCGATATTTTTCTGGCTACGGGAGCTCCGGCGCGCGTATACCGCGTGACCGGAGGCCAACCGGCAGCCATCTTTCAGCCGCAAGAGTTGCAAGTTCAGGCATTGGTCGTCGATAAGCATGGCGTGATCTATGCCGCCACAAATCCCGACGGAAAGGTTTACCGGCTGGAGAGAGCATCCTCAGCTCAAGCAAGCGCCTCCCCGTCTCAGAGAAGCCAAGAGGCTAAAGGCGAGAGCGAACCATCAAACCGTGAGACCGGCTGGAAGTCGTCGGCCTATTTTGATCCCGCTACCAAGTACATTTGGGCCCTGGCTCTCGATGATGCCGGCAACCTCTATGTAGCTACCGGAGACCACGGCGAAATCTTTCGCGTTACTCCCAATGGCGAGCATTCGGTTTTCTTCAAGAGCGATGAGCCGCATATTCGCGTACTCGCCTTTGACAAGCAAGGAAACTTGATCGCGGGATCGGATGGCAGTGGTCTGATTTATCGAATCACGCCGAAAGGCGAAGGCTTTGTTCTCTACAGCACGCCCAAGCGGGAAATCACCAGCTTAGCCATCGACGACAGCGGCAACATCTATGCCGCAGCAGCCGGGGAGAAGCGCTCGAGCGATAACAATAATCATGGAAACGTCAGCATTGTTGTCCCAAACCCGAATTCTAGTGCGGCCGGGCCTGCCGGAAATCCGAACGCGGGCCAGTCGTCGGAACCGCCGCTTACGCTGAACAGTTCCGGCTCAGCTGTACCCGGCGGTTCGGAAATTTACCGCATTTCTCCCGACGGTTCGCCTTCGCGCATCTGGAGCTCGCGGGATGATCTCGTGTACTCCCTGGCCTTCGATTCTCGCGGGCGCCTGCTCGCAGGCACCGGCAATCGCGGTCAGATCTATCAAATCAGCGGGCGCGAAGATTACGTCGAGCTGATCAAGGCGGGCGCGAACCAGGTGACGGGCCTGGTTAAGGCTCCCACCGGAGGCCTTTACGTCTCGACCAGCAACCTCGGCAAGCTTTTTCTCCTAAGCAGCACCTCCGATGCTGAGGGAAGCTACGAGAGCGATGTCTTCGATGCGCGCGTGTTCTCAAAGTGGGGGCGGGCAGAATTTCGGGGCAAGGGAAATGTCGAACTCTTTGCCCGCAGCGGAAACGTTGATAATCCCGACCGCAACTGGAGCTCCTGGAAGAAGATCGATCTTCAAAAGGGCGCGGAGATTCCGGCGCCTCCTGCGCGCTTCATTCAATGGAAGGCCATTTTGCAGCCCGGCGATGTGCCCCCGCAGGTCGATAGCATCGTTGTCAACTACCTGCCAAAGAACGTGGCGCCCGAGTTCGACGATATCGCGGTCTCGGTCGGAACGCGCTATCAGTCTCCTCCTCGGCCGGCGAATCTTGACCCCGGGCAGCGCTTCGACGCGCAACCGATCGTTACGCGCGATCGCCAGTCGATCGGGGTGAAGTGGAACGTGCGCGACGATAACGATGACCAGATGGCTTATTCCATCTACTATCGTGGCGATGGCCAGAGCCGTTGGCTGTTGCTGAGAGGGAATTTGAGCGAAAGATTCTACTCGTTCGACGCGTCGTTATTACCGGACGGCGCCTATACCGTGAAGGTGGTCGCTTCCGATGCCCCGTCGCACTCGCCTCAAGACGCGCTCAGCTCGGAACGGGAGAGCGAACGCTTTGAGGTGGATACCACTCCTCCGCAAGTTCTTGATCTGAAGGCTTCGGCCGACGGGAACCTGCTTCGCGTGCAGTTCCGTGCCGTAGACAGTTTTTCGCCCATCAAGCGCGCCGAGTACTCCGTGGACGCTGGCGAGTGGCATTTCATCGAGCCAGTCGGCGGCCTTTCCGACTCGAAGGCGGAGAGCTACGACTTCACCGTGCCGCTGTCAGGCCAGGCAACGGTCGAAGAGCACCTGGTTGTTGTCCGCGCCTACGACCGCTTCGACAACATGAACTCCGCGAAGACGGTCGTTCCTGCCCGGTAGCGCTGGAGATCCGCTGGGCGGCCTTCATTCGAGATCGCGAAACCGCGTCCTCGTCTGCCAGGCGGAGACCCGTTTGGCGGCTGACTCGGGCCTAGTTGTCGATCCTTTGCACCACCGACAGAATCTTCCAATCGCCATTCACCTTCTCGAGCGTCATGTAATCCACCCAATGCGGGGTGACCAGCTTGGCGGAGGCGATCTCGCCGGAGACGTCCATTACGCTGACCTGCTCGGTCTTTTCCCCAGGCGGCAGGTCCGCGGGACCGTTCCTGCGCACCGACTGGACCATTTGCTCGCCGGTCCGCTCGCGCATAGGAATCGCGCCGTGAATCACGTGCTTCAGGTAGTGGGGATGCAGCGTGGCCTGGATGCGAGCGGCATCGCCCGCATAGTAAGCCTCAATGTAGTTGATGACGGTGGCTCGGATCGCGGCCGAGTCGCTGGTTTGGACTTGCGCGGGGGCTGAAGGTTGGAAAGCGAGTGAGAGGGCAAAGGCAACTAGGACGTGCTTCATGGCGATCGACTCCGGAGTAGGCTCGGACCAGTTGGATTATGGAACACTTCTCAGGCAGTGATCGGGCACCAAAGGTCAACTCCAGGCAGGAAACTGGAAGCTAGCCGAGGGACGGGCTTACTTCCAGAGACTCTGCCGGGGTCAGGCTCTCGGTTTTGCGCAGTCCCGGGAATAGCCAAGCCCAAAGTCCTACAATCACCAGGGTCCCGATGCCACCAAGCACCACGGCGGGTACCAGACCCAGCCACTGAGCTGTGACTCCAGACTCAAACTCGCCAAACTCGTTCGAAGCACCAATGAAGATCATTTCAACGGCATTGACTCGCCCGCGGACCGAGTCGGGTGTGGCGATCTGGACCAGGGTTCCGCGAATGACCACGCTCACCATATCGGTGGCTCCGACTAGGACGAGGGAGGCCATCGACAGCGTGAGGCTCTGCGAGAGGCCGAACACGATCGTGAAAAGACCGAACCCCGCCACGCACAAGAGCATGATCTTGCCCACCTGCCTGCGCAGGGGGCGATAGGCGAGCAAGACCGCCATGGCCGCAGCTCCCGCGCCAGGAGAGGCCCTGAGCAGCCCCAGTCCCCAGGGGCCGGTGCGCAGAATTTCGCGCGCGAAGACGGGCAGCAGTGCAACCGCCCCGCCGAGCAGCACGGCGAAAAGATCGAGCGAAATCGTTCCTAGGATTACTTTGTGCGTCCAGATGTAGTTCAGGCCCGCGAGCAGGGTTTTCACACTGACTTGTTCGTCCGGGCGGGACATCTGCTGCGGATGGATGCTCAGCAGAGCAACAATCGCGAGAACGCAACCGACAACGCTGATGGCATAAACTCCAGCCGGACCTCCAAAGAGGGCGTATAGAAAACCTCCCATCGCAGGTCCCAGGATCGTCGATCCCTGGAAGATGGTGGCATTCCATGCCACAGCATTGGGGAAGACCTTGATGGGTACAAGTTGCGGAAGCAGCGAGCGTCCAGCCGGGGCATTGAACGCACGCACGACCCCGAGAAGAACCAACACTGCATAGATCAGTTTCACGTCGCGAGGCTCGGAGCGCGCGATCGCGATCAGCAGCGCCGAGCAGAGTGCGAACCCAGCGTTGCAGAACAGCAGGATCTTCTTTCGATCGAACCGATCAGCGGTATGACCGGCGAGCAGAAACAAGAAGATGTTGGGCAAGAATTGGGCAAGCCCGACCAGACCAAGGTCCAAGGGGCGCCGGGTGATCTCATAGACCTGCCACCCGACGGCCACCGACTGCATCTCGAGCGCCGCCACAATAAGGAACCGCTCAACTTCGTAAAGAGAGAAGTCGGCATAGCGAAACGCGGCCAGGCCAGAGTGATGTTCAGGTGCAGGCATGTCTTACTAATTTGCCACAGGCGGGGGATGGAACGGGTAAAACTCACTCGAGACCTCGCCGCAAGGATGTTCTTTCGAAGTTGCATCAGGCCGCGGTGGGGCGATAGAAACTCAGCGCGGTGTCTCCCTGCTCCAACTTCCGCGTGCGCTCTAAGGCCGCGAACCTGCTGCCGGGATCAAATCGCTCTTCATGCTCGGCGATCACTTGTGCCCGGGCTGCCAACTTCGATCTCGCAAGAGCTTCCAGCGTGGTGCGATAGGTGTTCTCGAACTTGTAGGGCGGGTCCAAGAAGACGATGCTCGCGCGGACTTCCTCCTGATCGAGCTTGGCAAGAGCCAAACAGGCTTCCAGTTGAAGAATCCGGAAGCCTTGTTTTATGCCGAGGGATGCAAGATTTGCCCTGATCAACTCGACCGCGCGTGCTGAATGCTCGACAAAGTAGACCATCGAGGCTCCCCGGCTCAGCGCCTCGATTCCCACCGCACCCGTGCCAGCAAAAAGATCGAGCCACACCGATCCCTCCAGTGCCTGGGGATTTCCCGCGGTCAGAACATTGAACAGCGTCTCGCGCAACCGGTCCGAGGTGGGACGGATGTCCAACCCGCGAAGGGAACGCAAAGGCCGGCTGCGAAATTTTCCCGCGATGACTCGCATTCACTCTGGTAACGGTACCCGCAATCCCGCTCTCCACCAAGGTCGTATAAGATTACAGCAACCCATGAGAACCTGGTCGCTACCGATGGGCAGGATTTTCGGAGTTGAGCTCCGCATACACTTCCTTTTTCTGCTGCTTTTCCCGTTTATTTCCTTCAGCGAGCGGGCCGATCATCTGAACGTAAGCCCGGAGCGGTTGACTGCCTTGGTGGCCATTCTGCTCGCGAGTGCGGTTGCCCATGAGGTCGGGCACGCGCTGGTTGAGAAAATGTCAGGAGCGCCGCGTCGAGCGGTAGTGCTGTTCCCGATTGGCGGGATCACGGTTTTCGACGAGACCCAGCCTGAAATTTCTCCCGACTGGAAGCGAGATACCCGAATTGCGCTTTCTGGCCCAGCCACAAGTCTCCTGATCGCGGGGCTGGTCGCCTTAGCGTCGCGCATTGCCGTACCGGAAGCACCCTTGTGGCGGGATCCCGCCTTGACTTCCACAAATCTCCCGCACGCTGCCGTGTGGGCCAACCTGTGGCTAGCAGCCATCAATCTCTTGCCGGCGTATCCGCTCGACGGTGGCCGGGTATTACGCGCCTACTTTGGCCGTACGATGGACCCGGTGGTGGCCACCCGGCGGGCCGTGAGCATCGGCCGCGGGTTTGCTGCCGCATTCTTTCTTGCGGGCATTTGGAATAGCTGGTTCCTCCTGATCGGCTCATTCCTATTCATCGCCGCTCAGATCGAAGAGCGTTCCGCGGTGTTCCATTCGGTTCTTGAAACCGTGCGGCTGGAAGACATCATGCTGACCGATTTCGCGACCCTCTCGCCCGCCGACACGCTTGAAGACGCACTAGAGAAAGCGGTTCATTGCCTGCAAGACGATTTCCCCGTGATTCGCGGCTCGGACATGGTGGGCGTGGTTTCAAGACAAAAGATTCTGCAGACTCTGCGAAGCGAGGGCAACGGCTACGTGCAATCCGTGATGAGCCGTATGTTCGACGTTGCGCCCAGGTCGGAAACGCTGGCGGCGGCGTTCCGCAAACTCAGCGCCCGGAACACCAGCATTCTCCCTGTCGTCGACGAGCAGCAGCTGGTTGGAATCGTGACCCTGCAGAATCTAATGCACTCGATGGCGCTGCTGGCGGAAACCCGGAAACTGCGAAACGCCGCCCTCGAGCCCTGATCAGAATTTTGCTACCATACCGAACGCCGGTTCAGCCATATGTCCCCTTGCTCCGGTATAGAAAAGGCTAGGAAGGGTGAAGTCGGGCGCCCGGAAAATCAGGCCACGATACTGCAATCGCAGGCTTAAGTGTCCCGCAATTCGATAGTCGGTGCCCCCACCATAGAGAAGGGCGGGCCGGTCTTGGCGAATTTTTGCCAGCTGGATGGGGATGGTGTCGATGTCCACGGAATCGACCGAAAAGGCGAGCCCCCCGCCGCCCGCTAACAGGAAGGGTGTCCATCGCCCCTTGGTCATGGGGCTGAAAACGTAAGCCACGGTGTATTCGAAGATCCCGGTCTTCACCCGATAGGTATCGGGTAAAACCGTGAAAATTTGGGAATTATTCGTGTGGCCCAGATTCAGTTCGACTGCGTGGCGCTCGTTGAAGTGATAGCCAATCGACCCCAGCACCGCAACCGAATTCGTTGGACTGTTGCTGACGTTGCTCGTAGAAGAACTGGTGCTCTTACTGAAAACTCCTGCGCCCGACAGAGCTACGTCCAGGCCAATTTGCGCTTGAGCGGCCGTAGCAGCCACGAAACATGCCGCTGCCACGGCCACAATCTGTCCCTTCTTCATCCTCTCCCCTTCGCATCGGCCTATTGCGGTAGGCGAACGGCTTTTGCCTGCTGCACGGCGGGAATGCCCTTCAGTTCACTGATGACTGCTTCCGGAACGGAGCCATCTACGTGCACGACCGCGATGGCTTCGCGAGAACTCCCGGCCACCGGTTCTTCGCTGCGCCGTCCCAGTGAGAAGTTGGCGATATTGATCCCATGCTTGCCGAGGATGGTCCCGACCTTGCCGACCACCCCAGGCACATCCTGATTTCGCATGTAGATCAGGTTCTGCTCCAAAGGAGCTTCGGCATCGATTCCGTCGACGTGCAGGAGGCGGGAGGTTTCTGCGTGCAGCACCGCACCCTTCACGACATGACTGCCCTTATGGGTTTTGATGGTGATGGAGATTACGCTTCCGGCGCCGCCACTCGAAGCTTTCGGCTTTTTCTCCTCCTGTACCTGCACTCCCCGTTCGGCTGCCAGGCTCACGGCGTTCACCAGGTTCACCTTCTCCTCGCCAGCCACGCTCAAGATGCCCTTTACGGCTGCGTTGCGGATCAGTTCCGTCTTCCACTCGGTGATATGCCCGGTGTAGCTGACGGAAATCGACTCGAGTCCAGTTTCGCTGATTTGGGCCAGGAATGAGCTGAGCCGCTCCGCCAAAGTAACGTACGGCTTCAGCAGAAGATACTCTTCATGCGTGACCGAAGGAACATTGACCGAGTTCTGAATCACCCCGTGCTTCAGGTACTCCTTGACCTGCAGGGCGATCTGCTGGCCCACGTTCTCCTGGGCTTCGTTGGTCGATCCGGCGATGTGCGGAGTCAAAACCACGTTCTCCATCTTTTGCAGCGGGGAATCCTTGAGTGGTTCCTTCGGAAAAACGTCGAGTGCCGCAGCCCCCACTTGTCCCTGCTCAAGGGCGGCTACAAGCGCTGCTTCCTCGATCAGTTCGCCGCGGGCGCAGTTCACGATGCGCACGCCTTTTTTCATCTTCTTCAAAGACTCGGCGTTAATCATGTTCTGGGTTTGCGGTGTCAATCCTACGTGAAGGCTCAGATAGTCTGATGCGGCGAACACCTCATCGAGTGAGCCCAGCTGGATTTGGTTTTCCTTGGCCATTTGGGCCGACACGAAGGGGTCGTGCGCAAGGATGTCCATGCCAAACGCACGGGCGCGCTTTGCCGTTTCCACGCCAATCTTGCCTAGACCGACGATGCCGAGCGTCTTGCCCTTCAGTTCCGTGCCTTGAAGCGACTTCTTCTCCCACTTGCCTTCATGCATCGTCTGATTCGCTTTGGGCAAGAAACGCGCCATCGACAACATCAGTCCAATGGTGTGCTCTGCGACCGCTACGGCGTTGCCGCCCGGGGTATTCATCACCGCGATACCCTTCCGGGTCGCCGGTTCCATCTCAATGTTGTCCACCCCGACACCAGCACGGCCAATCACGCGCAGTCTGCCCGCTTTTTCGAGCAGAGCAGCATTCACTTGTACCGCCGACCGCACCAGCAAGGCATCAGCGTCTTGCAATTCCTGGGGCAAGTTGCCGTTGATCTGGTCAGGGGTGACCACCGTCCAGCCCGGTTCGCGCAAAAGGTTGATGGCGGAGGAAGACATTTTTTCAGCAACGATGATCTTCATATGAATTCCTTTACAAGAAAGTGACAGATTCCAGACACCCCGAAAACCTTGTTTTCTTAGACTCCAGATAAATCCTTCGGACGGAGAAAATTATGAGATACGCGATCGTTGTACTGCTGTGTGCGTTGGCCTCCGGTTGCGGCTACGGTTCCAAATCCACTACCCCGCCCCAGCCGGCTAATACTCCATCGATCACTACCCTGAACCCTGCAGGCGTCATTGCGAACAGCGGAGCCTTCCAACTGGAAGTGGTTGGCACGAGTTTTGCCGCGAATGCAGTGATCAATTTCAATGGCGTGAAGCAAACCACGATGCTGGAAAGCGCAGGCAAGCTGGCGGCCCAAATCCCGAATAGCGCCATCGCCAGCGCGGGTCCGGTTCCGGTGACGGTCACAAATCCCGGCACCCCGGGCGGTACTTACGGTGGCGGCACCACCCCGGTTACCTCTCAACCCATGACGTTCAACGTGCAGTAAGATGAGGCGGCTTACTGCCGCCTCTCTAGCTCTTACCACCCGATACCCCGGCCAACTCGCGCGTTCGTGACCGCGCGAACACTTCCTGCGCGGCGCGAACACCGGCTCCAAACTCCACCGGCTTATCGGTCACAGTTGCCAGCACATGCTCGAGTGCGGCCAGAATCCCGACGGTGTCAATGAAGTCGTAGTAGCCAATATGCGCGATACGGAAGAGCTTGCCCTTCATGTCGCCCTGGCCGTTGGCAACCACCGCTGAGAACGATTCGCGGAACTCCTTCACAATCTTGCCGGAATCAAGCCCGGCGGGGGAAACCACCGGGGTCAGCGCCGCACCAGGGCTCGAGGTGAACAGTTTCAGCCCGAGTGCTCGAGTCCCCGCGCGAGTCATCTCCGCCGCGAGCTCGGCATTATCGACGAGAGCCTTGCGCCCAGCAGCGAGATCGCCGCTGCCCATTTGCCGGACGAAATCGAGTGCCGCACCGAGGCCCGCCCACAAGGAAGTCGCCGGCGTGAATGCTGTTTCACCTTTGGCATTGGACTTCCGCTCCTTGCGGAAGTCGAAGTAATAGCGCGGGCTTTTGCTCGAGTCCATGCGTTTCCAGGCACGCTCGCTGACCGCCAAGTACGCCAATCCCGGGGGGATCATCAAGGCTTTTTGCGATCCGCCGATGATTACGTCGATGCCCCAGCCATCCACATCCAGATGGGTCGTGCCCAAGCCCGTAATGGCGTCGACCACCAGCAAGGTTTCATCGCCATTTGCGCGCACCAGCTTGGCGATTCCTTCGACGTCATGCCGCGCGCCGGTCGAGCTCTCTGTAGCCTGCAGGTAAACGGCTTTGGTCGCTGGTGTGAGTTTCTCCCTCACTTCATCGAGCGAGAAGGTTTCACCGTAAGGTTTTTCGACGAGATCTACCTGGCAGCCATAGGCCTTCGCCAGGTCGCGCCACCGTTCTCCGAACTTGCCAGCGGTGAGGACCAGCACTCGGTCCCCGGGGGATGTCAGATTCGAAACCGACCCTTCCATAGCTCCCGTGCCCGAAGATGCGATCACCAGCACGTCATTCGACGTGCCGATGAAATCCTTCATGTCGGTGAGCACGCGGGTGAATAGAGCCTTGAAATCAGCTGTGCGGTGATGGGCGGTAAAGGCCGCCATCGCGTTCTGCGCTGCCGGCAAGAGGGGGGTGGGGCCTGGGGTGAAAAGACGGTTCTTTAGCAACATAACGATGGTCCTCGGAGATGAATTCGGGAGAAACAGGAGGTACGGAATAGTGTATCGCGGAAGCGCCCGTTCAAACCGGCAGATTCGATTCGCATCTGCGATGGGGGGTATCAGGAAAAACGATAGGACCGGGTGCGCGAGGGGCCGCTCGTCTGCTACCATCCTCGAAAATGCCGCTTCGGAAAATCACCAGCAAAATCAGCGATGCCGCCCGAAAAGTTGTGCACAAAGCCGGCCCTCACGATGGCCGCCCGGCCGGTGAACTGGTCATCATTACGGGGATGAGCGGGTCTGGAAAGGCTTCAGTACTCAAAGCTTTCGAAGACCTTGGTTACTACTGCGTGGATAACCTGCCCATCGGCCTGATCCCACGCTTTGCGGAACTGGTTGGGCAATCCTCGGAAATCGAGCGCACGGCGCTGGTGGTGGACGTTCGCGAAGGAAGGCAGCTCGACGAATTACCGGAAATCGTGAAGTCGGTCCGCCGCATGATCTCGACCAAGGTGGTGTTTCTCGAAGCCTCGGACTCGGTGCTGCTGCGCCGCTATAGCGAAACCCGACGTCCCCATCCGTTGGGCACGAATACTACCGTCAAAGCATCGCTGGCCGCCGAAAGGCGCCATCTCCGTCACATTCGAGACCTGGCCGATCTTGTCATCGACACCTCGAAATTCAACGTGCATGAGCTGCGGGCGCACATTACCGCCCTATTTGAGAAAAAGGAGAATGGCCGCAACATCCTGGTCTCTTGCGTGAGTTTCGGATTCAAGCACGGGGTGCCCGACGATGCCGATCTCATGTTCGACGTCCGCTTCCTTCCCAATCCGCATTTCCTTCCCGAATTCCGGCCGCTCACCGGACGTCACCCCAAGGTGGCCAAGTACATCCGTTCGTTTCCGCAGACGACAGAGTTCATTCAGCGGATATCGGAACTGCTCGTGTATCTACTGCCGCACTACATTCACGAAGGAAAGAGCTATCTTACGATTAGCTTTGGCTGTACCGGGGGACAACACCGTTCCGTGATGATTGCCGAAGATGTTGCCAAGCGCCTGAAAACAGCAGGCTACAGAATCAAGGTGGTTCACCGCGACAGCCCGAAGTAGGACGTCGCTGCCTGCCGGTATCGGTGGGCCGAGCAGCAGGTACAGTAGAATAAAGCCTTCACTTTGGCCCCTTTGGACGAGCGACGTTCTAAACTGTTTTTCCCGCCACCGGGCGTGTCCCTGCGCCCTTGGTTAGGGCCGATTGGCTGGAGCACCTCATGCAGCAACTGAAGCGGTTGCTCCGCTACCTGGTTCCATATCTGTGGTTTTTCATTCCTTCGGTTTTATTGTTCGCCTGTGTTGGATTCCTGGACGCCTTCCGCCTGGTCTTGCTTGGTCCGGTGCTGGATCGCGTACTGAATCCCACCGCGGATTCGGGGAGCATTCTGCTTTTCAAAATTCCGCATACAGGTCGAACGGTGTACCTGCAACCGTTGGTTCCGTCCCACTTTCATAACGTGTGGGGGATCGTGGCCTACGCCTTCATCGTATCCACGGTTCTCAAGGGAGTGTTCGATTATGTAGGCACATATTTGGTCAACTACACGGGATACGGCCTGGTAACCGATTTCCGCAATAGCCTGTATCACTCGATCCTGCGCCGATCGAGCGCTTTCTTTCAGAAATACCCCACCGGGAAGCTGATCTCGACGATCGTGAACGACATTGAGCGGGTGCAGTTTGCCATGTCGAGCGTACTCGCCGAATTTCTGCAGCAGGTCTTCACCTTCCTTTTTACCGTTGCCGTAGTCATCATCATGGGCAAGCAACTGGCATGGCTGTTGCTGCTGTTCGTGCCCTTCATCATCGTTTCGGCATGGAAGATTGGCCATCGGGTTCGCAGGACGACGCGTCGCGGCCAGGATCAGCTGGCTGATATTCAGAACATTCTTCAGGAAACCATCACCGGCAACCGCATCGTAAAGGCCTTCGGGATGGAGGCGTGGGAATTTGCGCGCTTTAAGCGGGCGGCGCAGCGGCTGTTTGGCGCGAACCTCCGGTCGGTAGCTGCAGCGTCCATCAGTTCGCCTTTGATGGATATTTTTGGTGCGATTGCGATTGCTTTCCTGTTGGGTTTGGGAAGACACCAGATTGTTCGCGGCTGGATGAGCGCCGGAGGCTTCGTTGTGTTTATCTTTGCGGTCTTCCGGCTCTATGACCCGGTGCGTAAGTTTGCGCTCTTCTACAACAATTTCCAGCAGGCACTGGGGGCTTCTTCGGAAATTTTCAAATTCATGGACGTCGAGGACGAGGTTCAGGAGCGAAGTGGGGCGCTGATACTTCCGCCCTTCGCGCGCAGCATTGCATTTGAAGACGTGAACTTCTGCTACCAAACAGAGGAGACGACGCGCGAGGTTTTGCACGGTATTCATTTGACGGCGAATGCGGGGGAGATTTTGGCCCTGGTCGGCTCAAGCGGCGCGGGCAAAAGCACCCTGGTGTCCCTGTTGCCGCGCTTCTTCGATGTGACCTCCGGCTCCATCAAGGTTGACGGGCGTGACATTCGCGACGTTACGCTCGGGTCTTTACGCTCCCAGATCGGCGTGGTCACACAGGAAACCGTTCTCTTCAATGACACCCTGCGCAACAATATCGCCTACGGGCAGCCGGGCGTCTCACAGGCGGAGGTCGAATCGGCAGCCCGCGCCGCCCTCGCCCACGACTTCATCATGGAATTGGCCGCCGGCTATGACACCGTCATCGGCGAGAAGGGAGTGCGCCTCTCCGGAGGGGAACGCCAGCGTATCGCCATTGCCAGGGCTCTGTTGAAGAATGCGCCCATCCTTATCCTTGACGAAGCCACCTCGGCCCTGGACAGCGAGTCCGAAGCTCTGGTGCAATCGGCTTTGCAGAACCTGATGGCAGGGCGCACCGTGATCGTCATCGCCCACCGGCTTTCGACCGTGCGCCGCGCCGACCGCATCGTCGTACTCGAAAATGGGACCATCGCCGAGGTCGGCAAGCATGAAGAGCTGATGCAAAAAGCGGGCATCTATCGCAAGTTGTATGATCTTCAATTCATCGATGGAGACGCTCGCGCGCTCGCGCAGCTGGCCCATGGAGCGGAAACCTACTGATGCCGATTCGATCCATGACCGGTTTCGCGCAGGCGAAAGGGCAAATCAACAATCTTGCCTTCAGCGTCTCGGTCAAGTCCGTCAACCATCGCTTCCTCGACCTTCACTTCCGCCTGCCCTCGAACACCGATTCCCTGGAAATTTCCATGCGGCGGGTGCTCAAAGAAAAACTCGCACGCGGACATGTGGATGTGAATCTTTCCTTTGAGCAAGGGGGAGCCATTCCGCTCTCCCTGAACAAAACCCTGGTTTCCGGATACGTGCAGGCCTTTCGCGCGGCTGCCGTGGAAGCTGGGATTGCTGCCGAGCCGGACCTGAACGCCGTCCTGCGGCTCCCGGGAGCCCTTGATACCAACGCGGCTCCCGCCGATGAGGAACTCGCCCCCGCGGTTTTACCCAAGCTCGAGCAAGCTGTCGATCAGCTGAATCGCGCGCGCGAAGAGGAAGGCCGGGCGATGGACCGCGAACTCCGTGACCGCATGGAAAGCATTCGCAAGGCATGCGGCGGAGTCGCGAGCTTCCGCGATGCCGTATTAAGAACCTACAGCGAACGTCTGCAGGCCCGTATTCAGGAGTGGCTCGGAAGCTCGGTGGATCGGGAACGTATCCTCCAGGAAGCGGCGGTGCTCGCCGACCGCAGCGATATACAGGAGGAACTGGTCCGGCTCAACAGCCATGTCGAACATTTTCTCAGCTTACTTGACAGCCAGGGCGAGGTGGGCAAGAAAATGGACTTCCTATTGCAGGAGATGAACCGCGAGGCCAACACTCTACTTTCGAAGACGTCTGGGCTGGCCGGGGATGCGGCGAGCATTACCGAAGCCGGTCTGTCCATGAAATCAGACATCGAGAAGGCTCGCGAACAGGTGCAAAATATCGAATGATGACGAATGTATTCATCATCTCCGCGCCCTCCGGGTCAGGGAAGTCAACCCTGGTATCGAGAATTCGCCGCAGCCTGCCAAACCTCGAATTTTCCATCTCCTATACCACTCGCCCTAAGCGTGGGGTTGAACAAAATGGACGAGAATATTTCTTTGTCTCGCGCAACGAGTTCGAAGACATGATCCGAAAAGATGAGTTTCTGGAGCACGCCGATGTCTTCGGCAATTACTACGGTACGTCCCGCTCCTTTCTTCACAAGGCGGAACAGCAGGGGAAAGACCTGCTTCTCGATATCGACGTGCAGGGGGCGGCGCAGATCAAGGAGATGTTACCCGAGGCAATTAGCACCTTCATTCTGCCACCCAATCGAGCCGAACTTGAACAGCGCCTGCGCTCGCGTGGGCAAGATGCGATGGAGGTCATTCAAAAGCGGCTCGACGCCGCCACCCGCGAGATTGAGAATTACGATAAATACGACTATATTTTGGTGAACGATCATCTGGACGATTCTGTCAAGGCCCTGGAAGCGATTTTACTTTCCGAGCGACAGAAACGCGCCGGCAATCTGGATGTAAACTTAACTGCGTTAGCGGAACCCTGCCGGTTAGGGAACGTTCGCGATCGTCTTGAACCGATCTTGCAATCGTTTCGGGCAGTAGCGGCCGGTAGGAAGTAGGCAGGGAGAATTTTCATGAAGTTGATCGATGGTTTCGACAGCAATTATCGGTACATCCTGGTAGCCGCGCGCCGCGCGCGTCAGCTTCAGGGTGGAGCGCCTCCGGTGATCGAGACGCACTCCCGCAAACCTTGCCGCATCGCGCAGGACGAGATCAAGGCCGGCAAAGTGAAATGGGTGGTTCCGGAAATCGAAACTTCTCCGGTCGAAGCCGCCGGCGAAATGCTCGACAAGGCGCTAGGCCAGGAAAGCTGAGCAAGCTGCGAGCAATGAAATCGGGCCTTGCGGATTCACGGTTCGCGACCGATTGCTCCCCCAGCCTATGAAAGTAGCTCTCGGAGTCTGTGGCGGTATCGCTGCCTACAAAGCCGCTGAGATCGTTCGTCTGTTCCAGGATCGCGGTATCCGCGTTCAGGTCATCATGACAGACTCAGCCCAGGAGTTTGTTCGTCCTCTCACCTTCGCGGCCCTCTCCGGAGAAAAGGTCATTACCGGCATCTTCAGCCGCGAGGCTGGGGCTGAGCCCAATATCGATTCTGCTATCGAGCACATCGCGGTTGCGCAGTCAATCGACGCCCTGGTGGTCGCTCCGGCCACTGCCGACATTCTTGCCAAGTTCGCCCAGGGAATCGCGAACGACTTTCTGACCGCGCTCTATCTTGCCACCACCGCGCCGGTAGTGGTTGCGCCCGCGATGAACGTGAACATGTGGGAGCATCCCGCGACTCGGCAGAACCTCGAGACGCTGGCTAGCCGTGGCGTGAGAATCGTCGATCCCGGGAGCGGGTATCTGGCTTGCGGGATGACCGGCCCTGGCCGTCTCGCGGAAAACGAGGCCATCCTCGCCGCAGCGCTCGAAGCGCTCGGGAGCTCGCAGGATCTAGCCGGAGATACCGTGCTCATTACCGCTGGACCGACCCGCGAAAAAATCGATCCGGTTCGCTATCTCAGCAACCGCTCCAGCGGTCGCATGGGTCATGCCTTGGCGGAAGCGGCACTGCGCCGGGGCGCGCGGGTTTTGCTCGTCACCGGGCCGACCTCACTGAAGCCGCCCGCGGGCGCAGAAGTATCCGAGGTCCAATCGGCGGCAGACATGTCGAATGCAGTTCTGCGGCTTTTGCCCGAAGCTACCATCGTGATCAAAGCCGCGGCGGTGGCGGACTACACCATCGCCAGTCCGGCTGAGCAGAAGATCAAGCGGAAGGGCCCGCTCACCCTGGAGCTTGTGCCTACGACCGACATCCTTGGCGAAATCGCCCGAAGGAAACAGGCGCAGATCATCATCGGTTTTGCCGCGGAGACGGAGAATATTCTCGAAAATGCCCGCAAGAAGCTAGCCGGGAAATCGCTTGACGCAATCGTGGTGAATGACGTGTCCAAAGAAGGCATCGGTTTTGACGTGGATCGCAATGCGGTCAGGATCCTTACCGCAGCGGAGACCATCGTGGTCCCGGAAACCACGAAGTGGGAGGTCGCCGAGCGGGTGCTCGATTGCGCGGTGCAGCTGAAAAAGCGGGTTCCGGTCGGCTAGCTCTGGGCGTTGCTACCGAACTCCAGCGGTTTTCAAACCCTTCCTCGGTGAACACCGTAGTAGAATCCAACCCGATGGCAGTAGTACTCGATCCTCAAACGCGCAAGGCCCTTGCTGACCGGATTCGCTACTATCAGAACCTCGGCATCTACGACTTTTACCGCCGCGCCCAGCTAGACCCAGCCCTGCCAGTTGCCGAATCCAAGATCGCTGAAACGACGGAGACTGTTCTTCCCATGCCCCAAGCCAACGCGGCCCTCGAGCGGCCAACTCTCACCGACCGCACCTCTGCTCTTCGTTTGATCCGAGAAGATATCGGCGACTGTACGCGCTGCCGCCTGCACAAGCAGGGGCGAAAGCAGATTGTCTTCGGAGTCGGAAACCCGAATGCCGATCTGATGTTCATCGGAGAAGCTCCGGGTGCGGACGAAGACGAACAGGGTGAGCCATTCGTCGGCCGTGCCGGGCAGTTATTGAACAACATGATCAAGGCCATGGGACTGCGTCGCGAGGACGTTTACATCGCGAACATCATCAAATGCCGTCCGCCAAGCAACCGCACCCCCGAGCGCGACGAATGCGAAACCTGTTCGCCATTTCTCATGCAGCAGATTAAGGTGATCTCGCCGAAGGCGATCGTGGCCCTGGGGGCCGTCGCCGCTAAGACACTTCTTGCCGTCAATGCCCCCATGTCCGAGCTTCGCGGCCACTGGTACGACTTCCGGGGAACCAAGCTTGCCGTGACCTACCACCCGGCGTTCCTCCTGCGCGATCCCCGCCAGAAGAAGGAAACCTGGAAAGACCTGCAGATGGTGATGAAGGAACTAGGACTGAAAGCCCCGGAGAAGCTGGCGGATTCCTAGTGCGTTCGTCGGTCCCGAACTTGGGGCCAGGCCCGAACTTGTCGCCTGCGGATCAGAGGCTGCTCAGAAAAGCATGAAGTGCGGCCGTTTCCGGCAGCACTTCCAGCGTAAAGCTCCTCTCTCTCAATCCGAGCACACCCGCGCATTCTTTGTCCCGGGATTTGCCACGACAAAATTGGACGAACCCGTATTTTGAGTCGTCCTGACCCCGCGAAAACCCCAGGCAGCCGAGAGCGGAGCTCTATAATTTCGAGCCTCGAACTATATCTGAAATGTTCTTTTCAAGGCTCACTTTTCTCGGATATTCCCTGCGCGAGCGCGCCGGTATTCGCCCGGCGGCTAGGACGACATAACTTCTGCTCCTGCCTTCCTGAAATTCAACTTGCGGAAATTTCCTACTGCGTTGTCTAGTCGCCGGGTCAACCCAAATCCGAAGTGCTCCTGTAGAACCAGCGCGACCGTCCCGCGCAGCCGCGCCACGCTTGGTTCGGCAGCCGCAGGTCTCACCAAAGGCGGTTTACCAACCAGCACGGCGTCCTTCACAGCTCGTTCGATGGTTAGGCGCACATGATCCCAGAGGCGGGTGAATTCGCCGACGAAGACGATCTCCTCGGGCGAGAGCGACGCGATGACCATGCGCATGCCTCTGCCGATTTGTTCCGCCATATGGTCCAAGGCGCGTAAGGCTTGCTGGTCGCCGGTCTCAGCCAGAGAAAGCAGATCCTGAAAGGTCGGTCCCTTTGCCGGATCGTTCGCACCGTAGGAGCGAAGCGAGGCCCAATTGGATGCGTAGACCTCCCAACACCCGCGCGCACCGCAGCCGCACACCGGCCCCGTCGGATCAAGCGACACATGTCCGAATTCACCCGCCATTCCGTTTGCCGAGTGCAGCAGGTGTCCGTCGATGAAAATGCCAACGCCCACGCCTTCTGAGATCGTCACCGCGAGAAGATTTCGAGTCGCGACCTGGGAGAACCAGACCTCGGCGAGTACGCAGGCATTCGCAGCGTTCTCCATCTTTACCGGGAGCCCTGTAGCCTTCTCGAGCGGGTCCTTGAGATTGAATTCGGGCCACTTCAGGTTTGGCGCGAACACGACCTTGCTGCGTTTCTCGTCGAAGCGGCCCGGAATCACCACCCCGATTCCTTCAAACAACAGTTCCGGATGGTCCGAGATCATCCGCAAGAAACGCTCCGAGAACACCTTTTCCGCGATCTCGGGAGTGGCTGGAGTCTGAATCGACTGCCGCTCGAGAAATCGGCCGTTTACATCGGCAACGGCGACCGTGCTTAGGGAGGGCCGAAGATCAAGCGCAAGCAGGGCGCGGCGTTCGTTCAGTTGCAGAAAGGTTGGCCGCCGCCCGCGTGGCAACCTGCCCACGGAGCCATAAATAACCCACTTCTCGCGGATCAGTTGTTCGGTAATCAGAGAAACCGTGCTGGGCTGCAAACCGGAAGCACGTGCCAAGTCGGCTCGAGAGATGGGTTGCCTCCGCCGAATCAGGTTCAGGATGATCCCGCGGTTAATTCCGCGAGCGGTTTCACTGGTGGCTCCCTGAATTCCATGAATGTTGGTGCGACGCATACGCTGAGAGTGGCTTCCGGGTACGCTTGCTTCCTAGGCAGCAACGGCTTTCGTTTGAGGCCCGAACTATAGGATTGCCCGCCCCTGGTTGTCAAGGCTGAATTTGCCGGTTTCCTTGCTTGCTATGGAGCGACCTGCTGCGGTGCCCTCAAAGCGATGGAGTAGAGCCGCACTCTAAAGATTCGATGTTCATGGGGATCAAGCATAAGTTGCCTTCCTTGATTAGTTTGGTCGCCATTCAAACGTCGCTCGACCTTCCATTGTCCATCGTTACGGGAGACCTGCTCGATGCTTTCAATGCCGGCGATTCCTGAATCCACATCCGGGTCGCGGATAAAGTTGACGGTTAATCCGCTGCCGGCAACACAGAACTCTCCAGGTCCGGTTTCGAGAATCAGCATGGCGCCGTCGTCGGCGATGATGGTCCGGGCCGGCCAGGAGCGGGAGAGCGTTGCCTCGAACAGATACCCACCCAAGGCAACTCTCTGCGTGGGGCGCAGGCTTGTCGTGTGCAGAACCAGCCCGCGTGTTCGACCCGCAATTTGCGCGGATGCGATCAGATCCCGAACGCTGTCCAGTGCGCCATAAACCTGTGCGATCGGCGGCTGGAGGGCGTCTTTCTCGGGCAGTTCGATCGAGTCGATGGCGAAAGGCGAAAACCCGAACGCTCTTGCCTCGCCGAAAGCGTAATAGGCATTGGATGGAGCGGACTCGAGCCTGGCTTCGGGCACGAAAATGGGGTTGCCCTCAATTTGGTAGCGCTCGACCCAATACTCGAAATTCGGCCAATAAATGTCTGGCGAGTAGAAGTCGATGCTCGGAGCGGCCGCCCGATAGACCTCGAGGTAATACGGGTGTGGCCCGCCGCTCGGATAGTCCCCTGCATTCTCCATCGCTGCCGGCCGTTGCGCATTCACGTACATCGGCAATGCGTACTCTTGCTTGCCAGCGTGGGCGATCGCCTCCATATAGGTCGCGTAATTCCATGCCATGAAAACTTCGTTTGCGGCGTCACCGAACAGCTCCCTCCAGGTGTGACCGGCCGGGTTGAAATGGGAACTTAGCTCGGGCGAGAGATGAAGTCGCTTTTCCATGAGCCGCCGAATGAGCGATTCAGGCGCGGCGGAGCGAAACATGCGCTCCGCCTCAGGAGAGCGGTCGCGTCCATATCCGAGATATCCAACCTCGTTTTCGACCTGCACCATGAGCACGGTTTGCTGGCTGGAATCCTTCTCGCGGATGTGTCGCAACAGCTGGGCGTAGGCGCGGCTGTCAGAGCGGCGGTTTTCGGGAGACAACGTAGATAGAATTTCTAGCGGCTTCCCGTCGTTTGTCTGTGCGCGGGGGAAGCGCTTGCTGTCGGACTTCACCCAAGCCGGTGCATAATTCGAAAAAGCATTCTTCCAGCTGCCGAACCACAGCGGGACCAGGTGTAGTTCGTTTTCCCGGGCCACAGCGATCCAGTGGTCCAGAATGCTGAAGTCGAATTGGCCTTCTTGGGGCTCAATCTGCTCCCAGGCAACCGGCACCAGCAAGGTGTTGACGTGCATGCGTGCGGCTTTGGGAATAATCGTGTTCCGCCTGCGCTCGAGTGCCCGCGGAGGAGTTGCCGATTTCGCCTCCCAGAATAAGAAACGGCTCGCCATGAACGATCAGCTGTCCGACGCCATTTTGTAATTTGATATGCGGCAGATCTTCTGCCAGCAAGACCTGTGCCGCCAAAAAAAGTGACAACAACAGCATCGTTCCTGAACGGACTCTCACGCGGCGCCTCCAAGCAAGCATCTTACGCGGTGCTTTCCCGAGCCGGTACGAAAACTCGTGGCCAAGTTCTGTTTCCGTTCGGTCGAGCTGGTGCGAGAATCGGTCGGCTGGAATACGGGACCAGGAAATTCCCTGCGGAGATTACAACGCCAACAAACGGATCGAAAAGGCTGCCGAAGTGACAATGGCGTCTGCCGCATTCGGCGCACGACCACAAGTGTTTGCGGCCAAGTTCATCTATCCATCACAAGAGAGAACAACACGTATTCTCCCGACGAGATCGCCGTTCGGTTTCACCATCGACTAAAGGGATCATTTCGGGAACGCGCGCTGATGAGACGGTCCGTGACCTCCTGGACCTGCGGGTGACACGGTATCCCCATCTGTTTTGCTGCCTCGCATCTGGCAGCTCCGCCACAATTTCTCTGCCTACGCCGCCCCTTATATCGTGCTTTCTGAGAAGCTGGACGCCCCCCTGATTACCCGTGATGGTCGGCTCGCGTCCCTCTCGGGGCACGGAGCAACCATCGAGCTCTTTTGATTCGAGCTGATCTTCTGATTTACCTAGATATTCTTCACCGATTGGCGCTCGGGCGACCACACGGGCATGCCCTGTCTCTCTTTTTCAATCCTCTCCTCCATTTCGGAGTTTCGAAATTTGTTCGCCTGTACTTCCTACCCTGAAAATGGAGGATTTTTATTGAAGGTAAGTAGATGCATGTCTACCCTCACGGGGCAAGTCCATACAGTACTCACTGGAGAACTCTAGGAATGAAACTGTATTCCCTCGCACTGGCAGTGTTTATGGCAATTCTGTTGCCCGTATCCTTCGCTCAAAACACGTCGAGTCCCTACTACCACAAGTTCTACGACCTGGGATCCAAGACCACCTGGGGTCCGGGGTACGCATTGTTGTCGCCCAGCTGGGCTATCTGCAGCACCTGCTCTTCAACCGCAAGCAACGTTAATTGGAGCCGCTCTACCGGAATCGCTTCGCCCGCGCAGGATGGCAATGCAACAAAGCATCACATAGGGGGTACGCGCCCGTATTCCGATATTCTCTGGAACAACCATTTGATCGGTTCGTTCTCGACCGTGGGTCTTCCCGACTACAAAAACACTTTGACAAATGGGGCACGAAACTTCATCTACGACCTCTATTTCTATTCCAGCACGATTTCGTACTCTCAGGCCTTGGAGTTTGACATCAATCAGTTCACTGGCGGCAAAGGTTACATTTGGGGTCACGAATGTCGCATAGCGGGTGGGCACGAGTGGGACATTTACAGCAACGTTTCCAAAAAGTGGGTTCCGACCGGTGTGCCATGCTATCCGAAGAACAATGCTTGGAATCATCTGGTTATCCAGGTACAGCGGACTTCGGGAGGAAACTTGCTTTACAAGTCCATCACTCTGAACGGCGTAACTCACACGCTAAACATCACGAAAGCACCGGGCACCACCAGCTGGAGTGGGATTACGGTCAATTATCAGCAGGACGGCAACAAAGCGATGTGGGACTACAATGTGTACCTCGACAAAGTGAACTTTACGATGTGGTAGATTTCACCGCCAGAAACCCAGAAGTATGGCTCATTCCATCCTATGCCGCAAGAAGATGCGGCTTAGGATGGGTACGCTTGGGCTCGTCTTCAATCATGACGGTGTGCCGCCCCCGTTGAGGTCATGGCGGTCTAGGATTCGAATCTCGGGGGCTTAGACTCAGTGCCGCGGGTCTTTGTCCCTTGGGCCGATCATGTCGACCTAAGGACAAACTGGATGGTCTCGCAAATACTGGGAAAAATCCCTAGAGTGATAGCCAGTCCAAAAATGTGCTTTTGTGCCAACGTAGAACTGCTGGTACTCAACTGTGCAGCCTTTCGAATCGGTTGACGTTCCCGAACTACCGAAGGAGATCCCCACGTCTCTGTCATTGCTCAGATTCTGGGGGGTGGGCGGAGGGTCTGGAAGCGACCAGAGCTCGCAAATTCGTTTTAGTCGTCCTGTGTTCGTCACGTAGTAGTATTCATCTGTCGTCCACTCATGTAACACGGGCCCCGCACGCGCAGCACTCCGTCTTTTGGAATACGATAGGTAACGGCCCATCGCGTGCTGCTTACCGTCTCTCCATCCTGAACGCCGTAGGCGATGTATACGTCTCCCATGTAGCCATCTAGGATCAAGATTCGTTCCTCCGTAGTATCGATGAACAGCAACGTCAGGCAGAAGATGCTGAGTAGATAAAAAGTCAAAATCCCGCCATTGGCCCAGTAGCCGATATAACGCCACCTCCGTGAGGCAACATTTCTCGTGAATCTCATTCCGACAATGGATAAAGTTACTCCGATTAGCAGGGCAATATAGATTGACCGCTACATCGCAAAAAAATTTAAAGCAAGCCCAAGAACCAATAAGCATGCGAGTGCGGCACCTGCAAGCGTCAGGCCCCAGGCCAATTTTGTGCGGCCTTCCACGTTACCTGCCGCTTCCTGTGCTCGCGCGAGACTCATAGAGGGGAACCTAATAAGGGGAATCTTAGGCCGAGTAGTCAGGTGCCGCAACCGACTTGAGCGATAACCAACTTGCTCTTACGACACCTGAAACCCCTAGCTCAGTTGGCACACTCTCCGTCGGCGCACCCATTGCACATGCTCCAGCTCGCAGGCGGTTCGTCAAGGCTGCGCAGAAGCAGTTTGGGGGAACGCAAAGCACCCCGCAACTCCCTATCGCACAATTAAAGTGCTCTGTAGAACACGGGAGAGCTTTCACATTTCAAATGTGGCGACCAGTGGGAGGTGGTCCGAGGCAAGCAAGGCAGTGCGGCTGCGGTGAACGCGAACACTAGTGAGGCGAAGGTGACTGTCGTAGTAAAAATGATCAAGGTGCAGCACGGGGAAAACTCCAGGATAGGTACGAGGATACCGAAGTAGTCTGCGCCGCTGAGCCGCCTCAAATGCTTCTCCCATGAGGCGTGATGCGAGACCATGAGTCCACTCGTTGAAATCTCCGACCACAATTTTGGGTCCTGCGTATTCATGCCGATTCAGTACATCGACACCGAGAAGCAGTCGGGCTTGGTGACGCCGCTCGATGAAGCTCGTTCCAAGATGAACATTGAATACGTGCAGCACCGTGCCGCCGGGCAGCACTAAGTCAGAGCGCAAGCACCCGCGACGCTCGCGGTGTCGCCAGGTGATGTCGTAGTTCTCACACACTTTCACAGGAAAACGGCTCAATGTCAGATTGCCATAGCGGCCACCGTGAAGCGAGCGGTTCTCTCCGAAGCAGATTTCATGTCCATTCAGTAAAAATTGGATCCGGCGCACTTGATCGAATTCGGTGCGACCGTTGTGGACGTCTAAGACTTCCTGAATCGCAATGATGTCCGCATCGAGTTCCGCGATGACGCGGGCGATACGATCGGGACGGGTACGCTGGTCAAGACCACGGCACTTATGAATATTGTAGGTGGCAATCCGAAGTTGAAAGCTCATTGTTGACGTTCAAATATCCAACCGATGTCTTCCAGGCCGCGCTCGATGAGACCACGTTTCTTCCATTCCTCCAGCGTGATATGACGTGAATGGGCGACATCGTCTTCGAAAGCATGAGTCAGGGTTGCGGCAACCTCCGGATTGAACACCGCTAGATTGATTTCGTCGTTGATGCCAAAGGAGCGGTAGTCCAGGTTCGTTGAGCCCACAATGCTCCATTCCCCGTCAATGATAGCGATTTTGGCATGGATCATAGTTGGCTCGTACTCATAGATGTCGGCGCCTGCCTGCAGCAGGTCGCCATAGGCACTGCGTCCCGAGCTACGAGTAACTGTGTGGTCGGCGTGTTTGCCGGGAACAACAATCTTAACCTCGACCCCACGTCTCTTCGCATCGGCAAGTGCTGCACGCATACTGCGATCAGGAAGAAAATACGGAGTGTTGATGAAAATGGATTTACGTGCAGCTGCAAACATGATTTGGTAGAGCACTCGCGCGCGCGTTGATCCCCCCGATGATGGTGTGCTCGTCACGACTAATGCAGTGGCGTGACCGGCGTCATTAGGGAGGGGCGGAAAGTAGTCTGCACCGTTGAGGATTTGACCTGACGTCTCGAGCCAGTTCTCAAGAAACGTTCCTTGAATTCCGCGGACGGCGTCGCCGCGGACCCGCACCATGGTATCCCGCCAGCGAAGCGTGTCATGCAAGTTGTACTTCCACCAGTCTGCGTAACCGGCGCCACCCACGAAAGCGGTGGAACCATCGATGACTGTGATCTCGCGGTGGGTGCGGTTGTTGCCCCTGAACCAGTTGCGCAAACGCAGACGGTGATACCACTCCACCTTCCCGCCCGCTTGTTTCAATTTCTTGAAGCTGGCCTTGAGCGTTGATAGGCTCCCGAGGGAATCGATTACAAGATTGACGTGCACTCCCGCCCGCGCGCGCTCGGTAAGGAGGTCGATGACTTGATTAGTGATCTGGCCTTTGTGAAAGATGTACGCTTCGAGATTGATGCTGTGTTGAGCATGCTGGATGGCATCCAGCTCGGCCGCGTAGAAGTTTTCTCCATTTTCGAGAACCTCGATGCTGTTGTTGCGAGTGAGTTTGGAATTCACCAGCGGTTCAAGCTCCTCAAGAAACTGGGGAGCGTCAACAGGAAACCTGGGCGGAGTTGCTAGTGAGTACTTCGGCCCGGGAGCAAAAAGGCCAGCAATGATTAGGGAAGCGAAAGCGAGGATCGCAATGAGAGCGATGATGCGCAAGGCTTCATGCTGATCGAACTCCTTCTTGAGCACGTCCCCGTGCTGAGCCTCGGTTCGACTTCGACGGATCTTGGTTTTCGTGGCCAAAGCTGCTGGTTGTTACGTCGCCAAGACTCTGATGCGACTTGGCTAAGGAGAGGTCGCTTCAGGTGGGCCCAAAACATACGGGGTTCATGTGACGTTCAGCAGCGGAAGATTTCGCTCAAAAAGTCAGACAAGAACAATCCGACCCGGAAAGGGGAAACAGAATTGCCAAGAAGCGTCTATTCAGAACATGTCAAGAGAACTACATCACCTTGTGCCTTTTGTTCGTCTCTCCGCTCGACCCAAGCTCATTGACTCCGCAAATGAGTCGATTTATCTCGCCAAGGGTGCTCGGCACCCGAAGAATGGGACTACTCTGGTGCGCGTCGTCTGTTGTCAGGAAATAGTGGATCTCTTGGTGAAGACACCCTGCCTCCTCCATTTTGAGGGCAGGACGAAGGGTCAGCAGCTCCTGTGGCGGAAAGATTCTC
>DATJEL010000080.1:0-109476 GCA_035496675.1 Terriglobales bacterium
CATTCATGAAGTCCCGCAGGAAACTCCATTCGGCGCACCTTCGGACGCCTACGTCCTGGGCACGCTCGAGGGGAAGAAAGTCGCATTTCTTGCGCGTCATGGACGGGGACACCGCCTCCTGCCAAGCGAACTGAACTTTCGGGCGAACATTTACGGATTCAAACAGCTCGGCGTCGACCGCATTGTTTCGGTTTCCGCGGTTGGATCCCTCAAGGAAGAGCACAAGCCGCTGGAGTTCGTGATCCCCGATCAGTTTGTCGATCGTACGCGACACCGCGTTGACACTTTCTTTGGAAATGGTGTGGTGGCTCACGTAGCCTTTGCTGACCCGGTTTGCCCGCAGCTGTCGGAGACCGTAGGGGCGGCGTGCAGGAAGGCCAACGTCGTCGGCAAACGCGGCGGCACTTACATCTGCATGGAAGGCCCGCAGTTCTCGACAAAGGCAGAGTCGAATCTTTATCGCAGCTGGGGGATGGATGTGATTGGCATGACCAACCTGCAAGAGGCGAAGCTTGCTCGCGAGGCTGAGATCTGCTACGTCACGGTGGCCATGGTTACAGATTATGACTGTTGGCATCCCCACCACGATTCGGTCACGGTGGATCAGATTGTTGCCGTGCTGGTGAAGAACGCCGAAAATGCCTGCAACGTGGTCCGTGAAGCGGTAGCCGCTATGCCCCGAGAACGAAGTTGTAAGTGCGGTTCGGCCCTGGAGCACGCGATCATTACCGATCGAAGCAAGATTCCGCAAGCCGCCAAGGACAGATTGAAGCTGATTCTTTCGAAGTATCTGGAAACCTAAAAAGAGATTCTCGCCCCTAACGCGGTTCGGAATGACACAACCTACATGAGCATACTTGTCGTCGGATCCATTGCTTTCGATAACATCGCTACCCCAGCCGGTCGCGAGGAAAACGTTCTGGGCGGATCGGCGACGTATTTCTCTCTTTCCGCCAGTTACTTCACGGATGTGCGCGTGGTGGCTGTCGTCGGCGAAGACTTCACCGCCGAGCACGAGAACGTGCTGAAGAAGCGAGGTGTCGACACGGGTGGGATTGAACACGCGAAGGGGAAGACGTTCCGTTGGGGTGGGCGCTATCTCGACAACCTTAATGAAGCGAAGACCGAGTTTACCGAGTTGAACGTGTTTGAGAAATTCCAGCCGCGCATCCCCGCGGCATACAAGGATTCTGAGGTTCTTTTCCTGGGCAATATCCATCCGGCGCTGCAATCCGCGGTCCGCCGGCACCTTCCTGAGGTGAAGCTGACGGGTGGGGATACGATGAATTTCTGGATTCAGGGCGCGAACGCCGACTTGCGGGAAACCCTGAAGCGGGTCGACGTGATGCTGATCAATGACGGTGAGGCCAAAATGCTCGCCAATGAGCCCAGCTTGCCTCGGGCAGCGCGCAAAGTGCTGTCGATGGGACCGCGGGCGCTAGTCATCAAGCATGGAGAATATGGCGCTACCATTTTCTTCCGCGAAGGGGCGTTTGGGATCGGCCGCCATCCCTTCCGGGCGCCAGCGCTACCGATTGAGGAAGTCGTCGACCCGACGGGCGCAGGCGATTCCTTTGCCGGCGGGTTCATGGGATACATCGCCTCACAGAGTGAAATCAACCGTGAAGTCATCAAGCGGGCTTTGTTCTACGGTGGAGTGATGGGATCTTTCGCCGTCGAGCGTTTTGGCACGGAGCGCCTGCAGTCGCTTACAAGAGAGGACATCGACGGGCGCTTCGGGGTATTTCGTGAACTGACTCACCTGGGATGAAACATCCAGCGCCGAAAGCCGACACCGACCTTCTCCTGGTCACGCAAATAGCCGCGGCCATTTCCATTGCTGCGTTCCTGTACTTTCTGCGGCAGGACCAGATCTTGCTCTTCGGCGATGCCGTAGCGCACATGAATATTGCGCGTCGTGTGATCGACTCGCGGACGCCGGGACCGCTACAACTCGGCACCGTCTGGTTGCCCTTGCCGCATCTTCTCATGCTTCCGTTCGTGGCTTTCCGCTGGTTGTGGCACACCGGAATCGGGGGCTCCTTTCCCTCCATGCTGGCCTATGTATTCGGTACGCTCGGAATTTTCAGGCTGGTGCGGACGGTTCTCCCGGATGCGGCCGACTCCAAGACTCGGGCAACCGTGAGGTTTACCTCGTGGCTGGCCGCTGCCGGGTTCGCTTTAAATCCTAACGTCATTTACCTGCAGGCCACGGCAATGACGGAACCAGTGTATCTCGCCTTCTTCATCTGGACTCTGGTCTTCTTTGCCCAAGCATTGAAGCTCTGCCGCCGAGCAGATCATAGCCGCGCCAACCGCGCGCTGGTTTGGACGGCATTGTGCCTGGTGGCGGCGAATCTCACCCGTTACGACGGGTGGTTCCTGTCGGCTGTGGTCGTAACCATTGCCGTGGGGTTGGCACTGACTGCCAGCTTCTCGCCATTGCGGCCTGGCGTGGTGAAGCTTGCCCTCATCGCTGCCATCGCTCCCGCACTCTGGCTGGGTTATAACGCCGCTGTTTATGGCAATGCCCTGGAGTTCGCCAATGGGCCCTATTCCGCCAAGGCGATCGAGCAAAGGACCGCTGTTCAGGGCTTCCCGCCGCATCCCGGAAGCGGGGATCTGAAGACTTCGTTTCACTATTTCTTCAAAGCAGCGCAGCTCAACCTTGCGGCGGGAAGAATCTTTGAACAGAGCCAGAGTTTTGCCACCAGGATTTTGCAAATGCTTTGGGTAGCTGTGTTGCTATTGGGGACAACCATCGTTGCACTATTTCAACGAAAGCTCTGGCCAACACTTTTGTTATGGCTCCCCGTGCCGTTCTATATGCAGTCGATCGCGCATGGCGGCGTTCCAATCTTCGTTCCCGTCTGGTGGCCGTTTTCTTATTACAACGTGCGCTATGGCGTCGAATTCATTCCCGCGTTCGCGGTTCTTGGTGCGATCGCCGCCTACGGCTTGATCCGCTTCGCTCCGGCCACCCGCAGCGCCGTGACGATTGGTGCAGGTTTTCTGTGCCTCATCTTTGTGACCTACGCTCATGCCTGGCAAACGGGTGTTGTCAGCTACCAGGAAGCCGTGGTCAATGCACGCTCTCGGATTGCGCTCGAAAAGCAGCTGGCGTCGATCTTTGAAACCCTGCCGCCGAATTCGAATTTCCTGATGTACCTTGGCGATCATCCCGGCGCTTTCCAGCGCGCGGGCATTCCCCTTTCGCATGTCATCAATGAGGGAAACCACCGCCCCTGGAAGGGTCCCACGGACCCAGAGGGATTGTGGGAAAGGGCACTCGCGCATCCTTCCTCCTATGTGGATTATGTGGTGTCGTTGAATTCCGACGAGGTGGCGAAAAACGTCAACCGAGATGAGTTAGACGCTATACTGGTCCTTCACATCAGCGGGCAGCCTCCGGCGACGATCTATAGAACCCGCAAGAGTAATCAGCCGCGTTAACCACATCTCGGGCAGCCACTCATCGCGGTGCTCACGCGGTGTTAGAATCCGAGCAAATCATCCCATTCAGGACGGGCAGTGCACATCACCGTAGTTTGGTCAGATTTGTGGAGGTTGGTGATTGCAGCCGTGCTCGGCGGCATCATCGGCCTGGAGCGCGAGGCGAAGCACCGTCCGGCAGGACTGCGCACCAATCTGTTCATTTGCGTGGGCGCCGCCATGTACACGGTGCTTTCCGATCAGCTTGCCGGCCAGCACACCGGCGATCACACCCGCATTGCTGCTCAGATCATTCCGGGAATTGGTTTCATCGGAGCCGGTTCGATCATCCACGCTCGGGGAGATCTGGTTACCGGAATTACCTCGGCAGCAACCTTGTTCGTAGTCGCCTCGGTCGGTATGGCGGTGGGTGGGGGGCTCTACGTGACTGCAATTTTCGCCACCGTGCTGGTGCTCGGGGTGCTTTCCTTGCTCGGGTTGGTGGAAGGTTTTCTGAATTTGAAGATCATGGTTCATTCTTATGAAGTGACCGGCAAAAGCGCAGAGGAAGTCGGGCAGGCGGTGAACGGATTGCTCGAGCCACTGCACTCCATGATGCAGAACGTTCAAGTCGCTGCTACCCCTGTGCACGTACGCGTGCGCTTTGACTGCGAGGGGACGCGCGACAAGCAAGCGCGCATCCTTGCTTTGCTTCGCACCTCTGAAATCTTCGACAGTGTGGCCGCCCTCGGCCCGGTGCAGGCGGAATGACGGCGGTTCCATTCACCAAGGCCAGCGCCTGCGGGAACGACTTCCTGATCATCGATGGAATGCACGCGCCCCCCGATCTGGCGGCTTTCAGTCGGGCGATCTGCGGCCGCCACAACGGGGTCGGCGCCGATGGGGTGGAGTGGTTATTTCCGGCGCAGGACGCGGACATCCGCGCGCGTCTCCTGAATGCCGACGGTGGGGAAGCTGAGATTTCCGGCAATGGCACGCGTTGCGTTGCGGCTTACCTTTGCGCGGATGATCCGCGTGAAAAAGTGACGGTTCGCACCGGGGCAGGTGTCAAGACATGCACCTTGATCTCGCACACGGATATGAGCTTCGAGTTTGAAACCGCCATGGGAGAACCCCAGGTCGGAGACGAATTTTCGATCAAAGTTGCGTTCGGGGAGGTTCGAGGGATTCCGGTCTCGATGGGCAATCCTCATTTCTCGGTTTTTGTGGACGAATTCCCCATCGGCTGGCAGGGAGAAGGCGCGGAGATCGGGAAGCACCATGATTTTCAGCATGGGATCAACGTCGAGTTCGTGAAGGTGCAGAACGCGGAGAGCATTGAGGTCAGATTTTTTGAACGGGGCGTAGGCGAAACGCAATCATCGGGTACCGGATCGTGCGCGGCGGCGGTAGCGTCGATCTTCAGCAAGCGCGCCAAGTCGCCGGTGCGGGTGCACGCTCCCGGCGGCACGCAAACTGTGCATTGGGACGGCCAAGTTCTGCTTCGCGGACCAGCGCAAATCATCTGCCGCGGCGAGTACCTTTTCTAGTATGGCGGCATCAAGGAAAGCGGCAACTCTCAAGCCTCGCTCACTTCGCCCCGGAGACACCGTCGGAATTGTCGCGCCCGCCAGCTATTTCGTTCGCCAGGACTTCGATGCCGGTTGTGAAGCCTTGCGCGGCTTAGGCTATCGAGTCGTATTTGAGGACTCCATCTTTGATCGCGATCTTTATTTTGCCGGCTCGGCCGAACGCCGTGCGCACGAACTCGAGGCCATGTTTTTACGCTCCGATGTGAACGCGGTTTTATGCGCGCGGGGAGGCTACGGCGCGAACTATCTGTTGCCTCTTCTTGACATAAACAAGATCGCCGCCAATCCCAAAGTGCTTGTCGGCTACAGCGACATCACCAGCGTGACCATGCATTTGACCCATGCGGCCGGCCTCGTTAGCTTTCACGGTCCCATGGTGGCGAAGGATTTCGCCAAACAGGACGGCGTCGAGCCAGGTTCATGGGCGGCGGCGCTCGGGGCGAATCGCCCCAACTTTAACTTCACTGCCGATTCCGCAATGCAGGTATTCGTCCCCGGCTGCGCCGAGGGCCTCCTCTACGGCGGGTGTTTGTCCATGCTGGTCGCTTCTTTGGGAACGCCTTACGAAATCTGCACCGAGAACACGGTGCTGTTTATCGAAGACGTTGCGGCCAAGCCGTATCAGATCGACCGCATGCTGATGCAATTGAAACTTGCGGGCAAATTCCGAGAAGTTCGTGGAATCATCTTCGGCGAGATGCTTGATTGCGTTCAGCCCGGCCATCAGCCGTACACGCTCGAAGAAGTGATCATGAGAATAGTGGGGGATCTGGGAGTACCGGTTGTTTACGGACTGCGGTCAGGACATGTTTCACGATCCAACATCACGTTGCCCCTGGGCATCGAAGCGCGGCTTCAAGCCGAGGCTTCGGGCGTCAACCTCGCGATCACAGAATCACCTACAATCTAACTTCCTCGTGTATTTTGATCCCCTTTCGTGGTGAGAATGCCGTTAACGAGGTGAAGGAATACGAACTGAAGAAACATGACGAAGCACATTCATCTGATTGGAATCTGCGGAACCGCGATGGCCTCGCTCGCCGGAATGCTTGCTGAACGAGGGTTCCAGGTCACCGGTTCTGATGCCGCCTCCTACCCTCCCATGTCGGACTTCCTGAAGTCGCTCGGGATTCCGGTGGCGCAGCCCTTTGCGGCTGAGAACCTCGAGCCCAAGCCTGATCTGGCCGTGGTAGGCAACGCCATCTCGCGCGGCAACGTTGAGCTCGAACACCTGCTCAACCAGCGCATCCCCTTTTGCTCGTTGCCGCAGTTGTTGCACGCGGAATTTCTCAAAGGCAAAGAGGTTCTGGTCGTCTCGGGCACACACGGAAAAACCACGACAACCTCGATGCTTTCGTGGATTTTTGAGGTTGCGGGTAGGAAACCGTCGTTTCTCATCGGCGGTATTGCTGAAAACTTCGGCCGGAGTTTTCAGCTCGGAGAGGGCGACCATTTTATTCTCGAAGGCGACGAGTACGACACGGCTTACTTCGACAAGGGCCCGAAATTTCTGCACTATTTCCCCGACGGCCTGATTGTCACCTCAGTGGAATTCGACCACGCCGACATCTATAAAGACCTTGAGGCTGTCGAAACTGCCTTTCAACGCCTGGTAAATCTGGTCCCGCAACGTGGCCGGATTGTCGCCTTTGATACCGGGGAGAGCATTCAGCGCTGTGTGGCGAAGGCCTTCTGTCCGGTCGAGCGCTATGGAAAAAGCGTTGCCGCAAGCTGGAGAATCGAAAATCTCCAATTCAGCCCGAGTGGGACTCTCTGGACAGTGATGAAGAATGGCTCGCGCTGGGCTGACTTCGAGTTCGCTCTGGCGGGTGAGTACAACGTCTGGAACGCGACGGCGGCTGCGGCTCTGGCCAGCAATTACGGCATCTCGCCGGACGCGATCGCCTCCGCCCTAAAGAGTTTCAAGAGCGTTAAACGCCGTTTGGAGGTCAAAGCGGAGGTCCATGGCATGACCATCATCGATGACTTCGCCCATCATCCTACGGCCATCGCCGTTACCTTGAAGGCCCTGCGGTCCCGCTATGCAGGTCGTCGTCTTTGGGCAATCCTCGAACCCCGATCGAACACCCTGCGCCGTAATGTCTTTCAACGCGAACTGGCAAGGAGTCTCTCCGTGGCCGACGAGGTGGTCATTGCGAACGTATTTAAGTCGGAATCAATCCCGGAGCATGAGAGGCTCGACGTGAACTGGGTTGCGGCTGAGCTCGTGCAGGGCGGCCACCACGCGCGCGTTCTCGAGGATGTCGACGCCATCGTGCGCATCTGTGCTCCGGAAATGCGTTCTGGCGACGTGATTGCAATCCTTTCCAACGGCGGTTTCGGCGGCATCTATGAGAAGTTGCCACAGAGCCTGCGAAGTCTTACTCCCTTTGAGGCGGCGCACTGAATGCGCGCAAAGGGGCGACTGGCCTTAACGACGGTCTTGCTGCTGCTGCTGCCTTGCCATGCATTACAGGCGGTGGTCCGTTACACGGTCAATCTGTCCGATCCGACTCGTCATCTGGTCGAGGTCTCCATGGAACTTCCTCCGGGCCCGGATGCGCAGGAGGTCCAGCTCCCGGTCTGGAACGCTCTCTACCAGGTTCGCGATTTTGCCCAGTACATGGATTCCATTCGGGCTTCCGATCTTGCCGGCAATCCCATCCGCTTGACGCCAGTGAACAAGAGCCGCTGGCGAATGACTGGAACCGGGAAGGGTGCGCGTATTGAATATCAAATGTTCGTAAATGACCCGGGCCCTTACGGGGCGGAACTCAATCCACAACATGCCTTTTTCAATCTCGCCGAGATTTTGCTGTATACGGACAGTACTCGTTCTGAGGAAAGCCAAGTCAAGTTCGAGAATGTGCCCGCCGGCTGGAAGGTCGTGACGGCCCAGCCTGAGCCAGCTGCCGGCCTGACGGCTGGGAATTACGATCTTCTGGTGGATTCGCCGGTCGAGATGGGGACATTTCAGGAGACTGATTTCACCGGCAGGTGCGGAACCTACCGGGTGGTGGTGGATTCTGCGAAAGCTTCTTCCATCCTGCCGCGAATTGTCCCTCCGCTCGAGAAGATCACCGAGGCGGCGACTTCCTGGATGAACGACTGCCCATTCCAAACCTACACATTTATTTTTCACTTTACGGCAGATTCGGGTGGCGGTGGTATGGAGCACGCATACGGGACTGCCATTACAGTTTCGAGCGAGGAAATCGACAACGACCTTGACCCCTTCACCTCGGTCAGCGCGCACGAATTCTTCCACCTCTGGAACGTGAAACGGATTCGCCCGCAATCGCTTGAGCCCGTCGGATACACGGGCGAAGACTACACGACCGCACTGTGGTTCAGCGAAGGGGTGGATTCTGCAGTTTCTGATCTCATTCGCCTGAAGGCAGGCCTGCTCGATGAGCACCGGTACTTGTATCGTCTTTCGCAGGGTATTCGTGAGCTCCAGAGTCGTCCTGCACACCTGAGCCAGTCGGTGGAACAGGCGAGCCTGGAAGCTTGGCTGGAAAAATATCCCTATTTTGGCCTGCCGGAACGCAGCATTTCCTACTACAACAAAGGTGAATTGCTCGGAGTTCTGCTCGACCTGCGCATGCGTGAACTCACCGATGGCAAGCAGTCGCTGCAAACGCTGTTCCGCTGGATGAATCAACAATATGCCAAGCGTGGGAAGTTTTTCGACGACACCGAAGGTGTCCTCAATGCCGTCGAGACCCTGACGGGCGCTGATTTCCGTCCATTCTTTGCAGACTACGTCAGCGGAGTGCGGGAGATCCCGTGGGACAGCTTTTTCGCCCCGGTCGGGCTTCATGTCGTAACTTCGGACCTGCTCTACGCGGACCCGGGTTTCGATGTGGTGCAGAAGTTCGATCGGCCGCCCACGATTGTTCGCGTCCGTCCGGGAACGGATGCGGACAAGGCTGGGGTGAAGGCCGACGATGAAGTTATTTCCATCAACGGAGCCAAGCCCGGCCGCGACTTCGGGCAGGAGATCGAGAAGTTAGGGCCCGGCGCTACCATCCATATCGCCGTGCGGCGAGAGGGGGAGCGCCTGGAATTCCAGTGGAGGCTTGAGGGCCGCAAAATGCGGTTCTACGAAATCACTGACTTGCCCTCGATTACCCCTGAGCAAAGACGAGCACGATTGCAGTGGTTGTCTGGGACGTCAACGCAATGATCCGAACTGTCTTCATGCTGGCCTTTTGGGCGCTCGCCTTGCCGATTGTGGCGGTGATCTGCATGCCCTACGCTTTCCTCACCGGAAACATTATGCCGCTCTATCGGCTAGGCATGTGGGGAGCCTTTACTGGCGTTCGCCTGGCAGGAGTGCGTGTAAAGATGATTGGTCTCGAAAAACTGGATGCCAATGCCACCTATATCTTCATGGCGAACCACGTTTCTAACATCGATCCGCCGCTTTTATTGCCCATCATTCCGCGGCGCACATCGGTCATGGCGAGGCATGGGCTTTTTAAATATCCGATCCTTGGCCGGGCGATGCGCATGGGGTCGCTCGTACCGGTGGATCGCGGCCACCGCGAAGCTGGTATTGCCGCAGTACGGGCCGCCGAGCAGGTCGTGAACCAGGGAATCCACATGACCATCTTTGTCGAGGGCGGCCGTTCCTATGATGGCAAACTGATGCCTTTCAAAAAAGGTCCCTTTTATCTTGCAGAGACCTGCCAGGTCCCGGTGGTTCCGGTTACGATCGCTGGCACTCACCATGTCATGCCGAAGGGCAGGTTCGCCGTTAAGTCAGGAGAAGTTGTGGTGACCTTTCATGAGCCTATTCCGACGTCGCAGTTTGGAGAACGTTCTGAGTTGATGGAAAAAGTTCGCAGAACGATTAATGACAGCCTGCCTGAGGAATATCAAAGCGAACCTGCCCGGCAGGTTCGGTGAAGTCCAGTCTCTTGAGCGAAGGCTTCTGAAATTGCCGGCCGCGACTTTGGGCGTGAGCCAAAAACCGGATCTATTTTCCTTTTACTAACTTCACAAGCTCCGGCAGGCGGTTGAACACAGCCACGCAGCGCAGCCACAGCTTGTTATCGATCGCCGGATACCCGCTCACGACGGCACCCGCGGGAACGTCATTCGGAATCCCAGTTTGTGCCGTGGCGATGGCCCCGTCGCCAATCGTGCAGTGACCGGCTACTCCCACCTGTCCGGCAAGGATGACGTTGTTTCCAACTTCGGTGGAACCCGCAAGACCCACCTGGGCGCAAAGCAACGTATCTTCACCGACGCTCGACCCGTGTCCAATCTGCACCAGGTTGTCGATCTTCGTGCCGCGGCGGATGCGTGTTTCGCCTACGCTGGCGCGGTCGATGCAAGCATTCGCCTGAATCTCGACATCGTCGTCGATGACCGCCGGACCGGACTGCACGATCTTGCGCCAATGGCCGGAGCTGTCCTTTGCAAATCCGAAACCGTCTCCGCCGACAACCACGCCGTTCTGCAAGATCACATTGTTTCCGATCCGGCAAAACTCGCGCACGATCGAGTGGGCGTGGGCAACAAAGTCGTTGCCGATCTTGGCTCCGCGATAGATCACCGCATGTGCCAGCACGACAGCGTCTTTGCCGATTTCCACGTCTTCGCCGATCACAACGTAGGGACCGATGTGCGCGTCTCGACCGAGTTTGGCCGATGGAGCGATGACCGCCGTCGAGTGAATTCCTGGGGAATAGCGGGGAGGTTGATAAAACAACTCGAGCGCGCGAGCAAAATCCAGGTAGGGATTCTTGCTCCGCAGCAGAGCAGGGCCGGAATCCGCCGCCAGAAAGTCTTCTGCGACGATGATGGCTGAGGCCTGGGTGGTGCGCGCCAGCGAGGCATATTTCCGGTTTGAAAGGAAGGTCAGCTCGCCGGGCTGGGCTTTGTCGATTCCGGCAATTCCCTTGATTTCCCGGTCGGGAGAACCATTTTCCAGCCGCGTTCCCAGCTGCTGTGCGATTTCAGAAAGTTTCATGGGTTAAAGCGCATTGTAAATCGGAGGAGCCCTGACCGAACCAGGGAGTCGGATCAGCTTGAATTCGGATCATTCTCCGAACATGGGTACCTGGCGCAGATCCTCGGGACCGCGACGCTGGCGTCGAGTGGCGCCGATCACCGCAAGCACGGTAAGGGACTCGAGTGCGGTGCGCGGAATGAACATGCGCTGAACGTTGGAGCGAAGATCGGGAGGATTGATGAGGAACCCGTCTGAGGTGTTCAGACTCAAGTCATTGGGCATGAGACCTTCGAGCACGTCGCCGTCCTTGAACTTGATTCTTACCCAGAGCCCTTCGGCTCGCGGACGAGTGGTGAACGTCTTGCGGGATAGGGAATCGGTGTCCCCAAAATCCCGCACGAAGAAAACACATTTGATGTCCGGCAGCTCAATGGCCACCACGTTGCCGGTGGTATTGAGGAGTTCCAGCTTGCCCTCATGCACAAAGTGCGCGGCGACATGGCCGTTCACGGTGTCGCGGTCCAGCTTGCGAACGATTACTTTCTTGTGGGTCGAAGGCATGGAATCGGGTGATCGGATGATCGGGTTCTCTGGCCATCAGAGACGCGAAGTCCTCCCAAGGCTGAAGAACCCGGTGAGCCGATTCTTTCCGATTCTCGCACTTCCTGCGCCCTTTCCTTCAGGTATCCAGCTCAACAGTAGCCAAAATAATAACGTTATGTTATTTTTTGTAGTTCCCTCAATCTGGCGAAATGAAACCATCCTATTCATTTATAAGCACTTACATCCAATGCCGGCCAAGAATTTCCACAGGCTGTGGAAATCGGGAGAATCGGGATATTGCGATTTGGATGGGACCCAGGGATAGCAGGTGCGGTGTAGCGCAGCAGCTCACGACCCAGAATGGCTGACTACATATATACGATGGAATTGCGGCTGTCGCCCCAGCAGCAGAAGGGCGTCGCCCTAGTTCAGGACGTCGCGCGGAACGCTGGGATGAATCTTTATCTCACCGGAGGCGCCGTCCGCGACATTATTTCTGGTTTCCCGATTCGCGACTTGGATTTCACTGTCCAAGGGAATCCGCTCAAACTACAGAAGGAATTTGAACGGGCGGGAGCCGTGGTTGGCGGTGCCGACGACTACTTCGGAACCTTATATCTGACGCTTCCGGGCGCGGTTCGCGCCGAGATCAGCAGCGCCCGGATTGAGCGTCATGAGAAGACCGGCAAGCCGCCGGTGGTTACGCCGGCGACCATCATTGAGGACCTTCGCCGCCGCGATTTTTCTGTCAATGCGATGGCCCTATCGTTGAATCCGGGTTCTCGCGGCCTGCTGATGGACCCCTTCAACGGAGCGGCCGATATCGAGCTGAAAGTTCTGCGCATTCTTCACAACTACTCGTTTGTCGAAGACCCTTCGCGATTGATTCGCGTCTCCCGTTTTGCGGCGCGATTCCATTGGCCGATCGAGGAGCGCACCCAGGCGCGTTACGATTCGGCAAAAGAGAACAACTATATCGAGTACATCACTGATCGCGCCATTGGATACGAGATCGAGCAGTTGGCGTATGAAGACGATCCCCTGAATGTCGCACGGGTATTTGAAAAAGAAGGCTGGCTGAAGATATTGAGCCCGCATTGGACTACCGCCAAGATCGACACCAACGGGCTTTCTCAATTGATGAAGACGCGTCAGCAGATGGTGGATCTGGGCTATACGCCCGCGCCCGCACCTGCGATGCTTCACTTCTTGACCGCCCGTTTGACCGAAAAGGAATCCACCGACATCCGCAAGATGATCCCGCGGCGCGATTTGGCGGAAGCCTGGCGCGATCTCGAAGATCACGCCAAGGAGCTTTCCAAGCGCCTCACCGGAAAAGAGGCGGCCACGCCTTCGCGAACTTGGAAGTTGCTGTCGGGGGCGCGTCCGGAGATGGTTTTGTTCCTGGCGGTTACCTCGCGGCAGCAAGCCGTTGCGCAGAAGATCAAAAACTTCTTTACCAAATGGCGTGAGGTGCAGCAGAAGATCCCGCTGCCTGAGATGACGGAGTTGCAAATTACGCCGCAACTCCACACCTATCCAAAGATCGCAGAAGACGTTTTCATGCTGCTGCTCGACGGAAAAATGCGCTCCCGTACTGAGCGCCTGAACTTCTTGAAGCCGCTGGCACCGCCACCACCCCCTCCCCCTCCTCCGCCCAAGAGGGGACGGGGGAAAGCCGGAGCTGCCGCCACTCTGGCGCAGGCAGCCGGACAGACTCCAACCAAAGGGAAGAAGAAAGGCAAGGGCGAGCCTGCTCCTGCCGTTCCCGCCGCGGCTCCCGCAAAGGCGGTGAAAAGTGCAGAGCCGGGGAAAGCATCAAAGTCTGCCGAAAAGCCCGCCACCGCGCAAAAGGTGGAAGCGAAGAAGCCAGGAATGCCGTTGGCAAAAAAGGCCGCCGCCAAGCCGGCCAAGAGCGCGAAGAAGAAGCACTGAAGTCACATCCGCTTGCTGAGGTCCAATCCAAACTGAGGGCGGCGGTAGGTCCCAGTGATTCTCACCGGTACGGCCATTTCATGAGGCTTTTTCTTGAAGAACTGCTCAATCACCTTTGCGAAAGCTGCTTTGATTCCGTGGGTAGCTTTGGCCAGGCTGGCCGCCGTCGTCAACTCGCCGTGCAGCTTCACTCGCTGATCAAGGAGTCCAAATTCACCGTTAAGGTCTGCCCGGGCATCCTGATCGGTCACCACCAACTCGGAAAACTGTGCTACCCCGTTTCCCACTGATACGCGGCCGCGAATGCTGGCCGGCACTGTGGGATCGGGGCGTTTCTGGTCAGGCACCTGGGCGATCTTGCTTAAGCTCAGCTGTGTCTGCTCGCTCGTGAAGCGCGCGTTTTCGATGTCAAACGTGCTCGCCAACCCGAGCTTCTTTTCGAACTTCTCTTTGCCGGGCGGGATCGTCACTTGCATGCGGAACCGCACATTTCCGGTGACAGGGGATTGCGCGCTATGGATGAAGGGATGAAAGGTATCCTCGATTGTTCCGTGCTCGCATTCAATCGCGAGCGCGGCGACGCGGCTCCCGCTGGGGTTACGCGCAATACTCCCGTGTACCCTGAGGTCATCTTTTCCAAACTGTGCTCTTACCCATCGAAGCATCACGTCGCCGGTTGCGCCGTTTACCTGTGCCAGGAATTCTGTCTTTAACGGCAACCCGTGATGTGTGCTGACCACGGTCAGTTCGGGTGTCGAGGTTAGTCCCTGAACGGCCAGGTTGTCGAAGGTCCCACGGAATCGTCCTTGGGACGAAACCAGGCCCTCGACGGAGTGTAACTCGCTCAAGTCTGCATCTTGGAGACTGTACTCGCCATCGAGCGCGGTCTTTTCCCGAGCCAAATTGTCCCACGGCCCGAAATGACCGGAAACCAGCAACAGTCCGTGGGGAAGCGGATTGTCGAGTTTGGCGATGAAACTCGATTGACCGCCTCCGCCAAGGTTTTTCACCTCCAACTTGTGAAACACGAACTGCAGGGACTTGCTAGGAGAACTGCGAGGGACATCCAGCACGGCATCGTCTGCAATCAGGCGGTCCACCACCGTAACAGGGGACTTCGGATCCGGTTTGCTCTGCTCTTTCTGCCAGTTTACCCGCGCGCCTTCAGCTCGAATGATGGAGACGTGGTGATGAAGCATACCCAAGAAACTGCTGCGAATGGTGAGCCGCTCGATCGTGATCAGCGGGGGGCCGGATTGCTCGCGCTGAAAAACCACGCCTTCAGCGATGCAACCGGGCGGGAAGTACTTTGGCTTGAAGCTGTGAAAGCGTACGGATGCAGAAGCGGCCTCGCCCAGTCGGCGTCGCACCGCCCCCTCGGTAAAAGGCCAGTAGTGCTTGAGCAGCAGAGCCGCGCTGAAGACAAGAGCAAGCAACCCGGCCGCCACCACCAGCAAGCCTTTGCCGATCCGGGATTTTGGCAGCCACCGCTCCATGACGTGTGCAGGCCCACAAAACAGCCCCAGCTTTCCTTGGATTCATCGGACAGCGTGCTGTTGCCCGAGCTCCTTGATTGCTCATCCTTGACACGAGGAATAAACCAACGCTCCTCGGCGTCATCCAATCGATCCCTATGGCCGACATCATCAATCTGAATACCGCAAGCCCTAAAGAACTGACCCAGCTGCCTGGGGTTGCCAAAAACGTCGCTTACAACATCGTCAGCCATCGCAAGCGACATGGATACTTCACTCATTGGGAGGAGCTTCTCGAGGTGAAGGCATTTCCCTTCGAAGCGTTGGATCGGCTCAAAGCACGGGCAACCCTGCTGCCCATCGACGGCGTGCGTCCCGAGGAGTTTGGTCCGCGCCGCCTCAAGGCGGAGCACTTGGAGCGCCAGGCTAAGAAGACCCACGGCTACACCAAGGCGATTCGCAACACCCGAAATCGCGATCGCCTCAAGCGCGCCTCGTAACTAGCCGGAGCGCTCCAGCCGAAGGCGAGAAGAGCCCTGAACGGATGGCCTGAGCCGATATAATGGGGTGAACGGCCGGATTCGTGCCGTTTCGGTTTTCACATGCCAAACCTATGGTTGCGAGTTGCGCTCGCGCACTACGGGCTCGGTCTCGTGTACGTGCTGGTAGCGCTCACCCGCACCAGAGAAATCTTCGATCGAATCGCACTGCACGCCGCTTATCTCGGCATGGTCTTTCATTTCGTCGCGATCGCCGAGGCCGTGAATCAGCAGGGCGAACTTGGGCTGGCGACTCTACCACTTGGGGGGTCGATCTTGGCCTTCCTCATCATGGTGGTTTTCCTGCTGGTCTACATGGTCTATGGGACCACCTCGCCTGGAATTGTCGTCTTTCCCCTGGTCTTCATTCTGACGTTCTTGGGTGTAATGCGGCAGGAGCCTTTTGTTCTGGCTTCGGAGACCGCCAAGCGGGGCTGGCTGATCGCGCACATTTCCCTGATTTTCTCCGGATACGCGGCGCTGGTGCTCAGCTTCAGCGCCAGCCTGGTTTATCTGCTGCAAGAGCGGGCTCTCAAGGCAAAGCGCTCGGCGTGGCTGCTTTCCCGCTTCCCAGCTCTTCAGGTCACCGATGAGATCGGCCTGCGTTCTTTGCTGATCGGGTTCCCCTTCATGACCGCTGGATTGGCCATTGGGCTCGTAATCGCGCAGATGAACTTCGGGCATATCAACTTCCGCGATCCCAAAATCCTGGTAACGCTGCTGACCTGGGCGGTTTATCTGTTTCTTCTCTATATGCGTTGGAGCGCGGGATGGCGGGGCCGGCGAGCTGCGTATCTGGCGGCGGGAACCTTTGTCATGGCGATTATCGCTTGGGGTGCGAATTACTTCAGCACGATTCATCAGCTGGGGAAACCATGAACCTGCAACTGCTTGGGGTGAATCACCGGACAGCGCCCGTTGAAGTGCGGGAGCGTCTGGCCATCCCCGAGCGCAAGCTTCCGGAAGCTTTGCAAAGGCTCATGGCGCTTCCGGGTATGAACGAAGGCCTGATTCTAAGTACCTGCAACCGGGTGGAAATCGTCGCCCACACGGCCAATGGCAGCACCGACCTGCGGCATTTTCTCAAGCAGTACTTTGAGGTTGATCCGGCGCCTTATGAACCCTACCTGTACGAGTTCCGCCAGGACGATGCAATTCGCCACATTTTCCGGGTGGCTTCTAGCCTCGACTCCATGGTCATCGGCGAGCCGCAAATCCTTGGTCAGATCAAAGAAGCCTATGCTACCGCCCGCGCCGCCGGCACCGTGCAGTCGCTTCTTGACTTGCTTCTTACTCGCGCCTTCGCGGTTGCCAAACGGGTGCGCACCGAAACCCTGGTGGGCTCATCGTCGGTCTCAGTAGCCTCGGTTGCTGTCGAACTGGCCGGCAAGATTTTCGGATCACTCGAAGGCAAGCACGTCTGCATCGTGGGCGCCGGGAAGATGTCAGAGCTTGCCGCGCGGCATCTGATCGCCCGGGGTGCCGGCCCCGTATTCGTCGCCAACCGCACCCATGAGCGCGCATGTGCCTTGGCCGAGCGCTTCGGGGGGCAAGCGATCAGATTCGATCAACTCTACGATCACTGCGAGCGCGCCGATGTCGTAATCACCTCGACAGGTGCTCCCGTGCCCATCTTTCGCCGCGAACACGGTGAGCGATTTTTAGCCAAGCGGAAGAACCGCCCCATGTTTTTCATCGACATCGCTGTGCCACGCGATGTCGACGCGGAGATGAACAAGCTTGACGGCATCTTCATCTATGACATCGACGACCTGCAGGAGGCGGTCTCATCACATGTCCAAAGCCGCAAGCAAGAAGCCGAGCACGCCGAAAGCATTATTCAGACCGAGGTCGCGCGATTCCATGCGCGTCTGCAGACGCTTCATGTCGTTCCAACCATTGTTTCCCTGCAGGATCAATTCGAGACCATTCGTCAGGCGGAACTTGATCGCGTGCGCGGGCGCCTGGGCAAGCTCACACCCGAACAGGAACTGGCGCTCGACGCTCTCACCCATGGGATCATTAATAAGATCATGCACATGCCGATCCGCACGCTGAAGACCGCTGCCGGTCCAGAGATGGGGATCCTTGTAGAAATGTTCCGTAAAATCTTCAATTTACACGATAAATCTCCAGGTCTACTGGAAGCTGAGGCCAAAGCTCCCGAAGACCTTAAGAAAGGGCAAGGGAACTAGGGGTTGCGTCTCAAGATCGGTTCTCGCGGATCTCAACTGGGACTCTGGCAGGCGAATCACATTGCCTCTCGCCTGCGGGGAGAGGGGCACGAAGTCGAGGTCGAGATCATTCACACCACCGGCGACAAGATCACCGAGGTCGCGCTCGCGAAGGTGGGCGCGAAGGGAATGTTCACCAAAGAAATTGAGGAGGCACTGGCCGACGGCCGCGTCGATCTTGCCGTCCACAGCTTAAAAGATTTGCCAACGGAGCTGGCGCCTGATTTTGAACTCGCCGCCATTCCCACGCGCGAGGATCCGCATGACGTGTTCTGCTCGGTGAATTATTCGGGCATTGAAGCCTTGCCTCAGGGTGCGCGGATGGGGACGAGCAGCCTGCGTCGCGAAGCCCAGCTGCGAGCGGTTAGGCCAGATCTTGTCGTTCACCCCCTAAGAGGAAATGTGGATACCCGCCTGCGGAAGCTCGAATCTGGCGAATACGATGCGATCATTCTGGCTTCGGCCGGACTGCGACGTCTGGGGAAGACGGAGCGCATCCGCCAGCTCCTCCCGGTAGAACTGATGTGCCCTGCGGCGGGGCAAGGAGCGCTGGGAATTGAATCACGAAGAGGAGACGGCGCGGTGCGAAAAGCCCTCTCCTTCCTCGACGACCTTGCTGCTCGTTCCGAGACCACATGCGAGCGGGCTCTGCTGCGACGGCTAGGCGGAGGATGCCAGGTGCCGATCGGAGCCAGCGCCAAATGGCAGAGCGCGAAACTTCACCTCGACGCGATTGTCGCCAGCCCGGATGGCAAATCGCTGCTTCGCGAATCGCTCGACGGCACCGATCCCGTACCCTTGGGCGAGCAAGTCGCCGAGAAGTTGCTCTCCCGTGGTGGCGCTTCCATCCTCGATCAGGTTTACGGAACCGAGAACGCCCAACCGCCGCAGCCATGAACCAGCTCAAACCTCTTGCCGGTACCCGTATTCTCGTCGGCCGTGCGCCCCATCAGGCCAGCGCGTTCTCGGCGGGACTGAAAGATCTCGGCGCGGAAGTCATCGAAATCCCATTCCTTGAAATCCGTCCCCCGAGATCTTATCAGGGGCTCGATTCGGCCTTGAAGCGGATTGCCGAATTCGATTGGCTCATCCTGACTAGCGTCAATGGCGTCGACGCCGTAGCCTCGCGGCTAGAACGGCTGAAGATCAGGATGGAGGCGCTGTGCTCCCTGCAGATAGCCGCCATTGGCCCGTCGACAAAGGCGGCTTTAGAGAAGCTGGGTTTAAAAGTGGAAGTCGTTCCTAGGCGATATATAGCCGAATCGGTGGTCGAGAGCCTGCGCGAAAAAGTGCGAGGGAAGCGGGTGCTCTTGGCTCGCGCCAGAGTGGCTCGCGACGTGATTCCCCGCGAGTTGCACAATCTAGGAGCCAAGGTCGAAATCGTGGAAGCCTATGAGACGAGGGTGCCGGCGACTTCCGAGAAGAGTATTCGGATGCTGATGAGTGATCCCGGGCGCCGCCCGAACCTTATCGCTCTTACCAGTTCCTCGAGTGCCAAGAATTTCATGCACCTCCTTGGCGGGGACCGCGCATCCCGCAGGGAATTGGCGGGCATTCAGTTTGCCTCGATCGGTCCCGTCACATCCGCAACCTTGCGCGAACTCGGGCTTCCCGTGCACATCGAAGCCCGCGAATTTACCATCCCCGGTTTAATTCAAGCCATTCTTGCGAGTTGAAAATCAATTATTTCCGCCAAAGACAGTGAAGCGGATCCCAGCAAGGTGCCGGCTTCCTGCAGCTCTGACGGGGTTGGGGGTAGCTGGGGGCCGGCTCGCCACTTCTTACTCGGTCAACTTGCAGCCGCAGTCTGCAGGTTTCACGTGTGCCTTCAGGAAGTTCGTCACCCTCTGATAGGCGTCGATCTGGTTTTCGATCTTCGAAAACCCGTGGCCCTCGTTCTCGTAGATCCTGGCTTCTGCAACGCCGCCTTGCTTTTTTAGCGCTTCGATCACCTGGGTTGTTTCTTCAGGAGGGCATCGCGGATCATTCGCTCCCGCTAGCAACAGCAGAGGCGCTTTGACTTGATTGAGGAAAAACAGCGGCGAACGCTCGCGAAAAAAATCCGGATTCTTGTCCGGGTCGCCCATGGTTGCGCGGTCGGACTGCTGCAGCAATGGATCTTCGTGCTGAATCTCGGTGAACCAGTTCACAAAAGGCACGATGGGCACGCCCGCGGCCCACAGGGTCGGCGCTTTGGTAACCGCCATCATCGTAAGATAACCGCCGTAGCTGCCGCCCATCACGATCAGCTTCTTTTTATCGGGATACCCTGTCTGCATCAGGAAGTCGGCCGCAACAAGCACGTCCTCGAGATCGCCTCCGCCCATGTCGAACAAGTTTGCCTGCTGAAATTCTTTCCCATACCCGGTTGAGCCGCGATAGTTGGGGGCGATCACCATGTAGCCCTGGTTGACGATGTGCTGGATGAAACGGTTGAAGGAATTCACCGATTGCGCCGCCGGCCCACCGTGGATGTACACAATTGCTGCGTTCTGACCACTGCGCTGCATGTTGCGCGGAACATACAGCAACGCGGAGATTGTCCACTTGCCATCGCGGCTGGGATAATGCACCAGAAACGGTTCCACAAAATGTTGTGAGGAAATTCCCGCCACGAGCGATCTGGTGACCTGCGTGGACTTGCCGGTCGCGAGATGATAAACCCAAGCGTCCTTCGGCGCATTTGGGCCATTGTGGTAGTACAGCAACTTCGAACCATCGTGGCTGAAGGCTGACTCCGCGCCTCCTGGCTCATTCACACCCTTGGGAAGGGGGAGGGGAGTGTTTTTCCCGGTAAGGAGGTCGTGACGATAGATCTCCGTGTCTCCGTCAATGTCGGCTACGAGGATCGTGCTCTTCCCATCCGGCGAAAAATTGCGCCCGGAAACCTGCCACTTCTCCTGGGTCAACCAGTGGATCTTCTTACTCGCGATCATCAGCAGGCCGGCGTTCTGGTAACCGTTGCCAGCATCTGAGGTGACGAGCAGGGAAGTCCCATCCGGCGAAACATCGTTGGCCGCGTAAAGAGACTCGCCCGAGTGCGGCGTGAGCAGGGTGTTCTTACCCGACAAGACTTCAACCACGCAGATATTGGAATTCGTACCTTTCGCTTCTTCTTGCGTGTAGGCGAGGAAGTTTCCGTCTCTTGACCATACGGGATTGGTATTCAGCTTGTCCGCTGGCGTGTTCGCGGTCAAATGTTTGGTTTCACGCAGGAGCGTGTCGAAGACATCAATTTCGTAGGACGATGACGTCTTGGGTCTTACCATGTACGCCAGATAGCGTCCGTTCGGCGACCACGTCGGATTCTCTTCCGAGACCTCCCTTGTCTTGGTGACGTTCACGACCTGCCCGGTTTTGGGTGAGGTGAAGAAAATATCCCACTGCTCATCGCCCTCGTAATCGGATTGATAGGCGATCCATTTCCCATCCGGTGACCAAGTCGGATGCGTTTGACGTTGATCGCTGATCGTGAGCTGCGTGGGCCATCCGCCATCCGCAGGCACCAGCCATAGGTTGTACCTGCCGGAGATGTTGGAGACAAAAACGATGTTTTTGCCATCCGGCGACCAGGCCGTATCACCCACCTGCCGGGTCATGTAGAGGCGCTGCAGGGAAAGACTCTCCTCACCCTGCTCCACATCCGCATCGGGTTTCGCAGTGATTTGCTGGGGATCGGTGATTGCCTTTGGAGGCAGGATCTGTGAAGAAACAACGACGTTCATCGCTAGCACCATGGCAGCCGAACCCGCGGCTGTGCTAAGCCTTCTCCCAGTTTTGCGCATGGCCGATCTATTTCACCAGCAAGACTGACGGCTGTCCAGTAAGGCTGACCGAGGGAGTGGTGGCCGGGTTTAGACGTCCGGTGGGCGCCGTACCGCTTACACTTACGACGGAATTCGCCGTATACACGGACATCGTGGAGCCGCCCCTGTCGGGCACGAATAAGACGCTCCCGTCCGCGGTGATGCCCCCCGGTCCCGGGCTTGAGGAAGTGGACACGTCGGGAGGTATGAGCGCTATGAGCGCCCCGGTTGAGCTGTTGTATTGGTTCTGCGAAATCTGGTTGGATCCGGAATCGACCACGTACACGAAGTTTGCCACTGGATTGACGATCAACGAGGTCGGGGTGATCCCAGAAGCAAAGGGTGAACCGGGAACGGCAATCAGCGATCCATTTGCACTGGGGCAGGCAGGTGAAACCTGAATGCATGCGGTAAAAACACTGACATTATTGGAACCGGAGTTCGCAACAAATAAATTATTCCCATCTGCAGATGTGCAGGCGCTGGTTGCGGCGGTGAATCCGGCGCATCGGGAGAACGCCATGCCGGTGGGACTGGTGCCCGCGGTGTAGCTCGTTGGGGGCAAGGTCAGTGCGCCGCTGGTTGGGTCATAGGTAAAAAGTTGGACGGTATTTGTGAACTGGTTGCTGACGTAGAGGAAGTTTCCCGCTGGTGCCGCAATCACCCCTGTAGGTCCAGATCCGGTTACGTCTCCGAGGACTTCAGTGGGGAACGGGTTGCCTACCTGGGTCAGGGTTGTTCCGCTGATCGTGAAGACCGAAATGGTGCCCGACGTCGGATCAGCGAACGTACCCTGGTTGGCAACGAAAAGAAACTTGCCAGACGGGTCGACGGCGAGCGCCACGGGAGTCTGGCCGGAGGGCACGGTTGCAGTCGTGCAACCCTGGGATCCAGCACAAGCCGGCTTCAGGGATTGATCACCATTGATGGTGTAAATTGCCACCGTATCATCACTCGAGTTGGCCACGAATAGGACCTTCCGGTCCGGGGTTATCGCGATTGCGGCTGGTTGGGCTCCGGTCGCAACCTGGCCGCCCACGGGCGATGTCGCGCCCGTGCCGAGATTCACGGCGAAAGCCGACAGCTTCTGGTCGCCGCTGGTCGCTACCCAAACATATCCGGTCGTGTTTACGTTGGTCGAACTGCTACAGCTCATCAATGCCGCCAGCGGCAGGATCACGAAAGCCAGCGCCCAACCCGACTTCATGCGCATTCGTCTTTGTCTCTCCGGATCGTAGAGTTGCAACACGGTTGTCGATCCCAATGGATGCCGGATCCACTTCCAGGCCATCCCGTACGCGCATCGCTTTGGAGCTAGTCCACTCCAGAGCCAAAGTCGCGTATAAGACCGGGACCGTTGAAGCTTGAAAACCTGAGATTTCTGAAAGGCTTACCCCAATTGTGTATCAGGAATGGGCAGAAAAGAGCAAACCGCCCCGGTCAGTCTAGCCCAGTTGCCGCAGGCGCCTGCTGTGTCCGGGCTTCCCCGGCAGCCGTAGACTGCAGGGGAAGCCGGATTTCAACTGACAGCCCACCCTCTGGCAAGTTGGATGCGACCACCGAGCCGCCATGCAGCCTCACCGCTTGATCAGTAATTGCCAACCCGAGACCCACCCCTCCGGTCGAGCGGCCCCGGGCGTCGTCAATGCGGTAAAAAGGACGGAATATCTTTTCCAGGGACTCATCCGGCACTCCGGGCCCGGAATCCGTCACTCGGATCAGCGCCTCGGCAGAATTTACGCGTTGCACCTCCTCGGCGCGCACCTTGACCGTGGTCCCTTCCCGCGAATAGCGGGTGGCATTCCGCACGACATTTTCAATGGCGCTGCGTAACAAGGCAGGGTCCCCTTCGGTGGGAAGTTCGTCCAGGATCTCGGCCTCCACACGGCAGTTTCGCGCTTGGGCTTCGAAATCTGCGTCGCGGGCGACCTCTTCTACCACGTCTTCCAGCCGCACAGGAATCTTGTGCAAGCTTCCCGCCCCACTTTCCAATCGGGCGATCGTGGTCAGACTCCCTATCAGTTCGTTCATGCGGCTGGTTTCCAGATTGATCCGGTCAAGAATCCCCTCGGCCTCCGGTCCGGTGCGCTGTCGGGCGAGCTCAAGCGCTACGTTCAGGCGCGCCAAGGGCGAACGTAATTCGTGCGAGATATCCTTCAGCAGCCTTGACTGGGCGCTCACCAGTTTCTCAATCTGCTCGGCCATGGTGTCGAAATCCCTCACCAAATGTGAGAGCTCATCCTTAAACAATCCGGTTTCGCCAGCTCGAGCCGAGAGGTCTCCGGTGGCTAGTTTCTGGGTTGCTTTTCGTAGCCTCAGGATGGGAGAGGTCAGATACCCGGCAAGCACATAGCAGACGAGCCCGGAAGTCAAAACCGCGATAAAAAGGCCTAGCAACGGGACCCCATTCGGCCCAAAGAAGGCCGTTTGCCCGGGAGGAAGCTCCGTTACCAAGATGTAATGACGTCCATCGGCTCCCCAGGTCTCCGCTTTCAGTGTCTGGATATGGGGATTCAACCGGCCTAAGAAAGTGTCGGCGGTTCGGTGCTTGCCAGTAGCGGTTTCCGAAATCCAGGGCGGGACGGGGCGGTCCATGAGTGGACCGTGCTCGTCAAACAGCATGGCATGAACGCGACGGGTATCGTGGTAGGTCCTTAGATAGTCGCGAAGCTTCCCGGATCCACCCGTTTGGTAGACGGCAACAGCATCGTCCAGAGTCTTCGGCAGCAGGGCCTCAATTTCCGAGATTCGCCGCGTCGGCCTCATGGCTACGGTGACCAGGATGGCGAGCACCAGGAATAGTGCCTGCGCCAGCCAGAACGATAAAAAGATTCTGAGGAACAATCTCATCGCGCCAGGCTCTTTTTCGGTGAATTGGAGGGTCGCGCCAGAGCGAAGATGTAGCCAGAGCCGCGGATCGTCTTGATGTGTTCTTCGCTGTCAGAATCTTCCAGCTTGCGCCGGATTTTGCTCACATGCATATCGATGCTGCGATCAAAGGGGGAAAATTTGCGGCCCAAGACTTCATCAACCAGAGCTTCGCGCGTGACCACGTGGCCGGCCTCGCGTAGGAGGACCTGGAGCAAGCTGAATTCAACAGATGTGAGTTCAACCGGCTTGCCCCGATGGGTCACGGATCGCGTAGCGGGATCAAGTTCAACATCGCCCACGCGAATTACGTCTGGCACAGCTGCTTCGCCCTGGGCGCGCGTTCTCCGCAACACGGCCCGAATTCTTGCGACCAACTCGCGTGGATTAAATGGCTTCGGCAGGTAGTCGTCGGCGCCGATCTCCAGGCCCACGATGCGGTCAACATCCTCACCGCGTGCAGTGAGCAGCACCACGGGCAGTTTCGAGGTGTCCCGTATTTTTCGCAGAACGTCGAATCCATTCATCCCTGGCAGCATCACGTCGAGCACCGCCATCAGGTGCTCGCCGCTGAGCGCCCGGCTTAGCCCGATTCGCCCATCGTGAACGCAGTCGACCTGAAAACCTTCCGGCCGCAGGTACTCGCTTACCAGGGAACAGAGTTCCACGTCGTCATCGATAACCAGAATTCGATCCACGCCTTTCATTTTATGGACGGTAGCTCCTGAAGCCGAGTAAAGAATCGTCAAATCCGCCGATTCTGATTTTACAAAGATTTACCCGAATTACCGCACTCTTTACCATCAAAACCCTATTTTCCGTGTTTCTATTCTTCGTAGGGCACAACCTCGGCAAACCGTCGAGAACCAGGAGGACGCGGTGAATTTAAAATTTGAAAAAATCGCATTATTTGCAGTACTAGGGTTGGTGGCCATTGCTGGAGCGGCCTTTGCTCAGCAGGAAGGTGGGGGAAAGCCCCCGCACCACGGTTTCCGTGGCATGCATGGCGCCATGATGGGCGACCCCGGCTTTGGCAGGATGTTACATCAGCTGAACCTCACCGATGATCAAAAGGCTCAGGTGAGGAAGATCTTCGAAGCGGAAAAACCCAACCTGAAGCCGATCATGCAGCAGCAGTTTCAATCGCATCAGCAGATGATGCAGCTGATTACCAGCGGCAACTTTGACCAGGCGAAGGCCACTGCCATCGCCACCCAAGAAGCCCAAAGCCACATCCAGATGCAAGTGGAGCACGCGAAAATGGCTTCCCAAATCTACCAGCTGCTTGATTCCACGCAGAAAACAAAAGTGGCCGACATGATGGCGAACCACCAGCAGCGCATGCAAAAACAGCTGCAAGGCCAGGGCGATAGCCAGCCCGCTCCGCCGGAGCAGTAGCCCGGCGGTCAATCCAGTTAGGGCGGACACGTCCGCCCTTGTTTTTTGGAGGAGCCCGAGGTCGGAAATGGCGAACAATCAGGAATTTGTCAATATCGTTGCACGCGAGATTTCCTCTGGCATCGATCGTGCCCTCGGTTTTTGGTTGGGCCGTATCGAGTTGGAACTTGTGGATGCCAGTTTCACGACGGCGCAGCGGCTCGCTGCCATTGAAGCCATTGTCCACGAATACAAGCAATGCAGTGGACGGGACGAACTGGTCTCGGCGTAGGAGCTCATGAACGCCGACGAGTTCATTTCCTGGTTGCTGCATTCGGATTGGTACCTGGTTGGCGGCTGGATACTGTCTCTGGCAGTGGCCGTCATCCTGTGCTTTACCAGCCTTCCACCCAAATTGGGCCGCTCGCGAAATTCCGAGCCCGGGGAGCCTCCCGCATAGCTCGCCCGCATTCTGCACCCGGCGCTGGTAGAATCGCATCTACTAGCTCATGCTGGAACAGCTTCGTCCTCTCTTCCCATATCTAAAAAAGTATCGCGGGAGTTATCTTCTCGGGACGATCTGCGTCTTCTTCAACAACGGTGTCTGGATCCTGTTTCCCCTGGTCATCGGTCGAGCGATTAACGACTTAACGCGTCATACCATCACCGGCCACAGGCTCATGATCCACGCGCTTTCTTTGCTGGCGGTTGCCGCCACAAAGGGAATTTTTCAGTTCCTAACGCGCTGGATCGTAATTGGGGTCTCACGAGAAATCGAATTCGACCTGCGGAATGATCTATTTCTGCACTTGGAACGCCTGTCCTACGCCTTTTATCAGCGTACTCGTACCGGCGACATTATGGCGCGCGCCACCAATGACCTGAATGCCGTCCGCATGTTGCTCGGTCCAGCCATCATGTATTCGGCGAACACCATCGTATTCACTGCGGGCGCACTGGCCTTCATGCTCTCCATCAGTCCCGCGCTGACGCTGTACGCCTTTCTGCCGCTTCCGCTCGTCAGCATCGCCATTCAGTACTTCGGGCGCCGCATCCATGAGCGCTTCGAACGAATTCAGGCAATGTTCTCCGACATTTCCGCCCGTGCGCAGGAGAACTTCTCCGGCGTGCGGGTGATCCGTGCTTACGTTCAGGAGGACGCAGAGGTGGCAGGATTCGAGAAGTCGAATCGTGAGTATATCGCTCGCAGCCTGAAACTGGTCCGCCTCATGGGCATGCTCTGGCCAACTCTTGAAACCATGCTTGGGCTAGCGATCGTTCTGGTCCTCTGGATGGGGGGGCGTGAAGTGATCGCCGGGCAAACGACGGTTCGTCTGGTGTCATACCTGGGCACCCCGACCACGCTTAAGCTTTACGGCGCGCTCGACGTTGGCGGATTTGTTGCCTTCAACACCTATATGGTCCAGCTCACCTGGCCGGTGATCGCTCTGGGTTGGGTGATCAATATCTTCCAACGAGGGACAGCTTCCCTTGGCCGCATTCACCAGTTGATGCAGGAGCGGGCAGAAATCACCGACGCGGCTGGAGTTACTTCTTCCAGCGCAAGGGAATTGAAAGGCGATGTAGAGTTTCGCAATCTGAAGTTTGCCTACGGCGGTGTGCACGTTCTTGAAGGTATCGATCTGCACATACCGGCAGGCTCCAGCTTGGCCATCGTTGGACCGACCGGCTCAGGCAAGACTACGCTCGTGAGTCTGATTCCACGAATCTACGACGCCGAGCCGAACGCGGTGCTGATCGATGGGAAGCCAATACGCGAATATGCACTTGCCGATCTGCGCCGTAACATCGGCTTCGTTCCTCAGGAAACCTTCCTCTTCAGCGAAACGATTCGCGAGAACATAGCATTCGGTGTGCAAAACGCCACTGACCACGACGTCCGCTGGGCGGCCGATGCGGCCAATATCGCCGCCGATATTGAAAGCTTTCCCGATCAGTACAACACCGTCGTTGGCGAGAGGGGCATCACCCTCTCCGGAGGACAAAAACAGCGAACGGCGATCGCGCGCGCCCTCATTCGCAATCCTCGGATACTAGTGCTCGATGACGCTCTGTCCAGCGTGGATACCCAAACCGAAGACAAGATCCTGAACCACTTGCGCGAGGTAATGCAGGGCAGAACCACCATTTTCATCTCGCATCGCGTCTCCACGGTTCGCAATGCCGATCGCATCGCCGTCCTCCACGGAGGGCGTATCGTCGAGATCGGCACGCATGAAGAGCTGCTGGCCCTCAATGGCTACTATACGGACCTTTACAACAAGCAATTGTTAGAAGAAGAGCTCGCCGAAGTCTGAGTCGCCCCGAAAGACGACGGTTCTGGTTGGCCCTGGTTCAGGATCATCCTCTAATCCCCCTGTCTGTCAGCTGCGCCGTGATGAAGAGCCTGAGACGGCTTGGTGACACCCCGCTCTAGGCCAATCCGTTACAATCCGCACATGAAGCGCCGACCCATGCGCGAGTTATTGGACGAAGATCTGGGTACTCCTGCCGAGGTTGCAGCTTCTTTTCGCGACTTGCGCTGGTTCAACCGATGGTTCGGCGGATTGTCCACCACTCGACGCCTACTGCAAACGGTTGCACGCCTGAGCGGGCGAAATCGCTTTACATTGCTTGAAGTTGCCTCCGGAGATGGGTATCTCATGCGCACCGTCGCCGAACAGCTTGAGCGTGAGGGCATTCGGCTCGACGTTACGCTACTCGATCGCGCCCCCTCACATTTGCCTGCGAACGGCTCGATGCCGAAGATCAGCGCCGATGCCCTCAATCTCCCGTTTCGTGATTCGGCTTTTGACCTGGTGTCGTGCTCGCTCTTTGTTCATCACTTGCCCCAGGAGCAGGCAACGGAATTTGCCCGTGAAGCTCTTCGAGTGTGCCGCATCGCTGTGCTGGTCCACGATCTTATTCGACATCCTCTTCATCTCGCGCTGGCATACGCGGGGGCACCGCTTTATCGCAGTCGAATTACGCGCAATGATGCGCCGGCCTCTGTGTGGCAGGCCTATACGGTGGAGGAAATGAGGGGTTTTTTTCGGGAAGCTGGAGCCTCCGAAGTGAGCGTCACCCAGCAGTACCTGTACCGCATGGGAGTGATCGCTCAGAAACCGCAATGATCTACGACCTCATGGTGATCGGTGCCGGTCCCGGCGGATGTGCAGCCGCCATCACCGCGGCACGTGCCGGTATGCGCGTGCTCTTGCTCGAACGGGGACGCTATCCCCGGCAGCGTGTTTGCGGAGAGTTTGTTTCTGCTGAGGCCTTAGAACTGCTCGCGGATTTGCTCTCTCCCGACAACCTTGGGGTGCTCAGAAGCGCGCCAAGAATTTCGCAGTCTCGAGTGTTTGCGGATGATTGCGTGCTTCACCTGCCGATCAGCCCCCCGGCCTCGAGTATTCCACGCTTTGATATGGATCAAGCGCTTTGGCAGTCCTGTCTGCAGGCGCGTGTCGACGGTCACCAGTCCTGCACTGTTCAGTCGGTCGATGGCGAGGGGCCTTTTGCTGTCTCTACCAGTCTTGGCATGTTTCAGTCCCTATCTCTCGTCAATGCCGCTGGGCGGTGGTCATTTCTTACCAGCTCCAAGATCCGAGTCAGCGCGAGCCCTGAGCCATGGGTCGGAATCAAGGCTCACTTCTTCGAAGCGGATCCTTCACCAACCGTGGATCTCTATTTTTTTAAGGGTGGCTATTGTGGAGTGCAGCCGGTGCTGCTCGAAGATCCTAATCACTCTCACGGTGTTGTCAATGCGTGCGCGATGGTGAAGGCGAAAGTTGCCACTGAATTGTTAGCGGTTCTGAATCTACACCCCGCTTTGCGCAGCCGATCGCAATCCTGGCGGGTCGCGACCGAGCTGGTCCGCACGTCGCCGCTCATCTTTCACAAGCCCGAACCGGTGCAGAGAACGATTCTTCAAGTAGGTGACGCCGCGACCTTTGTCGACCCCTTCATTGGAGACGGAATTTCCCTTGCGCTTCGCAGCGGAGTTTTGGCGGCCGAATGTCTGGTGCAACATCGCTGTGGCTCCTCACCGCAGAGTGCGGCGACCCACTACAAAATGCTGTACAGACGTAGGCTTTCGCCGGTTTTCCGCGCGTCGACGGTTCTAAGAACTTTGCTCAAGGTGCCCAAGGTGATTCGGCGCCCGACAATTTCGGTCCTTCGACACGCGCCGTTACTCACGCGTCAAATGGTCAGGATGACTAGATAAGGTTCAGCGGGGCTTGGCGACGGGGGTGGCTAGCCGGGAGCGGGGAACTCTTATCCGTTCGCCCCTTGCGAACGTCGGTCGGGGAAAAATGTGCCGCCGTTGAGCACCGCCCGTACCGCATCCAGTAGGTCGCGCGCGGCTTCACTTTTAGCCACCGCCCCGCGGATGCTGCCCGTCTTAAACCGGTTCACCACGTCTTCCGACAGGTGCAGGGAGAACATGATGATGGGGATGTCGGGCCTTTCAAGCGCGATGCGGGCGGCGGCTTCGATGCCGTTCATCTCCGGCATGGTGATGTCCATAATGACGATGTCGGGTGAGGAGCGAAGCGCAAACTCGACGGCTTCATTTCCGGTGGATGCACCCGCGGAGACCGACCAACCCGGGACCGATTCCAGTAGGTTTCGCAGGCCCAAGCGCATGACTTCATGGTCGTCGGCGACCAGTATGCGGACGGGTCGATCTCCAACCTTCGGTGCTACGGAATTCAACGACATAGCGGCAGAAGCCATAACAATTGACCGGCACTTTATGCCAACAACTCAAGATGATACAAGAACGGAATCCCTAAGAAGCACTTCTCTCTCGCATACCCTTTACCGTAGGCTCGCCGGAAGGCTCTTTCGGTCGCAGGGAAACGTCGGTTCCGGATTCTTGATTGTTGACCCGAGCCCTGCCGGCACTCGAAGCCGGTGCGAAAAGTACTCCCACCAGAACGCCTGCTCCCATTCCGGCGAGGAATAGAGCTACTCGGGTAGATGTCCGGTGGCTCGGTGCCTCAAACTCGAAGTCTCCCCTGAGAATTGCACGAAGTATGTGACCCAGCCGTCTTGAGTCCATGAAAGACTCGCTTTCAAATCGATTGGAAGCAATTCCGAGGCGGTTTGCCAGAGGACGAGCGAAGTCTATTCTTCAGAATTGATCAACAGCAATACAGGAAACTCTGTACGCCGGCTAGGTTGTCTCGCGGTCGGATCCCAGGGTGGGTTAAGCCGCCTGCCCTTTGAGCGCAGCTAAGGCGAGTAATCGGTGAGCTTGCGCCCGATAGTACTCATAGGCTCTTTTCAGGCGAGTTTCCTCTGGAGAGCCAACCACCGTAGAGATTCCCATCTTGCAGAAGCCGAGCCGGAACACCAGGTAAGTAAGCCGATAAAGATCGAATCTGGGCGACACGTCCAGTCCCGACTCGATTCGGAAGCGGTTGAGCAGGTACTCGGTTGTGGCGCCGCTCATTTTCCACTCCACACAGGCGCCGGCCAGATCCCATGCGATATCACAGGGTCCGGGGAAAAAGTGATTGTCACCATGGTCGACGCCGTCCACTTTGATGATGCGACCCGATCTCGCTGCAATCCATTCATGAGGGTGCATGCTGCCGTCGGTAATCACTGCCCGGCCATCGCAAAAATCGTCTTCATGCAAGGAGAGCGTAATTCCGAATTCCTGGCCGACATTGAACTCGAGCATCTGGCGCAGTTGCTGAATTCCAGATGGAGCCGCCGACGAAAATTCGGAGTAGCGGAATGCGCAATACTGCGCGATACGGTCAACGACTCGGCTGTTGGCATCCTCCGATTGCAATGCCTTTCCCTTAACCAGGGAATAAGATAGAAACCCGTCTTCAGCTTCACACACGCTCGGACCGAAGCCAGCGTCGGCAAGTTGAAAAGCGCGTGCGCGAGACTTGACTCCAAAAGGGCCCATGCCCTCGAATTTGTACAGGCGCTTCCAATCCGGAGACAAGAACTTAAGCCGCTCCATCTGGGTCCAGCTTCCCGGCCAAGTTTCATCAGCCGGCAACAGGAACTTGCGCCAATCTCCGCTTCCCATATAGGTGTAACGCTCAAAGCGCCGGTTCACCGACGGAGTGGTTGCAATGAAACGAAATTCCCGCCAGCGGCGGGCGGCGTTGTCAGCACAGAGGGAATTTACGTCCGGCTCCCGGCTGCCTACGAGGGTAATGTTTTCGCGTGGCACTCCCGCGTCCAGTAAGGCCTCGGCAACGGACAGGAAAGTGGACCCACTGCGGCCTGGGCCTTCGTCCACCACCAGGAACTGCGCAGCGAGATTCTGCTCAACCCAGGCCAGTTGTACAGCACCGAATTCTGTTGTGCGGGAGTATGGGTGTCCGGTGGGGCGCACGGTGATTCGGGTTGCCGGCCTTCCTTCCGCAAGCAAGGATGCCAGTACGATCGCGCTCAGGGTCGTTCCAATGCTGCGTATCCCAACAACGGCACAGGCCTTGGGTTCTCTCGGAACTTTACCAAGCACGCCAACAAAGTCTGTTGGGTGTAGCGCGTAATAGGTAAAGCCTTCGGGCGGCGACACGTCGATACGGGCGGGAACTTCAAGAGATGCCAGGATTTCTTCGGCCATGGCCAGCCCGTTCCTTGAGGTGCCGCACACAACCGAAGCGATTGCGCTGGTGACCCGTGAAGCAGAATTCGCAGACTGACACCCAGCATCTTCAAGTGCTGCCTCCAGTCCCCCAGCTTCAATGAGCGCGTCAAGGGCGGCATGGCTCAAGCTCGAATTCCTGAGCCGAGAGAGCAAGTCCGCTACCATTTCCGGTGCAGAGACGTTCCGTTTGCCATCGCGAAATATCCATAAGTCCTGTTTCGCGGATGGTTGTGCATCGGCTGTGGGGCGGGCGGCTGCTTTGGGGGTTTCCGTGCTAACAGTCATGCCGAAATGCCTTTCCCGGATGTTACGAGCTCATGTCCTGGTCACGAAATGGGCACGGGGCATCCCGGCCGATCGGTGCAAAGGTCACTTCGGGTCCTGGAATTGATCTTCAAACCTGAGATTCCCATCATTTGGTTTGTGTTGCTTGCGACGCGGGACTGGCACCCATTGGGCCGCGGCACCGGCACAAATAGCAGGGGGAGTCCAATACATCGCCCGTACGGGGCGGAGCATCGAAGATGGGAAACCAGAGAACGTGTGCTCCGGGTGTGCGGTCTGGCTCCGCATAGCCGCCCAGCGAGGAAACCGAGATGAAGTTAGTGATTTTCGGGCTGACGCTTAGTTCCTCGTGGGGGAACGGGCATGCCACTCTCTGGCGGGGCCTTTGCAAATGGCTGGCGCGACAGGGCCATCAAGTGAGTTTCTTCGAGCGCGACGTCCCCTATTACGCATGGCATCGAGATCTGCACAATCCCGAAGGGTACAAGCTCGAATTGTATTCGGAGTGGGATGAGGTACATGCCCACGCAAAGGATGAAGTCGAGGCCTCCGATGCTGCGATTGTGACCTCGTACTGTCCGGATGCGCAACCAGCCTGTGACTTGGTGCTGTCCTCTCCTACCATCAAGGTCTTCTACGATCTTGATACGGCTGTGACGCTGGAAAAATTACGTACCCAAGGTCAGGTCGATTACATACCTGCATACGGCCTTTCCGGATTCGATCTGGTGTTGAGCTACGTTGGGGGCCGCGCTCTTCAGGAGGTCAAGACTCTGCTCGACGCCCGTCACGTCGCACCCCTCTATGGAAGCGTCGATCCGGAGTTGCACCAGCCGGTAGAGAGGTCGTCCCGCTACAACTCGGATTTCTCCTATCTGGGCACCTACGCCATAGATCGCCAGCAAGTGCTCGAAGAATTGTTCTTGAAGCCGGCCCATCAGCTTTCAGGACAAAAGTTTCTTCTCGGCGGCGCACAGTATCCCGCGGATTTTCCCTGGCGCGAGAACATATGGTTTGTACGGCATGTTCCGCCGCACGATCATCCCGCGTTCTATTGTTCGTCTCGCGCAACCCTTAACGTCACACGAGCTGCAATGGCGAGCATTGGGTACTGCCCCTCTGGAAGATTGTTTGAGGCGGCTGCCTGCGAAGCGCCGATTATCAGTGACTCGTGGGAGGGAATTGAGGAATTCTTCGAGCCCGGCCGGGAACTGCTGATTGCAGAGTCCCAGGAAGACGTCATTGAACTATTGTCGCAGGGCGCCGAGAAGTTGCGACCGGTCGGCAAGGCGGCACGCGAGCGCGTCCTTGCGAGCCACACCGCGGAGCATCGCTGCCGCGAATTGGTGTCGGCCCTGGAGGCAGCGGCATGAGGCACCGATGGGGAATCATTCCTGCGGCGGGGCTGGGGACGCGAATACAGCCCTTGGCGTTTTCTAAAGAGTTGCTTCCGGTGGGCACCCGTCGCGACGGGGATATTGAGCGTCCCCGGGCCGTCTCGGAATACCTGCTCGAGCGAATGCTTGCCGGCGGCGTGGATCGCATCTGTTTTGTGATCTCGCCGGCAAAAACCGACATCGTCAGCTACTTCGGAGGGAAGATCGGCAATGCTCCGATCTGCTATGTGGTCCAGCAAACTCCGAGCGGACTGTGTGATGCTCTGTTTTGCGCCCTTCCTTTCATCGCGCCAGAAGACGAAGTCTACATCGGGCTTCCCGACACCGTCTGGTTTCCACTGGATGGGTATGAATTTCTTCCCGATCGGCAATTGTCGTTTCTACTCTTCCCGGTGGAGCGTCCCGAGTTATTTGACTCCGTCGTGACCGACCCCGACGGGCGCGTGGAACAAATCCAGGTAAAGCAGCCGAATGCCGCATCGGAGTGGGTTTGGGGTGCCTTTAAGATGCCAGGGCACCTCTTCTTCCTCTTGCAGGATCTATGGCTGAGTCGGGCTCGCGCGGACGAATATTTCGGAACCCTGGTCAACGCTTACTTGGCGCGTGGTGGACGCGCATACGGCATCAAGCGCGGCGATGTCTACGTCGATGTGGGTACGCTGCATGGATACCGCGAAGCGGTTCGCGTCCTCTCCAATCAGACGATTGCTCATGAGATCGCGCGGTAATCAAAGCTGGCAGCAACTCTCGGGGAGTTTGCGCGAGAATCCCCGCCATCTTGGCGTGCGGATGGCTATTCTCGCGGCGCATCCCGATGACGAAACCATTGGGGCCTCTGCATTGCTTGCTCGCTCGGACGAGCTTCGGGTGATTTATCTCACGGACGGCGCTCCGCGCAGCCGAAGCTTGTGGTCTCCGGACTTTCATGGCTCTCGCCAGGAATATTCCTCGTTGCGACGGGCCGAGGCCGAAATGGCCCTATCCTTTGCCGGGTTGTCAGTCACCCAACTCGAGTGGCTGGGTGGAGTAGATCAAGAGGCAATCATCCGCGCAGACCATCTCACCTACTGCCTTGCCGGGTTGCTGAGCAGGATCGACGCCGATGTTCTGGTCACCCATCCCTATGAAGGCGGCCATCCCGACCACGATGCGGCCGCGCTAGTCGCTCACCTGGCAATTCATCAGCTTGATCGAGAGCGGGCCCCTCTACTGATAGAGATGACCTCTTATCATGCACAAAACGGCCGATGTGTTGCGGGTCAGTTTCTAAATGGAGGGAGCGCGCAGGAACTCGAATTGTTTCTCTCCGAGGCAGAACGAGCGCGCAAAGCGGCCATGTTCGCAGCCTATGCGTCGCAGCGCCGCGTCCTCGATGGTTTTGTTATTAATCAGGAACGCTTCCGTATCGCACCGGAATATGACTTCTCGTGTCCGCCCCACAAGGGCAAACTCTGGTACGAGTGCATGGCGTGGCCAACGACGGGGCAACAGTGGCGTGCCACTGCCTGGCAAAAAATCTTGGCGGTGCAGGAATTATCGTGTCCTTGACCATCCTGAACGTTGCCTATCCCTTGGCTCCCGTGTCGCAGGCAACCGCCGGCGGGGCAGAGCAAGTGCTGCTCACCCTCGATCAGGCTTTGGTTCGAGCCGGGCACCGTTCCGTCGTCATTGCGGCAAATAAGTCTCACGTCCATGGGCTGCTCCTGCCAGTTCAGACCGCGTCCGCAAATCTCGATGAGGGATCCAAGCGCGAGGCCTGGGCAAAGTTCCGCAGTGCTGTGCAGAGCGCGCTTGAAAGGTTTCGTGTTGATGTCATCCATATGCACGGGGTCGATTTTAGGGCGTACTTGCCCGGCGTAAATTTGCCTGTGATTGCCTCTTTGCATCTCCCTTTGAGTTGGTACGGGAAGGATCTTCAAGCGCTTCCAGCAAACGCCTCTCTGGTTTGTGTGTCGCACTCACAGGCCCAGAGTGCACCGCCAGGGACGCGAGTGACCCAAGTCATTCCCAACGGCGTGGACCTCCAACGGTTTCATCCGACCCCGAGAAAAAGTGACTACGTTCTGTTCATGGGACGGATTTGCCCGGAAAAAGGCTTGCACCTTGCCATGGATGCGGCAAGACATGCGGAACAAAAGCTACTCATTGCCGGTAACGTGTTCGACTATCCCGTACACCGGCAATACTTCGAACAAGAGGTCCAGCCTCGCCTGGGGGCCAAGGCTGTTTTTCTTGGGGCAATCGGTGGCCGACGCAAGGCTAGCCTGCTTGCTGGAGCCAAGTGTTTGTTGATCCCAAGTCAGGCCCGCGAAACCAGTTCGCTGGCCGCGATGGAGGCATTGGCGTCAGGGACCCCGGTGATCGCTTGGCGAAGCGGGGCATTGCCGGAAATTGTCGTTCAGCAAAAGACCGGCTTTCTGGTGTCCTCGGTTTACGAGATGTCCCACGCCATTCGCCGCGTGGGGCGCATTCGCGCTGCCGATTGCCGCCGGGAAGCCGCAGCTCGATTCGCATCCGAGTTGATGAGTGATTCTTATCTGACACTCTACAAAGAATTGGCTCGCGGCTTCCCCCCTCCAGAGTGGCAGGTTGCCTCATGAGGACGCCGTGCTCGACGATAAACGCCCGGCTTCTAGAGTCTCGAGAAGAATTCAACTCGCTGCTTCCTGAATGGAAAGAGCTTTTTCTTAGATGTCCCGACGCCACTCCCTTTCAAAGTTGTGAGTGGCTGATGGGGTGGATTAACCAATTCCGCCCTCAACACTTGGTTGGTATAGAAATCCGCGAGGCAGGCCGGCTCGTGGGTTTCGCGCCATTGCTCATCTATCGCCGGAAAGACAAGCGGGTTTTGGCGTTCGCGGGTGGAGGAGTCTCTGATTATCTGGGCGTGCTGCAGACGCGAGGGTACGAGGGCGCAGCCGTTACCGAACTCCTCAATGCGGTCCACACAATTCCGGGGTGGGATGTCCTTGATCTCACTGATCTCCCGCTGAGCAGCTTCCTGTTGCATTCCGATCCCTTGCGCCCCTATGTGAAGGCGCATGATCTCTGCTTTGTCTTGACCGTCCCTGCAAGCAGCGAGGAACTGCTGCATTTGCTTTCGAAACGGCAGTGGGCAAACTTACGCAATGCTCGTTCTAGAACTCAACGCGAAGGCAACGCCGTAATGGAGGCGGCAAAGCCCTCGAATGCCGCGGAGTTTCTCGAAGACCTGTTTCGGCTGCACACGATCCGTTGGGGAAAATTGGGACAAAGCGGTGTTCTCGGAGACCCCCAAGTGCAGCAATTTCACCGCTTGGTCGTGCCCTCTCTTCTGTCATCAGGTCTCGTGCGGCTCTACCGCATGCGGATGAATGATCACACGATTGCAGTCAACTACTCTTTCTTTCAGCGGCAATCGGTGTACTGCTATTTGCAGGGGTTCGATCCAGAGTTCTCCCATCTCAGTCCGGGTATGCAGCTGATGTTCGCGGTGATTGAGGAAGCAGTTCGCTTTGGGGCGCGAAGGTTTGATTTCCTGCGCGGAGAAGAGGGGTATAAGTTGCATTGGCGCCCGCGCACGGAACCGACATACCGGGTCGAGGTTCCGCGCAGTCTTGCTCCAAGCGGTGTCAGGGACGCGGCTTGAGCTGCTACTTGGCGCATACAGGAAAACACCGAGTCGAGGGGTATCCGGCTTGCAATCAACCGTACAGGATGCTTTCGGACGAGTTAACCGATGAAGGGGATACCTAGGCGCACCTGGAAGGGCTAGAGTTCATCGAAGACGATGATGTACAGCATATTTGCAACCTGGTGCCTTTATCATGATGAGACTCGAAACCAGCGATAAGAAAGACTGGCAAGGCTTCACTCGTATTCTTGAAGTGCTTTGCCTGCTAGACGAGATTCAGCAACGCTCACCCCAAGAGATTCGTGAGGCCATCGACGGGTTTTGTGAGTTGCCGCCCAATCCGGGCGAGACCGTCAGCATGGAGGAAGTAGTTTTTTGGGCAGGGATCGCAACCGGAATGGAATTGCAGAGTCACACAGAAGACGGAACAGTGGAGGAAGCAGTCGCTGAGAAGATGCTCGTCTTCTCCTCAATCTTCGCCCACTCCATGAAGAGTGCGATTGTCGATTTGGCCCTAGGAGACCTTGATCCAGAGAATCGATTTTGGAATCGGCAACAAACTCGCGTCGGTTAGCAACGCATTAATCTTTTGATCCCAGGCGCTACCCCGCACCCACACAAGCGTTGCTCAGCCGCCTTTTCACGACAGGATCCTTTTGTGGGATTGCAAAACTGCCGTCCCCGGAGCATGGCGATAGATTCGGGCACTATCGTTCGGTCCGGGGACGGTTCCACCGCACCTAGTGAACCCTTAGATGGCATCCACATCGGGCAGGTTGGTGAAAGAGCCTCTTCAAGCCATTTGTTCTGAAGCAGGAGCTGCAGGGACGCCTAAGTTATTTGCCTGAGAACCTGCGGCTTTTACACCCTTTTCCCGATTGGTTGCCTTTGGTACGGGCACTAAACTCGCTGTAAGGCGGACTTTTAGGAGGTCCAAATGCCGGAAAAAGAGACGATTGAACGTGCACAAGAGGACGCCAGGGAAGGCAAGGCTCCCACGACTCAGGCTGGGGAATTCGTTCGAGAAGAGATTCACCATGTCAGAGAAGGGAAACATGGAGTGAAGAACACGAAACAGGCCATTGCCATTGGACTATCAAAGGCGCGGAAGGCTGGCGTGAAACTGCCATCCCCGCCTAAGGGGACGGCATCCAGCCAAAAGGAAAATAGAAAGCACCGCTCGACACGCCAAAACCGGCCTTCGGCTAAGCGCTCACTCGCCCGCAAGCAGGTACTCAAACGGCAGAGTCGGTTGGCTGCTTCGCATCGCGCACTTTCGAAGCAGGCCAGGTCGGCTGCCCGCAGTAGAACGCGCTCCGGGCGTTCGCAGGCAGCACGCAAAGCGGCCCACACCCGCAGCTCCTCCCGTTCTCGCAGGTAAATGTCGATGCCAGCCGGATGCGTGTTTCATATCGGGACCTCCGGTTGGCATTACCAGCACTGGTTGGGCGACTTTTATCCCGAGAAGCTCCCCCCTGCGAAAATGTTCTCCTGGTATACGCGTGAGTTCGAAACGGTTGAAATCAACAACAGCTTTTATCGGCTCCCTGAGAAGAAGACATTCCGCAGCTGGAAGGATGCTGCTCCTCCGGGATTCATCTTTGCGGTGAAAGCGAGCCGATTCATTACGCACATGAAACGTTTGAAAGATGCGGGGGATTCGTTAGATTTGCTCTTGACCAGGGCTGAACCGCTAGGCGCGAGTCTCGGCCCCATACTGTTTCAATTGCCGCCGCGTTGGAAGTCGAACGTGGAACGCCTGGCTGATTTCCTAAGCATCTTGCCATCGCGTCACCATTATGCGATCGAGTTCCGTGACCAAAGCTGGTACGTCCCCCAGGTTTACGATCTGCTGCACCGCTCAAATGTTGCCTTGTGTATTCATGATTGGCGTGCGATGCCTTGCCCCCGGGCCCTAACCAGCAATTTCACCTACATCCGCTTCCATGGCAGCGGCGTCAACTACGGGGGCCTCTATCCCATGGAACAGCTCCAGAACTGGGCCGACCGCTTGCGCAATTGGCAATCACAGCTTTCCTCCGCCTACGTTTATTTCAACAACGACATCGGCGGCCATGCGATCCGAAACGCCCGGACCCTACGTACCCTCATGGGGATTTCACAAAAATACCTGCAACCGACGGCGTCCTGAGAAGGGGAGGACTGAACTATGGGAAGGAGACTACTTCTTCAGGATAGGGTTGTAGCCGTCGCTCACGAGCTTTGCCCGCGTGGTCTCAGCATCCTTGATATCGGTGAAGGGACCGACTTGCACGTGGTAGAGCTTGTCGGAAGTAGGCGTTGCGATTAGAGCCGAATAACCATGTCCCTTGAGCGCCTCGACGAGCGCGTCAGCGTCTTCCTGCTTGCTCACAGCTGCGACCTGCACGAAGTATCCGGGCCCGGCAGGCGCGGGCTGACTACCTGCAGGCTGTCCAGCGTTATCGGCTGCGGCGGGAGCTTGTTGCGCAGGCTGCTGCCCGGAAACGGTGGTAGTGTTTTCCGGAGCCGCCTGGTTACTAGGTGCCGTAGCCTGCGGCTGCGCGGTCGGATTTTGCGACGCGGCTGACGGCCGCGCTCCGGTGGGCGTGGCCTGTAGTTCCGGCGCGGACCTCACCGAGTTCTTGCCCATGGTAAAACCCATGCCGAAGAACACTGCACATAGCAGCACCAGTCCAAAAAACAAGATCAGCATCTTGCCGGTGCCTAAAGTTATCTCGGTATCGGTTTCTTGTTCCAAGTGCGGCGGCGCGCTTGCGAGACTCATAAGAGTTTTAAAATCGGGGAATTTTGAATTCGGGAAATTGCACTATTTCATCCACCAGGCTTCCCCAATCACTCCCCTGCAACAATCGCCCCAATCTTCTAAACCCTATTTTGCGGCCGGAGTCTCGCCTTTCGCTAGTAACTTTTGGAGTCCGGAGAAAAAGTCCACTGGTACAGGGAAGACCACGGTCGTATTCTTCTCGACGCCGATCTCAGTCAAGGTCTGCAAGTAACGTAACTGCACGCTCACCGGCTCGGTTGCGAGAAGATGGGCAGCGTCGACCAGGCGTTGCGCCGCCGAAAATTCGCCTTCGGCGTGGATAATCTTAGACCGCTTCTCGCGTTCTGCTTCCGCCTGCTTTGCCATGGCACGCAGCATGCTTTCTGGCATATCAACCTGTTTCACTTCAACATTGACCACCTTGACGCCCCAGGGAGCCGTGTGCTGATCAAGGATCGTCTGCAGGCGAGTGTTGATCTTGTCACGATGCGCCAGCAGTTCGTCGAGGTCAAGCTCCCCAAGTACAGACCGCAGCGTGGTTTGCGCAAACTGAGAGGTCTGATAGATGTAGTTCGAGACTTCGACCACTGCGTGCGTCGGCTCGATCACACGCAGAAAGATGACGGCGTTGACTTTCAGCGTGACGTTGTCGCGCGTGATGATGTCCTGCGAGGGAACCTCAAGCGCTTCTTGCCTTAACGAAACCCGAACCATGCGATCGACAGGTGCGAAGACCAGAATCACTCCCGGCCCTTTTGCTGTCTGCCGCAAACGCCCTAGTCGGAAGATGACGCCGCGCTCATACTCGGCAAGAATCTTGATCGAGCTGAGGCCATAGATCACAACGATGAAGATTGCAACGGTTACGAATCCGAACCCAAAATCCATAACGTCATCCCCCTTTTAAGTTCGACGTGATTGTACTGCAATCACAGCACGCGCGATTTGTTTTGGCATTCTCAATGCCAGCACGGACCCAGGTCTGTGTGTGTCGTGTTCTGTTTTGCTATGGGGTTTTCCGCTTATCTTTATACCGTCGTCTTTTCCCGTGATCCGGCTGGGGTGACCCGCAACCGCAGTCCATCGACCTTTTCCACTACGACGTTTTGACCCACGCCTACCTCGCCACTGGCCGTCGCATCCCAGAGCTCTCCGTGGATAAAAACCTTTCCTGAAGGCGAGAGTACGGTCTGTGCAGTTCCGATCTCGCCGATGAGGCCCTCGATGCCGGTGACGACCTTATTGCGTCGTGCCTTTAAGGCGATGGTCATCAGGAACACGGTAATCATTCCGAGTGGAATGCTGACCGCCAGGGCGGTCCACAACTGCACCCGCATTTCAGGAATCGGCCCGTCCACCAGGAGCAACGCTCCCAATACCAGGGTGGCGATTCCTCCGATTGCCATTACACCGTGGGTCGAGAACTTCGCCTCGAGCGCAAACAGTGCGAAGGAAGCGAGGATCAGGACCACGGCAAAGAAGCGAATAGGCAACAGGTGCAGCGCAAAAATTGCCAGCAGGATAAAGACGATCCCGACCGTTCCCGGCCACACCGCGCCCGGATGGTTGAACTCGGTGTACAGCGCCAGGGCTCCAATCGCCAGGAGGATGAAGGCGATGTCGGGTTCCATCAGAAACGAAAGGATGGTCTCCTTCAAAGTGGGTTCTTGAACCACCTCTTTGTGTCCGACCAGATTCAAGGAAACCATCTTGCCATCGAATCTCTTAATTGGCTTGCTTGAGATTTGACGAAAGAGATCCTGCTCGTCTGAAGCAACGTAGTCGATCAGCTTCTGCGAAAGGGCCTCGGTCTCGGTAAACGATTTCGATTCCCGAACGGCTGTCTCCGCGACCTCGATATTTCGTCCGCGCTTGGATGAGATCGACCGTAACAACGCCGACGCATCGTTGAGTACTTTATCCCCCATGGGCCCTTTAATCTCGCCACCAAAGGCTCCAACCGGGTGTGCCGCCCCCGTGTGCGTGCCCGGAGCCATGGCGGCCACATCCGCGCTCTCGAGAATAAAGAATCCGGCCGACGCTGCCCGACTACCGCTCGGAGTCACATAAATGATGACCGGCAAGGGCGAGGCAATGATCTTCTGCATGATGTCCTGCATCGAGCCCATCATGCCGCCCGGGGTGTTGAGCTCAATCAGCACCGCCTCATATTTTTGTTCCGATGCGCGATCGATCGCTCGTTCGACACGCTCCGCCGTTTCAGCCTGAATCGTGTCATCAAGGACGACCTTGAGAACGTCGGCCGACGACAACTGCGAAAATAGAGATAGAAGGACGGGGAAAAGAAATAAGCCACGGAGACGCATGATTCATACTCCTCAACGCTGCTGCTTCTAACATTGTCGCGCAAAAACAGGGGATGGTCACAGTAAGTTGACGGGCACATGGCGTGGCCGACCAGGTCCCGATCCTCCAGCGCGAGTGCTCCGCGAGGGCTCCTCTCTTTTGATCCTCGATCCTGGCGCCCTTTGATACCGGCCTGAACGCATTCCCCCCAGCAGCCCTCGCATCCTCGACAGGTAGTCCTTGAGTGGGTCGCCGCAACTCCATGATTTATAATGGCTTGCTGTTCCCTCAATGCAAAGGCCAAAGATGTCTGGCTGGCGGGTGATGTCTGGCGGGCGGGTGATGTCTGGCGGGCGGGTGATGAGCCTAGCTGCCAGCCGGGCAGTCGCGCTTTTGCGGCGCATGGAATGGGTTTCCGCCCGAGCGCTTTCAAGCGGGTGAGTCGGGGTTTGAACCCGTTTCGCAGACCCAGGAGTTTCTAGCGTGGTCCTGCGGCCGTCAGTTCTGCCACCTTGCTTTTCACCGCAATATCAATAAAAGCAAGAGCGGCGCGGCTGAGAGCCTTGTCTTTGCGGAATACCAGGGCAAGGTCGCGGCGGATGTGAGTTTCGGCCAAGGGGACTGCGCAGAGAACTTTGGCCTGAACATCTTCGAGAACGTTCGAGCTGGCGATGAAGCCAACGCCAATGTCGGCTGCTACGAAGCGCTTGAGTAGTTCACTAGAATCAAGTTCCATGGCGTACCGGGGCTTCAATTTGTGCAGGTGGAACAGATCCTCGATTGCATCGCGGGTGTGGCCGACCTTTGGAACAACCAGAGGGTACTGGGCAATGTCCTCGACGGTCGCAGCTTTTAGCTTTGAAAGCGGGTGGCGCGGAGGAGCGATGAGGACCAGTTCGTCCTTATGGACGGCAACTGCGGTGAGCCGGTTGTCGGTTACGGGAAGGGAAACGACGCCGAAATCGACAGTATTGTCGATCACGGATTCAAGCACTTTTGCATAGTCGGCACGCTTGATGTTGACCGACACATCCGGGTACTGCTTTTTAAAATTCGCAAACACCTCGGGCAAAATATGCAGGCAAGTGCCTTCATTCGCCCCGACCACGATTTCTCCGCGCGGCACACGCTCGGTTTCGGCGATCCCCGTCATGGCGGCTTTGCGGGCATCGAGAGTGTCCTCGGCAAAGCGCAGGAACAGTTTGCCAGAGGCCGTGAGCGAGACTTTTCCGCCGGAGCGATCAAGCAATTTCGCACCCACCTCTTCCTCGAGCGAGCGTATCTGGGACGAAATTGCTGGCTGCGTGCGGAAACGCTTCTCCGCCGCGCGCGAGAAGCTCGACAGGCGCGTCACCTCGATAAATGTTTCCAGCTGATCGAAGTCCATCGAAATAGAAGCACACAGCAGTCTGCACCCAGTATTCAGCCTAGAACGTAGGGTGGCGGTGGCACGAAAAACAGCAATTCGAGCGCTCAAGCTCTAATTCAAAGACCAGCCTTTCCATGGGCTGAGTGCTGATTGCTGACTACGTTTCAGGATGCCATAAACAGAGGGCGACCCCAACCATAAAAACAATCAATTTCAAGCTCCCACGGCTGGAGAACTAGACTGGGCCAAGCTGCACTGTTTGCACAGATTGTAGCAGGTGTACAATTCTCCCGATTTCCAAAGCAAGATTCGACCGAATTGGCATACGGAACGCGCATGCAGTGCACGATTTCCATGTCTCACGCCCGTCTGACTTCATAAAGGAGCTTCCCAATGGCTGATCCAAAGACCGTCCTGGAGTTCGCGAAAAAGAACGGAGCCAAGTTGCTCGATCTCCGGTTCACGGACCTGCCAGGCTTGTGGCAACACGTTTCCTACCCCATCAACCAGCTGACCGAGGATTCGTTCGAAGAAGGTTTTGGCATGGATGGCTCATCGATTCGCGGCTGGGCGGCGATCAACGAGAGCGACATGCTTCTGATCCCGGACCCTGCTACCTACATGATGGATCCATTTACCGAAGTGGCGACCCTTGTGATGGTGTGCGACGTGATCGATCCGGTTACCAAGCAGCGCTATGACCGTGATCCTCGCTACATCGCAAAGAAGGCTGAGCTCTACCTCAGTTCCACCGGCGTTGCCGATACCGCCTATTTTGGCGCCGAAGCCGAGTTTTTCATCTTCGACAATATTCGCTTCGATCAGCGCGAGCAGCACGGTTTCTACTTTATCGACGCTGAAGAAGGCCGCTGGAATTCCGGCCGTGAGCAGAACAATCTGGGATACCGTCCGCGCTACAAGGAAGGTTATTTCCCGGTGCCACCGATGGATCATTACCAAGACCTTCGTACCGAGATGGTGATGACCATGATCAACTGCGGCCTGGATGTCGAGTGCCATCACCATGAGGTCGCCACCGGCGGGCAGACGGAAATCGATCTGAAGTTCGATTCGCTGGTGAAGTCGGCCGATCACATGCTGCTTTACAAGTACGTGGTCAAGAACGTTGCTAACCAGTACGGCAAGACTGTGACCTTCATGCCGAAGCCAATTTTCCAAGACAACGGTAGCGGCATGCACACGCACCAATCGCTGTGGAAGGGCGGAAAGCCGCTGTTTGCGGGCGACGGCTATGCCGGACTCTCGCAACTCGCCCTGTGGTATATCGGCGGGCTGATCAAGCATGGACCGGCCTTGGCGGCCATCATCGCTCCCACAACCAATTCCTACAAGCGCCTGGTCCCGGGATTCGAAGCGCCCGTCAACCTAGCGTACTCGCGCCGCAATCGCTCGGCGGCCTGCCGCATCCCCATGTACTCGGCATCACCAAAGGCGAAGCGCGTGGAGTTCCGTCCCCCGGATCCAAGCTGCAATCCCTATCTTGCGTTCGCTGCCATGCTCATGGCGGGACTCGATGGGATCGAGAACAAAATCGATCCCGGCCAGCCGCTCGATAAGGACATCTACGATCTGGGTCCAGAGGAGCTAGCCAAGGTTCCATCCATGCCGGGTTCGCTCGAAGACGCACTCGATGCACTCGAGCGAGATCACCAGTTCCTGCTGAAGGGAGACGTCTTTACCGAGGAACTGCTCAACACTTACGTCGATTACAAACGCTCGAAGGAGGTGGATGCGGTTCGCTTGCGCCCGCACCCATACGAGTTCGCGTTGTATTACGACATTTAAAAGGCGGTAGACTTCGAGCCTCGAGCGAATCAGCAGGCGCCAGGCTCTTGGGTGCCCGTTTTCGCCCTTTAACTCAGGCCCAGCGCAAGCCGGGCCTGAGTTGTCTAGGGCTGGCGTTTACCTGGATCCACCTTCTCGCTGGCATCGATCGCTTTCCGGAACTGCTCAACGGCAGTGACTTTGGGCGCCTTGAGGGAATCCTTTGCTATGTAACGCCAAACCGGAGAGCCTTCGAGCGAGACTTCTAGATTCTGCCTGCCGCGATATACTTCAAAGCTGTCATCGGGGCTTCCAAACTCCGTGCCAAGGTGGGGCTGCCTCTCCATCGGATCCTGCCGGCCCGCATCGGGGTCCTGCCCTGTATGACCTCCGACCCGGATCGAGCCGTCCGTGGGCTGAAAGATTACGGGCCGCTGATCGATAGGGCCCCCCTTGATCGTCGGGCTAACGGCATTCCCGGTGCCTCTTCTCACAGAAATCACGAGATCTGCCAGGCTGGATTCAGAGACCACTTCGAAGCGTCGCCACCTCAGGAAGGCTTTTTCAACGTCATCTTGAGCGCGGGCGTTGGCGAGCGGATCCTTCACGGGTTCACCCGCTTCCGGCGCGATGACGACCATCACGGTGCGAGCCCGAAGCACGTCTTCGGGAAGGCCTGAATGCTTTTCTTTCTTGTCCTTGGAAAAGACCGCACTTGCACTTGCGAACAGTAGGAGGAGAAGTACGCCTGCTTGGCCGCGCATGGGAATACCTCGCCTGCATTGTAACAACGGGGAGGACATTCCGCCGGGCGCGGGTTTTTGCCAGTATGGAGTTGATGCTTAAGGCACTGCGCTAGAAGGCTCATGTTCCCTTTTGGGCGGCCCCGAAATCCCAATTGCCGAACGTAGTTCTGATGCTTTCATCAGTTTTCCATCGCGCATGACCAATTCCACCTGCCGTAAGTCACCGATGTTTTTTGAAGGGTCGCCGTCAATCAGTGCCAATTCCGCCAGCTTGCCTTTCGCTAAGGATCCGGTCTGATCGGCGAGATGATACGTTTGCGCTGGGATGATGGTCGCCGTGGCCAGCGCGTCTTCGGGTGTCATTCCAGCTTGGACATACAACTCGAGTTCGCGAATCAGGTCGAACCCGAACCCATCCGTGCCGGCCATGACAGGAATATGCCGCCTGTAGAGCTCCGGAATCAGCGCCTGCAATTTCTGAAAGCTGGTCCGCATCCGTTCCCGCGACAAGTCAGGAGGCGGTGACATCCCGCCGGAGAGAAAGGCACGGGAAAGCTGTGGGGGCAGAGTGTCGGCGTAGGGCACTTCAGCCGGGGGCATGGTTCCCCGGTCCGGCACGTAAAGACCTTCAAAGGTTACGACCGTGGGATCGACCGCTATGTGCCGGCTCGCCAGTTCATCCAGAAAGGAGGTCATCGATGCCGAGTGCACATCAACGTCGGCGGCGTATTTGCCTGTCCCAATAAACCGGTTCATGCCATTGGATGTCATCACGACATCGTCTGGCATGGCCTGCATCATGACGAAATTGATGTGCGTGACTTCGTCGTATCCGGCTCGCACGGCATCGAGCGGGCGCATGCCATGCGGAATGTGCCCATGGACTCGCAAGCCGAGCTGGTGGGCAAGATCTGCCATCGGCTTCACCCAGGCCGGATCAATCGTGCCGTAGAGCTTTATCCCGAAATAGCCGCTATCTTTCGCGCGATGAACCGCGGCGAGTGCCTCATCCAGATTCTTGACGACTACGGCTACTTGGGCGGTGTAGGGTCCGGACCCATCAATCAGCATCGACGGCAAGATGCGGGTTCCTAACAACTGCCCGCGCTCAATGCGTTGCTTCCGCGCCAGCAACTCTTCAATCTGATTTCCGGGATCTCGGACACTGGTGATGCCGGTCGCGAGCAGCAAGGGGCCGGTGGAGTCGTCCCCATAGTGCTGATGATTATCCCAAAGGCCAGGAATAAGCGTCTTGCCCGCGCCCTCGATGACTTGGGCATTGCCGGGAATCTGTGTCGCGAACGTCGGACCGATTGCCGCGACCTTTCCGTTTTCAACGACGACCGTCATGGCTCCGCGGAATTGCCGGGCATCCGCGTCATAGAGCCTCACGTTGCGAAAGGCTAGGGCTCCTGAAATGGGACGAGCAATTGCCGCCATGAGGGCCGGCGCTCGCTTCGCCAGCGCCTCATCTTGTGCCTTGGAGAGCTCCGTTCCTATCTTTTCCCAGCCCTCGGGCAGAAAATTGATTACTCCTGCAATTCCGAAGAAGTTGGTTCCGTCCACCCATACCGGCTGGGGCGACAGGCCGAACCCAGTGATCCCGTAGCAGGTCAAGGATTTCTTCTGGGGTCCGTTTGAGACTTCGAGCGTGGTCAGGGGCTCGAGTCTCGCCCTCCCCGACGGCAGAAGATCTACTTCGTGGTTGGATGCCCTCATGAGGTGGTCGAGGATGAATGGCAACGAATCGATCGTCCCTCCAAAGGCGACGTATTCCAGACCGGCTCGCGCCTTTCCTGTGCCATGATCGACAGGACTCTGGAAGGCGTAGGCCCCATCCTTCACTTCGTAGGTTTCCGCCGCGTCACCCTCCGGCACCTTTCCACGCACGATCAGGCTGGTCAACTGCCCATCCGGGGCAAACCGGTTTTGCTCATCAACCTCGCTGACAAATCCGCGTAAATTCATGCTGAAGCGCGACCAATGGGTTCCGTCCGCAGCAGTCCACATGGAAACCTGACCATGGCGTGCCGCCCCACCACTCGATGTGATCGTCCAGACCTGCGCTCCGGCTGGCGGTTTTGCAAGCAGCTCCACGGGAACCTGGGCGAGTAAACGGGTAGCAAGCAGCTCAACTGCGACAGCGAGAAAGATGCGGAGCATGGCATTTCCCCTTTGGACGCTTCAGATCAATTCGGCCAAGAGTTGAAGTTCAACTTGAGCCTGTAATCCTACTTGAGCCGGTAATCCTAGATGATGAGGGCGTCGGTGCCAACAACCGTCGATACCGCCATCGAAGGCGTTCGCATACAATCGAAGCCGGTTCAAACCAGGGAGATCTTTGATATTGGGGGCTCAGATATTGGGGGCTCACGCGCGTGTGGAACAAATAAACCTCGCATGCTGCCATTCTCGGATCTTGCCCTTTGTCGAGGGTTTGTACAAACCGAGGGGCTGGGCCTGCGCTCGATTCGACCGCCCGCCGTTAGGCAAACATTCAAGCTGGGAGGGTTCGCGCCCTGGCCCCATCGGGTTCGCTCGAACAGGGATCGGAGCTTGCGATGATGGTTCCCGGCAGGGGCGTCCAAATCCGCCTACCCGAGGACAAAATGGAGCCTATATACTTCACCGGGGTTCCCCGAGTGGCATGATCGGGAACAATAAAAAGGCCCGACTTTGTCGGGCCCTGTATCACGGCTGCAGAATTCCTAGACCGAGGCTTTTAACCTTTGTCCCCAAGCCTCGCTAGAGAGAGTGTGCACTTTCGAAAGGTTGTCGCTGGGATGGGGATGGGCTTCGAAGTCCTGCAGGTCAGTCAGTCCATCCGAAATGGCTTCAAGGGTAGCATTAGATTTTGCCAGGACGGTCAACAAGTACTTGCGGGCAATCGGCCGGTCGGCGGGATGCACCAGCTTCCACCACCGCTTTACCGATTCCTGGACCTCACCCTGGGTTTTAGAATCTTCGACGAGGCTGTCGATGAGCCGATATACCTTGCTTTTTACTGCCTGATACGATACCGAGACTTCTTGCCCCATATTTCTCGTGTTGCTCCTTGCCTAACGTTATTGCACGGAGATGGCCAAACCCCGGCTCTGATTTGCGGGCACTTACGAGTGTAGTGCGTTTGTACTATCCAACTACTTGGAGAAACTAGGCTTGCGGGCTATGGTTTTCCGTAGAGTAGCTCCTGAGCAGCCTCTAGACGACTGGGATGTACAATGCGGCATTCAGGGGCAGGCCCGCAGTACCCAGTTCCAGCAATGAACTCAATACATGGCTCTCGCGTCTCGTGCTCCATGATCCGAGCCGCAAAAAGGGGAAATCATGAAGACAGCAGCACTTCTACTCGTTGTGGCCGGTTCGTGTCTAAGGCTCTTCGGCCAACAGGCTCCGCAAAATGGACAGGAACGCTTTTTCCTACCCAAAGATACTTTTTGGGGATATGCCCAATTCGAGATCGCTCCGCCGCACAACGAAATCGATCCCAACCTTTGCGCAGCGAACGCGGGCAATTATGGCGGGAAGAGCGCGCCCTGTAACGCGTTTGCGCGATATATGCTGTCTGGCATTTTAGAAGCTCGACCGTTTGGCCGAGGACCCCTTCGCCGATTCATGCTGTGGGGAGAGCCGCACTTCCTTTTCGGCAAGAATGTTCCCCAGAACTTGTACACTTGGTCCTTCGATGCGATCGGGGTCGAGCACTCCTGGGGCGCGGCCATCTACGTGGGTCGCGGCTTCGAGATGCGGGTCACCCAGCACTTCCTGTTCGACCGTTTTGGAGCACGGGACCGCTATCTGGGAACTGCCGACCTTGGCCCCAATGGTCCCTGGGGGCGCTACAACACGATTGGCGTTCGCAAGTACTTTGGAACGCGAAGGTGGTAGGCACAAGGACGCTGCTGTAGTCTGAAGCCTGAATTCCGACACGGGGAGCACGCAAAGCTGCTTTGCGAGCGCAATCCCGGACCGCAGGCATTTACAAATGCGCTTCAGGCCGCAAGGAGCTAGCGGCTTGCCGCTGACCCATGCCATTCTCCCCACAGACCGCTGGGCAGGCTTCTGACCGGCTCGCCAACGTTCCATTTGGCGACATGGAAGCAGCCCGCGTGACCTTCGAGCGACTCGCGAACCGCATATCGAACACGTTGGCTAGCGTTTTGATTTCCATTCTCGCGGACTGCTCCGACCCCGATGCCGCTCTGCTGCTGTTCGAAAGATTAGTCATAGAGAGTTCGCCTGACATCAATGAACTTCTCGAAGAGCACCCGTTTGTGGCCCATTATGCGACCGCCATCTTCGGAACCAGTTGGTACCTGGGAGAGACGCTGATCGCCAACTCCGACATCCTGCATACTTTTCTTCGCGACAAGGGGCTCGATCATAGCTGTTCCCGCGAAGACTTCTCCGAGGCTTTGGCGCGGTTTCACTCGCGGTCTTTTGACCGCGATCCCTCCTTGCTGCTGGCTCGGTTCAAGCGGCGTGAGTACGTTCGGATCATGCTGCGGGATGTGCTGCGGATTGCGCCTCTGGCAGAAACTACGGCCGAGATTTCTGCTTTGAGTGATGTGCTGATCGAAGAAGCGCTGCGGGAAGCCGCCAGTGCTATGCAGCACCGCTTCGGTTCTCCACAACACATCGACGCAGAAGGACGCGTGGCCGATACAAGTTTTGCCGTCCTCTCGATGGGTAAACTCGGCGGGAACGAACTGAACTACAGCTCCGACATAGATCTGTTGTTCATCTTCGGAGACGGGAAGGAACCACCGGACGCGGAAATTTCAAACCGCGAGTACTTTATTCGCCTGGCGCAGCAGGTGACAGAGATCCTTTGCCGCCCCACTCCCGAAGGCCCGGTGTTCCGGATTGATTTGCGACTTCGACCGCAGGGCAACGAGGGGGAATTAGCGGTCAATTTGTCGCATGCGCTTCGATACTATGCCAATGCGGCTCACGATTGGGAACGCCAAGCCCTCATCAAGGTTCGTTTTTCGGCCGGAGACGAGAAGCTGGCGAGACAGTTCATCCACCAAGTGCAGCCGCAAGTCTACAAAGAGGAAATAAACTTTGCGGCGATCAAAACGGCGCTGCTGTCGCGCGAAAAAATTGACCGCAAGCGACGGAGTCAGTCTGGGCCTGGTAAGGAAACGATTAATGTAAAGGTCGATCGCGGCGGAATTCGCGATATCGAGTTTCTGGTGCAGTGCCTGCAACGCGTATATGGCGGTTCCGAGCCGTGGCTGCGCTCCGGCGGAACGTTGTTTTCTCTTCACAAGCTGCATGACAAACAGCACATCAGCGGCCGAGACTTCCACGAACTGACGTGGGCTTACACCTTTTTGCGTCACCTGGAACATCGCCTGCAGCTTCGTCGGGGACAGCAGGTGCACCGCCTGCCAAGTTCGGCGCAGGAATTGGCAGTCATCCGACGCGCCATGGAAGCGCTCATGCCGGAAAATCCGCGCATCGATGACTTGGGCGCGCTGGTTGGCCGGCGCATGTCGGCAGTCGCGGAAATCTATCACCGGGTCATTTTTCAACAACAGGCCCGCCAGGAGTTCGACCCCTCTGATTCGGAATTTCGACTGCAGAGCAAGGTGGCCGCAACCGGCGACCAATCAACGCACGTCCTTTTGGAAAACCTTTCCGAAGATGCTCCGTCGCTGTCGAGCGCACTACGGAACAACGATTCCAGCTCAACCGCGCGCAAGAACCTGTTGCGCTTTCTGGGATCGGCCTTTACAAGTTCGGAACGCTACGCCGCTGTCCTTCGCCATCAGGACGCCATCGTCCGGAGCATGCCGGTTTTTGGAGTGAGCGAATATCTCACCGACACTCTGGTTCGCCATCCCGATGAAGTGGCCTCGCTTTCGGAGGTGACTCCCAGCAGGCCTGCCTGGAGCGGAGGGCGCCTGCTGAATCTCTCCGAGCAGGACGGCTTCGCGGCTCGCGATCCCGTATTCGCTTATCTCGCCGACTCCTGGGCGGCTCATGATGAGAAAGTAGCCATGCTTCGCCGTCATTTTCGGCACTGCATGTTCCTGTCGGGTGCGCGGGATGTAACCGAGGGACGTCCGATCTACTCATCTCTCGCCGATACAACCGCGGCTGCCGAGGACGCCATCTCGGCGGCGTTTTCGATCGTCGGTGCTCCCCCGGGATTGGCGGTGCTCGCGCTCGGACGATTGGGGAGCAGGGAATTCGACCTGCTTTCCGATGCCGATCTGCTGTTTGTCTGCGGCGAAAGAACAGATCGGCGGATGGTGACGCGTGGTGCTGAGGAATTAATTCAGGTATTGGCTGCCTATACCCAGGAAGGCTTTGTTTTCCCCGTGGACACACGACTGCGGCCGCGAGGCGAAGAAGGTGAACTGGTGGTGACGCCATCGCAGCTCCAGGCATATTTTTCCTCGGAAGCTCAACCCTGGGAAGCGCTCACCTACACCAAGTTGCGCTTCATGGCAGGTGATCTGGAGGTAGCGCGCCGCGTCGAGGGTACGGTCGAGACGCTGTTTCAAAGATTTGCCGGCAACCCCAACTTTGCTGAAGAGGTGCGCAAGATGCGCCGCAGGCTCGAGTTGGCTAGCGCTCCCGAACGCAGCATTCGCAGTGCCCCCGGTGCCCTCTACGACGGCGATTTTCTTTCTGGTTTCCTGCTGGTTTTAAAAAGCGTGCGCCCCAAAGCCGGTACGCTGCGAGACCGCCTATGGCGATCGGCCGGCGCCGGGGCACTTGAAAAGCACGATGCCGCCAAGCTCGATCACGCTGCCGAGCTTTGCCGCACGGTCGAACATGTCATGCGCCTGGTTGCCGGACGGAAAACGCGATGGCTTCCATCTGCCGAACATCCGCGCCAGGCAGTTGAAAAGCTTACATCGCAAATTTTGCGCCGTGAGTTTCCTGAGGGATTGGAGCAGGAGCTGACCCGGACCTTTGACACAGTCCGCGAGATCTATGAGCGCGTAGTGAGATAGCGGGTTTTCTCAATACGGCTGCGGGCTGCCGGCTGCTATAGAATTGCAAGGCACCTCTCACCGGTAATCAGAAAGGATCCCCATGCCCCGACAACCCGGCTCTTATGCAACCTTAAACACCACGGAAGGTACTATCGTTTGCCGACTCTTCGAAAAGGACGCACCGAAAACCGTGCAGAACTTCAGCGACCTCGCTGAAGGCAAGCGCGAATGGCGTCATCCGAGCACAGGGAAGAAGAGCAACGATCGACTCTACGATGGCACCATTTTCCATCGCGTGATTCCGGATTTCATGATTCAGGGTGGCGACCCGCAGGGCACGGGAATGGGCGGTCCCGGATATCAGTTCGAAGACGAAACGAAGGGTTCGCCGCACAGCTTTGACAAGCCAGGTAAACTCGCCATGGCCAATGCAGGGCCGAACACCAATGGTTCGCAATTCTTCATTACCGTCGCTCCAACTCAGTGGCTCACGGGGCGTCACACGATTTTCGGGGAAGTAGTCGAGGGCCAGGATGTGGTCGATAAAATCTCGAAAGTTTCCCGCGGCCGGCAAGATCGCCCGAATAAAGATGTGAAGTTGACGTCGGTTGTGATTGAACGCATGTAGGGAGGGGTTTGTTCGCGCCGAGGTTCAGGTTCGCCGGGGTCTTTCGGGCTGGCTGCTAGTTCGTCGCTGCGAGACGTTGCCGCAAGATCTGTCCCAGTCCGGGCAGCCTGCCGTTCCATTGATTCCAGTCATGGCCTCCAGGGCCAGAGTGGAATTCGAATTTGAACCCATGCTTCCTGAGCAAGGCTGCGAATCTCTGATTTGCAGCAAGCAAGCCCTCCTGCTCTCCGCAGGTCAGATACAGATACGGCGCCGTTGTCGGATCAACCGATTCGGCTAAATGGTACGGGTTGTTCGCCCTGCGCGATTCGCTGCCCCATGGGCCGAAAATCCTAGCATGCGCTCGATATTGGCCCATTCGTCGCAAGGCGAATGGGCGACTCGGAACATCCAGTGCGGAGCTCATTCCTCCGGCAAAGGCAAACAAATGGGGATGTTTCAACCCCAGCACAAGTGCGCCAAAGCCTCCCATGGACACGCCAACGATGGCCCGATGCTCCCGCCCACCCCACGCCGGGAAGCGGCTTTCAACGTCCGCGATTAAATCGTGAGTCAGATAGTCTTCATATCGGTCCTGGGATCGCTCCGCGGCATTCATGTAATAAGACGAGCTACCCTCAGGCATGATCAGAACGAAACCCTGTTCGGAAAATCGTGCGACATCGGAGTAGTTTGACCAATCCCGATATCCGCCTCCGCCACCATGCAGTAGATAGATTACGGGCAGCTTCTGATTGTGCGGGAGATTGGCGGGCAGAATCGCCCGGTACGGCATGTCGCGCTGCAGGGAAGCGCTGTGGAATTGGACGTCCTCGATGGTCACATAGGGCGTGAGGCGAGGATGGTCGGAAGGCGGTGGCAATTGCTCTTGATGGCAGGCCACCGCAACGCATAAGAAGCTGGAAGCAAGGAATGCGAGGCGAAGCCTCACACCCCAATGACTCCCACCAACTCCTTCACGGCGTCAGCGCTCTTTTGCAGCGCGGCTTGCTCCTCGGCCGTGAGCTTGATCTGAATGATTTGCTCGATGCCGTTCGCGCCAAGCTTTACCGGAACGCCAACGTATAGGCCTTTGATCCCATACTCGCCATCCAGATACGCGGCGCAGGGCAAAATCTTCTTCTTGTCTTTCAGGATCGCTTCGACCATCTCGGTGGACGCTGCCGACGGCGCATAGTATGCGCTGCCGGTCTTGAGATATTTGACGATCTCGGCGCCCCCATCGCGGGTGCGTTGAACCAGTTGTGCCAGGCGATCCGAAGCAATGAGTTCCGTGATGGGAATTCCCGCGACCGTCGAATAACGAGGCAGCGGAACCATCGTGTCACCATGGCCGCCGAGAACAAAGGCGGTTACGTTTTCTACGCTTACCTTCAATTCGTCCGCAATGAAAGCACGGAAGCGCGCCGAGTCCAGCACGCCCGCCATGCCAATGACGCGCTCGCGAGGGAAACGGCTCAGTTTGTATGCTGCCTGTGCCATAGCGTCGAGTGGATTCGAGACCACGATCAAAATGCAGTTCGGCGAGTACTTCACCACTTTGCCGACCACATCCGACATGATCTTGTAGTTCGTGTTCAGCAGATCGTCGCGGCTCATGCCCGGCTTGCGCGGAATGCCGGCAGTGATGACCACGATGTCAGAATTGGCCGTGTCCGCATAGTCGTTGGTGCCGATCACATAGGCATCGCGCTTTTCGATGGGCATAGCTTCGAGCAGATCAAGGCCCTTGCCCTGGGGCACACCTTCAATGATGTCGATGAGAACAACGTCGGCCAGTTCCTTCGATGCGATCCAGTGGGCGGCCGTGGCGCCCACGTTTCCCGATCCCACGATGCTTACTTTTTTACGCATGATTTCCTTTCGATCCTATTCAGCGCTCGCCGCTAGCAAGCAGCGAGCCAGGTAAGAGCCCATGCTGAGTGCCTGATTGCTCGTCAAGCCGTTGTCAAAACTTCGGCCTTCATGTTCTCGATAATCTGGTCGCCGAACTTGCTGGTGCTAACCTTGGTAGCGCCCTGCATGAGGCGTTCGAAGTCGTAGGTCACAGTCTTTTGTTCGATGGTCCGCTCCAGACCGCTCTCGATCAGATCGGCAGCTTCATTCCAGCCCAGAAAGCGGAACATCATCACGCCGGATAAAATCACCGACCCGGGATTGATCACATCCTTATCCGCATATTTCGGTGCGGTGCCGTGAGTGGCTTCAAACACGGCGAATCCGTCGCCGACGTTCGCGCCCGGGGCGATGCCCAATCCCCCAACCTGCGCCGCGCAGGCATCGGAAATGTAGTCGCCATTCAGGTTGGGAGTCGCAAGCACAGAGTATTCGTCCGCCCGTGTGACCACCTGCTGGAAGATGGAATCGGCTATGCGGTCATTGATCATCAGCTTCTTTTTCCACGCACCGTGGCCGTGAGTGGCGTAAATGCTCCCGAGCACAGAGCAGATTTCCTCGGCAACGGATTTTGCAAACTCCGGCGGCGCAAACTCGATGCCGGGTTCAATTAATGCGGCGTTCTCTTCATCGCTAAGGTTCGGATTCTTATCCTTGTTGTCGATGATCCAGCTCTCGCGTTCGGTCACGACTTTGTCGCGGAACTCCTCGGTGGCCAGCTCGTATCCCCACTTGCGGAACGCACCCTCCGTGAACTTCTGAATGTTTCCCTTGTGCACAAGCGTTACGCTCTTGCGGCCATTCTCGAGCGCGTGCTGAATCGCCATGCGCACCAACCTCTTAGTGGCGAAAATAGAAATGGGTTTGATGCCGACACCTGAATCCGTGCGCACCTGCTTCTTGCCACCCTTGAGCATTTCCTTATTGAGAAACTCGATCAACTTGGCGGCTTCCGGAGTGCCCTGCTCCCACTCAACGCCCGCGTAGACATCCTCGGTATTCTCGCGGAAGATGACGACGTCCATTCTTTCGGGATTCTTCACTGGCGAGGGTGTGCCCCTGTAATATTTCACCGGCCGTATGCAGGCATAGAGATCGAGCACCTGACGGAGAGTGACATTGAGAGAGCGAATCCCCCCGCCGACTGGGGTCGTGAGTGGTCCCTTGATCGCCACGCGGAATTCGCGGATCGCCTCAACCGACTCTTGCGGTAGCCAGTCCTTGAACCTTGCTTTGGCTTTCTCGCCGGCAAAAATCTCGTACCACGCCACTTTGCGCTTTCCGCTGTAGGCTTTCTGCACCGCTGCGTCGAACACCCGTACCGACGCCTTCCAGATGTCGCGCCCCGTGCCATCGCCCTCGATGAATGGGATGATCGGTCGGGACGGAACCTGAATGTGTCTGTCTTTATAGGTAATGCGTTCGCCGTCTTTGGGCACAGGCACGCCGTTATATGAGTCCGCCATGAAGCTCCTCCGCTGGGATAGGAACAAGAATTATAAATTGCACTGGAAGAATTGAATAATCAGTGACAGGCCAAGAAGGTGCGACCAGCTACAATCGAGGCGATGCGATTGGTGCTTGTAGTCTTGACGTTGTTCATGGTCCCGCTTGCCCGTGCTCAGGAGAGCTGCGGTTCATCCGTGCTAACCGATGCCCCGTCAGAAACCCAGCGCGCCTCCTCGCCACCGTCCGTCATTTCTCCAAGCACCGCGGAACGTCTCCCCGCGACTCACCGCTTCTGGGACCGCGAGAACGTGCTTCTGTTTTCTGGCATTGCGGTATTCCGTGCGCTTGACTTCGCCTCCACGAAGAACTTTCTTGCCAGGGGGCGCACCGAAGTGCTGATCCCGGATGACATTGTGAACAACAATGCAGGTTTTGCCAGCCTCGAAGCCGCCGCCACGGCTACTTCGATCGGAATCTCCTACGTTTTTCACCGCACCGGCCATCACAAGATGGAGCGCTGGTTGTCGATCGTGCATATGAGCGTCACCGCCTTCGGAGATGCCCATAACTATGCTCTCAAATCCAAGCATCCCTAAGGAAAACCGCGCCGTGGCCTATTGTTGCTTGTTCTGTTGGGGCGGTTGTTTCGGAGCGGGAGATGCACCAGTTTTTGGCCTGGTGGCGTGATGAACCGTGCTTCCTGAACCGAGAATTGTGATCTTGTTGATCTTGGGGGGATCGTAGGGGCGGTCTTGAGTGGGGCCTGGATTTTGATTGCGAGGCATCCGGGCAATCTTCTTCACTACTTCGACGCTGGCTTCGTCGCACTGCCCGAAGATGGTGTAGTTGCCATCCAGACGGGGAAATGGAACTTCGGTCACGAAGAATTGAGAAGCATTTGTGTCGGGTCCCGCATTGGCGTATGCCAGGCGTCCCGGACGATCGAAGGTTAAGTCTGGGGAAGTTTCATTTTTGAAAGGAAACCCTGGACCAACGGGGCCACCGGTGCCATCGCCGAGCGGATCGCCTCCCTGAATCATGAATTCCGGGATGACTCGATGAAATATGGTGCCGCTGTACAAAGCCACGCCGTGCATCTGCCGCCCAGTTTTCGGATGCACCCAATTTTTGGTCCCCTTGGCTAGTCCGATGAAATTTGCAGCCCCGATGGGTGCCTTATCCGGGAAGAGCGTACAGGTGAGCTTCCCTGCGGTTGTATCGATAATAGCCGTCGGATGCGTTGCCGCAGTTGTCCCTGGTTTTTTCGGGGCCGCGGTGGTCGAGCGATGAGGGGTGGTTTGCGCCGCCATGGGCAAGGCAAACAGAACGGTCAAGATCCTTAGATATCTGCGCATGACATCTCCTGGGTGGAAAGAGAAACAGCATTGTACGACAGTCGAGAGAATTCATTGACTCCCCACTGCCCGAAATGCCGTGTGCTTTAGCGGCGAGTTGCCTGCGCTTCACAGCGGCCCGGTGTGCCCGTTTGCGTCAACGCAGCTCAGAGTCAGGCTACGCGCATGGCCGGCGTGGGATCGATGTGAGCTGGATGGCGCATCGCGGGGCTCCCGAAGGCCGGTCATGCCGTGACCGTCACGATTGCCTTCCCGTCTTTCAGAGCTTTCTGCCCCTGGTACCACTTGAAGATAAAAATACCGTGAACCGCGAAAGACAAGAATGAGAAGGTCACCAGGAGCGCGATCAAATCCAAGCCATAGATCACGATTCCGGCGAGGAAGGCCCACCGTTGTCCGCTGCGTCCAGCGAATCCCAACCCGACCATCACCCCGACCCACAACACGGCAGCGCCGTACAAATAGAGGTGCCCCCAAGACCTCCCATAGAACGCCATCAGGTCAACGCACCCGATGCTGACGAAGATATTGATTCGAATGGGCAGCAAGCCGGTTCCAAGCGCGGCTAACCCGGCTGCCCCGAAGAAGTAGTTCGCAGCGTCTCGCGCCTCGGATAGAAGGTCCTCCCGCTGCAGTTTTTGCGATTCTTTGTAGTCAGTGTCGCTTTGACCCGCCCCAACATTAAGTGTCTGCATGGTTGTCCCTGTGCACGTCTAAGTCCATTAAGACCTACTTCTTGAGCCAACGCTCATACTGTTGCCAATCATCGGAAAAAATCTGCTGCTGGACTCTTGAGCGGAGCCTGCGAGCGCGCAATCCGAACTCCGTGAATTTTGGATATTCCGCTGGTGCCAGCACATCGCGATAATCCAGTTTGGCTCGGTCAACGGCCCGGCGCAGGCCCTCAAGGCTACCGTTTGCCAGCTTCAGCGCAGCCAATCGCACCCGCGCCGGTTCGCGGTGCCAAGCCTGCGGACCGTATTCAGCGAGGATGGCGAGAGCAGCGTCGACCTCGGTTTCTGCAAAATCCCGGCGCACCACCCGCTCAATATCGGCCGGCGTCACCCGAGGAACAGGCTGAAGGGGGGCTGACCCAGACCCGAATAATTCGCGCAACCTGGACATAACTCTCCGTTAGTCCTTCTCGTCCTCTCCCTTGTGCAATTGCTGCGCCAGGAAGTTGTCGAGTCCGATTTCTTCAATTGCGTGCAGCTGTCCTTCGAGGTAGTCCACGTGGTGCTCTTCGTCTTTGAGAATGTCCTCGAAGAGAGCGCGCGAAGCGTTGTCCCCCACCTTCACCGAGGTCTCGATCGCTGCGTTCAATTCCTTGACGGCCCTTAACTCGAGCGCGAGGTCATTCTCGAACTGCTGCTTGACGTTGCGCCCGACATTGATCGGCCCCACATCCGTCATGTTGGGCGTACCCTCAAGGAAAAGTATGCGGTCCATCAGCTTCTCGGCGTGAACCATCTCCTCGATCGACTCCTTGCGGTAATACCCGCCCAGGCGGAAGTACCCCCAGTTCTCGCACATTTTGGAATGAAGGAAATATTGATTAATAGCCGTGAGCTCGGCCTTCAGGGCTTCGCCCAAATGTTTCAAAACCTTGTCGTTCCCGCGCATGGCAGGCATTGTAGCAAAGGTCATGACACGGTGGACCTTTTAGCGCTCGACATTGCCGTTTGGGGGAGACGTGTTCCTCGAGAAATCCCAAAACCAGGCTGAATGTTGTGGGCGCGGGCCTGCCCGTCCGGTCAACTGGCAAATACCCGGCCCTTGCCTATAAACTTCAATGTCGTTTGTGCCCTGAGTGGTAAAGGGGGATTCAAGTGTCCACGACAATGTTTGCGCCTCCCCGCATTCCCGGCGGCAGTTTCCTTCTCGATTCCCGCACTCCCGACGAGGTGTTCACGCCCGAGGATTTCTCAGAGCAGCATCAATTGATCTCGCGGACCGCGGAAGAGTTCGCGTTGAAAGAAATCGTCCCGAATATCGAGAAGATTGAGCACAAAGACTTCTCTGTCTCCCGCGAACTACTCAGGAAAGCGGGAGAGCTCGGGCTTAGCTCGTCGGAGATTCCCGAGGCTTACGGCGGCCTCGAAATGGACAAGGTGACCGCCGCGGTCATTTGCGACCGCATCGCAAAATATGCAGGCTTCGCTACCACCTGGGGCGGCCATACCGGGATTGGCACCCTCCCCATTGTGTATTTCGGAACCGAAGAGCAGAAGCACCAATATCTGCCGCGTCTTGCCAGCGGAGAAATCATCGGCGCCTACGCGCTTTCTGAGGCGACGTCGGGGTCCGACGCACTGAACTGCCGCGCGCGAGCAGTGCTTTCCGCCGACCGCCAGCACTACCTGCTCAATGGCGAGAAAATGTGGATCACCAACGCCGGCTTCGCGGACCTATTTACCGTTTTTGCCAAGGTGGATGGGGAGAAGTTCACGGCGTTCCTCGTCGAGCGCAACTTCCCCGGATTCTCGATCGGCGCCGAAGAGCACAAAATGGGCATCCGAGGTTCCTCTACCTGTCCAGTCATCCTCAATGACTGCCAGGTTCCGGTTCAAAACGTCCTCGGCGAGGTCGGCAAGGGACACCTGATTGCCTTCAACATCCTGAACATTGGGCGCTTCAAACTGGGCGCGATGTGTGTAGGTGGGGCGCGGCAGTCGTTGGACAATGCGATTTCCTATGCGCGGCAGCGCAAGGCTTTCGGCAAAACCATTGCCGACTTCGGCCTTGTTCGAGAGAAACTGGCGAAAATGGCGGCTTCGGTTTACGTAGGAGAAGCGCTGACCTATCGCACCGCGGGCTTGATGGACGCAGCTCTTGCGGCTGTAGACAAGTCCATGCCCGACGGGGCAAAGCAGACGCTCAAAGCCATCGAGGAGTATGCCGTCGAGTGTTCCATTATCAAGGTCTGGGCCTCCGAAATGCTCGATTACGTTGTGGATGAGACCGTGCAGATTTACGGCGGCTATGGATTTGTGGAAGAATATCCCGCCGAACGGGCCTATCGCGATGCCCGCATCAACCGCATTTTCGAAGGCACGAACGAAATCAACCGGCTCATTATTACCGGCTTCCTTCTGAAGCGTGCGATCAGTGGGCAACTGCCGCTCATGTCCGCTATCAAGCAGATTATGGAAGAAGTGCTCTCCGGCCCAGCCGCGGATGAGGTCGAGGGCCTGCTCGGGGTCGAGAAAAAATTGGTCTTCTCCATGAAGAAGCTGGGGCTATTTGCAGCCGGAGTGGCCACGCAAAAATACATGCAAGCGATTCAAGACCAACAGGAGATTATGGGCGCCATCGCGGACATCACGATGGAGATCTATGCCATGGAATCTGCCCTCCTTCGCACTCACAAGATTGCATCTCTGCGCGGTGAGAACGCAGCCGCCCTGCCCCTGGGGATGACTCGCCTGTATATCGCACATGCGGCGGAAAAAATTGAGAGTTCCGCGCGCAAAGTCATCGCTGCCGTCAGCGAAGGGGACACGCTACGCACCCAGCTTTCGATCCTGCGGCGCCTGGCCAAACACGATCCTTTTAACGTGATCGATCTCGAACAGCAAGTCGCGGCGGCGATCATTCAGCACGGCAAGTATGCCCCGGCTTGATCGGGTGTAGGCACCCCGTCGGGTCTCGGGCTTTCAGGCGCTTTCTCGATCGGGGATTTGAATCCTGTGTTACTTGCAGTTCGCCTGGAAACAGAGATTCTGGCTGAAAAATGGCAGCACATGATTTTGGAATCGGTCGGCTACCTTGCTTGTGTGAGTCCCCTGATAGATTTCGAAGCTGTGCTTGATTCCGTAGTCATCGAGCGCACTGTGCAGCTTGCCGGTGTCAATCTTTAGGCCGTCCTGGTCGCCGACGTCGATAGCGATGGCGCGGTACTTCCGCAAATCGCCAACGTACTGGTCGATCAAAGATAACACGGCGTTGGCGGTCCATTTAGCGAGGATCTCTGGCTGAGGTTGACCGTTTTTCGTTGGCAGATCGAGATAGAGCGGGGGATTTTTTGGATTGGGAGACCAGGCCGCTGCACTCGCCAACATCACGCGAGGGAAGAATGGCAGCTTGGCGGAATCCTCGGGCGTTTTTACCGATTCCAGCTGTTTTTCCAGGTCCAGGTTCGCGGGTCCGCCCGCGCGGGGCAACAAGCAACAGGGGCTCATGATGTACAGGCTGCCGAACACGTCGGCGTGCTTCATCCCAATGCGGGTCGCCCCGTACCCACCCATCGAGTGCCCCACCAAGCCCCGGCTCGCCCGATCCGCAAGGGTGCGGTAATGAGCATCGATGTATGCCACCACATCGTGGGCAATGAAGTCCTCGTAATCTCCTGTGGTCAGGGAACTCGAATACATCGAGCCGTTGTGCAGCGTCTTCGAATCGGGCAGCACAACAATTACCTCCCTTGCGCCCTCAGCAAATGCTCCCTCAATGGTTTGCGGAACATGAATTTCGTGCGTCCACTGCTCGGCGCCGATGGAATAGCCATGCAGGGCATACACCACCGGGAAGCGACGGTGCTTCTCCCGGGCATAGCTGGGAGGCAGAAATACGAACACATCGCGTTCCACCGCATCCCCTTCCAGATTGCCTTCTAATGCTCGGCCATGAATCTTGATGCGTTCCACCGTGACTGGTTTTGCGCCAGCGACGACTGGAGGGACATCGGTCGCTACTTGAGCGGCAAGCCGTGACCCAAGAGCCACCAGCACGGCAATTGCCAGCCTTGAGAGCGATCTGTTCCTGATCATGAGTTTTCCTTTCCATGGCGATGTAAGGGCGCTAGTTTAGAGAATTGGCGGACGTTCGGCCAGTTCGGCATTCATAAACGGACTGGAAGCGCATCCCCAAGACTGACTAATATAGCGGCTATGTCTTCGACCGCCGAACCCCATCCCGTCTCCCCTAAGCTGCCTGCATCTGAGTCATCTCCATTTTCCCGGCTCCGGATTGGTCATTTCCGCTGGGTGATCTGCACGCTTTTGTTAATCGGCGTCACCAAAAACTATATGGACCGGCAAGTGCTGGGGGTTCTGAAGACCACACTTCAGCATGACTTAGGCTGGAATGAGATCAGCTACGGCAATCTGGTTTTGGCTTTCCAGGCCGCCTACGCGGCGGGCATGCTGATCACCGGCCCGGTTCTCGATCGCTTGGGAACAAGATGGGGCTATTCGCTCAGCATGATTTTCTGGAGCGCCGCGTCGATGGCGCATGCGGCGTGCCATTCGATTTTCAGCTTTACCATGGCTCGCTCAGCACTCGGCCTGGGCGAATCGGGAGTCTTTCCTGCAAGCATAAAAACAGTCGCGGAGTGGTTCCCGCAAAAGGAGCGGGCTCTTGCCACTGGGATCTTCAATGCTGGTTCAAACGTCGGCGCGATCTTGACACCCCTCATCATTCCCTGGATCACCATTCGTTACGGATGGCGGATGGCGTTTCTGTTCACCGGATCTTTGGGTCTGGTCTGGCTGGCTTTTTGGGTTGTGCTCTATCGCAGGCCGGAAGAGCACCCGCGTTTGTCGCGACCCGAACTCGATTACATAACCGGCAACCGTATTCTGCCCGTACCAAAGATACGCTGGATCAAACTTCTGCCACACCGCGAAACCTGGGCATTTGCGCTAGGGAAGTTTATGACAGATCCCATCTGGTGGTTCCTGCTGTTCTGGATCCCGGACTTTCTGCAGCGCACGCACGGCCTGAAGTTGACGCAGATTGGTGTCCCTATCATGGTGATCTATCTCCTTGCAGACATTGGCAGCGTTGCGGGGGGATGGCTTTCCTCGACGATGATTCATCGGGGCAAAAGTGTGAATGTCGCCCGTAAAACGGCCTTACTGTTGTGCGCGGTAAGCGTGGTGCCGATTATCTTCGCTTATCACATGGAAAACTTATGGAGCGCCGTCCTTTTGATTGGCCTCGCAGCGGCCGCGCACCAGGGATTTTCGGCAAACCTCTTCACCTTGACTTCCGACATTTTCCCAGGCGAAGCCGTGGGTTCGGTTGTAGGCATCGGCGGCATGGCGGGGGCGGTCGGCGGTATGCTCATGGCAGAAATCGTGGGCTATGTTCTGCAATGGACTGGAAGCTATCGGATTCCCTTTTTTATCGCCGGATTCGCGTACTTAGCTGCAGCCGTGGTCGTCCACAGTTTGTCGCCGAAGCTGGAGCCGGCGAAAATGCAATAAACCACCTAAAAAAAATATCAATATTCGCTCCAACGGTTTACGAACAATCCGCGAATTCGCCAATTGACATTCTCGCTCGCGAGGCCTACCTTAGGCGAAGAAAAGGCGAATATGGCCAGCCCTGCCACAGCTGCTTTGCTCCGTCATGAAATTGAAGCTCGGATTCCTGCCGCATTCTCGTTTTGTACCCGGCACGACCAGGGAAGCATTCCTACCGGAATTGCTTCCATTGATGATGCAGTTCAGGGCATTCCCCTGCATGCCCTGACCGAAATTTGCGGTAGCAATCTGGCTTCTTCAGGGAAAACTTCTCTGCTCATGTCACTGCTGGCGCGAGCTACGCAACAGGAAAATTTCTGCGCGTTGATTGATGGTCAGGACGCTTTTGATCCAGCTTCTGCGGAAGCTTCGGGTGTGACTCTCTCCCGCCTGCTCTGGGTGCGCTGCGGAAAGACGAAGCAAAAACTGAAGCCTCTCGAACAGGCCTTCAAAGTGGCGGACATGCTGGTGCAGAGTGCAGGATTTGGCCTGATCGTAATCGACCTCAGCGACTTTCCTGAAAGGCTGGTGCGCAGAGTTCCGCATACGTCATGGTTTCGCTTCAGCCGGGTTGTCGAGCGACAACCGACGGCACTGGTGTTTTTAGAACGCGAACCGCATGCTGCCAGTTGTGCTGGATTGGTGCTTTCGGTCAAAAGCAGGCCGGCAGTTGTGAAGGGAGCCCTGTTCACACAGTGCGGCATGGAAGTTGAAATTCTGCGCACTCTCGAAAGGAAACCTCCGCAGGCTTTCAGGCCGTTGTTTTCTCTGAGGTCACAGTGGGCGTAATCCTATGTTTGCATGTCTTTACCTTCCCGATTTTCCAGTGCAAGCGACCTTGCGCTGCGAGCCGGAGCAGCGCAGGGAACTGCTGATCCGGAGCGGCATCGTTATTCTCGAAGGATCTGCCTCTAACAACCGGGTCATCTCGCTGAATGACCCAGCTCGTCAGCTGGGAATTGAACTCGGTATGACAAAACTGCAAGCCCAAAGTTGTGGTTCGGTGCTCGTGCGCCAGCGAAATCTCCAGAGTGAAGAGGCTGCGCAAGGCGCATTGCTTGACTGCGCTCGGATGTTCTCTCCACGAGTCGAGTCCACCGCACCTGGAATGGTCATTCTTGATGTGAATGGGACCGAAAAGTTGTTTGGTCCTTTACAACGTCTAGCTTCGCGCATTCTTCAACAATCGCGCGAATTCGGGTTCTGCATGAATGTAGCGATCGCGGCCGACCCGGATAGTGCTTCCTGTGCCGCCCGCAGTTGGGAAGGAGTCACCATCATTCCACAAGGAAGGGAAGCGCAGTTTCTGGCGCGCTTGCCGGTCGAGGTACTTTCTCCCGGGCCTGAGATCTTGGACACACTGGAAGCCTGGGGTATTCGCAATCTCGGCGCTTTGGCAGAATTGCCGTCTGTCCCGCTGGTCGAACGACTGGGGCAGGACGGGCTTCGTTTGCAGAAGCTCGCACGGGCAGAGACCTCCAGAACGTTAGTTCCCGCGGAACTGAACGACGAGTTCCTAGAGAACTTCGAATTTGAGGATCCGGTCGAATCGCTCGACTCGTTGAGTTTCATTCTCAATCGTCTTCTGCAGCAACTGTGCACACGACTCCTCGTACGCGCCCTGGCCACCAACGAATTGCGCGTGCGCCTCGACTTCGAAGTTCACCAGCTGCAAACGGAAGCGGAAAAAGAAGTATATGAACGTGTCTGGAAACTGCCGTTACCCGTCTCCGATGCCAAGGTCTTGCTGCGGCTTACCTGCCTTGAACTTGAAGGCTGCTCTTTTTTTGCCCCGATCAAAAGGCTGACTGTACAAGCCACACCGGTGAAGCCGCGTGCCTTGCAAGGAGGATTGTTTGCTCCGGCAACGCCGCAAGCGGAGCAATTGGAAATTACTCTCGCCAGAATTCGCGGAGTTGTGGGGCGCGAAGATGAAAACCGAATGCCATGCGTAGGATCTCCGCGAACCGTGGATTCGCATCGCCCTGGCAGTTTTGCCGTGCATGCATTTTCGAGTGAGTATGCACTTGTCGGGATGTGCACCGAGCGGCCGGCAGTTGCCCTGCGGAAGTTTCGCCCTGCACTTGAAACCAAAGTTGATTTCCGTGAGAAGCCCCAATCTGTGATGCTCGGTAAGAGGTCTCTCACCGTATTGGCTGCGTCGGGGCCATGGTCCACTTCTGGGCAGTGGTGGAACCACTCTGCAGCATGGGCGCACGAGGAGTGGGATGTGGCGCTGAAAACTTCCGATGGCGCCGGCCTGTACAGAATCTATTTCGACCGCATGCGTACGCAATGGTTCATTGCCGGGATGTTTGATTGATGCACTACGTCGAACTCCACGCTCGTTCAGCCTTTACCTTTCTGGAAGGCGCTTCGCTGCCGGAAACGCTGGCGCAGACCTGCGCTGCGCAGCAGATGCCCGCCATGGCGCTGCTCGATCGAAACGGTGTTTATGGTGCTCCGCGGTTTTACTCGCATGCCAAGAAGTGCGGGATCAAAGCGCATGTAGGCGCAGAAGTCACCGTCGCCGGGTACGGCAACATGCCTGTGCTCGTTAGATCCCTGGCGGGATATCAGAACCTTTGCCGCCTCATCACAAGTATGAAGCTGCGCTCGAAGAACAAGACTGCGGGATGCGCATCTCTGGAAGAAGTAGGAAACTTTGGCGACGGCTTGATCTGCTTGACCGGCGATGAACGTGGTCCGCTTGCGGTTTCGCTGCAGCGTGGCGGGATCGAAGAAGGGCGCCGTTGTCTCAATCACCTGATTTCGATTTTCGGCGCAGGGAATGTCTATGTGGAATTGCAGCGCCACTGCAACCGTCAGCAGGAATCACGAAATCAGGCTGCGCTCGATCTTGCGCGCGAACTGCGTTTGCCATTGCTGGCGACCAACGGAGTTTGTTATGCCGCAAAAAAAGACCGCCGCGTCGCCGACGTGTTCACCTGCATTAAGAACAAATGCCGGCTGGATACGGCAGGCCGTCTGCTTGCGGAAAACTCGCAGCGGTATCTCCGTTCCCCTGAGAAGATGGCCAAGATCTTCTCCGACCTTCCTGAATCCATTGCAAATACCGTGGAGCTTTCGTCGCGTCTGGAATTTTCGCTGGAAAATCTGGGATACCAATTTCCTCCCTACCCAGTCCCGGAAGGCGAAACGATGGATTCCTTCCTCTATCAGCGTACATGGGAAGGCGCACAGAACCGGTATCGAACGATCACAGAATGCGTTCAGCAGCAATTGCGACGCGAACTGGCGTTGATTGAAAAACTCAAGCTGGCGGGCTATTTCCTCATCGTCTGGGATATGGTGCGCCATTGCCGCGAGAACGGAATCTTGGTGCAGGGAAGGGGGTCGGCGGCCAACAGCGCCGTTTGTTATGCACTGGGGATTACCGCCGCCGATCCAATCAAAATGGAACTCCTTTTCGAACGATTTCTCTCCGAAGAGCGTGGGGAGTGGCCTGACATCGACCTTGATCTTCCCAGCGGGGACGACCGCGAAAAAGCGATCCAATATCTTTATCGGCGCTACGGCGAACGGGGCGCGGCTATGACAGCTAATGTCTGTACGTATCGTGGCCGTTCCGCAGCCCGCGAGACGGGTAAGGTTTTCGGCTTCGATACCGAAACGCTGAACCGACTGTCAAAAATTGTCGGCGGCTGGGAGTGGCGTGGCCCCGACGACAATTTCTCCACATACTTCACCACCGCGGGCCTCGATCTCAGCAACGAATACATCTCGAATTATCTGCAGCTCTGTGTTGAACTCCAAGACCTGCCGCGCCATTTGAGTCAACATTCCGGCGGGATGGTGATTTGTCAGGGAGCGCTCGATGTGGTTGTTCCTCTTGAACCGGCAACCATGCCCGGCCGTGTGGTCGTGCAGTGGGATAAGGACGACTGTGCCGATCTCGGCATTGTAAAAGTCGATCTGCTGGGGCTGGGAATGATGGCCGTGCTCAAAGATTCCATTTCCTTGATTCGCGATCATTATCATGAGGAAGTCGATCTCGCTCACCTGCCGCAGGACTCTCCCGACGTTTACGATGCAATTCGCAAAGCCGATACGGTGGGAATGTTTCAGGTGGAGAGTTGTGCGCAGATGGCGTCGCTGCCCAAGAACAATCCGACAAAATTTTATGACCTTGTAACGCAGGTAGCACTCATTCGTCCCGGCCCGATCACCGGCGAGATGACCAGCCCCTATCTGAATCGCCGAATGGGCAAGGAGCCGGTGACCTATCCTCATCCCTCGCTCAAGCCCGTCCTGGAACGAACTCTCGGAGTCCCGCTCTTTCAGGAGCAGCTCCTGCGCATGGCTATGATTTGCGCGAACTTCACCGGAGGCGAAGCCGAAGAATTGCGGCGCGCGCTGGGGCATAAACGCTCTGAGCGCCGCATGCGAGAAATTGAGGTGAAGCTGCGAGCGGGCATGACCGAGAACGGAATCGACGAGAAAGCCCAAGATGCGATCGTGAAGTTCATTACTTCCTTTGCGCTTTACGGTTTTCCTGAATCTCACGCCGCCAGCTTTGCTCTGATCGCCTATGCAAGTGCATTCCTGAAAGTACGATATCTCGCGGCATTCACAGCTGCACTTCTCAATAACTGGCCGATGGGTTTTTATCATCCGGCTACAATCGTGAAAGACGCCCAGCGCCATGGATTGTGTTTCCGGCCAGTGGATGTGATGCACTCGGACTGGAACTGTACTCTGGAGGAAGCCGTCCAGGGCATTGTGGTTCGCCTTGGATTTCGCTATGTGCGCGGCATGCCGCAAGCGGCAGCCCGTACGATCGTCGGCGAACGGTTGCACAGTAAGTTCGCCTCGATTGATGACCTCTCCCGGCGTGTGCCCGAACTCAACAAATCCACTCTCGGCATGTTGGCGAGAATTGGGGCCCTCAATCACATCAGCGGACGCGGCTCGCTGCATCGCCGCGACGCTTTATGGCAGGCAGAGATGGCCGCTCGTAAACCCGGGCCGCTGCTGCAGGAAATTTCCGCGGCCGACACATCATCACCGCTCGCGCATATGGAGGTCGAAGAGCGGCTGGTAGCTGACTTTTACGGCACTGGATTAACAGTGGGTCCACATCCCATGGCATACCGGCGGGCGGAATTGAAAAAGTGCGGAATCCGGACAGCAGCAGAGCTGAAAATCTTGCCCCATGGAAAGGCGGCAACTACTGCAGGTTGCGTGATCACACGTCAGCGTCCAGGTACAGCCAAAGGGCTCATCTTCATGACGCTCGAAGATGAAACCGGCCACTCGCGAGTCATCATCAAACCTGACTTCTACGCCAAGAATCCTCACGACGTGCTCTATGCGAAATTTGTTCAAGTCTGGGGCAGCGTTCAGAACCAAGACGGAATTGTCCACCTGGTTGCCAAAGCCATTCGTCCACTAGCCATCAGTGCCGCCGAAACCGCATCTCATGATTTCCATTGAAGGCCATGTCCTTTGGTTGATTAACTCAACGATTTCAATGGGTTAGCCGACTACCGTTCATCTTTTAGGTACAACGTTAGTAAGTTGTCAAGCCTCCCCCCTCGTCGTATCATTCGCGCAAAGTCGTTTCCTTACGGGAGAAAGGGGGACAAACGATGGCTCCCGACAGTGCTAAGGAGCGCAGAAGGTTTCCTCGCGTAAAGTCCGCAATCGCATTGGAGGTGCGCTACCGGGGCGCGGTCGCTCCGTTACGAGCCATGACCAGCGAAGTCAGCCTCAGCGGCTGCTATGTCGAGACCATGTTCACGCTTGATATTGGGACAGCGATTGAAATCGTCATGTGGCTGGACGGGGAGAAGATCACTGCCAAAGGCGTTATTGCGACAAAGTATCCCCAGGTAGGAAACGGAATCGATATTAAAGAGATGAATCCCGAAGGCCGCGCCAAGCTCGAGGCGTTTCTGAAAACGCAAGAGCTCCCAACTCCGAAATTCTGAGGTTATGAACGCGGCCTCGCCAGACGGGGGCTCTACGCTTCGCCCGCGCCTTGCAAGGCTGCGATCGCTTCTTCAGGGCTTGGAAAGATCAAGAACAAGTCTTGTACCCGGGTTATCTCGAATAACCTCTGTACCCGCGCATTGATTCCGCTCAACACAATTTTTCGTCCTGCTTTTTGACGCGAGATGAACGCGCTTACCAAAGATCCAAGTCCTGCCGAATCTACGTAGGGCACGTCTGAAAAATCTAGGATGACAACCTCGGCAGGCTCCTCCCTCCGCATCGCATTCTGAAAAACCGGGGCGTTGACCGCGGTCAAGGGCCCGCGCAGCGAGAGCACCTCGTGCGGGAAGGCTTCGGTGCGGTCGATGCTGAACTCTTCATCCATAAAGTCCAGATTGAGCTGGGCAATGGATTGTAGGGCAAGGCCAGCAATACGTTCAAGGACTGGACCAGTACCGGTCTCTTAGCGGCGTCAGACGGGAGATTTCGCGGGTTAACGGGGAGATGCCCTTTTGGGCGCAAATTTCCCGGCAACCGAGGGTGCGCTCACGATCAGGCGGTGCGAACCGCGCCGTGGTAGAGTTGCCCTGTCTTCGTCTCCCGTTGGCAACCATTCGATCCGTGGTGCGTTGATCCGGCGGCTCTTGGCGGTGCGACGATTGCGCCCGGCGAGCGATTGTGCGCAATCCGGAACGATCTGGCAGTTCAGATTTCCCCAACGGCCGACGATCTCAGAATCGTAGGCCGTTTCTGGTTCGGGCCGATCTCATCAGATTCTTGGAACGGAGAGCATTCAATGAGAGTAGCAAAGGATGTAACCGAACTCATCGGCCGCACGCCGCTGGTACAGCTCAATAAAGTTGTAATGGGCAGCAAAGCCTCCGTGCTGGCGAAATTGGAAGGGTTCAACCCCTGTGCCAGCGTGAAGGATCGAATTGGAGTGAGTTTGGTCAGGGAGGCGGAGAAGGCAGGCAAGATCCACCCCGAGGTCAGCGTTCTGGTTGAGCCAACCAGCGGGAACACGGGTATCGCCTTGGCGTTTGTGGCCGCGGTCAAGGGCTACAAGCTTGTACTTACCATGCCAGACACGATGAGCCTGGAGCGCCGTGTTCTCTTGAAAGCCTTTGGGGCAGAGATCGTCCTGACCCCCGGGATGAAAGGCATGCCGGGCGCGATCGCGAAGGCAAACGAGATTCTCGCGAATACGCCGAACGGCTTCATGCTTCAGCAATTCGAAAACCCGGCGAACCCGAAGATACACTTTGAAACTACCGGTCCGGAGATATGGTCTGACACAGACGGCAGGGTTGATATTTTGATCTCAGGCGTGGGCACGGGGGGGACTCTCACCGGCGTTTCTGAATTCATTAAGCCGAAAAAACCGTCCTTTCGCGCGGTCGCAGTCGAGCCGGTGGAAAGCGCAGTTCTATCCGGCGGAGCGCCTTCTACACATAAAATTCAAGGCATTGGAGCGGGTTTTGTACCCAAGATCCTGCGGACAGATTTGGTCGATGAAATCGTACAGGTCTCGAGCCCGGAAGCGATAGCCATGGCTCGCCGCCTGGCGCTTGAAGAGGGGCTTCTCGTAGGCATTTCCTCGGGCGCTGCCGTGGTGGCAGCACTGCAGGTGGCGGCTAGAAACGAGAACGCCGGAAAGATGATTGTCGTAGTGCTGCCTGACTTCGGAGAGCGTTATTTGAGCAGCATCTTGTTTGAAGAGCTGAAGAAAGAAGCTCAGGAGCTGCCGACGGCATCGGTATAAACATGGCATTGGAACGCATGCGCGATGACATCTCGTGGGTTTTAGAGAACGACCCCGCTGCAAAATCCGCGCTGGAAGTCGCGTTGTGCTACTCCGGAGTGCACGCGGTATGGTTCTATCGCGTGGACCACTGGTTCTGGATTCACGGCATGCGCCTGTTTGCGCGATGGCTGTCCCAGGTTGCACGCCTGTTCACGGGAATCGAAATTCATCCGGCGGCGAAAATTGGCAGGCGATTGTTCATCGACCATGGGATGGGCGTGGTCGTTGGGGAGACCACGGTCATTGGCGACGAAGTGACCATCTACCAGGGCGTCACTCTTGGTGGTACGGGGAAAGAACAGGGTAAGCGCCATCCGACGATTGGAAACGGGGTGGTCATCGGCGCCGGGTCCCGCGTCCTGGGCAATATCGAGATCGGTCACAACTCGCGCATCGGCGCCGGATCGGTTGTTCTGCGCAGCGTTCCTGACGATTCCACCGTGGTCGGCGTTCCTGGGCACATTATTTTTCGCAATGGCAAGCGGGTTGTGATCACCGACCCCAGGCAGATTACCGACCCATTGTCAGAGGCGCTTTCTGTGGTTGCCACTCAAGTCAAGGAGCTGCAAAAGCGCGTGCAGCAGCTTGAAGGAACCATTGCCGAAGTTGTCGATCCGGACAGCGAGAAGTCGCTGCAAGCGATCATCGAGATCGACTATCAGATTTGAGATTCTAGGAACGGCCATCTTAGCGCGATTCGCCTTGGAGCCTCCATCCATTCTTGGCGCGGGCTGAGACTACTTCATATCCGGAATGATGTCAGATTCCGGCCAGTGCGAGGGCTGGGCGTTCGCGTTGATGGCGATAGAAACTGGTCCTTCTACCGGCTTGACGTCGACGTTGTAGCCATCGACTTCGATGAGCGGTTCATCGCCCTGCAGGTCTTTGGTTGCCGCTTCGATGGTGACGGTCGTGCTTTCGCTCGGAACAAGCGACAGATAGTTATCGGAATAGAATGCCGGCAGAACGCGCGTTCCACTTCTCTTCTCGTGGAGCTGCAGGTGCGCAAGCAATGCGATATTGCTGGTCTTGTTTGTCAGGGTAACGGTAAGGAAGGTCTTATCGTTCTCCGTGTGGCTGCTTGACTCAGCATCCAGCGTCACCGTGGGAAGGTTTTGCAAGCCGGCAAACTGATCTTGCGAAACGTGCTGCCAATAGAAGTTCGTGGAAAGTAACTTGTTCTTGGTATCCAGCAGGTTCAGCTTGAAGAAGAACAGCGCTGTGTCGTAGGCGTTCGGTGCTTCAGCCACCTTCACGGTGGCGCTGCCAGGAACCTGGGAGACGGAATAGGCCTTGCGAAAATCCACACGCCCATCAGACCGATACATCAGGACCTCGATCTTGAGATCGTTCAGCATCTCCGGGCGATTGTTCACGATCTCAATTCCTCGGGTTGCTTCATTCATTTGAACGTGCACGGTCTCAGAAGCTTTCTTGACGGCAAACAGCGCGGCGTTGGGCTCGAGATCGTAGTGATAGAGCTGCCACACGAAGCTGGGTTGCGCGGGATTGCTCATCCACGTGATCACTCCGGTTGTGGATTTGAACATCTCCGAGTTGCGGCCCTCGTACATGGCGCGAAATGCTTCGTAGGTGGCAAGCTGGCCTTTGCGGACAAAGTCTGCCAGATTGCGAATGTGCCCATAGCGGTGAGCTAGCATTGCGGGGAACTCATCGCCACGCTGCGCGCCATGGGCCATGTCGTGTTGCGCCCAGTCGTCATTGATCGACTCCCAATCTCGTTGCGGCATCATTGCCTGAATCGATTCGATCGTGGGAACTGACATGGATCCTGTTTCTGTCTTAAAGCTTTCGCTGATCGCGTAATAGAAACGAGGGGAACGCCAGTAATACGGTCCGCCGGAGGACACACCCCGGCCCTCGGCCGAATTCGACTGGTAGAGGCGCGATGGATCAAGCCGGGCCATCAGCGGCTTCAGGGCGTCCTCAAGCTCCTTGGGCGGGTATCCCTCGTTGCGTGCGCACCAGACGGCAATCGAAGGATGGTTTCGGTAACGAACGACTTTGTCGGTGACGTTTGCGAGGTAGGTGGGGAGATCGGTTACATTCGGCCCATCGTAGGGATTTGGCTGAAAGAATTCGTCCCACAGGAGGATTCCATACCGGTCAGCCAGATCGTAGAAGTCGGGGCTAGTGCTCTGACCCACCCAGTTGCGGATGATGTTGAGATTCGCCAGGGCATGCATGTGAAACTGCGCCTCGAGCCGTTCGCGCGGAATGCGCTTCATGCCTTCGTCCATGCCCCAGTTTCCCCCGCGGGCCATCACCTTCACTCCGTTGACCGAAAGCGTAAGGTTCTCCGAATCGGCAACCTGATATTCAATCTTGCGGATACCAAACTGCCGGGATTCTATCGACGATTCCTTTCCGCCAGCATCGAACCGTAGGGTCAGGGTGTAGAGGTTTTGCGGTCCATACCCGTTCGGCCACCACAAATTCGGATGATCGATGCGAAGTGCCGCAGAGGATCCTTTGTCGAAGGCTACGTCTAGTTTGCTGTCGGCTGCGATCTCGACTGAACTGGTGAAGGTCACAGCTTTTTCGTTGCCGTTTTGCCACTCGATCGTTCCATTCAGCGTACCCGAGACCGGGTGTTTCGATCGGTTCTCCAAAGTGGTTGCGATGTGGAGCTCTGCCTTTGTAAAAGGCGCGTTGATCTCGGACGTGACAAAAGGATCCTTGATGAGGACCGGCCCGCTGGAATCCAGGGTCACGGGAAGCCAGATTCCAGTATCCCGATCTCGAACCGCCGGCAGCCAGTCCCATCCGATGGTGCAGAGAAACGTAGGCCCATCGATCGCGCTTTCGCCACCGTTTTTGCCCACGCCATTTGTCACGTTGTGCTCGATCGGAGTCCCTGGATGCGGCTGAGGCGAGACCAGCACCGCCAGAATCGCGCTCCTGCCGGGCTTAACGAAATCAGTGATGTCGAAATCTCCGCGAATGAAGGCGCCCTTGGTAGTTCCGGCCTGGTGCCTGTTCACCCAAATCTCCGCGCTGTAGTTAATGCCGCCAAAGTGCAACCATACGCGCCGGCCTTTGAATTCGCTTGGCACAACGAAAGCCGTGCGATACCACCAGCTGGTTTTGTTCAGGTTCTCGGGAATGCGCCGCATGTTTTCGCCGTACAGAGGCTCGGGATAGACCTTGTTGTTTACCAGTGTGGTCAGCACCGTTCCCGGTACAGTCGCCGTATACCAAGCATTTGGTTGGTATGAAGAAGAGGAGACCACGGCACCACTGTCTCTGACCTGGGCCGCGTCTTGCAGGTACCAGTTGCCGATGTTCCGGGCCGAAGGTTCCGCAAACGAAACACAGGGAGCGAGTACAAAGAAAAGAAGCAGACGAATCCTCATGAAATCACCCCAATGATGAAGAACAAATGCGCCGGACCTGACGCGGGCCGAGTTGGCGATGCCGCACGTGTTGCTGTAATCAAAAAATTTGTGGCGTCCCGCCGCCTCGTCTCGCCTAGGTTGGGCAGGCCTCACGTTCCTTAATGAGCGGCCGACACTTCTTTCGCCGAGCTGGCCTCGCGGCTGAACTGGTCGATATGTTCCAGTTCTTTGAGGTGGTCGTACCAGGTGTACTTGAGAATGATCGAGGTGATCGCAACCAGTACCACCGCATAGCCTGCGTAGCGCAGGTTCCAGGTCACGATGTAAATGGGTAAGGCCACGAGCGTCACCTGCCACACCATTCCCAAGGTGATGTTAAACATGTCGCGCCAGAAATCCATATTCCGTCGGAAGGAAGGGTCTTCCACCTGCACCTTTTTGAGAATCGGTCCCCAGAAGCCCCAGGGGCGTACGCGACGATAGAAGTCCTTCAAGATCTCTTCGTCCTCGGGCTTCGTAAGAAACGTCCCGAGCAGGGAAGCGATCAAGGAGAACAGGAAGACGAGGCCGAAACCAAGGGAAACCTCAAGGTTCAACGAGTGCCGGCTAGCCCAAGCCTGCAGGGACGGAATCCTGGTGAGTGCCAGGGGCACCGTCAGTGAGGAAGCCATGCCGACGACCATTCCCCAGAAGTACCCATGTCCATTGAACCGCCACCAGTACCACTTCAAAACGTTGGACGCGGTATAACCGCCCCAAAGGGAGGTCACGATCCAAATGACCACGTCGTTTACCGTCCCGATGTACCAGCCGATGAGTACTCCGAGCAGCACCACCATGAAGGAGCTGAGATAGCTAAGCCGCACATAGGTCTTCGGATTGGCGTTCGGGTTGATGTAGCGCTTGTAGATGTCATTGACGAAGTACGGAGGCGCGGCGTTTACCGTGGCCGCAAAATTCGACATGTAGGCGGCCAACAATCCGGCAATGAGAAACCCAAGCAATCCCGCGGGGACGAACCGTCCGAGAGCTTCAGGAAGAATGCTCTCAAAATCCATGTGTGTTCCCATGGCGCGAATGGTGTCGCTGAAGAACACCAGTGCAAGCACAGTAAGGCCCGTGATCAGGAAATAGCGCGGGAAGGTCAGTACGACGTTAACCCAGCCGCTCATCATGGAAGCCTCTCGCGGGTTCTTGCAGGAGAGCACACGTTGCATGTCGTAGTTGGGAGCCGGGCCCGCTGCGCTGATCAGAATTCCCTTGAACAGCAACATCATGACGAAAAAGCCGAACAGTCCATAGTGATCTTCGGCAATCTTGGCGTTCGCGGAGGGAACCAACTTGGACCAGTCCATGTTCAAGTGCCAGCCGACAAAAACATTGTCCCAGCCGGCGGGAATGAAACGCTGGAGCATACCCGGCGCAACTTTCATCATGGCAATGATGCCGACTGCAAAGGATGCTACTGACAGAATGCAAAACTGCATGACCTCCGTGATCACAACGCTGAACATGCCACCTTTGATCACATAGAAGGTGGTGATGGCGATCAAGATGAGCGCATATTCGTTGGCGCTGAGGTGCCAGGGGAGGAAAGTCGCCGCGAACTTTCCGATCCCTTTAAACCCATAGGTAAAAAAGCCGATGATGCTGAAGAAAGCGTAGATTACGACGATGATGTGGGCCAGGTTCGCGCCGCGACCCTTGCCGAAGCGCGTCTGAATCCACTCCGCGCCGGTCATCACGTTTGACCGCCGGAGCCAACTCGACAGGTACACCATCAGGAAAACCTGATTGAACGTCGGCCACAGCCATGGGATCCAGACACTCTTCAACCCATACACGAACATCCAGTACACCAGCAGCATGGTGCCGCTGATGTCGAACATTCCTGAGGCGTTCGAGACACCGAGGACGTACCAAGGCATCACGTTCCCACCCAGGAAGTACGCCTTGATGTCCTTCGACGCGCGATGCGAGACCCAATAGCCCACCAGAACAGAGGTCACGAGATATGCCACGACGATGGCGATGTCGATGCCGTGCAGATTCAAAGGACACCTCAATGTAACGCGAAGGTTCGATGACAGGCGCTTCCCAACGCCCCTGCCCTAACGTGATTCGTGCTGAGCCGTGCCAACTATACAACAGCGAGCTGCAGAGCTCGCCAAAAACCTGGCCAACTATTGCAGTGTTCCCGAGAGCAGAAACACCACTGCCGCTTGCCAATTGATTGCAATCTCGTTGCTCGCATAGGAGCCTTGATCGTCGGCATATACCTTGGCGGGAGGCAAATCTTTCGGCAATCGAGCAAGCACTGCATCCTGACGCCCCGCGTTTGGCCCCCCCGATAGCAGCCCGGGCCACGGTTCCTCGTTCCTGTCCGCGCCGCTTGGGCGGTGATGCGGATGCCGGTAGGGATGTTCCCCCAGCTGCGTAATCCAGGACAAGGAAAAGGTATTGCGCCCCAGCAAGTAGTGCAGATCGTCCGTCGCGGCATTTACCAGATCCGGATCGGGCGAAAAGGCGTTGGCAACGAGCAGTTGCATGCCATAGGCCGCAGCCACGCCATTTGATCCCCACACGTAATCCTTCGCGGTCAGGCTTACGCGATAAGGATCGGCTTCCGTCCGCCGCGCAATGCGCTTGGCAAGTTCTACGCTGTCGCTGCGGATCGCGGACACGGCTTTGGCATCTGAACCTTTCAAATTCGCAAGCGCGTAGGTCCAGAGGCCCATGGGCGCAACTTCTCTCCACCCCTCCGCTGCGGGAGCGTCCAACTTGGGTTGAAACTCGGCATAATTTTTCAGGAAGAAGTTGTTGTAGGCTGCATCCCCAGTGGTGCGCCACAATTCTGCCGCTGCCCACACCTGCTCATCCCTGCAGTCGTTGTCGCCATACTCGCCGGTGCTGATGCCAGGCGAGTTCTTGAAGAGGACATTGGGGTGGTTCTCGACCCACTGCCAGGCTTGGCGGGAGGCCTCGAGGTTCTTCGCGGCAAACTTCTCGTCGAACGGTTTGTACACCCTGGCCGCAATCGCCGCCACTGCTGCCAGATCTGCGGTTGCGCAGGTACTCTTATAGGGCGCCGCGCCGGTGCCAATGATTTCGCTTTCGAGCGGGTCATCCTCGGGCATGACGAACCCGGCGAAGCGGGTGCTGGTTTGTTTGTGCCAAACTCCGCCGTCATCATCCTGCATCGCAAGCATCCACTCCAGGTTCCAGCGAGCTTCGCTGAGTATCTCCGGTGTGCCGTTTCCGCTCTCCGGAATTCTTAGCGGGAGGCTCTTAAGATTCGGCGCATAAAGCTCCCAAGCCCAGAGCAGGGAACCCGTGGAGATGCCCGAATTCACCACGTAGCGACCGTAATCTCCAGCGTCGTGCCATCCACCAGGGTTGTCGCGCTCGCCAGATTTACCGGAGCTTAAATGGAATCTGCCTCTCAAATGACAGGCGGCATGTGTGTACTCCGGAAATTCAGGGCCGAGATCGACTTTTGTGCCGCAGCGCTGACCATAGAACCCGAGCATCGCCAGCTTGTATGCGCGGGAGTACACGTTCGGCTCAATCGAGAAGTTCCAGCTGCGACCAACGCCAGGAACATCGATGTAATACCGACCCGGTGCACGCAGCGTCGAAAAATCAGCGGCCTGGACGTCGTCTCCGGTGTTTGGATCGTGCGCCACACCACCCAACTTTCCTTCAAACGCCACACGGTTGTCGCTGGTGCGCTTGACCAAAAAGTTGCCGGCGTTTGCTCCAGCATGGCTGATCAAGGCAATTTTTGGCGCAGCCAGCAAATATCCGACCTGGTCCACCTTGATGTCTGTGGTTGCCGCTTCTCCGGCGGCGAACCGAGCAACCGCCAAGGCAAAAAAGAACAACCCGAATGCCAAAGCAAACCGCCGCTCATTCAAGGATGATTGCTCCTGAGCCATGATCCCGATCTCCTCGCCCGAAACCTGGCATGGATATACCGCGGCTGCATTGGTTCCTAGGCGTGCATCCCCTGGTTGACGAAAGTTTTTGCCTTCAATTCTGTCCTGCACTGTATAATCTCCGGTTCGCTTCACACAAGCAAAAAATGCCCTAGAAAATCGTTTTGCAAGGCTGCACGCTTGCAATCGGGCGTACCTCCTACGCCGGGAGCGCGGAATGAAATTCGGATACTTCGACGACCAGAGTCGTGAGTACATCATCACACAGCCGGACACGCCTCTGCCGTGGATTAACTACCTCGGTTGCCAGGCGTACTTCGGAATCATTTCCAATACGGCGGGAGGGTACTCGTTTTATCGCGACGCGCGGCTGCGGCGGATCACGCGTTCTCGCTACAACAACGTGCCATTTGATTTCGGAGGACGTTATATCTACGTTCGCGACAATGATAGCCAGGAGTTCTGGTCTCCTTCCTGGCAGCCCACGCGCCACCAACTCCAGAATTACAGCTGCCGGCATGGGATGGGCTACAGCATCATCGGGTCGCAGTACAAGGAAATTGAGGCCTGCACTCGATATTTCGTTCCGCTCGATGAGAACCTGGAAATCTGGCAGTTGACCATCACCAACCATCGCCACCACGCAACTTCCCTCTCAATTTTCGGTGGAGTGGAATTCTGCCTTTGGGATGCACAGGATGACTCGACGAATTTTCAGCGGAACTTCAGCATCGGCCAGGTTGAAGTCGAGGACAGCATCATCTATCACAAAACCGAATACCGCGAACGTCGCGATCACTTCTCCTTTTTCGCATCCTCGCTAGAAACGGCAGGGTTCGACACGCAGCGCGAGAAATTTCTCGGACCCTATCGCAGCTGGGACAATCCTGCTGTGGTCGAGCGGGGAGAATCAGGAAACTCGATCGCCAACGGCTGGGCCCCGGTTGCCTATCAGCACATCAAGCTGAATCTAAAGCCCGGCGAATCGCAGCAGATCGTGTTCTTGCTCGGATATCAGGAGAATCCTAAGGACCAGAAGTTCGATCCACCCGATTCGCAAATCATCAATAAGAAATCGGCGAAGGCAGCAATTGCGAAGTATCTCAGTCCATCGAACGCCGACGCTGCTTTTGAGCAACTCCGCCAGTACTGGGACCGCCTGCTCAGCATCGTTCAAGTCGATACACCTGACGAACATACCAACCGCATGGTGAACATCTGGAACGCTTATCAGTGCATGGCGACGTTCAACATGTCGCGCTCGGCTTCGTTCTATGAGTCTGGTATTGGTCGCGGGCTGGGTTTCCGCGACTCCAATCAGGACCTGTTAGGCTTCGTGCACATGGTTCCGTCTCGCGCCCGCGAGCGCATACTGGATCTGGCAGCGACACAACTCCCGACTGGCGGCGCCTATCATCAATATCAGCCTCTGACAAAGAGGGGGAACAATGATGTAGGCGGCAACTTTAACGACGATCCGCACTGGCTGATTCTCGGGGTCGCGGCATATCTGAAGGAGACCGGTGATTGGAGCATCCTGAACGAACTGGTTCCCTACGATAACGAGCCCGGATCGGAGCGGCCGCTCTACGAACACTTGCAACGGAGTTTTCACTACACCCTCGATCGCCTCGGGCCTCACGGTCTGCCGCTGATCGGGCGCGCTGATTGGAACGACTGCCTGAACCTCAATTGCTTCTCTGACACGCCCGGACAGTCATTTCAGACGACCACCAACAAAGAGGGAAAGGTGGCCGAGTCGATCTTTATTGCGGGGCTGTTCTGCCTTGCCGGCCGCGAACTTGCCGAGATTACCGTCCAAAAGGCTTGCCCGGCGCACGGCGGAGGCGGCAAGTGCGCCGAAGCAGAAACCGAAGCCAAGAAATATATTTCTGAAGTCGCGAAGATGGAAGAGGCGATTCGCAAGCACGGTTGGGATGGCGACTGGTTTCTGCGCGCCTACGACGATTTCGGAAACAAGGTTGGATCGAAGGAGTGCGAAGAAGGGAAAATCTTCATCGAGACCCAGGGCTTCTGCCCGCTTGCCGGTGTCGGACTCGACGACGGCATGGCCGCAAAAGCGCTGGAGTCAACTCGCAAACACCTCGCGACCAAGCACGGGATTGTTCTGCAACAGCCGGCTTATTCCAAGTATTACCTGCACCTCGGAGAGATTTCTTCCTACCCGCCCGGCTACAAAGAGAACGCCGGAATTTTCTGTCACAACAATCCCTGGGTCATTATTTCCGAGACCCGCCTCGGCAACGGCGATCAGGCATTTGATTACTACTCGCGCATTAATCCCTCGGCGCGAGAGGCAATGAGCGAGATCCATCGCTGCGAGCCTTACGTCTATGCGCAAATGATCGCTGGACGGGACGCTCCTACCCACGGCGAAGCGAAAAATTCATGGCTTACCGGGACGGCGGCGTGGAACTACTTCGCTATCACGCAGTGGATTCTGGGAATTCGCACCTCCTACCGAGGGCTCGAGATCGCTCCTGTCATGCCGAAGCACTGGAAGGGCTTCAAAGCCACACGCAAATTTCGCGGTGTGACCTATCACATCGAGGTTCATCGGAAAGGAGATGGCAACGCCGTGGCTCTTTGCGTGGATGGCGCAGAGGTCAAAGGCAATGTAGTTCCAGTTCCCATCGACGGACGTAAGCAGGTAGCGGTGAGAGCCGTCCTCAGTTAGGCTTCGGACATGTCCAGCATTCCTGGCGCGAACCGCTATTCGATGATGCAGTACCGCCGCTGCGGCAAGAGCGGCATTGATCTCCCTGCGATTTCCCTCGGCCTCTGGCACAATTTCGGCGGAGTTGATGTGTTCGAGAATTGCCGTGCGATGCTGCGCCGGTCCTTCGATCTCGGAATCACCCACTTTGATCTCGCCAACAATTACGGTCCTCCGCCGGGTTCTGCCGAAGAGAATTTCGGGCGCATCCTGAAGACCGATTTCGCCGGATATCGCGATGAGCTGCTGATCAGCACCAAGGCCGGCTACACGATGTGGGAAGGTCCTTACGGCGATTGGGGATCGCGCAAGTATCTGATTGCCAGTCTCGATCAGAGCCTCAAACGCATGGGGCTTCACTATGTCGACATCTTTTATTCCCATCGTCCTGATCCAAGAACGCCGGTCGAAGAAACCATGTCAGCCCTAGATTATGCGGTTCGATCAGGCAAGGCTCTCTATGCCGGCATTTCCAATTACAACCCGGAACAAACTGCGCGCGCCGCGGCCGCCCTTGGCGCACTCGGTACCCCTTGCCTGATTCATCAGCCGAAGTACTCTGTGTTTGAGCGCACTCCGGAGAAAACTGGCCTGTTCGATGTTCTGGTCAAAGAAGGGATCGGTTGCATTGCCTTCACTCCCCTGGCGCAGGGTCTGCTGACCAACCGCTACCTAGAAGGCATCCCCCAAGATTCGAGGGCTTCGAAGTCCTATGGTTTTCTCAAGCCCAAAGACATCGACGATCATCGTCTGGAGCAGGTTCGTGCCCTCGATGACATCGCCCGGAAAAGAGGCCAGTCTCTCGCACAGATGGCGCTCGCCTGGGTGCTCCGCCAGCCCGGTATGACCTCCGCTTTGATTGGTGCCAGCCGGGTTGAGCAGATTGAGCAGAACGTGGCCGCCCTCGAAAAGCTGGAGTTTTCACCCGAAGAGTTGGCGTCGATTGATAGGATCAGCACGTCCTAATCGCGCCTGCTGTTCTCCTGAGCAATCCCGCAGTGCTACACTCCTTAACCGAATCGGGGCTGATCTTCTCGGCGAACGGGCGCGAAGGACTCGGAGGAACCATGCGCAAGTGGGGCTTAGTCGTTTCTCTGTTTTATGCAGCGGCCGTGATCCTGCTTCTCATACCCCTTGCGGTTGCTCTGGTTGGCAACTGGAAGACGATTGGCGAGCTGCACGACCGCATTTTCGAAGCCAATGGCTATTGGGCGACTTGGATTTGTGTGGCCGTGTTTGTCTGTGGACAGATCGTGTTGTTGGTTTTAACTGTCGACTTAACGCAGCGCCGCCTCAAGCCTCGGACTCATATCCTCGTCTCTGCCATTACTGCGAGCCTATTTCTCGCGATTTTGTCCTCCTTGGCATTTCTTTCCTTTGCACTGGCCATTCGCGGAGACCGCATTGATGACTGGGCTATCAGCCTGCTCCGGTGGGTCCCGCTCGCAGCCTGGGTGGTCTGGGGGATTGTTTTCTACCGTTATGCGCGGGGTACGCCGGATGCAGTTACCCGGGCCGTCACCTGGCTTTTGCGGGGAAGCGTGTTGGAGTTGCTGATTGCTATACCGTCTCACGTCATTGTGCGCCGCCGCGATGAATGCTGCGCGCCGATTGGAACCGGTATTGGGATCTCCACCGGGCTTGCGATTATGTTCCTGTCTTTTGGTCCAAGCGTGATCCTGCTGTACCAAAAACGGATCGAGAAGTTGAGACCTCAGAGGCATTGAGCAGGGAATCACCGAACTCCCTTTTGCCTGGCGCACTGCTTGCATTTTTCCTAGTTTCGTCCAAGCGCTCTGCTTCCTTGCAGGAAGAGGAGAAGATGAAGTGGTGCCCCGGCGCAGGCGTGCACAAGCCGATTCGTTCCTTGATCTCGCGACGCGGTAGTTTAGAATGGAAGCAATGGCAAACCCATTGGATTTTGGACCCTACGTAGAGATCGAAAACGGCAAGCGCGTTGTCAAAGAGGCTGCCTACGGGAACCCCACCCCGGAAGGAGTCGTGCTCACCACGGTTGATAACGTTGTCAACTGGATGCGCAAGAACTCCATTTGGCCGATGACCTTCGGCCTGGCCTGCTGCGCAATCGAGATGATGTCGATGGGGGCCTCGCGCTTTGATATCGCGCGTTTCGGAGCGGAAGTTTTTCGGCCATCGCCACGGCAATCCGACCTGATGATTATTGCCGGTCGTGTCTCCAATAAGATGGCGCCGGTAATTCGTCAACTGTGGGAACAGATGCCAGAGCCGAAGTGGGTGATCTCCATGGGAGCATGTGCAACTTCGGGCGGCGTCTTCAATAATTACGCGCTGGTGCAGAGCGTGAACCAGGTTATTCCAGTCGATATTTACGTTCCCGGCTGCCCGCCCCGTCCGGAGCAACTGATCTATTCCATCACTCTGCTGCAGCAGAAGATTCAAGCGGAGCGGGGAACCATGAAACGCGCATTGAATATTGGTTCCTAGGCTCTTTTGCTTCTCAACCCGCAGACCATGCGGGTTTTCCCTTTTAGCGGCCGCAATCCGGGCTTAGATCGCGATTCGTTCCTTGCGGGTGGGTTCCTCTAGGAAGGCGGCGACCGATTCTTCTAGCAACCTCTGTATCGTCTGATGAATGACGATCATATCCGGAATAAGATAGCTGATCTCGATCGTCAGCAGGTTCTGTTGCATGCAATTCGCAATGACATCGTGCAGCAGCCGAGTCTCTCGGACTAGCAAGGGGATCGAATAGCCTTGTTTGCGACGAACCACTCCATGTTCGCGAGCCGCGCGGGTAGCGAGATCGCCGATTTGATCGCCTTTGGATATGCGCAGGGTAGTGTCGAGCACCCGCGGAATGTGGTCGGTTCGCGCCTGGTCATTCATGGGGATTGCTGCCAGCATGGGATCGGCCCGAACCGCGGCGAGCCATGACGCCGTTATCTCAGGAATGTTTCCTTCTACTACTTGCCATAGCCTTTGGCTTTTCACGTAATGCTCAGGCTTGGGTTCAGCAAGCTTGGCCCAGATCTTGTCAGCCAGCGTTTCTGGGTCCGTCGGTTTGGTAATGTATTCATCTACTTGCAGTCGGATGGCCTCAAGGGCGGTTTCAAAGGCGGGATAGCCGGTGAGGATGAAAGTGACGGCTCGCGGCTGCGTTCGGCGCATGGCGCTTACCACGGTGAACCCGTCACCCGCCTGCCCGACGTTCAAATCGGCGATCAGAATGTCAAAAGTGTCTTGAGTGATAAGACTCAGTGCCTCAGGAACCGTAGCCACGGTTTTCACCGAGAAGCCCTGGTCCTCGAGATACAAACTCAAAGTGAGCCGGATGCTCGGTTCGTCATCTACAAAAAGAAGTCTGGGGCGAGTTTTTGCCATAGCCTGGCTCACCAACCATGGCGCTTAGATGCCGCATGGGCGCAGTTCGTGCGCTGGTGCAGGGGTGGCATATAATGCCGCATCACAACCCCAAAATGCACAAAGTCAACCTCTTGCCAACCGGGCCCGTGATTGTGGCCAAAGCGCCCTGCCGAGCCGACCTCGCCGGGGGAACCATCGACCTGTGGCCCTTGTATCTGTTTCATCCCGGAGCAATGACCGTGAACTTTGCGGTCAATATCCAAACCACCTGCCGGATCACGCCGCTGAAGGGCCGCGGAATCCATCTGCGCTCTTCCGACACGAAACGAGAGGAACACTTCGCCAGCTTCGACCAGGTCCGCTCAGCAAAAAAATTCAAATTGCCCATCAGCGGACGTTTGTTGCAGTTTTTCGCGCCCAAAGAAGGAGCATTGATCGAGACCGATTCTGAATCCCCGGCCGGAGCGGGAATCTCCGGATCCTCGGCGCTAATGATCGCCACCAGCGCGGCTCTGGCGCGCTTCACCGACCGGCACCTCACGCTCGAGCAAATGCGCGTCATCGCGCAGAATGTGGAAGCGCAGATTATTGAGGTGCCTACCGGATGTCAGGATTACTATCCCGCCCTTTACGGTGGAGTCAGCGCCATTCGCCTCGATGCTGATGGCATCCATCGCGAAGCTGTGCCGGTATTGCCGGAGGAAATTGAGTCGCGATTTGTGCTCGCCTATACGGGGGTTCCAAGAAGATCAGGCATCAACAATTGGGAGGTTTTCAAATCTCACGTCGACGGAGACAAGCGAGTATTCCGCAACTTCGAAAACATCGCCTCGATCGCTCGCGAGATGCACCAAGCGCTGGTGGCCATGGATTGGGGCCAGGTGGCTAAACTCCTCCGTGAAGAGTGGAAGCTGCGCCGCACCAACGCTCCCGGGATCACGACCCCTCTTATCGACAGACTCATCGCCGTTGCCGGCAAACATGGAGGGCAGGCTGCGAAGGTTTGCGGAGCTGGCGGGGGAGGCTGTGTGATCTTTCTCGTTGAAAAGGGTGCAGCGAGCCGTGTAGCAACCGCGATCGGCGACGCTGGAGGAAGGGTGCTGCCGCTGCAGGTCGCGCGGGATGGACTGCGAGTGGCTCCGGTGATCTAGCGCGCCCTCAGCTCGATCGCATCGTCAACCGACGATTCGAACTGGTGCTCGAGGGGAGAGTTCTTCTGAATGAATCGCCGTCTCGCGATCGCTGTCTAAGGTTTTTGTCTTACCGCCTACATGTACTTCTGATTCACGCCTAAGGTGTTTTCTATTGAAGGTAAGTAGTTGCCTTCCTAAAATCGCGGCAACCTCGCTGCTGGTTAGCGCCAATTCATAAAGCTGGAGAAGTTCATGAAGTCCTGGAAGGTACTCGTCTGTCTGTGCTCGTTGGTTTTGCCTGCTGCTGCAGGTGTTTCTGTCAGCTCCCCCGCGAATGGTGCAAGTGTGGGCTCATCGGTTCACTTCGTTGCGAGCGGCAGTTCTCCAGCGTGTTCTAAAGGCGTCTCCGCAATGGGAATTTATACTGCGCCTGGAGTTCTGGCGTACGTGGTCAATGGAGCGAAACTTGACACCTATGTTTCCCTGGCCTCCGGCGCGCAGAAACCTGTCGTTCAGGAGTGGGACAACTGCGGATGGTCAGCGACGGTTCAGCTCACCCTCAACGTCAATTCGACTCCGGGCAGTTCGGGCGGTAAAACCTTCTCCAACCTTCAACATAGCAGCGGATGGAATGGCTACGCTTTGTTGCCGCCGACTTTCCCGATCTGCTCAACCTGTACTGCAACCGGGTCACGGGTGAAGTGGTCCTGGACGCCCAATGTTAGCTCTCCCTCCATGGATGGAATTTCGACAAAAACCACATACGGCGGCGGCACCACGCAATGGGCGGACATCCTTTGGAACAATCACTTGATCGGAGACTTTTCGTCGCAGGGTCTTCCAGATTTCGGCAAAACGCTGGTTCCTTCCCTCCACAACTTTACCTACGACGTCTACTTCTGGATCAACAATGCCAATGATTCGCAAGCGCTCGAGTTCGACATCAATCAGTTCGTGGGCGGGAAGTCTTACATTTGGGGCCATGAGTGCCGCATAACCGGTGGTCATCAGTGGGACACGTGGAACAACGGGCAGCAGAAGTGGGTTCCGAGCGGTATTCCTTGCAACCCGAAGAGCAACGCTTGGAACCATCTGACGATCCAGGTGCAGCGCACCTCTGACGGTCATCTGCTGTTCAAATCCATCACCTTGAACGGCTACACGGCTAATCTCAACCGCTATGACTCGCCCACCCCAACCAGCTGGTATGGCGTCACCGTCAATTACCAGATCGACAGCAATTACTACAAAACGCCCTATTCGGTAAACATCGACAAGTTCACCTTCTCCGCCTGGTAACCGGCAGGAGGCAAAAGCCAGGCACGCCTTTTTGGCGTGCCTTTTATTACACCATGGAGACACCTCGGCGTGGCGGGCGCCCATCCAAGGGCTATAATCTGCTGGGGTGCCCCATGAGGCCGCCGTGCTTAGTTGTTGCCCTTTCGCTAGTGTTTGCCGTTGTGCCATTCTGCCGCGCTGAGGATGAGAAACCATCTTCTGCCCTCAGTGCCCAGCACCGGATGGAATTAGTTCGGACCTTCAACGCCGACCTCGTCTACATCCGCACGAGATTTCCCATGGGCAAGACCGGCCTCACCCTTAAGGACGGGAAACTCTCCCCGAGTGGCCAAGACCTGGAGAAGTTGCTCACGCTCTGGGGCCCTTCCGTGAAACCAGGAGACCGCGCTCTGATTACGAAGTTTGAGATCAGAGGCGATCGTATTCACCTGGAAATCAACGGTGGCCCAGTGAAGAAGCAAAAGTGGTATCAACACATACAGGTGGGCATGAATAACACCATGACCACACCAGGTGGCAATGATCAGAATGGGCCGTTTAATAATCCCCGCGGGTCCTACGTTGATCTCGTGTTTAAGCACAGTGTCCCAGATTTGACCGCTGAACAAATGAAGCAGTTGTTGTGGCCCGTGTTCGATTTCGATTCCAAGTCCCCGGTCGACGCCTATGTTGAGACCGTCCCTCCCAAGGTGAAGGAAGCCATCAAGAGTCACCAGGTACTAGTCGGAATGAACCGTGAAATGGTCATCTACTCCAAGGGCCGCCCCGACAAGAAAATGCGCGAGAAAGACGAACAGGGTGCTGAGTACGAGGATTGGATTTACGGAGAACCGCCTAAAGATGTCGACTTCGTCCGCATCGTAGGGGACGAAGTTGTCCGTGTGGAGATCATGAAGGTGGGAGGGCAAAAGATCGTAAAAACCGAAAAGGAAATCGATCTCGGCGGCCCGCAAGTCGCCACCGCAGCCCAGAAAGAGCAGCGACCGACGAAGGCGCCAACACTTCGACGTCCGGGTGAAGAGACATCCCAGCCCAGCGATTCGAGTGCTCCGATGCCATTACCAAATACGACTGGCAGCCCATTGCCTCCTCAGTTTCACAATAGCGCCTCGCGCTGATTTGGCGCAGTCACTCTGTCCCGTTAGACTGGATGTGTGAAGATTGGGCTGGGACAGATCAATCCCACAGTCGGTGACTTCGCCGGGAATTCGGCGAAGATCATTGCCTACGCTCGGCGTGCGCGCGCCGAAGGGGCAGGACTGATCCTCTTCCCGGAACTCTCTGTCTGTGGTTACCCTCCCCGGGATCTCGTCGAGAGGACATCGTTCGTTACTCACAACCGGGAAGCAGCCGAGCATATAGCCGCTGAGACTCGCGGCATTGCGGTCATCTGCGGCCTGGTCACTCCGGCGCAGGCCGACACCGGCAAATCGGTGATGAATTCGGCGGCGTTATTGATGGACGGCGAAATCAAGTTCGTGCAGTCCAAGATGTTGCTGCCCACCTACGACGTCTTCGACGAATTGCGCAATTTCGCGCCCGCGCGTCATCAAAACCTGTTCTCCTTTTGCGGAAAACAAATGGCGCTTACCATTTGCGAAGACGCATGGAATGACAAGCACTTCTGGCCGCGGCAGCTCTACAGCGTGGATCCGGTCGAAACCCTGGTGAAAGCTGGGGGCAATTTCGTTCTCAATATCTCGGCCTCGCCGTTCTGGGCAGGCAAGCGTGAGTTGCGCCAAGAAATGCTCGCCACCATCGCCCGAAATGATCGGGTGCCTGTGGCTTTTGTGAACCAGGTCGGCGGCAACGATAGCCTGGTGTTTGATGGTTCGAGCCTGGTGTTTGACCGTGAGGGGAAACTCGTAGCCCGAGGGAAGTCATTTGAAGAGGACTTGATCTTCTTCGACTCCGATGCTCTCCGGGGAGACATGCACGAACAAATCCCCGGTGAGGAAGCTAGCATCTACAGCGCACTGGTTATCGGCACCAGAGATTACATTGCCAAATGCGGGTTTCGCAGCGCCATTGTCGGGTTGAGTGGAGGCATTGATTCTGCACTTACGGCCGCCATAGCCGTCGACGCCATAGGCCCGCAGAACGTGATCGGCGTGGGCATGCCGTCAGAATATTCCTCGCCTGGATCGATCACCGATGCGCGCGAGCTAGCGGCAAATCTCGGTATTCGCTTCGAGATTCTGCCAATTCGCGACATCTTCTGCGCCTTCAAAGGAACTCTGGGGGAGGTGTTTCGGGGCCGAAAGGAAGACGTCACGGAAGAGAACATTCAATCGCGAATTCGCGGGTCGCTCTTAATGGCACTTTCCAACAAATTTAGCGCGCTGGTATTGAGCACCGGCAACAAGAGCGAGTTGGGAGTGGGCTACTGTACTCTCTATGGCGACATGGCCGGTGGCCTGGCGGTTATCAACGATGTGCCGAAAACCCTTGTCTATCGTTTGAGCCACTACGTGAATTCGCGCCAGCCATGGATTCCGCAATCGAGCCTGGAGAAGCCACCGTCGGCGGAGCTGCGCCCCGACCAGAAGGACACCGACTCGCTCCCTCCGTACGACGTACTGGATGCTATTCTTGAGGACTATGTCGAGCAGTCGCGCTCAGCCGAAGATATCGCAGGAGAGCATGGACTGGATCTGGCCCTTGTGAAAGGCGTGATTCGCATGGTAGAGCGCAACGAATACAAACGCCAGCAGGCTGCTCCGGGTATCAAGATTTCACCCAAAGCATTTGGCTACGGCCGACGGTTCCCGATCGCCGCCAAGGCCGACATCTGAGTTTCAAGGACCAACATGAAAAGATTTATTTTTCCTTTCCTGCTTTCGATGGCAGCACTTGCGATAGCCCAACAAAGATCTGCCGCCCCAACCCATGCTCCGAGCGCAGCACAGAAGCCAGCCGAGAAGTCGCCGTATCTTCCGAGCGAGGACGAGGTCAACGCCTTCATGCATGAGACCTTCGGCTTCAATCCGCAGATGACGTGGAAGATCGTGGATATCAAGCCGGCGGAAGCAAAAGGGCTGGCCGAAGTCACCGTTCAGATCAGCGGTCCCGACGGGCAAGGCGGGCAAAGATTTTTCGTCACCGAAGATGGCAAGCATGCTGTCGTGGGCGACATTATTCCGTTCGGCAAGCGTCCCTTTGATTCGGCCCAAGCCGAACTCAAGAGGAAGGCGAATGGACCTGCTCGTGGTCCGGTGAATGCGCCCGTACTGTTGGTTGAGTTCACGGACTTGCAATGCCCGCACTGCAAAGAGGCAAATCCAACCATTTCCCGCCTGTTGAACGAGAACTCAAACGTCCGCTTCGTGTCCCAGCTATTTCCTCTTCCCAACCACAATTGGGCCGCGAAGGCGGCGGCTTACGCGGAGTGCGTAGGGCGAGCGTCCAATGAGGCTTATTGGAAGTTCGTGGACGGGGTCTTTGAGCAGCAAGAACAGATTACCGCCGAGAACGCCGACGAGAAACTTACGGGAATCGCCGACAATTCGGGTGTCAAGGGCTCAGATATCGCTGTGTGTTCCACCAAGCCAGAAATCCAAGCTCGAGTGGACGCTTCCGTGAATCTCGGCAAGGCCCTGGGCGTGAATAGCACCCCAACCCTGTTTGTAAACGGCAGGCCTGTGGGGGTGGGCAATAATAACTATGACGCCCTAAAACAGTTGGTGGAATTTGCAGCAACGGATAAGTAAAGTTTGCGCCCGCTTCTACCTCCCCTGGCGGGAGGGGCAAGCGAGCACCTTACTTCAGTAAATAGACTTCAGAACTCTCTCCCGCGGCTCTTGAGGTGATGTGCGGGGTAATCACCACGAGCAGTTCGTCTTCGTCGATCTCTTTGCTGTTTTCGGTCGCGATCTTATTGAACAGCGGCACGTATCCGAGTCCGGGGATCCCACTCATGGCTAGCGATTCAGTCCTCGAAACCTGACCGGCAACCACGGCAGGTTCCCCGTCAGCGAGGGAAATGGTTCCTTTGTACTCACGGTTTCCAATCACTGGAACGCCGTTGAACGATTGCCCGGCGAGAGCGCGCAGGTTCATTTCCAGTTGCAGGGTTACGTCGTTGCTGCTGCTAATGGTGGGCTTCGCCTTAATGGTCAGTCCGAGGTCCTCATAGTTGAAGGACGGAAACGCTGCCTGGAAGCTGTTGTTCTGGATGACCTGAGAGATGGCTGCATTGTTGAAGATGGGGGAGAAGGTAGCGTTCAGGATCGGGTAACGACTTCCCATACGGAAGTTTGCGTCAGTACCTTGGGAGGCGCGCAGGGAGGCGTGCTCGAGGGTTTTCAGCCAGCTCTCGTTGAGCGATAATTGCGCGCTCAAGTGGTCGAGACTGACTCCTGTCAAGGTCTTTCCACCGCCAAATGTCGCCAGTGGCTGGCTAAAAATGGAGTTCTGCGTTTGCTGTGACTGCAACTGTGCCAGCAAGGCCGAGAGCGCTGTATTGTTCGCCTGGTTGATGCCGCCACTTGAAATCAGCTGATTGATCAGCTGCTGAATGTTCTGCCCGCCCAACGCCGCTAATGCCCCCGCGGGAATATTGAAAAACGTGAAGTTGTAAGGGATGTGCACGCCCAGACTGCGCATGAAGGTGTGACTGATCTGGTAGAGCTTGACGTCGAGCATCACTTGGGGGCGCGATCCGTCGAGCCTTTCCATGAACTGCGTCGCCGCATCGAGCGCGTTCTGGGGAGCGCGTACGATAAGGGTCGCCGCCGCCGCATTTGGCGTCACACTACGGATCTCAAAAAGGTTCCGTAGCAGGTTCATCATCTCGTTCAATGTCGTCGGCGTGCTCGCGGCGGAGGGAACATAGAACTTGCGCATTGCCAGGCGCTCAAACTGGCGCCGGTTCTCTTGGGTATCAGCGGCAAGCAGCATTTGCTTTTCGCCCAACGGGCTCCAGAAACTCTTGGTGAGAGCGCCGGCGATCAGCATGGCTCTGTAGAAATCGACGTCATCGACGTCGAAGTTGACGTGCTTTGACTGGACTGAATCTTCAATCTGAGCGGAAACACCGTAGGCCTGGGCAATCTGCGCCAGCAAATCGCGGGTGTCTCCGCGGAAGTGGAAGCTGGCCAGGTTCAAGTTGGGACTCAACCGAAGTTCGGGAGACTCTTCGATGATCCGCGGTGCCGGGGAGAGCTTGGGCGCAGAGTTGCCGAGCGCGTCGCGCAGCCGATCCTGCGCGAATTGGTTCGCAGGATCAAGGTGCATAGCGCTGCGGAATTCGGCCAGCGCTTCGATCTGCTTTCCCCAATTGAGTGCAGCATTCCCCCGTTCCATGTGTCTGGTTACTAATTGCTGTCGCGCCACCTCCCGCGCCGTCAGGTAGTTAAGATTGCGGGGGACCAGATCGGCCGCGCGAGAAAACAGCTCGTAGGACTGGTCGAGATCTTTCTGCTGCATTTTTACCGCGTGCGCAAAGGCTGCCTTGGCCTGTTTTTCTTCGTTGCGGGATGGATTGCAGGCAGCCCGGTTCACGGGCGGCGAACAGGGAAGCAGGGGGTCAGGGGCTTGTTCCTTCGCGAACAAGGCTGGCTGGAGACACGCGGCTGCAAACGCCCAACAAAGTACCCGGCGCATGGCCTCAATTCTAACCTGAACCTGGCGCTCGGACCCCCATCTCTCTAGGCCGTGTATTATCGAAGTAACGAACATTCATGATCAAAATGATGAAATCCAAGGTCCACCGGGCCACGGTCACCGGCGCAGACCTGAATTATGAGGGCAGCGTTGCCCTCGACGAGGCCCTGATCGAGGCTGCTGGTTTCTTGGTGGGTGAGGCCGTACACATCTGGAACGTGAACAACGGAGAGCGCTTTGAGACCTATGTGATCCCGGCGCCTCGCGGTTCTGGCGAAGTCCGCCTGAATGGGGCAGCCGCGCGCCTGGTTCAACCCGGAGACCTGATCATTCTGGTGGCCTTCTGCTGGCTCGAACCCTCGCAAGCCAGAAATCACGCATCTAAAGTAGTGTTCGTAGATGAAAAAAATCGATGCGTAAGAACAACTTAAGTCAAGCCCGATCCAAGCCATGTTGTCACCCTGGCTGTCCGCCCAGCCGGGCTGTTAAGGGCGGACCGGAGCTTGGAAACTTTGTAGTTTTTGGCGTATAAAAGTTAGTTGCGGCAGCACGGGCCGGAGTGTTTCGTGCGCTTCAACCATTGCCAAATTTAGCGAGGAATCCTGTGGGTCTTACGATGACACACGCTCCCAAGGGGCTGGAGGGCGTGGTCGCCACGACATCCAAGATTTGCTACATCGACGGCGACAACGGTGTTCTCGCCTACGGCGGCATCGATATTCACGAGCTTGCCGAAAAATCCAACTTTGAAGAAACCTGTTTCCTGCTCTGGCATGGGAGGCTTCCCCGCGCGCAGGAACTGAAAGACCTTCGCCAGCAGCTCGCGTCGGAACGTAAACTTGATCCCGCCATCGTTGATTTCCTGCGCAGCGTCCCGCAGGGGGCGCTCCCGATGGATGTTCTCCGCACGGCCGTGTCCGCCCTTGGGCTCTATGATCGTGACCGCGCAGCCAATGATCACGACGTTAATGTCAAAAAGGCCATCCGACTGACGTCGCAGATTGCCCTCATCGTCGCGGCTTATGACCGAGTCCGAAAAGGCAAGAGCGTGGTCCAATCGGATCCTTCGCTTTCGCACGCGGCCAACTTCCTGCTGCTCTTAAACGGGGAGAAGCCCTCCGAAACAGCAGAACGCGCGCTCGATATCGCGCTCATTCTGCACGCTGATCATGAACTGAACGCCTCCACCTTCGCCGCCCGCGTTACCGCGGCCACACTCTCGGATATGCATTCCGCCATCACGTCAGCCATCGGCGCTCTGAAAGGGCCACTACACGGCGGGGCGAACGAGGCGGTGTTTCACATTCTGGAAAAGATCGACGCCTCCGGTGCCGATCCGGTCGAATACGTTCGCGACCTGCTGGCGAAGAAACAGAAGATCTCCGGCTTCGGGCATCGCGTCTATCGCACCGAGGACCCGAGGGCCACCCATCTCCGAAAAATGTCAGAAGATCTTTGCCGCGCGCATAACGAGGCGAAATGGTTCGACATGTCGCACAAAATCGAAAAGTTCGTAAAAGCCGAGAAAAAACTCAATGCCAACGTGGATTTCTACTCGGCGTCTACGTATCACGTCTTGGGAATCGACGTCGATCTATTCACGCCAATTTTCGCGGTTTCCCGTATCAGTGGCTGGACAGCCCACGTGATCGAGCAGCTCGATGACAATCGTTTGATCCGTCCGCGGGCCGACTACATTGGCCCTTCCTACCCGCAGCCCTGGGTTGCAATGAACCAGCGCTGAACATTCGCAAGCTAACAAAGCAAAACCCGCGGATCTCTCCGCGGGTTTTGCTATTCACGTTGCAAATTATCGGTGCGGCGAACCCGTACGCGGAGCAGGAGCGCCCATGCTGGGATCGGGCGAGCTCATGCGCGGCGAAGGCGAAGATGGTGGAGGGCTAGACCGCGGGCTGGACGAAGCCGGTTGCGAACGTCCACGCGGGGAATCCATACCCCGGGGTGAGTTTCCTCCCGCCAGGGGAGCGGGGGCCCGGGAGATCGGAGCGGTCTGGACATGCTGTGTCGCTGTTCCGCGCTCTTGAACTTGGCGCGAAACCTTGGCCAGGTCAGAGACCTGCCCGCGCGGCACGCCTAGCCCCGCCGAATTGGTCCTGATCAGGATCTTGTTTCCCGATCGGCTCGCCGGGCTCGACGCTGGTCCGCGATTCACACCGACGATGGTAGTGCCCCGAGTTGCAATCGTGGTCGGAGGTTGTGGAGGCCTGAATCCGGTTGGGGCCCTCACCAGCTGCGGCTGCGAGTACCACGGCCTCCACACTCCGCCCGGCTGCCATGCCCAGCCATATCCGGGGAGAAAAACCCAAGAACCGTAGTGATACGGCACCCAACCCCATGGATAGCCAGAAACCCAGCCGAACCCAAAGCCGGGGGTAAAGGCCCACGCGCCGTCCATAAAGGGATCCCAGCCAGCGCCGACGAAGTACGGTTGCCACAGCATGCCGTAGCCGGGGGCATTGAAGAAGGTGCCGTAGTACGCCAAATCGCTGGTTCCGTACCGGTATGGCGAATAGTTGTCGTAAGAATTGCTGGCGTAGCGCTGCTGATATTGCGATTGCTGTTTGTCCCAAGAGTCGAGCGGCTCCGGCTCGACCTCCTTGGCAATCACAGGTGCATTTGCGGATGGATCCAGGGTGGCGGTTTGATTTTTCTTCACTTGGACAGTGCCGGACGGACCTTCAACTTGAATGTTCCCTTTGAAAACGGCAACTGACTGTCCTTGTTGGCCACAGATGATCCGCAGATGCGCCGCTTGCGTGAGTTCGATTCTTTGGTCCGCGAACCTCACACTCAGTTCGTTGCCCTTGGCTCCGGAGAACTCGACGTACGCTGTACCGTTCTGTACCTCAATCGTAGAGGCTTTCACGCCCGAGTCCCGCAACGACAGCTGCGGGAACTGGACTGCGGTGTTTGAACCGAGACGAACGGTGCTGCCATCTTCCAGTTCGACCTCGGCGCGACCATCCGCTTCTGTACGGAGCTTCGCGCCCGTGGTGATAGGCAGGTTGGTGATGGCCTTCTCGAACTGGCCGGTGTTGCGGTCGATCTCGACGCCACCTTCGATGTAGCTCAGGCGAACGATGCGCACATTCGAATCTGCCCACGCTGGCAGGCAAAGTAAACTCCCACACAGAACTCCGAGCACAACTCGATGATTGAGGGACACACGCACCTCCACAGAAACGCTGCTAGGTAATTAGAACACTTTCTAAGGGGATTTGTTGTCTTTGGGTTGTTAAAGAATGCTTTCCACATGAGGTCTTTGGAGGCCGGCATTTTCAACCGGCTCGAGGGAGCCCTTCGGAGACCCCGTAGCCTTTGTTGGGAGGGGGGCCGGGATCTCACAATTCTCCCCTCCACTGCTCAAGTGCGGCCCTGATCCGGACGGCGAGGGATGCAACCGTGACCGGAGTAGTGCCCCGAGATCGCGGCCGCCCTTGTGTGTTCAGAGGTAGACGGCGTGTTCTCCTAGGCACGCGTTCCGCGCCTCGGGTGGGTGCTAACCGCCGCAGAATCAATCCGATTCACTCTGGCAAAGGTGTTGCCATTCCCCTCAGCGAAGGACCCAAGGAGGGGAACATGACAACGATCAATCCAAATTCAGTAGGCAACAAGAGCTTCAAGCAAGTAGAAAACGACAGTTGGACCAGCATGTATCTGCCCGCAATTTGCGCCGCGATTCTGATGGGTGGAGTTCTGTTTCTGGCGATCAGCTGTTCTAAGAAATCCGAGAATGCGGCAAAAATCAGCCCGCCCCCGCAACCGGCAGTTTCCTCGCCCGCGCCAGCCACCCCGGTCGCCGCTCTTCCTGAGAAGCCCAAGAAGGCGGTCAAAAAACACCGCCCCGCGAACGCGACCTATGTGAATAGCGAGTACGGCGTCTCGTTCAGCTTCCCCCGTAAATACAACCTGCAGTCGGGAGACAAGCTTGTTCCGTCGACCACCAGCTTCTTGAAATCCGGCTCCCTGGCGGTTGCCAGCGTGACGATGCCGGGAAATTCATACCCGGAGACCGACTTTAGCTCGGCGCAGCTGAATGTGAGCCTGAACAATGGTATGACGTCGGATGAATGCATCGAGTTTCATCCGGCTGCAAAAGAAGCTGGAGAGGTAAAGCCCACGACGGTAAAGCTGGGAGAGAATGAGTACAGCGTTTTTGAGCAGATTAACGGGGAAGACAACAAGAAGTCTGACCTGAAGTTCTTCCATCTGTTCAAGAACAACGCTTGCTACGAATTTGCCGCTACGCTCGAGACGACCGAAAAGCCGGAAGATATGGGCCAGGTCGATCGCGGGAAGGTCTTCCAGCAACTGGAAAAGATCCTGACCACGGCCAAGATCAAAGATCTTCAGACTACCGAGGTCGAGAACGCCCTAAAGTCTTCGTCGACTTCATTGCCGATCGTCGATTCAAAGAACAGCGAGAGCAAGGCCGCTGTTGTGGAAACCCAGACCGCCAAGGGGAAAGCAGGAGAAACGGCTGAAAAGGCCCAGGTAGTGACACCTGAACAGAAGTGAACGTGGGGAGAAAGACTGGATTTCCATCCAGCCTTTCACGGAGAGCGGGCGACGACGCCCGCTCTCTGTGTTTTTGCAGAGTTACGACTTGAATCCGCCGGTAACCGCTTCGCGATATTCCACCCAGAACGCGGTTGCGTTGCCCAAGCCTGCGCCCTTCAGAATTTCCAAATCCTCGAGCAGGGTGAGGGGCTTGTCGTTGTCCCTCGCCTCCAAATCATCGAGAAAGGCGCGCGTTGAGGAAGACGTCAGAAAACGCGGATCACCTCCGCCGGCGCGGCTGAGAATCCCACCCACCCGAATTTCCTGGATTCGTGCCTCGGTGCGTTCATCGCGGGCGACGATCAAATCTGCGTTCAGAAACCACCCGCCCGGCTTCAGCAATCCCATCACGTCGCGAACCACGGCGAGCTTCTCCTGGGACGTCAGATGATGCAGAGCGTATGCGGAATAAACCAGGTCCAACGGCTGGCTATCGGGAAGTAATTTGGGAAGGTAGCGAAAATCTCCGGTGCGGAAGTCGACTCGATCTGCGACCGGCCCGAGCCGTGCTTTCGCCATTTCGACCATCGAAGCTGCGCCGTCGACGGCAATCACACGGCAGTTAGGAAAACGACCCAAGATTGCATTCGAGAAGAATCCAGTTCCTACGCCCAGGTCAAGGGCGAGAAACGACGCCTCGGCCGGGATTGGCAGAAGTTCGAACATGATCTCGAGCATTTTGTTACGGTTCGGATGCATGAGTTCCATGTCGGAGTCATAGCCAGCCACGCGCTCCGGAATGTCGTAGGCCTTGATGGATTCGCTGACGGTCATCTTTTCACCTTCACTCTGGAACGACACTTCGGCTGGCGGACTACTTCCTGGATCTCGCGATCGCCTCTCTGGCCTCTTTGTCGGCCGTCCGGCGGCGCTCGGTTTCACGTTTATCCCACAGTTGTTTGCCCTTGGCGAGTGCGAGCTCCAGTTTCACCCGGCCGTTTTTGAAGTACATCCGGGTGGGAATCAGGGTCAGACCCTTCTGCTGTGTTTTTCCAATCAGTTTTCGGATTTCTTCGCGGTGGACCAGCAGTTTCCTCGTGCGTAATGGAGCATGGTTGTAGATGTTCCCATGGTCGTACTCGCCGATGTGGCAGTTTAGCAGCCAGAGTTCGTTGTCCTTGACGATGCCGTACGAGTCTCGGAGGGCGACTTTTCCGGCCCGGACCGACTTGACCTCGGTACCTGTTAAGGCAATGCCAGTCTCGTATTTTTCCAGCAAGAAATAGTTATGTGAGGCGATCCTATTGACAGCGGCATCTCTCTGCCCGGCGGCAGTGGGGTCGCGCCGCGGGTTCTTCTCCGGGTTCGCTTTTGTCTGATGTGCCGCTTGCCTGCCCATGGGGATAGAGTACCAGTGTTGCAGATTGTCGGTCTTCGGCTTGTCGCCGGCGAGGGGATCACCGGAGGTGCGGCCTGAAACCGAGTCCCGTGACCTTCGTACGAGTACTTTGGTGTAACCCTATGACGAACAGTAACATCGGAGTGATTACTAGCGATGCTATAATCGCGCTTTCCTACAGAGAAAATGCGGGGTCCAGCCCTCCCACCCAGGGGAGTCAAAACGGGCTCGCTGGGGATCCGGCCTTGGACCACGCCAAAGAACGTCTTTTGAGGTGTCATTGATGAAACGCGCAATCTGCCCGGCGCTGATCTGCTTTCTACTAGCCGTTGGAATCATTTCCGCTGTGGCCGAGAGTTCTCGATCCCTGTTCAAAAGGGGCAGGGATGCAGAAGCGCGCCAGAATTACGAGCAGGCCTACGATCTTTACAAACAGGCCTATGACCTGAATCCCAAGGATCTTTCCTACCGCAGTGCCTACGAACGTCTGAGATTCCTGGCTGGCGCCTCGCACGTTCATCGCGGACAGCTCTTGCGCGAGGCAGGTCGCCTGCAGGAAGCGCTTGCCGAGTTCCAGAAGGCCGCCGAAATCGACCCCTCCAGCGCCATCGCCAAGCAGGAAATCCAGGTCACGAACCACCTCATCCAGCAAGGGGAGGGAACGCCTCAATCAACTGTTCAGCAACCGAGTGTCCTCGAGCGCCGTCTCCAGGATGCAGGCGCGCCGGTCGAACTTGCTCCTATCCCGAACGTGCCGATGACCATGAAGCAGACCGAAGATAGCAAGATCATCTTTGAAACCATCGGTAAGCTGGCCGGCATCAACGTGCTGTTTGACCCCGACTACACCTCGCGCAGAATCAAAGTCGACCTGAACTCAGTCTCGTTAGAAGAAGCGCTGCAGATCGTAGCCATGCAGTCGAAAACGTTCTGGCGCCCGGTTACACCCAACACAATCTTCGTTGCGGCTGACAATCCAGCAAAACGCAAGGAAGTCGAGCAGAGTGTCATCAAGACCTTTTATCTCTCGAATCTTTCGCAACCGACAGAACTGCAGGACGTAGTGAACGCGCTGCGCCAAATCCTCGAAATTCAGCGCATCCAGCCGTTGCCTAGCGAAGGTGCCATTGTGGTGCGCGGAACTCCGGACCAGATTGCATTAGCGCAAAAACTGGTGGGTGACCTTGACCGCTCGAAGCCCGAAGTCGTGGTGGACATCGCGGTCATGCAGATCAGTCGCGACAAGAACCGCACCCTGGGAATCAGTCCGCCGACAAGCATGTCGGTACAGTTGCAGCCCAACGTGATCACCAACCCTACGACCACGCCTACCGGAGGGACGACGACAACCCCGACCACTTCAACGACCAACGGTATCAATCTGAACTCGCTGGCCAGCCTGAACGCCACGGACTTCCAAGTCACCATTTCGCAAGCCACGGTGACCGCCCTTTTTTCCGACACCAATACAAAACTGATTCAGAACCCGCAGCTTCGGTCCGTGGATGGCCAGAAGGCCACCCTCAAGATCGGCGACCGCATTCCGATTGCGACCGGGTCATTCCAGCCCGGTATCGGGGGTGTTGGCATCAATCCTCTGGTGAACACGCAATTTCAATATCAGGACGTCGGCGTAAACGTTGAGGTGACGCCCCGCGTGCATTCCAACGGAGACGTTACCCTGAAGATCTCGATGGATATCTCGTCTGTGACCGGCCAGTCCAATATAGGCGGGATCACGCAGCCGATCATTGGGCAACGTAAGGTGGACCACGAGGTTCGCCTTCGCGAAGGCGAAGCCAATCTTCTCGGCGGGATGCTCGAGGACCTGAACAGCAAAAGCCTCACCGGATTCCCAGGGCTATCGCAGATACCGCTGCTTAAGTATCTTTTCGGGCAGACGGCGACCGAACACCGCGAGACGGAAACCGTATTTGTTCTCATTCCTCACCTCGTTCGCCGCCAGGTACTCACCGACCTGAACCAGCAGGCGATCGACGTAGGAACGGCGAGTTCCATCAATCTTCGCAAGGTTAGCCGCAACCCACAACCGCCTACGTCAGGTATGAATCCAGCCTCAGGCGCTGGTTCGGTGGCGGTGCCGCAACCGGCAGCCCCTGCCCCTCAACCCGGTGGTTCTTCGTCCTCTGAGCCGGGGTTGGTGCCTCGTGCCGGGGCACCCGCGAGCTTCGCTTTCGATCCTCCGGCGGTTACACAGAAGGCAGGCTCTACCTTTACCGTCAATGTCCTTTTGAGCGGTGCGCAGAACGTGTATTCCGTTCCACTGCAGCTCAATTACGACCCCAAACTCCTGCAAGTGGTGAACGTTTCAAATGGCACGTTACTTTCCCAAGACGGCCAGATCGTCACCGTGACCCATCGCGAGGATGACACCAGTGGCACGATGCAAGTCACTGCTACCCGGCCCCCCGGGGCGTCCGGAATCACCGGCCAGGGCCCGGTTGTAACCGTGACTTTCATGGCCAAGGCCCCCGGCCAGGCAAGCCTCACCATCGCGCGCGGGGGTGCCCGAGATCCCGCCATGCAAGCCATGCCTGTCAATGGCGCCGTGGCGACGGTTACAATTCAATAAAGCGGGTGAGTCTTCTTGGCTTGTTGCTGACCGAAAGGCAGGTAAAAAGCTATGGGGGGAAGTGACAGGCGTTGATTGCCTGCAAGTTTCATCGCCCAGGCCGTTCCCATTGAAGATGTATATCCAGCGCAAGCGACAATTCGGTTTCACCCTGATCGAGCTGGTGGTCGCCACGACCATCCTGCTCGTGCTGTCTGGACTGATCATTCCGGTCGCCCGCGTGCAGATCAAGCGCGAAAAGGAGCGCCGGCTGCGCGAGGCGCTCTGGGAATTACGTGACGGGATCGATCGCTATAAAGACGCTGCGGATCGCGCGGCCTTCCGCATTAAGGTAAATTCCTTTGGTTATCCGCCTGACCTGGACACATTGGTCAACGGAGAAGACGTTGGCGGGAAGAAGCTGAAGTTTCTGCGCCGGATTCCGATTGACCCGATGACGGGCAACACCGATTGGGGTCTTCGTTCTATGCAGGACGACCCGAATTCTGACTCATGGAACGGCGAGAACGTCTTCGACGTCTTTACGAAGTCGCAAGGCACCGCGCTCGACGGCACCAAGTACAAGGACTGGTAATGAGATTCCGCTTGCCCACTCCGCAGAATCTTAGGCCTTTTCCGCGTCAATCGAAGTTTGGTGGGCGGCCAGGCGCGGGCCACAAGAAAGGTGCGGGGTTTACCCTGATTGAACTGATGATCGTGATCAGCATTCTGCTGATCCTCATCTCCATTGCCATTCCCCAGTACCAGAGGTCCGTCCGCACCGCGCGCGAGGCGGTTCTCCGGCAGGACCTCTACGACATGCGTAAGTTGATCTCCGAGTACACGCTCGACAAGCAGAAGGCCCCACAATCTCTGGACGATCTGGTACAAGCCGGCTATCTAAAACCTGTGCCCAAAGATCCCATTACCGGACAGCCGGATTGGCAGACCGAGCAATGTGATGACAGCACCATATCGTCCCCGGACGAACAAGACACCGGAGGGATCTGCGACGTGCACAGCTCCTCAACTCAGGTATCTACTGACGGCACTGCGTACAACAGCTGGTAATCAAATGCCTCGGCATTCAACTTGAGCAAGCAGGCGAGTGACCGCTCCTGCAGTGCTGCTCACCTGAAATTTCATCCGCAGATCCCCTTCGACCAGAAGCGGCTTGACCACACACCAGATCCGCCGCAGTGGACGTCAAGTATTCCGGTTTGAATCCGTACCCTTTGACGCACTACCATCTACCCATGCCGGCTGAACTGGAAACACCCACCTACACACCGATTCGTGCACCACGGGGTACGGCGATCACCTGCAAAGGATGGCAGCAGGAGGCCGCGATGCGCATGCTAATGAACAATCTTGACGAAGAGGTCGGCGAGCGACCGCGCGATCTCGTGGTATATGGGGGTACGGGCAAGGCGGCACGCAACTGGGACTGCTATCACGCGATCGTCCGATCCCTGAGAGACCTAGAGAATGATGAAACGCTGCTGATCCAGTCGGGAAAACCTGTAGGTGTCTTCAAGACACACGAATACTCGCCGCGGGTCTTGATTGCAAATTCCAATCTCGTAGGGCACTGGTCGAATTGGCACAAGTTTAATGAGCTTGAGCGGGCCGGTCTGATGATGTACGGGCAGATGACCGCCGGATCCTGGATCTACATTGGCTCGCAGGGAATTGTGCAGGGGACATTCGAGACCTTCGCAGCCGCCGGCGAGAAGCACTTTGGCGGCGACCTCACCGGCAAGCTGATTGTCAGTGGTGGCATGGGAGGCATGGGTGGTGCCCAACCTCTTGCCGCAACCATGAACGGGGCTGCGTTTCTTGGCATTGATGTCGACCCCGATCGCATTAAGAAGCGTCTCAAGACCGGCTACTGCGATTTCATGGTCAACACGCTCGACGAGGCGTTACGCATTTTGAAGAACTCAGTGCGGAAGAAGGACAACATCTCCGTTGGCCTGGTCGGAAACTGTGCCGACATCATTCCCGAGCTTGCCGAACGGGGCGTGGTGCCCGACATTCTTACGGATCAAACTTCCGCGCACGATCCTCTCAACGGATACGTTCCAAGCGGCATGTCGCTGGCTGAAGCGCTTGCATTACGCCAAGTCGATCCCAAAGCCTATGAAGAGAGATCTCTCGATGCAATTGCCCGCCATGTAGAAGGCATGTTGCGCCTTCAGAAGATGGGTTCGGTCACCTTTGACTACGGGAACAACATCCGCACATTCGCCTTTCAGCGAGGCGTGAAGGAGGCTTACCAGTTTCCAGGATTTGTATCAGCGTACATTCGTCCGCTGTTCTGCGAAGGAAGGGGGCCATTCCGTTGGGTCGCCTTGTCTGGCGAGCCTTCCGACATCCATGCAACTGATGATCTGGTCCTCGAACTGTTTCCCGACAATCGCATCCTTCGTCGCTGGATCGACCTTGCCCGCAAACGGATCAAGTTCCAGGGAATGCCTGCACGCATCTGTTGGCTCGGCTACGGCGAACGTGCCCAGTTCGGCCTAGCGATAAACCAGATGGTGAAGAAGGGAAGACTGAAAGCCCCGATCGTCATGGGTCGCGACCATCTTGATTGCGGGTCGGTGGCTTCTCCGTTTCGCGAAACCGAAGGCATGAAGGACGGCAGCGATGCCGTTGCCGACTGGCCTCTGCTGAATGCCTTGCTTAACACCGCAGCCGGTGCTTCCTGGGTTTCGATTCACAACGGCGGTGGCGTGGGCATCGGCTACTCTCTCCATGCCGGGCAAGTCACCGTGGCCGATGGCACTGAAGCGATGGCCAAGCGCATCGAGCGGGTGCTGACGACTGATCCAGGCATGGGCATCATCCGCCATGCCGATGCCAAGTATGAGGAGGCTAAGCAGTTCGCCGAAGTGAAAGGGGTTACGGTTCCGATGTCCTGATGTTGTGGGCTGCATGGTTGTTGGCAGAACCGCGAGAGGTGTACCCGAGAGAGTTTTCTCTCTCAATCTTTGCTGGCGCCAAACCTAGTTTGGAGGTTTGGAGTATGGTAGCCCACCCTCGGCTTTTTTTGACGAATTCGGCGTTGCCGTTCTCTCCCGATAACGCATCTTTGTCCTAAAAGCATTTCGACCCTTCATCGAACTAGTACAATTGGACGCGACGCGCCCGTAGCGTAATCGGATAACGCAACGGTCTTCGGAACCGTCGATTGGGGGTTCGAGTCCCTCCGGGCGCGCCAGGCCAATCGCCGGCAGAGTTCTCCACCTATTTTTCTCTACGACAGCGTGGAATCGCTGGTTTCAGCTCGTTCGTTTGACGCTAGATACCACGGTTGTTATCATCAATTCGCGGGGTGGAGCAGTCTGGTAGCTCGTTGGGCTCATAACCCAAAGGTCGGTGGTTCAAATCCACCCCCCGCAACCAAAACCCTCCGGAACCAAAAGTTCGGTAAGTCCTTCAGTTTTGTATGGGTTGTGAGCAGTAAACTTCACGAGTTCTTCACCTAATTTACCCAGCCTTGCTGTTCCCCTTGACCCTTTTTGAGCACAGTTGAGCACAACTCAGTGAAGAACGCTTGTTCTAGCTTCTTCATTGCGTCAATGCTGGAATCCGGCTGAAGGTGAACGTAAACGTCACCAGTTGTTCCGATATTGCTGTGCCCGAGGAAGCTCTGCGTTTGCTTGAGGTCTCCTGTGACTTCCTGCATTTGTGAACCTGCCGAATGCCGAAACAGGTGGAAGCCATAGGAACGCGCTCCCCTCCGCTCGATTCCGGCCCCGATCCATGGCAGGATAAAGAACACGCCTGCGCAAGTCGTCCGGGTCATAGGACTTGCCCGCACCGTTCGCGAAAACATAGTTCTCCGGTTCGGTCTCCTGGCAAAGGTCACGATGCCGCTGGAGAGCCTCCTTTAGCCCACTAACGAGGTGTTTGGCTCGAATGCTCTTTTCCGTCTTTGGCGTTTGCTCTTTTCCACGCCAGATGGAGCGTCGGACGTAGAGTCTCGATTTCTCAAAATCTACATCGCTCCACTTCAGGGCCAACGCTTCTCCGATACGTACTCCCGTCAAGTACAGGAGCACTACCAAAGCCTTTAGGGCTTCCGGCATCTGTTCCGCGATACTTCTGACCTGAGACGGTGAGAGAGACGGCTTCTCGATCCGTTCCACCTTGGGCTTGGGGACTCGCTGAACTGGGTTGGAGTTCAACAGGTCCAATGAGACTGCCAGGTTGAGCATTTTTTGCAGCAGTACGTACACGTTAAGCAGAGACTTCGGCTTCAACCCAGAGGCGGACTTGCTCTTGAGGAGGTCCATGATCTGGATCGGACTCATCTCCGTGAGCCGAGTTTTGCCAAAAGTGGGCAAGAGGTGAGCCTTCACATTCGAGCCATGCGATGCTCGCGTTGAGGGTTTAAGGTTTTGAGAGATGTATGTCTCCCAGTGTCCAGCGGCAAACTCCTCGAAGGTGATTTCCAAGGGTAATCTGACTCCCCGGTTCACCTCCCTGAGACGTTCAGCCAAAACCCGCTCCGCATCCTTTCGACGCGGACTGGCTATGGTCTCTGCTTTGTGCCGCCATTTTCCATCTGCCGAACGCACCCTATAGCGAATAACGTGAACCTTCCCACGTCGCGTTGTTCGCGGAAAAACGTATCCTTGCTGGAAAGTACTGCGAGTCATGTACGGCCTCCTTATCCGTGTGACCCGCTCTCTCCTTTCTTCTTCGCCCAACGAGCATTGGCTGCGAGGCGAGCAAGGATAGTGCGCTGCTGCGGAGACATCTTCTTCATCCGAGTGTGCCCTCCTTTGCGACCAAGAGCCACCGCCGCTGGGTTCTTGCGCTTCATAGGGCAAGGTATATGCCAAGCGCTTGGCATGTGTCAAGAGTCCTCCCCTCATCTCTCACGCTCCGCCAGCCAAGTTTCCACTTTATCGAGGTCGAATCTTATGTATTTGCCCACCTTGAAATGGGGAATAGGATCCGAAGTGTTTTGCTGCGTTCTGTCATATAGGAATGAAACTGGCACACCGAGTAGAGCGGCCAGCTCCTGTGGTCTCAACAATCTGTTCACAGAGGTTCTCCGATGGCGGAGGGGAAGCCTTATGAAGTTGTGCTCAAACCGTGCTCACTGGGTAGAGCAATGAGCAAAATCAGAGAGATGGCAGGGCCCGTTGGGTTTGGAACCCAAAGTTCTGCCTCTGTGTAATGGGTTGCCGGACAGCGAGCAAAACCGTCGCGAGGAAAAGTTTTTTTGGATGTTCTAAGTCCTAGCGCCGTCCTTCGAGTGCCTAAGTTCCATTCCATACGCTTATCGAAGGTCTGAAAGGGCTTAGTTGAGGCGTTCTGTCTCTACCAACTTCTACCCAAACCCCTTTGCCCAACCCGACGTTCTGGGAGCGAGAAGTTTTGGTCTACCAAGGTCCGCTTGGCAGTTATACTTATGTTGACGGTGTCGCGCAACGCTCTGGCACAGGAATCGACTTGTGGCCTTTTGATATATCGACGCCGCTGCCAAACTTGCCGCCTGTCGTTCCGATTATCCCGAAGCCCATTTACTGCCAAGCGGACGTGATTCAAGCGATGGACACTGCCTGGGCAAAGTCCGGGAACGCTGGAATGTCGCATCCGAACTCTCAGCCCTTTGAAGGTGCGTTCAATCTCAATGGTACGCCTAGCAACTACAAGATAGATCCATCTTACACAAATCAAGTAGGGAAGATGACGATCAGGTACAGCACTCTATTTTCACCGACGCCCACCTTTGCTAATTTCCACGTGCATCCGAAGGGCTTCGATGGAAACAATGGGTTGCCCTCTACCCCGAAGGATAGTTACGAAGGCAAACGTGGAGATACCGGCGCTTTCGATGACATCTACGCGAAGACCGGCCAAGCTATTCAGGTGTACGTAATGTCTTGGAAAGGCCTATCCGTGTATGATCCTGTAACTGGACAGTCAACGCCGCTGGTGAACGGTACTGGATTTCTAAAGGGCGACGAATGTTCCCACTAGCATTTGCCTTCGAGGAGTTGATCATGAATTTCCGCCTTACGTGTTGCGTTCTGTTGCTGGTGTGCCAACTCGGCCTAGTTGGACCTAGAGCTTGTTCGTGGGCCCAAGAAGCCCCAAAAACATATAAAGTGGTTAGCCCAGCGACGTACGAGAATGTGTTAGATATCATCTTTCAGCGCGACGAAGGTAACCGAGATTACGATATTGTTCTTCGCTTCGAGCCGAGCAATGCTCCCGAGTCACAGCTTTACATCAAGCGAACTGCCACAAAAACGCAAGTGCTTGAATACACATCGGTCAACGGGAATGTTTACGGGAAGATCGACAACATCTTGCGAAACGGAGGGAAGGAGGACGCTGGTGAAATGGCAAAGCAGTGCCAGGTCCGCAAAAGAACGCTGGAAGTGCCTACGCCTCGAGCGAACGAATGGTGGAGCAGCTTGCCAGATGCGATGGCTGCCACGGTCAAGCTCCTGCAGCACCGAGGCGCTGAAGCGGCCAGGGGTGTTGGGACGATCCCAATAGATGGCACGGACTACAGGTTTTGGTACGATCAAGTCGGAAGCAACATTTATGCTCGCCTAATGGATCAAGAAATTAGCAGTCGCG